>JBGSJL010000258.1:0-2890 GCA_041741955.1 Pirellulaceae bacterium | reverse complement strand
CTTGTTTCTGAGTTACGGCAGCAACCCTGAGCTGTATCCGAAATGGCAGGAGTACTTTCGCAAGCATCAACCGCCGATGTTGATCGTCTGGGGTGAACATGACCAGATATTTCCCGCCGCCGGCGCCGAACCGTACAAGCGAGATATCAAAAACCTCGAGTTCCACCTCCTCGATGCCGGACACTTTGCGCTCGAATCCAATGGAGCTGAAATCGCCGGACTGATGCATGCTTTTCTTGACAAGACGCTCGCAGAATAGCCGTTGCAAAAGCTTGCACTCGCTCGACCGAGACGAGCGAGTGCTTTACCAACCGTCACTCCAAAAATCACCGTGTGGTCTCTATCATGTCAACGCCTTCCAGCAACATCGCATTCTCACCCGCCGTCAAGGCGATTCAGACATCAAAAGGGTCTCGATCGAGTTATGCCCGTATGGAATCACATGGTGGCTGGCAGACTAAGATCACATCGGACCTCGCGAGTTTCCTTGAGCAGCTCGACATGTTCTATCTCGGAACGGCAAACGCGGAGGGGCAGCCATACATTCAGTACCGCGGTGGACCTTCTGGATTTCTCAACGCCATCGATGAACAAACGCTGGGATTTGCCGACTTCGGTGGCAACCGCCAGTACATCACGCTGGGCAACTTGTCCGAGAACCCGAAAGCTTTCATCTTTCTGATGGATTACGTCAACAGGCAGCGAATCAAGTTGTGGGGTCGCGCAGAAGTGATTGAAGGAGACGAAGAGCTGAATAGTCGGCTTCGTGATCCTCAATACGCTGGCAAGGTTGAACGCGCTGTTCTGTTCCATGTCGAGGCGTGGGACGCTAACTGCCCTCAACACATCCACCGTCGATTGCCGGCTGACGTCGTCGAGTCAACGATCACAGCGCTGAAGAAAAAAATCAGCGATCTCCAGAGCGAAGTTGCGCGGTTGCGAAGTGAAAACATGGAAGCTTCAGACGCTGTTCGCCAGCATCTTTTGTAAGTGGCTAACTTACCAGCACGGTGGCCTTCGATTTCTTCAAGGACGGGGTTGAGCGGCTAGGTCTCGCGACCGGATTCTACGAGTGCGCGGAAGACCTTATTGCCGTACTTGTGCGGTCGGTTCGATGCGCCAGCGACGGCGTAGGTTTTCGCTGCAAGAAAGTTTTCGACATTGCTCATCGTCTGAGTACTTTGTTGGGTTCGCGTTGTTTCATGTTCGTGCGATGTATTGTCCCCAAAGAATGTTTTTGCGGAAGCTGACATTTTTGCGAACCATCCGATCGTGAGAGAGTCTATTTCTCAGCACACACAAGTCACATTCACAGACGAGCGAGTAACGAGCTTTCTGATGTTTTTACAAATGCAATTTCAAACCGATCGACTCGAACAGATACGTGAAGGCAATCTCTTCGGCGGCCCCAGCAATCCATGCTGTCCGTTGAATACAGATAATGCCCCGGCGTATTCGCGTCTGATGTGACACTCGCTTTCATTAACGAACGACTTCTTCATGAAGGCTCGGTGTCACGCAGACATCGAGCCTTTTTTTTGTGCCCAAATTGAACGGGCAGCAAATGACAATTTGGGCTGGTAGCTGAGACGGTCTAGCAGCGGTCTGAAGAACCGCAGACGAGGATTCGAGCGCCTCCCGGCCCACTGACAAGGAAGATACGCGCCGACGGAAGCGGCAACACAACATCGGACAGAGGTGCAGATGGAAGCACGCCTGCTTTGGGAGCAGGAGGATCTGAGTTCGACTCTCAGGTGTCCGACTTTTTGAATTTGAGAACGGTAGTCGAGGGCTGGTCGCCCAAATCCGCCTGATACGCGGGTTGCGCCAGGTTCGATACTCGGGGCTACCACTTTGAACTAGGTAACAGGTTGCAGGAATCAGGTACAGACACATGCACGCTCAATTGAAACGCATAGCCGCGATTGAACATCGGGGCTGTGGTGTAACCGGCAGCATAACGGACTTTTAATCCGTTTGGTGAGAGTTCGATCCTCTCCGGCCCCATCGCTACCACGGCGTGTAGCTCAGGGGTGAGAGCGGCGTCCTTATAAGGCGACGGTCGCGGGTTCAATTCCCGCCACGCCGATTAGAGAGGACTTGAGTCCTGAGGGATGAGTCCTGAGCATGAAAACTCAAGACTCGTGACTCAAGACTCACAACTGACATGGGATTGTGGCAGACGAGGCAATGCATCGGTCTCTTAAACCGAACGATGTGAATTCGATTCTCACCGATCCCACTGAAACGAAATAGGCACTGATCGTCTAACGGCAAGATACCTCCGTCGTAAGAAGGTGATGCGGGTTCAATTCCGGCTCGGTGCTTTTTCGAACAAACAAACTGATCTTTGACAATTTGGTGTGATGCATTTTAAGCGCCCATGATGTAGCGGCTGCCTGCTGTCTTGCCATGGTGGAAGTGCGGGTTCGACTCCCGCTGGGCGCTTTGATAATTCAATCCGGTGTGGCCCAACGGTAAGGCGGCTGCCTTTGAAGCAGGGGTATGTAGGTTCGATACCTTCCGCCCGTGCTTGTATTCACCGTGAATATGCAAACAGTCACTGCGAGGTAGTTGCTGTTGGTAGTGATGCCTGACTCTGAATCAGGAGGTCGCTGGTTCGATTCCAGCTCTCGCAGCTTGGTAACTTGGAAGTCATCCGGCCGGATGAGGAGCCTGTCTTGAAAACAGGTGGCGGATCAAACCGCTTGTGAGTGCGAGTCTCACGGCTTCCGCTTCTGAAACGTCTCTGGTGTAACGGTAGCACTGCTGATTCCAAACCAGTTAGTCAGGGTTCAAATCCTTGGGGACGTGCTTTCGATCGATTTCAGTCCTGTGGTCCAACGGCAACGACTCCTGTCCTACAAACAGGAAACGATGGTTCGATTCC
>JBGSJL010000257.1:0-102728 GCA_041741955.1 Pirellulaceae bacterium | reverse complement strand
CAAACCGTTCTCGTCCGCCGATTGTCTCGGTGGGCCAGTGGTTTACCACTGCTGGGCCAGTTGGTGCGAAGGCTGCAAAGCTGAGATGCGAGCCCTCAACGAACTGCGATCCAAGTACGCCAAAACCAAGCTCAAAATCGTTGGACTCAATTTCGATAACGAACCGGCGATCGCCAAAGAATTCCTCAAACAAAACCGCTACGATTGGGCTCATATCCACGACGCGGGCGGACTGGAAAGCAACTTGGCAATCAGCTACGGCATCTTGACGCTACCCTTCAACGTGGTCGTCGATAAGCAAGGTAAAGTTGTCAAAACAGGCGTGCATTGGACCGAACTGGACGGTGTCATTGAAGCCATGGTGAAATAGCCTCTAGAGCGCCTCACTGGCCCTAAGAAACGCTGCGGCTCCGCAGCGTCAATTGGTGCTCGAAGTCAATTGGTGCTCGAAGTCAATTGGTGCTCGAAAATTCAATGACGGTCGGCAACCATTGCCGACCGTTTTTTCGTAGGGCTGAGAGCTGAATGATTTTCGCTTGAAGCCATTCTTTTTACCCTGCCATACCTTTGAAAACCTAACTAACTTGGTTCATGAATCGCTTGAATACCCACTAATTTTTTTGAAAAGCCTCTTTTTTCACAGTTGGACTCAAGTTTGATATGTCGACTCGTTCCGTCTTTTTGGTATCACTGAGAGTCGCGAATGCCCGCGAAAAACAGGACGCGAAACCCGCCGCTACTTCACACTAAAATGCCAAGGAACCATGGATGGAACCCGTCATTATCACCGTCGTTAACTGCTCCGCCCTGATTGTCCCAGCGCTGGCCCTGTGGGCCATCGCCGCATTGTTTTCGCAACGTGCCGAGGAAGAGTGCTACGCGACTCAGGTGCTCTATTTCGGCACGCTGCTAATGGTTTCCGTCGTGACGCTGCGCACAGTTTCCATCAACGATGCCTGCTGGCTCATGCACACCGCCACGCTGGGCGTCCTCATCGTAGCTGGCGCACTGCGGCGACCAGCCGCCAGTACGGCCCAATACGGAATTTAAACAGCGGGACTAGCAAACGGTAACATTGACGGCCAAGCCACCAAGGCTGGTTTCTTTATATTTGCTCTGCATATCGACGCCCGTTTGCCGCATGGTCTCAATGACTTTGTCCAGCGAAACACGATGCTGGCCATCGCCGTACAGCACTGCCAAGCGAGCAGCGTTGATGGCCTTGACGGCGCCCATGGTGTTTCGCTCGATGCAAGGAACTTGGACAAGTCCTGCAACTGGATCGCAGGTCAGCCCCAAATTGTGCTCCATGCCAATCTCCGCCGCATTCTCGACCTGTGCTGGCGTGCCTCCCATGACGGCTGCTAGGCCCGCAGCGGCCATCGAACAGGCAACGCCCACTTCACCCTGACACCCCATTTCCGCCGCAGACAGCGAAGCGTTGCGCTTGTAGAGCATACCTATGGCGGCAGCCGTCTTCAAAAATTCGTGAATGCCATCGCGGTTTGCCCCTGGCACAAATCGTTCGTAATAAGCGCAAACGGCCGGAATGACGCCCGCTGCCCCATTGGTCGGAGCCGTAACCACTCGCCCGCCTGCCGCATTTTGTTCGTTGACCGCCAGGGCGAACATGTTCACCCAGTCCATGCGTCGCAGCGGGTCGGAGCTGACCGTGCCGTCCAGGTCGTCTAAAGCCTGTTCCTGAATGAGTTTACGGTAAATTTTCGGCGCGCGCCTGCGGATCCCCAGCCCACCGGGTAATACGCTGTCGCTAGGCAAATTCCCATCGATGTCGCAGCCCGCGGCAATGCAGGCCCGCATCACCGCCCAAATCTCGTCCAAGCCCTGCTCGATTTCGGCACTTTCACGAAAACAAATCTCATTGCGCTGGACAATTTCCGCGATCGCCAAACCGTGCGTGCCACACAGCGACAGCAGCTCTTCAGCGGATCGAAATGGAAACGGCAAAACAAGATTGCCCGCAGCCGCCGGATCGGACTCGCCTTCGTCCAAGCTCCTAGCCATTTGGCTGGCATCGAGCACAAATCCGCCACCAATCGAAAAGTACTCCTGCTGGAATACCACGTTGCCCTCAGCCGACAGTGCCGTACAGCGGATGCCATTGGGATGTTGGGGCAAGAACGTCGTGCGATTGAACAGAAGATCCCGGACCATGACAAATTCGATCGGGTGATCGCCCAGCCAACCCAACTTGCCGCTCGACTCGACCCGCAAGTACAGCGGTTCGATGCTATCGGGATCCACCGTTCGCGGGTGCTGGCCCGATAGTCCGGCGATGATCGCGCGGTCGGTGCGATGCCCGAACCCAGTCAGCGCCAGACTGCCAAACAGTTCCACTTCGATGCGCGCCACTCGCTCAGGAGGTAGCCTGCTCTTCAGTTCGCTTGCGAATTGCAGTGCCGCCAGCATGGGCCCCACCGTATGCGAACTACTAGGCCCCACGCCAATCTTCAGCAGCTCAAACAGACTTATCAAAGTAGAGTCCACTCGCTTAAAGGCGACCAGCGATTCATGCTACATGGCGTAGCTAGTCGCCCGACTTCAGACCTCAGGACCAAAAGTCTGGCGACTCCGGTTACGGCAAGACCCGAAGTCTGGCCACTCCGGCGACGATAGGAACCGAAGTCCGGAGACTCTGGGTACGGTAAATTTGTTAAATCCTGCTGGCTCGGATCGTTAGCCGCGGCGCTTACGTTCTTTTTTGGTTCCGCGCTGTGTGGCAGATTTGACGGCCGGTTTGTCGAGCATTTGCTTGAGCTCCTGCAAGCGTCCGATCGGTTTCGACTGAGGGGAGTCCTGTCCCTTGCGTCGATCCTTGGGATTGGTCCGCACGGGGCCACCCGAGTTGTTACCGTCTTTGGGACTATTGCTGCCCGCTTCCGGCGGGCTGCTGGATGACTGACCCGGCGCGCTCGGCGGAGGCATCATCCGCTTGACCAGCTTCCGCTCTACCAGCGACCAGGCGCTGGAAGTAATGAAATAGATGCACAGCCCGCTAGGAACCTTAAAAAACAGCACACCCATAAATATGGTCATGATTTGCATCATGTTCTGCGTCATGCGCGTTTGCTCGTCGGTCGCTTTGGGCATCAACATCTTTTGCTGGAGCAAAAACAACGCCACCGTTACCAGCGGCAGGATGTTGAAGTAGGGGCCGAGCCAGCCCGTGCCGCGGCCGGCGATAAATTCCGGCATCCAGCTACTCCAGTTCAATAGCTGGTCGGGACCGGCCAAATTGGACGCCCAGGAAGCCCCCGGAATCAGCGGAGCCTGGCGCAGTGAGATGTCGACACTGAGGCAGCGATACAGTCCAATGAAAATGGGCAATTGAATAAACATGGGCAAACAACCCGCCAGGGGTTTGAAGTTGTGCTTGGCGTACAGATCCTGCATCGCCTTAGCACGCTTCTCCATGTTGTCCTTATTCAGTTCGTTGATGCGTTTGAGCTCGGGCTGCAATTCCTGCATTTTGTGCGCGTTGATGGCCGCTTTACGCCCCAGCGGAAACATGCCACCGCGCACCAAGACCGTTAGCATTACGATGGCAAGACCGTAGTTGCCTACGATCGCGTGAAAGAAGTGCAAGATGGCCGATAAGGGTTTGGCAATCAACGGGAACCAACCGTATTCGATCGCTAAATCGAGTTTGTGAGTGGCCAGGACGGCGGTGTCTTTGGGCCCGATAAATACTTGGTAATTCCGCGACAGTTCGCCTCCGGGTAGAATCTCGCTTTCCTGCGTATCGAACGAAAACGAGGTGTTGGTGGCTTGTAATTGAGCCTTGTCGATCTTGTCGGGTGCTGCCACGGAAAACGCCGTCGCACCCCGCAGATTAGTCAGCGCTTCGGGGTCTTTTTGAGGATGCGGCAGGATGGCGGCGGTGAAATACGGAGCGTCAATCCCGATGTAATTGAGCTTGCGGGCATCGGCGGGCTCGCTCTCGGACAGCAGCACTGTGGGCATACCCTGCGGCAAGCCAGCAGGTCGGACACCTTGTCCATCGGCCAGCGTTTTCTTGGCCCTGTCGACCACACTTCGCGTTGTCGCTATGGAATGTCCGACTGCCGCCGTGTCGTAAATCACATCCCTCTGCCCTGCCCCCGCAAACATATGCGGGCTGATCTTTACCGAGTACCACCAGCCTTCGAGCGTTAGTCCGGAAAGGCCTTCCTGACGCAACGAGACCATCACCGATTTCTCATTGCGATTGACCACCACTGTTTCCAGGTCCAGCAGGTAACCATCGTTTGTCTCGCTAGCCGGATAAAGCCGATAACGCTTGACCAAATCCAGTTGTGCCGGCCGACCCGTTTCAGCCAGAAAGCTGTCTAGCGGTAGGCGAAATTCGACACCTTGACCGCCATCGACGTCCATTGGAACTGTCTCCCAGTCCATATCAAGCGTCTCTGCCAGCGCGGGCAATGCAAATTCGCCCATCGGAATCTGTGTGCCACCCATCGAACCTAGCGTCGTCAATAAGCTAGGCCGCAGGATGTTGCCAACCACCAATTCCGAGCTGCCCGGGAACTGCCGAATAGGATCCAGCGGAGCTTCCGAAAGTACCACCGAGGCTTTCAGCCGCTGTGGTGTGCCGTCAAGTTCTCTTTCGATGGACAGTTCAGCAGTCTCACCTGGTTTGGTATGGCTGAGAATTTCTTCTAATCCCGCTCGCGAGCTGGTCGACTTTCCGTCGAGCTCGACCAGCACATCGCCGACCTGAAGAGCTCCAGCCGCACCCTTGGCAGCCGACGCGGGCGAATCGGCGGGTACCGTCCGAATTCGTAGGCCGGTGGTCGTCTCGGCCAGCCCCAAATATCCCAGATACCCCCCGTCGTGCTCCAGTGCGCGAAAGCGGTACTTGCCATCTTTGGTGCGCTCGACCAATTCGGCTTGTTCAACGCCCCCTCCGCGCGACGTTAGGGTGACCTGTAGCTTATAGCCTTGGCTGGGATCCCCGATCGTAATTGCTGTTGCGTCAAAAGCGGGTCGTTCCGAAGCGCTAATCTCAGCCACGGCTGGAGCCGCATCTTTTACACCATCAAGCAGCGGATCGGCTTGTCCAGGTGCTCTCAAGAGCGGATCTGCATTGGGTGCAGGCGGTTTGGCAACCGGTTTGGGGGCCAGTTGCTGTTGTTGGCGCATACTGAGGTAAAAGAAGCAAAGCGCCGTCGTCAGCATCAGCCATGTAAAGAATCGTCGATCCACTGGAGGGGGTCTCGGTCTGCGGAGGTCTCGGTTAGTGAGTTCATTTCATTCTCAGTTATTCTCCCCCTCTAGGCTAATCTTGGCTAGTCCAACAGTTCTCCCCCGCTCCTGCGGGTGGCAGCCCAGCAATTGGCACAAAAGTCAGTTCCCCTGTGCTGCCGAAAAACCCTACCCTGTACACCTCACCTTAACGCTCAGAGTTGGGTCTCCCCTGCCCTCTTGCGTTATCGTTGGCAACGTTTCGTCCGCTGGTAGAATCAACAGGGACGGCCACGTTCGTTCGTTTTTCGGTTCACATGTCCGGACCGCCAAACGGAAATCCATTGGCGGACTTAAACCAGAGGCTCAATCGTGACAACCAAAGAGAAGGTTATCTCACTAATCCAATCGTTGCATGATGACGTCTCGCTAGACGACGTTATTGACCGACTATACCTGCTTCGCAAAATTGAACTTGGCCTCGCTCAAGCCGATGCTGGTGACGTAATCGAGCACGATATGTTCATGGACGAACTCGAGGCCGAAGATGCCCAGTAAGATTTACTGGACGCGCCAATCCCGCGAAGACCTACGGGCTGTTCGTGCTCATATTGCGCGTGACGCCCCCGCGACGGCGATTGCTTACGTTCGCAATCTGCGTCTGTCCGTCGGTCGTCTGAAACAATTTCCCTATTCCGGCGCGGTCGTTCCAGAACTCGGTCGCGAGGACTTACGCGAGGTGCTTCAAGGTAACTACCGTATCATCTATCGTGTGTCCGATCGCAGAGTCGACATTCTCACAGTGTTTCATGGCGCTCGAATATTAGACGAACGAGATATCGGTAGTGGCGAATGACCAACAACTATTATTCAAGACAAAGCGCAGCGAGGTACGAGTCTGATCTCAATCCCCCGTGTTCAACTATGGTTTTTCCGCTAGGTCTGTCGGCACGCCTGGTGCGGTAATCGAGGTCGCATTGAAATAGGTGGACTTTTAAGAACGGCTGATCGGGCGGAGCAGCCGTTGTTGAAAAATTACTTCGCGTTGTGATGCCTAGTCAATTTTTCCTGACGCGCTCAGCGAACTCGGCTAGGCGTACTCGCGGTCGACGACGAGGCCGGGCATGGGGATGGGATATTTTCCTTCGGCGTCGGCTGTGATCGGTGCAGCGCTTTCTAGCGTCAGCTTGTCGATACCTGGCGCGAACTCGTGCTCGCAATTCATCAAATCATCGAGCGTTACGACTTGCCCTGTATGCGCGGCCATGCGGCCCATCGAAGTGACGGCGCTGGCCATGACTCCGCGCTCCACTTCGTTGTAGGGCTTGTCTTCGCGGATGGCATTCATAAAGTCGTTCCATTCGAGCTGATACGGATTCTGCTCGTCGGGGCCAAACTCCCAAGCCACCTGACTCTTGGTGAACTCTTGCCCCGTGTAAATCTTGCAGCGAGCGGGCGAGTGAGACTTTGAAGAAATGGTGGCGCAGCTTTTCGATCCGTGGGCAAAGCTCGCGAACTCTTGAAAACAACCTGGCTGGGTACGTCCACCCAGGAACAACTTGGTGCCATCGGCAAACGTATATTCGACCGAGTAGTTGTCGAAATTTTGGTCGACCATCTCGCCGCGATAGTGCCGCCCACCGGCCGCTTTGGCCTCGACAGGCCAAGCGTCTTTCATCCAGCAGCACTCATCGATGTTGTGGATCAGGAAGTCGCTGAACGCGCCGCCGCTGGCCCACAGAAATCCATGGAAGTTATTAATCTGATAGAGCAGTTCCGACATATCCTCGTTCTTTGGTTTGGGCAACACGGCTGCCGAGCCCGTCGGGCCGGCCATGCGGTAGGCGCGGAGCATGAGGATCTCGCCAATTTCACCATCGCGGATACGTTGGAACAATTCGCCACGGGCTTCGCAGTGTCGACACATGAGTCCCACGGCGACTTTCAAGTTCTTGGCTTGGGCCTGCTTGTTAAGTTCCAACATACGTTTGCTGGTGGGGCCATCGACAGTGACTGGCTTTTCCATGAACACGTTCAATCCGCGCTCGATGGCGTAGGTGTATTGCACCCAACGGAAAGCGGGCGGCGTGGACAACACAACCACATCACCTGGATTGAGCGCATCCATCGCCTGTTTGTAACCGTCAAAGCCGATGTACTTTCGCTCTTCGGGCACATTGACTTTTTCGGTAAACGTCTTCGACAAACCGTTGTAACTTGCGCTGAGCTTGGATGGAAACACATCGGCCATGGCGACCAGTTTGATTTGCTCGTTGGGTACCGACAGGGCATTCGAAGCCGCCCCAGTGCCACGACCACCACAGCCAATCAAAGCGACCTGAATCGTTTCGTTGCCCGCCGCATGCACGCTGCGCATCGAACCCTGCACGAGCGAGGCCGCTGCGGCGACGGCACCTGCCTTTTGAATGAAGCCGCGGCGCGAATCATGTGTCGAACGTGAATTGTTGTTAGATGGATCGATGATGTTCATGAACGGCTCCAATGAGAGAATGGGTGAGTAGGAACGGTGGGTGGACGACTGTGTGTCGAGGTCTTAGTTTTTTTGGCACGAACTGGAAAGTCGTAGCCAGGAGTGAAATAACAAACCTTAAGTGCGAATGTCGGCCTTGGCGCCAACTCGCTCTTTCTGAATCGGTTCGGCTTTTTCCCAGCGGCTATTCTTTTCGTCATCGCTTGGTTCTACCAACGGGCGCACCAAGCGAAAGCCGACGTGCAAGGCATCGGTATGATACCAGATGCTCTTGGGGATCTGTGGATCCTGTTTTTTCCAATCCTCGTTGGAAGCTTCGCGGGCCGCGCTGCGGCAATCCTCAGGGAACTGATTCCAGCCGCCTCCGCGCACCACCCGCGGATACAGCGTCTTGGGTATCACCAGCGGATCTACCGTATCTTTTAATAACGCTTCATAGCCCGCCTCGTCGTACTGGTCCAAGACCCATTCGGCCACATTGCCGTGCATGTCATGCAGGCCCCAAGGGTT
Organism: Pirellulaceae bacterium; assembly: GCA_041741955.1. Lineage (GTDB taxonomy): Bacteria > Planctomycetota > Planctomycetia > Pirellulales > Pirellulaceae > Aureliella. The sequence continues at coordinate 94,522 of JBGSJL010000257.1, read as the reverse complement.
CGGCTGCTTCTTTCCAACCTTTTCGTAGCCATCGTCGGTATTGTCGAAGGTCCAGGCGTAGTCGTCCAAGTCATCGGGTTCATCGCCGAACGAGTAGGCTGTCGTGGTTCCTGCTCGGCATGCGTACTCCCATTCGGCTTCGGTAGGCAATCGATAATAGCGGCCTGTCTTCGCGCTCAACCACTTGCAGAATGTCCGGGCCGCATGTTGCGTCATGCTGATGGCTGGGTAGCCACGCTTGCCCATCCCAAACGTCATGTCCGTATAGGGCTTGGTCGGCTGCGATAGTTGCAATGGATCTGCCAGTGCGTCGCGCGGCGAGCTAGGCAGCTTTAGTTCCGTGCGTCGGAACAGATCCAAATCCGACATCCACACGTCGTAGGCATCCCAAGTGACTTCCGTCTTGCCCATCCAAAAAGGCGACACCTGCACCTCGCGCTGCGGACCTTCATCATCGGAGCGGTCCGGTTCGTCTTCGGGACTGCCCATTAAGAATGTGCCGCCCGGGATCGGCAGCATCTCGAAGCTCACGTCGGCCTGTTCAATGATTTCTTTGTAAGGCTTCATCTCCGTTTGGCGGGCCGCTTCGGAGTTCTCGACGACAACTGCGGCCACTTTTTCTTGACTGTATATACGCGAATGCCCTGAACTCGCCAGCAGCGAAAAACCCGCGCTCGCAACCCAACACGCTTTAGCAACTCGTTGAATCTGCTCTGCCAAAAAACCGAACATGCAATTCCCAGTTAGAATAGAGCTATGTACTCGCCAACAACATTTATTTTAGCATACCGCCGTGGCCGCATCATTCTACTTGCCGGTCTGTGGCTTAGCTGCTTTGTTTCGCGCGGTTTTTGTCAAGAAATCGGTTTTGCTGCAAAGCCCCAGCCATCATCCGCAGCCGAGTCGGCTCCGGGTGGTATGGTTGGATACGAGATTGACTTTCCGGCCATGGGCACGTTGGTTAGCTTCAAAGCCTACCACTCCGATCCCGAAGTACTAAAAAGGGCGTTCCTCGTCGCCGAGCAGCGTGTGCATGCGTTAGAAGCGATCTTGACCGACTACGATCCCGATAGCGAAACCAGTCGCCTGAGCTCTACCGCCGTCGCCAAGCCCGTGAAAGTTTCTGCGCCGTTGTGGCAGACAATGGTTGCTGCCGATCGTTGGCAGCGAGCGACTCACGGTGCCTTTGATGCGAGCCTCGGAGCACTGACTAAATTGTGGAGGAAATCCCGCCGCAGTAAACGCAGTCCCTCGACGTCGGAAATTGAACAGGCTCTTCAACAATGCGGTTGGCAGTATGTTCGCCTCGACTCTATCAACCAAACGGTGCAATTCTTGCGACCGGATATTCAGCTCGACTTCGGTGCCATCGGTAAGGGCTTCATTGTCGATCAAGCCTTTGAATGCTTACAGCAAAACCAAGTCTCCAGTGCGCTGGTGAATATTAGCGGGAACATGCGCGCTGGCGATCCACCGCCGGATCGTGCTGGCTGGCGAGTGGAAATTGCGCCGATCGAGCAAGGTGGAGAGCCGCTGCAAATGGTCAGCATTGCCAATCAAGCCATTGCCACCTCAGGCGACTTGTGGCAGTTCACCATGATCGACGGTCGCCGACGCAGTCATATTCTCGACCCACACACCGGTCTAGGTGTTTTGGGACCACTGTGCGCCACTGTCATCGCAGCCAGCGCCAGCGACGCGGACGCCATGGCCACAGCGGCTTGTATTATGGGCTTTGATCGCGCCCAAGAAGTCTCGCGAACATGCTCGGGCATGGAACTATCGATCGCCGACAAAATCTCAACCGAGCGGGTGAGCGTACAATCCACGCCGGGCTTCCCGTAGTCAATTCTTCGCTTCGTTTGCTTGGTGGAGAGCTTGCCTCCCCCCGAAGCATGCTTTGGCGTCCAAACATATATCTGTGGTAAATGCTCTGCCAAACTTGTACAATCAGAGCTCCTGCCTCGACCTCACCCTTCTGCCGAGTCGAAATATGCCAACCAAGATTCGAGCTTCGCGAAAACACAATTTCCTAGGTGCCAACAGCGGCAATTCCAGTCGCCGTGGTTTCCTGCGAGCGGCCGGTGTATGCCTGGCACTGCCAGCTTTAGAAACATTCGCGCTGCGGCGAACAACGGCCGCTGAGGCGGGCTCCCCACCGCGACGCATGGTGTGCGTGGGCAACGAATTCGGCATGTACCCAGGCGCGTTTTGGCCCGAGCAGTCTGGCGCGGACTACGTGCTGCCGCCGCTGCTGAAGCCACTGGAATCGATGCGTAAAAATTTCACTTTGTTCTCGCACCTCGATCACGGACTTAAAGGCGGGCACTTTTCGGTCCATACTTTTCTAACCGGCGTCAACTCTGCCGAAGCCAAAGGGATGCCAGACGGTGGGATCAGTCTGGACCAGCGCGCGGCCGAGTTCGTGGGAGCCGCCACACGATTTCCATCGCTGACCATCGGTTCGGAAACAGGACTGCATGGCGGTCCTATGATGAGCTGGACCCGCACCGGCACGCGCGTACCTCCCATCCAAGGCCCGCGTGAGCTGTTCAGCAAACTCTTCCTCGAGGATAACGCCAAAGCCAGGAAGATGGCCACCGAGCGCATCGAGCTACACGGCTCGATTCTCGATGCTGTGCTCGGCGACGCCAATTCGCTCAAGCGGCGTATCAGCCAGTCCGACCAACAAAAATTGGACGAGTACTTTGCTTCCGTCCGTGAAGTTGAAAATAAACTCGATTTGGAAAAGCGCTGGCAAAAGATCGCTAAGCCGCAGGCGCAGATCAGCGAGCCTACCGACGAAGGCCTCACTCGCGATCTGCCCAAAATATACGACTTGATCGCGCTCGCTTTGCAGACCGACTCGACGCGTGTCGCCACCGTAGAAGTCGGCGGTAGCTTCGCCGCTTCGGACTTAGGAATTCGCGAAGGCTACCACGGGCTCTCGCACCACGGCCATGTGCAGAAGAGCATCGACTTACTGGTGCAGATCGAAGCCTACCAAGTCGAGCAGTTCTCGCGATTCATCGGCAAACTATCAGAAATGCGCGAGCCCCATTCGGATCGCAGTCTTCTGGATAGCACGCTGGCACTTTTCGGAAGCGGGATGGGCAATGCCAACGCGCACACCAATAGCGACCTTCCCATTGTGTTGGCCGGGGGTGGATTTCGACATGGCGAACACAAGCAATATCCTGAGGAAGGACGAAAGCGCGTACCGCTTTCCAATTTGTACCTGTCGATGCTGCAACAGTTCGGACTCGAAACCGACTCGTTCAGTACCAGTAGCGGCACACTCGGCGGGCTGGAGCTGGCGTAATATGCAAAGCTGGGTCAGCAAGTTGGCAACTCGAATTGCCGCCGTCCTGCCATGGTGCTTCGCAGTCGTGCCGCTAGCTGGCGTCGCGCATGCTAGCGAGCCCGACACATTTTCTGAAGCCGTCGCGCCGTTCTTGAGTTCGTATTGCACACAATGCCACGGCTCGCAAAAGCAATCGGGCGAGCGCCGATTCGATCAATTGCAGGGTGCCATCAGCGATAGTAACTCGCTGGCCGAGTTGCAGGACATCCTGGATCAATTGAACCTGGGCGCCATGCCGCCCGAAGAAGCCAAACAGCCCGCTCCAGAACAACAGTTGAAAATTATTCAGTGGTTGACCGAAGCCATCGCTGGCTACCACGCTGCGCGCACTGATTCAGGTGGCGACACGGTACTGCGGCGGCTCAACTCGCGCGAATATCGCAATGCAGTTCGCGATCTGCTGGCCCTTAACTTCACCATGTTTGACCCAACCGAGGGTTTCCCTCGCGAGCAGACCTCGGAGCACTTGGACAATGTGGGAGCGTCCCTGGTCACTTCCGGCTATCTGCTCGCCAAGTACCTGGCAGCGGCCGAACGGGTCGTTGACAAGGCCATGTTGCCGCTGCGAAAGCCAGTGGTCGAGACTTGGAAATTTTCCGAAAATCTACACCAGCAACCCGAAATCGATCAGGTGCATGGCAAGACACATCACTTTGCGCACTTGACGCTCTACGATGTCGTGGGTGCCGATAAGCACGAAGGGGCCTACGCGCCGATCCATGCGTTTGATCAAGGAGCTCCGCATGATGGGTTCTACGAGATTACATTTAAGGCCGAGGCGCTCAATCGGTTGCATCCGTTCGACGATGATTACTTGGGCACGGACCGCAATGAATTGTTAAGACTAGGCATAGTGGCTGGTCAAAAGGCGGCGGGTCCCTTGCATAAACCTCAGCCCATGGAACCGCTTTTGGCAGAGGTGGAGCTCCAAGATGGACCGCAGCAAGTCAGTGTTCGCATTTGGCTCGACCAAGGTTTTACGCCGAGATTCACCTTTCGCAATGGCCTCTACGATGCCCGCAATTTGTGGAACCGGACCATCAAGAAATATCCCGATCAATTCCCCGAGCCAAGTCGCAGCGGGATTGTCGAGGCGCGATACCTGGCCATCAAACACGGAAAATTTCCACAGATCCAAATCGACGATATAGAAATCAGCGGCCCACACTACGATACCTGGCCCAGACCGAGTCAAAAAATTCTGCTTGGAGATGAATGGGAGAGAATCGTCGACGCCGGCGCTTTGTCGGATGCTGAATTGCGACAATACCTAACTAAATTCGCTACGCGGGCATACCGCCGACCCGTCGCGGACGCCGAGCTCGATAGCTTGCATGCATTCGTCGCAGGCCGCCAGGCTACGGGTCGCTCGGCGCTGGATGCCTTTGCAGACGGACTTAAGGCGGTGTTGTGCTCGCCCAGTTTTCTGTACTTGGACGAATCCGATCGCGAGCAACTGTCACCCCACGCACTAGCCACACGGTTGGCACTTTTCCTGTGGTCCAGCTTGCCTGACGAGGAGTTAATGGGACTGGCAAACGCCGGTGAATTGGCCAAACCCGAGGTACTCACAGCCCAAGTAGAACGGATGCTGGCCGACACTAAGTCGGACTCCTTCGTAAGTGACTTTCTCGACAACTGGCTGACACTCCGCGACCTGGGCGCGTCGCCGCCAGACCGAGAAACGTTCAAAGCGTATTATCACTACGACTTGGGCTCGGCGATGCGTCAGGAGACCGTTTTATTCTGCCGCTGTCTGCTGGATGAGAACTTGCCCATCCGCAATTTCATCGACTCCGATTTTACATTTGTCAATCGACCATTAGCTCGACACTATGGTCTCGACCTTCCTCAGGGCACTGGCTTTAAGCGCGTAGGACTCAGCGACAAGCGACGCGGTGGCCTCCTCGGACAAGCCAGCATACTCACGGTAACAGCCAATGGTATCGACACATCGCCCGTGGTACGCGGGGTGTGGTTACTGGAAAACATTCTGGGCACACCACCCTCCCCTCCCCCGCCGGATGTCGAGCCGCTTGATCCCGACGTACGCGGCGCGTCGACGATCCGAGAGCAGCTCACCAAACATCGCGACGTACCGAGTTGCTACGACTGCCACCGCAAGATCGACCCGCCGGGGTTTGCGCTTGAAAATTTCGATGCCATCGGAGCTTGGCGCCAGCGCTACTCAAAAGATGCCGCGATCGATGCGTCGGCAGAGTTACCCAACGGCAAGTCCTTCGACAACATCATTGGCTTCAAAGAAATTCTGCTCGAGCAACAAGACCTGTTTGCTCGCGCGCTGGCAGGCAAACTCCTTAGCTACTCCATTGGGCGCAGGGCTGACCCCAACGACCGACCCCATATCGACCGGATTCTCAGCTCTGCCCAAGCATCTAACTACGGCTTCCGCGATTTGATTCATCAAGTGGTTCTGTCCCAGCCGTTCCAGAGCAAGTAGCCGCGTACTGCTTTACAGCCCAGCCAGCCGCCGCGCGAATCAGCGGCTCGGCGTCGTCGAGCAGCTTTTCAATTAGCGGATAGGCTGCAGGCATTTTTGCTGTGGCTGCTATCAAAATCGTGTTTCGCAAAAGGCCTCGACGTTTGGCTCGCCAAAGCGGCGTGCGTCGGAACTGCTGTCGAAAATCTTCGTCGCTAAGTGCAAGTACAGCCAAGACATCTAGCTGCGCTAAGTCATCGCGCGGAGCAAAGGCTGATTCTGAAGAATCGGGCGGCTGGCGGTTCCATGGACAAACCTGCTGGCACACATCGCAGCCAAATACCCATCCATCCAGTCGACTGCTGAGCGACGCGTCGATATCATCGCGATGTTCGATCGTCAAATAGCTGATGCACTTGGTAGCATCCAGTACAAAGGGCGCTGGAAACGCTTGCGTCGGGCAGGCTTGCAAACAGGCGGTACACGAACCGCAGTAGCCCTTTTCGTGTGGAGCATCGTAGTCTAGCTCTAGATCCGTGAGCAGAGCCGCCAAGAAAAAATAGCTGCCCCATTGGCGGTTTAAGAGCAGCGTATTCTTGCCGACCCAGCCCAAGCCCGCCGCCTCAGCCAACTCGCGTTCGAGCAGCGGGGCCGTATCGACGACGCCACGGAAGCTTGCCTGCGGCGCATGTTCAGCACACCATGCTCGCAGCGTTTTGAGCTTGGCATGAATGACATCGTGATAATCGAGTTGACCTTGGGCATATTGGGCCACTTTTCCAACACGAGCCGCGTTAGCGTCACGTGGTTGACGGTGTTTTTCAGCACTCTCGGTTTGTCCGCCATTACCACCGTAGGGCAGCGCCAACATTAGGACGCTGCGGCAACCCTCCAGCACATGCCGGGGATGCTGATACGCCGCGCGGCGACTTTCCATGTACGACATCTGACCGGCGTAGCCCGCGTCCAGCCAGCGATGGAGCTCGGCCAAGCGCTGCGGTGTGGCCGCTGGCGTAACACCGGCCAGTACGAAGCCGAGTCCAGTGGATTTCTGTTTCAAATGCGTCGTGAAACTAACTGTCGGCACCATCGGAACCATCGATTCAACCGTCACAATCAGCCCTGATCTTGTATCCGCTAGAGTCAAACATGGGTGAAAGCTTGACGCTCGGCGGCTGGGAATTAGCGTAGAAAGGAGCAACTCACGCGCCGAGGCCACTTTGGCGGAACTCAACACCTACTAGGTACTGCTCCCATGAAATTAGCGAAATACTTACTTCCATGTCTATTGGCACTTGCCTCCCACACCACCGTAAAAGCGGATGGAGGCGATTTGGCCATGGCCTATTTATTCGGCTATAGCGGATTCGGCGGTGCTCGTTTCCAGACTTACCAAGCCACTCCACCTTACTTTGCAATGCACCCACCCGTCTACTACGGTCAGCGTTACACTCGGCCCTACGGTGCCAGCCCATTTGCCGCCTGGCCACAACTGCAATCCAACCCTACCTACGCGCCGCAACCGCATGTTAACCGCTGGCAACCGTTTTCGGTTCCAAGCTGCCCGCATTGTATGACCGGCGCCGCCACTGGGTCCCACGGTATCGCTCAGGTCGCTCCTGTTCAACCGCTGGAAATCGACAACCCTTACTATACTCCCGAAGCGGTTTATACTTCCACAAAGTAGCTCGCACTACGACAGAACCAATTCAGCAGAGCTCGCGGCCGGTAGTCCGATTTCGGAAAGGACCGGTCCGATCTTGGGCGATCCAAGTTGGGCTGCCCATAGCTCTGCGTATAATCCGGCCTGTGCGACCAGCTCGTCGTGTGTGCCCTGTTGCACGATGCGTCCTTGATCCATCACGCAGATGATATCGGCATCCCGAATTGTGCTCAGTCGATGTGCGACCATGATGACAGTCTTGCCGACAAATTCCCGTTCCAGTCCACGCTGGATAGCGCGTTCGGTGGCCGTGTCGAGATGGCTGGTGGCTTCGTCAAACACGAGCACTTCCGGCTGACGGACTAGGGCTCGAGCGATTGCAAGTCGCTGCTTTTGACCACCGGATAAATTGGCTCCACGTTCGCCGAGCAGTGTTTCATAGCGCTGTGGGAGTTCGGAAACAAAGCGTTCCAGATCGGCAGCAGCGATCGCGCGGGCCACGTCGCTGAGGCCAGCGTTAGGATTGCCCATCGCCACGTTGTCGTACAAGCTGCCCGAGAAAACAAACGGTTCCTGTTCGACAACTCCGATTTTCTGACGGATTGAGTCGAGTTGGTAGTCGCGTAAATCGACGCCATCGATAATCAGCTTTCCCTGGGTCGGATCGTATTTGCGGGTCAGCAGCTTGAGCAGCGTGGACTTGCCACAACCGCTTTGACCGACAATCGCCACTCGCGACCCAGCCGGAATTCGCATGTTGATCCCTTTGAGCACCGTGTCGCGACAACCGTATTGAAATTCGACGTCTCGCAATTCGATCCCATCCTGAATCGTATGCAGTTCGCTCAGATTTGCATGTTGATCCCCTTCGGTTTCCAGGTCCATAATCTGATACAGGCGATCCATGGCCACCAGGGCGTCCTGAATTCCCAGATTGGCCGAAGCCAGTCTTTCCAGGGGTCCGAGCATATAGCCGAGCAGTGTATAGAAAAACAACAGTTGGCCCACGGTCAGTTCACCTGCGATGACGCGATGCCCTCCGTACCAAAGAATCGCTAGGCCAGCCGCCGAGTTGACGACGATACCAATGGTGCTCATGCTAATGCCCAGCATTTGCAATGAGAACACCGACTGAATCACTTTGACCAATTTCAATTCGCAAATCTGCGAGCGTTCTCGCTCCAGCGAAAAGGATTTGATGGTATCGACACCCGTGATACCTTCGACAAGATTCGCGGAAAACGCACCCTGCTCCTCCATCGCCTGGCGGGAAAGGCGTTTGGCCGTTGGTAGGTGCAACAACACGCTGATGAAAAGTAACGGCACAAAAGCGGTGGCCACGGCGGCTAACGGCCAATCGTAAAACCACAGCACGATGACGGAGATCAAAACCATGACGGCATCGACCACAATCGTCAGCGCCGTGCCACTAATCGCTTCGCGAATTTTAGTTGCGTCATGGACTCGGGAAATGATCTCGCCCACTTGCCGCATTTCAAAGAAGGATGTGGGCAGCCGGAATAGGTGCCGAGCATAGCCAGCGATGAGTCCCAAGTCGATGCGGCGGCTCACAAAAGCGAGCAGGTATTGTCGCAAGATACTAAATAGCGATCGAAAGATCAGCACTAGCAGCATGCCGATGCCCAGTGCGTTCAGCAATCGTTTTTCTCCCTGCACTAACACTGAATCCACAAGAATTTGCACGAAGTAGGAGGTGCTCAGTCCCAGCAGAGTCATGAGCAGTGCACACAGGAAGGCTTCGGCCAAAACTGCTTTGAACATCCACAGCAGAGCCTGTAGGCGGCGGCGCGGGCTGGGAACCGTATCGCCATTACCTGCCTTGCTAGCGTCGGGTTCTACGAGCAGCAGATAGCCCGTCCAGCGGGCCGAGAAATCTTGTTGGCTGAGCTTAAGAATGCCTTTGGCCGGATCGGCAACTACGACACCTTTCGAGGAGATTTGATGGAGCACGACAAAATGTCCTTCGCCATGCTCGTTGACCGTATGAGCGATGGCTGGAAGCGTGATCTCGGTCAAACCTTCGTAGGGACCCTTGACGCCGCGGGCAATAAATCCAATGTCCTCAGCCGCACGCAACAGACCGACTAGATTGGTGCCCATGCGATCCGTGCCTGCCGACTGCCGCAACTTCTGCACCGATAGGCTCTTTCCATAATGTTGTGCAATCGTGGCCAGAGCCGCCACGCCACAATCGCTTTGGTCATCCTGGCGAACATAAGAATATTTGGCCATGTGAATCTCCCTCTAGAAAAGTCGTTAAATCAGACAATGACGGTTGAAAAGAAGTGCCCTGGGCAAGTGAAGACCGGCCGAAAATCGTCCGGACTCACTTGTCAGGCGCAATGCTCAGCGACGGTTACTTATAGGCACCTGGGTCGATGGCGTAGCGGATGGCTGCACCGAGCGCGAATGGCGCAATTAGGAGAAAGGACCACCATCCTCCCGATACGCGTTGCATTTCCCGTTTCTCAAGTAGCTGAAATTTTGTGGTCATGTTGACCTCCTAGAACTAGTCGTGGTTGGAGTCGAGCAGACCATTACATTAGGTCTAAAATCCCGAACCCCGAAACAAACAGGGCTCAAACTGCATTGCAGTATCAAGCTGACCTAGTAAGCGAATCTAATGCGGATGTGTTACCAAGCTCGCACTTCCGCTAGCGTGGGATAGGCTTCCAGCCTGTCGATTCCCGCATGACAGGCTGGAAGCCAATCCCACGTATTTTCCGCTTGATCCTGAGACAGGCAGTAACATGCGTTGAAAATCACCGCTTAACAAGCCTAGGATTTGTTTCAGTTTCCTAGAAAAAGCGGAGAGTTCCTGTCATGTCGAACCACGGCAACTTAGCAGTATTAAATCTCGAAGAATGCAGCGAGTTTTATCGAACACATCGGGCTCCGGTTCCATTGCGAATCCACGCGGCGTGTGTGTTGCTTTCCGTTCTAATTGTGGTCGCGATAGGCTGGTCCGTGTGGACTCAAGCCAACGTTATCATTCGAGGCACCGGTCGTATGCGGCCGGTCGCCAATGAACACGGTGTCGAATCGGCTAGCGAGCAAGTTAGTACCGAAGTGGCTGGGCGAGTAGCCGTCGTGTATGTTCGCGAAGATGAGCGGGTACAGCGAGGTCAATTGCTGTTGGAAATCAACACCGATCAACTCGACCATCAAATCGCGACAGCGGAAGCAGAAATTGTCGCTATTGAAGCCGGCATCGAGCAGATGACCGAGCGACATGGCTTACTAGGAATCGAGTTCGAAGCGACTCAGAAGCGGGCTCAGGCAGAGATCGAAGAAGCCCATAGCCAAATGCAGCGCGAGCGGGCGCGGCGCGAGGCCAAGATCATTGCTGCCGATGCGGAATTGATCGTTGAACAGGCAAAAGTGCGGCGACTGAGCGAATTGCTCCAGCGCAAAATCGTGTCCGCCCAAGAGTTTTCCGAGGCCCAAGCGGCTTTGGCCCGAGCCGAACTGGCGGTTTCCGAAACGCAACTCACCGTCGATGAACATCGTCCCAAAGTCATGGAGCAGACGCTGCAAGCTCTGATCGAGAGCCATAACACGAAACTCCACGAATCGCTCAACACCATGCAGGAGAAACGGAATGAACTGGAACGCAAACGCTTGCAATTAATCGGATTTCAACGCGATCGACAGCGCTGCACGATCGTATCACCCGTCGATGGTATCGTGACCAACTGCCGTGTTTCTACCAGCGATTTTGTGCAGCCGGGTGTCATCAGCCTGACGATTGTGCCCACCCGCGACTTGGAAATGGTGATGTCGGTTAAAGCTGCGGATGTAGGACAACTACGATTGGATATGCCCGTGCGCATCAAGATGGACGCATTTGACTATCAAACCTATGGAACGCTCGATGGAAGTCTCCGCTTTATATCACCCGATTCAACCGTTAGCAAAGAAGAGCCGCAGCAGCCGGCAAGCTATACCTTGCGAGTGAAAATCCCGCTGCAAACGCTACATCGCGATGGTGAATCCCTAGCCATGAAGCTCGGCATGACCGGTATGGGCGAAGTCATTGTCGAACGCGATTCGCTGCTATCGCTGCTGCTCCGTAAAGTTCGTCACGTGATCAGTTTGTAAACAAGGCAATGGGACAAAATAGCCAGTAACAAAGTTCGCCCGCTGACGCTTCTATAGTAGCAGGCCAAACAGACCAGCCAAACCAAAACCCCTTGCAAAACCAAAAGCCCTATTGGTACGCAAGGTTCACAAACCAAGGGCACCAGATCGGAGAGAAACGATGAAAGTTAGCTCAACATTCCAATCGCTCGCCAGCCACGAAATGACATCTGTTCAAGGTGGCTTTAGCTTCCTGAGATTCGTCGAACGTGCAGTCAAGTGGTTGGGTGATGTACTCACTATCAAGCCGACTACCTGAGCCGCGTCCAGTACGTGTCGCCAACGGTCGCCGAGGTACGACAGTCAATGTCGATTGCCGAACCTCACCTGCAACACAATTTATTTTCAACCACTCAAGCAAAGGTCAACGAACATGAACCAGAACACGAAAACCGAAACCAAGCCTACTCTTCCATGCGAGCTACACGCCATGCAAACACTTGCATCGACGGAATTGACTTCCGTATCTGGCGGACTGACAATTGTCGACGTAAGCGGCATGCCAGATCGCACCGTCATGTGCGGTACAATGTGGTACTTGGATCAGCTCTTAAAGAAGTTTGGACAGGGACGAGTCTAAACTAGACTCTGGTGGCGGACAGTATCACCACCGATTGCGAAGTTGGCACCCGTTGTGCCAAGGCTGAAACCGCAGCTCCCTCTGCGTAAGTTAAGCCTTGGCACCAACGGGTGTCCGCATTTCTTGTTACCTGCTAGCGGCTCAAATCGGAGCCGATGTCGAAATCGGTCCAGTTAGGATGGGACACATCGGACCAGCTCTGATGACTTTGAACGATGTAGCGGCTCAGCCTCTGCTCGATGGCCTGTAAGAATCCTAGTAGCTCTGCGGGCTCGCCTTCGGCTTGAAGATCGACATTGCCGTCCAGCACGTTGGCGACACGACCCACCACCGCAAAACCGCCAGCGATCTCCGCGACGCTAACGCGAAAGCCAACTCCCTGCACTCTGCCTTCGAAGCGCACGCTCACTCGCTGCATTACCGTTGTCTCCTGGTTAGTTAGCGTTCAGAGTTTTCTATGATTTCATAACACGCGCACGTCCGTTCGGCGCTTGCCGCCGACGGACGCCGCTTTGGTGTACTAAGAGACGTAGGATCGCCGACTCTCCTCCTTTAGCCGACTCGCTTTCAGCGATTCGGCTAAAGGAGGCTGTGGTGGCCATACCGCTTGTTAGGACGCCAAAGCATGCTCGGGAGGAGCTAAGCTGCTATTGACGCCGAACGTGGGGGCTGAGTAGTGTCTGCGGCACTATGCACGCATATTACTTCAGCCGCTGGGCTGACTTTCAACCAACACGACTTACCATAGCGATTGCAGCGCTATTGGCTATGTGGCATTTTCCATTTTTGGCCGCAGCCCAAGTGCCAGTGCCAAGTGTGCTGCTGCTCAAAGACACCGAGCGTGTGATTTCCGGCAACGTGCAGCAGCGTGGTGAGTTTTATGAAGTTGAAATTGCCAGCAATTCGAAAATTTCTATTCCAAAGAGCAAAGTAGCCCACATCGGCGGGTCGCTGGAAGAACTTTATCTATTCAAACGCCAAGCTATCTCGCATTGGAGCGTTGGCGATCATTACCAGCTTACGCAGTGGTGCCTGGCGAACAACTTGCTAGTCCAAGCTACAGAGCACTATTCGGCAGCGGCAGAGCGAGCCCCAGGGCATCCAAGGATTCTACAGTTAGCGACCGAACTGGAGCGACGCATGCTCCGCGATCCAGACTTTCGAGCCTACTTGGGGATGCCACCCGAAGTTTCTGACACCGAGCTGGCAAAGTCAAGTCCTGCCAATACAACCAGTACCGCCAGCGACAGCGTTGTGACAGCCAGTACAACCAGTACAGCCAGTGCTCAGTCCGCCGCACCGCCCCAAGTTGCGAGGCAGTTTATGGAACGCGTGCAACCAATTTTAATCAATCGCTGTTCTCAGTCGGCTTGCCATGGCGCGCAGAGCGCCAATCACTTGCGGTTGATCGAGCCCTACCCCAAAGCTCACGCTAGAATTACTTCAGACAATTTGGCCAGCGTCATGCGACATGTCTCTATCAGTTCCAAGGAAGTTTCGCCGCTGCTGCGCTTCGCGACTACGCCGCATGGACTGCAAACGACAGCCGCCATCGCCCCCACGGATAATCAGCTAGTGACCGAGTTGCAGTCGTGGATTGATTTTGCCCAAAATCCGGTTGTGGCGGCTGTAGTCACCGACCAAACCCGATTGCAACACCAAGTACGATCCGCCGATCAACGGCAATTTGTGCCGTTTCAGCCAGCGGTCATGCTGGTGCCAGTCGAGCCAGGCCAGACTCAGTTGCGTCAAGTGCCGCAGCGCCATGGAGTTCTGGAATCTGCTGGAACACTGGGTGTCGAGCCGACAGGATTTCCTGAAGGGCAGCCCCCCCCTACCCTATCAGAGCTGGATGCACTCGATTTTCAACTCAGTGCGGCCCTCGGCAGCGTGCCCACGTCGGCAGCAACTACAGCCAAAGCAACCACCAGCCCGCCAGCCGCCGCCTCGTTTGATCCTTTCGATCCAGCCGAATTCAATCGCAAATCCCAGCAAATTCCGCGGCCCTGAACTCTTGAGTGAGCCGACGGCGCTAGCTGCGGGTGCCACGTTTGTGGGATTCCGAATTCGGAGGCTCGGCTAGGCGGAATCGGCTTGAACATTAAAATCTGCTGGTCAAATGACGCGCGTATTATGGTTTATCGCACTACAGGACTTTCAAATTGCTTCGTTCACACACATGCGGCCAGCTTCGTAGCAGCGATATTGGGCAACAAGTCACGCTTTGCGGCTGGGTCGATTCCACCCGCGATTACGGTGGTATGATCTTCATCGACCTGCGCGATCGCTATGGGAAGACCCAAGTCGTCGTGACACCCGATAGCGGCGCAGCCTATTTGGAAATCGCACAGCGTCTACGCGGCGAGGATGTGGTGTTATTTGCAGGCGTGGTCTCATCGCGACTGGAAGGCAAGGTCAATGAGAAAATCGCTACGGGTGATATTGAAGTCCGCGCCACCGAAGTACGCTTGCTGAACCGCTGCAAGACGCCGCCTTTCTTCCCCAATCAGGAAGAATTGCCGGGTGAAGATTTGCGTCTCCGCTACCGTTACATCGACCTGCGCCGCGAGCAAATGCAGCGCACGCTGGTCCTGCGCAGCCAAATTATCAAAGCCATGCGAGACTACTTCGCGGACCATGATTTCATCGACGTCGAAACGCCCATCTTGGGCCGCAGCACTCCCGAAGGCGCTCGAGACTACTTGGTGCCCAGCCGCGTGCATTGGGGGCACTTTTTTGCGCTACCACAATCGCCGCAGCTCTACAAACAAATTCTAATGGTCGCAGGCTACGATCGATACGTTCAAATCGCGCGCTGTTTCCGCGACGAAGACCTACGAGCCGACCGACAACCCGAATTCACGCAGTTGGACATGGAAATGTCCTTTGTGAATTCCGAGGATATTATCGGCATGATCGATGGCTTGATGACAAAACTGGCCAAGGACTTACTAGGCATCGAACTGCCGACGCCGCTGCCTAGGATGACCTATGATCAAGCTATGGAGCGCTTCGGCAGCGATGCGCCCGATTTGCGATACGGCATGGAGATCTTCGACTGCAGCGATTTAGCCAAGCAGAGCGAGTTTCGCGTATTTCGCGGCGCCGTGGATGCAGGTGGTTTTGTGCGCGGCATCAAAATCGAGAAGCGAGCCGAAGAGTTTTCGCGCAAGCGCATCGATGAGCTCACTGAGTTCGTCAAGCACGATTTTGCAGCGAAGGGGCTGGCTTGGTTTCGTGTCGAACCCGATGGTTCGCTATGGTCGCCGATCAGCAAGAACGTCGAGCCGCCGGTGATCGAAGGGCTGAAGACGAAATTTGCGGCTGCGCCAGGCGACTTGATTCTGCTGCTAGCCGACTCGTGGGACGTAACCTGCAAGGGCCTCAACGGTCTGCGCCGACGCTTGGCGGCCGAGTTGAAATTGTACGACCCCAAGCAAATGCATTTTTCGTGGGTTGTCGAGTTTCCGATGTTCGAGCATGACGCGGAAGAGTCGCGCTGGGTAGCGATGCACCATCCGTTTACTGCCCCACGTCCACAGGACTTAGCCAGCTTGAAATCGACTCCGCAGGCTTGCCGCGCTCAGGCCTACGATTTGATTATCAATGGCTATGAAGCCGGCGGAGGTACGATTCGAATCCATGATGCCGACACGCAGCAAATTGTTTTCGACTTGCTCGGTATCTCGCCCGAAATGGCCAAAGACCGTTTTGGCTTCTTGCTCGACGCACTCGGCTATGGTGCTCCGCCACACGGTGGAATCGCACTGGGTGTCGACCGCGTCGTCATGCTATTTGGCGGGATGGATAATATTCGCGACTGCATTGCCTTCCCCAAGACACAGCGCGCGATGGACTTAATGACCGAAGCCCCAGGTTCGGTTGAAACAAAGCAGTTGCACGAACTGCATATTCAAGTCGAGACGCCACCCATCAAGTGAAGCCGTGGTGCTGTTCGAAAAGTGTCAGGCAGCAGGACAAAACCAGGTCCAACTTCTCTCTGGACGCAGCGTCCGTTTTTTGCAACCATCCGCTCAACTGTATTTACCTTCCTGTTCCTCGGAGTGATCAGCATGGATGCTCGTTCAATCCTAGCCCTCGCTATTGCGCTGGCGGCACTTAATCAGACCAGTGTTGGTCAGGAAAAGACAACGCAATGGTGGAATCCAATGACCTGGAACCCCATGGCGGAGTCGAGTTCTTCCGGCGACACCGCGGTTCGAAAAAGCACCTACTTCAATGGCGCAAACCAGAAGTCGAGCGACAAACCGCTGCTGAGCATGCCCAAGCTACCGTGGACATCTGCGGAGCAAGCCACCAACACCGCGCCAGCTGGCCCTTCCACATTTTCGAAAATGGGACAGTCTACGAAAAGAGCTTGGAACAATACCGTCGACTTTTTGAATCCCTTCGAAAAGAAAACCACCAGCCAGCAGCAGGGTTATCAGCCTCAGAACTCCCAAAAAACGACGAAGGCCGGAACGGGCATGTTGGGTTGGATGTGGCGCGAGGAAACGACCGAGTCACCAACCTCGGTAAACGAATTCTTGCGACAGGAACGCCCCAAATTCTAGAGTAATCTTACGGCTTCTCCGCCAGCGCAATTCGCAGATCGCAAACGTTGGTGCCCGTTGGCCCCGTTTTTAGCAGGCCGCCGACTTGCTCAAAAAAAGAATAAGCGTCCGCTCGGGTAAGGTACAACTCGGGTTCGAGCTGTAGCAACTCAACTTGGGCCAAAACCTGAGAATTGAAATAGGCTCCAGCCGCATCGGTGGGTCCATCTTCGCCGTCGGTGCCCCCGCTCACAAATACATAATCACGGCCACTATTCGCTCCATTTGCTTGTCTAGGTACGCCCCGCGGACAAAGTTCGTGCAAGATGGCCAGCGTCAACTGTTGATTTCGCCCTCCCCGTCCAGCTCCGTTTGAGGGCAATTTCACGGTCGGTTCGCCGCCGCTGATCCAACAATCGATCTCACCCTGGGTCGTCAACTGCTCGATGGCCTCCGAGGCGAACTTGGATAACTCGAGCACGTCGCCTTCGGGGCCGCTCGCCGATTGCATCACGTAGCGATAGCCCAATTCGACCGCCTTGACTCCTGCTGCATCGACGGCATCTGCATTGTTTCCGAGGATGACATGCGAAACTTCGCTGCACACCATCTCGGGTGCCTTCAATTTTGTAGCGTCCCTCTGGAGAAATCGAACCACGTTCGTCAGCTTTGGATTTGTTTCTAAACCCAGTTGCTGGAGCACATCTAGTGCCTGGGGCGCATCGACACTGGCACTGACTACAGTGGGTCCCGAGGCAATGGTTTCAAGCGGATCACCAAGTACATCGGAGATGACGAGCGTTAACAGGCGACCGGCCCGACAGGCGCGGGCCAAACCGCCTCCTTTGACAGAACTCAGTGCCCGACGAACCGTGTTAAGTTGCTGGATATTCCCACCGGCTGCCGCAATTTCATGGGCAACTGCTTGTTTGTCCGCCAGACTTAGGCCAGGTCGAGGCGCGGCTAAAACCGCCGAGCCACCCCCGGAGAGCAGGCAGATCACCACGTCCCGCGCGTTGCAGTTTCCGATCAATTCAAGTATCTGCTGCGTCCCGAACACGGCTGCCTCAGTCGGCTCGTTCTTCCCTGCCGGTCGCGCTGCGTGCAAGTGAATTGAGCCAAGCAATTTTTGATCGGCGTCAGAAAATGTTCCCGCTGGCGCATTGATCCAACCGCCGAGTTGTAAATGTCTCAAGTTGGCCGGCAGCTGCATGATAATCGTACGATGGAAAGCCACCGCCATGGCTGCAGAAGCTTTGCCCGCACCGATCACCAGCAATCGCCGCGTATTAGCCAGATCGATGACTACGTCTTCGACGCACAGCAGGGTTCCCTGTAAGACGAGTCTATCTTCGAACAGCCGCTGCGGCCTGACCGCATCCACGCCGGCTTGCCAAATCGTCAACGCATCGATAGTCAGTTTATCTCGGGATGCCAAACGTTCCAGATTTTGCATATCAGACCAATCGCCATACGTAAAAGCCGACGTTAGCGTGCAGCTTCGAGCAGCGCGAGCAAGTCGGCAATTTCTTGCTTGCCTAGTAACTCTACCATGCCTGTTGGCATGATCGAAATGGAGCCAGGCTCTTGGCGCTCAATATCCTTCACCTGAATCGTAACGCTCTTTTCGACGGTCAGTTGAAGCTGTAGTGTGGCTTCCGTCTGACCGGTAACCAGCCCTTGATAAATCTGTCCATCCACCGTCAGTACTTTGAGCATTTGGTAGGTCTGTTCAATTCGCGAACTCGGAAATAGGATGGACTCCAGCAGCGACTGGCGTGTGCGCGTTTGGCCGATGCGCGTGAGCTCGGGCCCAATCTTACTGCCGACATAACCCATCTGATGGCAGCCCGAGCAAGCGGCTTTAGTACTGCGAAAAATCTCTAGTCCGCGCACGGCATTACCACTGGGCAGTTGTGCAAGCACTTCAGTCAACTGTCGGCCAACATCCTCGCTGGGTGCTAACAGATTCTGAACGGTCGCCTCGATCTTCCTCTGTAACTCGCTACTTCGGTGGCGGTAGATATTTTCGAGAAGACCCACCGGCAGCCCGCGTGCTGCGGGCAACTGGACCAGTCGTTCCAGCAGCCGAGTATCGATCGAGTCCGATTGCACGGAGCTAACCGAATCGATCGCGCTCGGCAGATCGCGTGAATCAAGCCGCTCGAGGGCATCGACGATCTCCAAGGCTTGATCGTCGGTGAGCGAAACACGCTGTAACGCCTCTGCGGCTATGCGTCTCTGGCCACCCTCGGCTGCCACAAACCATTGAACGGCCTGGTCCGTCAACTTCGGGTTGGCAAGGCTGTGATTTGCAGGCAGACAGCGAACTAGTAGCAGTTGTTTTTCTAGTTTCTCAGCGCGCTCGATCCGGTCTCGCACCCACTGGACAAGTGGCTGGCAGTATTCGGGCGTGAGATCCATGTGTGTTAGTAGTACGGCTGCGACCTGCGGTTCTGACTCAAACCACTCGCACAGTGGCTGGATGCAACAAGCCGGTGGTGGCTGACCCGTGCGCTCAGCGAACAAGTGTTCGATGGTCGGTTTCCAATGGGCGGCTTCATTGCGGGCATCTAGCCAATGGGCCACCAGCTCATGCAACTTGGCTTCGTCTTTCCAAATCGAAAACAATGACATGTATTCTTGGTGTGGAAAAGTGTTCAAGGCTGGGAGCGCCGCTTCGAGCCACTCGAGATGGCGACCGAGAATATCAACCGCTACCGTTCGCTCTTGAGCATCCTGCGAGACCAATGAGGCCAGCAAAACATCTTGTGATAAATGCTGCGCGTCGTGCAGACGGTCGAGCACTAATAGTGCGATACGTCGATCGCTGGCAGAAGCACTGGTGAGAAAGTGGGCCACTGCATCCGAATCGTTGATTTCAATCAACGCGAAAATGCAGGAGTGCAGCCACACAGCATCGATCTGTGGCGACTGGGTAAGTCCCATCAGCACGTCTACCGAGTGAGCATCTCCGATGCGGCCGAGCGCCTCGGAAGCAGCGCGAATCACGGGCAATCGATGCGCTTCCGTAGGTCCTGCGACTAAGAATTCTTCCAGTTTCCGTTTCGCGGGCTGATAGCGGTGCAGTGCGATTGCATGGCAGGCAGCTTGGACCAATTGAGGCTGCCCGCTAGATAGAACCGACTCGATCGCTGCCAGGGCTGCGTGAGTCCCAGTCGAAGTCAGGGCCCACAAATAGCGTAGACGCAGATCAACTTCGAGCGAATTATCGCCAAGCCGTTGGCTCAATTGCGAGACGGCCGCATCGCCAGCTTGGCTAAGCTTGAGCTGCGCCATCCTCGCGACCCACGGTCGTGAGTCTGTCAGATAGGTCACGCAGTCTGGCAGGGTGGCGGTCTGCCAATCCACCGCGGGTAACACAGGATGCGCTAGCTGCGTTTGCCCACGCAAGCGATAGATGCCACCCGCCGCCGTTTGTTGGTCGACTCGTGACGTCGGGCAACACAGGTCGTACCAACCGCCTGTGTCTACAACTAGCAGACTTCCGTCGGCGTCTTCCAATATGTCGGTTGGATGAAAGTCGATGCGATTGCCAACCAGCAAATCAATATTGTCGGTCTGATAAGTCGCGCCGTGACTGACCAGTCGATGGGCGGTGACTTTCTGTAGATTGAACAAGGCAGCCGTCAGCCACCGCACCGAGCCCGATTCCCCACTTGATGTGGGGAGTAGAACATCTTTTTCCAAACAAGTTAACCCGCTGGGTGCTGCGGGCCCAAGTTGCGTCATGATCGGCATCAAAGGACCTGTGCGCACTAGCCCATCGATAGGACCGTGTTGCTTGCCGTAGACTCCGCCATAGACGGCATGGGCGATCCCATCGCGCAAGCCGTCGCCTGGATGTTGTAGAAAAGTGCTGGTGAAAAACCGTTCGCCTTCGGGTGTAAAAGCGGTTTCCACCGGATTGTCCATACCACCGCTCATCACGGCTTCGATCGGTCCACCTTCGATTTTTCGACGGTAGATGTGTGCCGCCGAATCGATGGCGGTTTGACCGGATCGCAAGAGGTGCGTCTGCTCGGCAAACGCACCTTTGCACCAGTAGACCCAACCGTCGCGGCCAAGGTAAGGTCCGTGCAAATCGTTGGCGCAACCGGTGATCGTTTGGCCATCGAACCAGATTTCACGCCGCTCGCAAACGCCATCGCCGTCCGCATCGGTCAGTTTCCAAATATTGGGCGGTGCGCTAACTAACAGATCGACCCCTAGGCACAGGACTCCCTCCGGAAAGGGCAACTGGTCAGCCGCCACAATGCGTCGATCGAACTGCCCATCGTGATTTTCATCCACTAGACGCACGACCCGATGCAGTAGTTGTTTGTTATGCTCCTGGATCGGCTTGGACACACCACCGGATTCGACCAGCACCAATCGGCCCTCGGAATCCCAATCGGCTACGACAGGCCAATGGACTAGCGACTCTGATGCGGCACGCTCGACCGACAGTCCCGCTGGCAACGAGAACTGGATCTCGCCCACTTGCTGTATGTTTTGCGACTGCGCGTGCAGGCTGACTAAGAGATGACCAGCAAACCAGCTTATGCAAAAAAACTTCAGTATCTGTCTCATGGTATTTCGATTTCCAAGTTAAAAATCGCTCGATTGCCAGCCGCCGGCCAAAGTATGATCGTACACCAAAGCATGCTGGGAGGGAGGCAAGCTCCCCGCCAAGCACAAACGAATTGGCCAAGCAAAAATACTGCGCTGCGAATTAACGCTAGTCCTTTGCCAAAGTCAAAAACAGGGATTAGCCGTTTTGGCGATAGCGGCCTGTTGATTTAATCGAGTTCGGCGAAATAGCGGTTGTACGATGGCCACGGTTCCTCCGCCATCCACCGAGACTATCGCCTAAACGGCCGAGACTGTTACCCACGTTTAGTACTTTGACAAAAGCACTAGGGAGTACTGTAACTTGAAACGGGCAATTGCGCGGGTGAAGTTTCGTAGCTCTGACGATTGACGGCTGGTTCGATCAGGCTCGTGTTGAGCGACTCGAGCACGATATCGCATTCGCCGCGGCACTCGGCAAGAATGCGAAATTCGCCGTCGGCCACCACGAAACGGTAGAGCTCGATATCGACCAACTCACCAACTTTGCCACGCACCAACTGGCCAAGACTCGGTCCCGCTTGATTGTCGTAGAGCAGCAAGCCCGCGTCATCCTTCGTCGGTGGGCGGAGAATTCGCGCTTTGGCGGAAATGCGTACCAACTGGCCCGCGCGGACGGGAGCCGCCGCACTGCGCACGCGCGACGTGGCACCTTCGTAGCCACCTTGTATGGCTGGCTGTCCAGAGGCCATTTGCTCAGTTGTAGCGTAGGCGGCCAACCTCAACCCTGGGGCTCGCTCGCCCTTGGACGGCAAGAATTCAACTTGCAAATCTACATCGTTTAGTGGGCGTTGTTCGAGTGACCAGCCGAGCCTTTCCAGCTCATGCGGCTGAGTCAGCGTAGCGCCAGGGACAACCAATTCGCGCCAATTGCTGCGAGCGCAGGCATCCGCTAATAGCCAATGGTAGCGCAGAGTGGTTGGGCTGACCACAAAAGGACTCGATTGCGGCGTCGCCAAATTGCTAGTAGCGGTTTGATGGGCTTCGTACAAAACGGATTGCACTAACTCGCTGGCCCGCGCGCTCAGTGCAAATGCGGCAGTGGCTTGCCCTGAGTGCAGCGTCTGAAAGCCCTGTTCTAATTGTCGCTGAGCCAATGCCAATTGGCGCACTTGGTCGGTGGCACCAGTCTGGTTAGCATTGCCTGTCGGTTTGTATCGCGCCTCGATTAGTTTGGCAGCTAAGCTCAGATCGTAGTTGATCACATCCAATTGGTCCGCAGCTCGCTGGTCGGCTTGCTGGCTGACTTGGGCGCGGAGGAAGTCGATCACGAGCGGATTTGAAGTGACTACAAATGTTTCCACTGGACTGGGAGTTGCCACCCGCCATTGCATGCCGGAAGAGTCGATTTGGGTTTGTAGACGCTCCAAGCGGCCTTCGGTCAACCGAAAAACCTGTAGCGGTGCGGTCGAGCTTACCTGCTTGAGCTCCAACGGCTGAGCGGCGGTTGCGGGTACACAATACTGTGCATCTGGGGGCATGGCGATGGCCAGCACCAATCGGCTTTGCGAGACGCTCCAGGCGGCGATTTGGTAGTCGTCTCGATTGCGCGTAGGCGGCGGACTGGATTGCCCACCGAGGATCCATGGGCCCCACAATTCCAGATCACTGTGGATCCAGCGGATTGCCGCCAGCGTGGCATTGTCACCGTCGGTTGTCTGCTCGAGCGGTTTGAACGCCCGAAATACCAACCCCCGAGCACCCGCCATCACGGCGCAGGCCGCTTGATACCGCATGCCAAAAGGGTTGGCTTGCGACGACTCGAATTCTTGCTCGGGCGCGATGACTTGATGAGCAGTGCGGACCTGGTCGATGAGAGCTGGATTGGGCCCTATTTCGATAGACACCCAACCCTGCCCGCGTTTCTTGGTTGATTCCAGATTTTGAGCAACCCACTGCATCTTCGCAAGCGTATCGCCGGCCGACAAAGCCGCCGGAAACGGTATGATCACTTCGTCTGCGATGCGGCTAAACAACCAATACTGCTCGAGTGCTTCGCCCACCAGCGGGCGTCGCAGGTCACTCGGCAACTCGCTTATTCTCATCGCCACAGTGCGCGCCGTATCTGCCTGCCGAGCGTCGAGCGCCGCACCTACACTCCAGCCTTTGATCGCGCGCGCGGCACTTGTTTCGAAGACCAGATTGTGGGGAGGCGGTGGCGAGATTACGCCCAAACCGGCTTCCTGGATTTGCATCAGCAATGTTTGGCTGGGAAGCTGATTGAGCATCATGCCTGAAAACCCCAGCGACTTCAGCCAGGGTAGCGATTCGCGATGGTAGTCGTGCAGCCAAGTTGGCGGGCGATTGGCAGTTTCCCAAAACCGCTGTTCGGCGGAACGAATGGGAGCCCGCCAGCGCCAGACTTCACGCCAGTTGGACGCCAGCGGCAAACCCAACGAAGTCCGAGAAATCAAGCCCCGCAAATTCAAATCGTCGAGCTGAATGCGACACCTGCCCGGACCTGTATAGGCGTTGAGCACCAGGCAGTCGATGTAGGCTCCACTCAAATCGATGTCCGCGCCATAGCGCTGTCGCAGGCCTATCACTTCACCACTGAGCTTCTTCTCCAGAGCGTCTACGGACAGCATCTGCCATTGCCCAGTTTCAGCATACGTGGTGCCCCACAAAATCGTGTTGAGCCTGCCTTCGGTTACAGGATGCTCGGCCAAGGGAAATACGACTCGAACGCCAAGCTGTATTTGTCCGCTGCTGGACCGCGTCCAGATCACTGGCTGAAATTCGTTCAGAACTAGGCAGGGCTCGATGGGGTACGCTAAAAAGGCCATCGAACCTGGTCCACATTCGACATCGAACGATTCGCAAGCGCTGCCGGCATGGGGCATGACTAAGCTGATCTCGTGCAGCGAAAGCTGAGCTTGACAGTCGCTTTCGACCAGGCCCCAACGCGTCTCGCCGCCCTCGAACGAATCCATTCTCTGTGCAATGGCTGGCGGAAGGCTCACCAAAACAAACAGAATTGTGATTACCAGGTGGGGCCACGGTGAGCCAAACCCCAAACTTGGCTGCAGTTGGCACAATGTCCCCGACTTTTGCGTTGGCGGATTGCCAAATTGGTTGCAACTGTCCATCACGAATTACCCTTTGGGGACAATCGTCAGCGTACTTGAAAAAATGTTGCTCGAAAGCCACATTGGACTGGAGAGCGTCGTATTAAACGTAAGTCCTATCTATAGAACAACTTACAGGGAATTCACAGAGCAATTGATGGTGCGATTATGCAACACGGGCGAAAGAGTCAAATTGCAACGATTTTCATAAGTGCTTGAAATCAAAGAGCTTAGTGCTATTATCAAAGCCGAGCTGGATTTCCGGCATTCGCAGTGCTTTAGTAATCCTGCACAAGAGAGCCGACCCAGCGGCCAAGACCCTCAAACATTTCGGAGGCAGACTTATGAGTTCAGCACCTGTTCGCAGCGATGAAACCAAGCAAGACGATATCCCCACCGATCTACTTGAACTGATCGAAGCTGTGGATTCGCTGCCCATCGAACAGCGAATTCGCTTGCTGCCTTCTTTGCGTCGCGTGACCGAAAGCAGTGTTCGCCGCCGCCGCATCCTCACATTGGTGCAAGAAGCGCTAGGTCAACTTCGCCTGGACATGAAATACCTCGTTTTCGATTTGGAAGCGACTCGCCGGGAACGCGACGAATTCCTCGAAAAACTCAATGAGTTGGGTGATGGCTGCGATTCCTAAGCCTCCCTCAGGACTAACCTACCACACGACCTCGTTTGCCCGCCACGCCACGGCGTCCAGCAGACGGCCCCCAGGGTGTGGTCTCTCCGAAAAAGAGACGCATAGCGATAGGCGTCTCTTTTTTCGTAGGCTCGGCTCACAAAA
Source organism: Pirellulaceae bacterium (assembly GCA_041741955.1). Classification (GTDB taxonomy): domain Bacteria; phylum Planctomycetota; class Planctomycetia; order Pirellulales; family Pirellulaceae; genus Aureliella. Next base: position 69,270 of record JBGSJL010000257.1, on the reverse strand, counting down.
TGGGACTTTCCAACTAGTCCCTACCCGCGAGTGAGCCTGCCGATGCGCCCATTCAAGTTGCGTTTTGCGAGCGGGTTGCTTAGTATCAGAACTGGATTTTTGGCGGTCACTGCACGATTCTAATTACGCTCCGAGCTACAAACGCTGTCTATGGTCGACTTCACCCCCACCCAATTATCGCAGCGAATTGTCGAGCTTGGACTGCTGGAGCCGCTAGAAGTAGAGCAGGCTTGGTCTGAGGTGGGCGGCATCGAGGGCACGTGCGAAGATTTGATTCGCGTCTTGCAGCGCCGCGAACTGCTGACCAATTTGCAGGTAGACCGGATCCTAAAAGGCGAGCGGACGGGCTTCTTCTACGGCCATTACAAAGTACTCTATCTAATTGGAGCCGGAACGTTCGCGCGAGTTTATCGCTCCGTACATCGCGAGACAGGACGCGTGGTCGCGGTAAAAGTTCTCCGTCGTCGGCACCGAAGCGAACCCGTTCAAGTCGAACAATTCATGCGCGAAGCCAGAGTGGGCATCGAATTGCGGCACCCCAACATCGTGGCCATTCACGAAGTCGATCCCGACCCGCGCAATCCCTTCATGGTCATGGAATTCGTGGAAGGCCAGACGCTGCGCGAACTAACCCGTATTCGCAAGAAAATCGATCCCAAGACGTCGCTGCAATTGATGGGCGACGTGGCCGCGGGTTTGGCATTTGCGAGTGCCCGAGGCGTGACCCACCGAGATATGAAACTGAGCAACGTGTTGGTGACTTCTCAGGGCAAAGCCAAGCTAGTGGACTTTGGCTTGGCCGCTTTAGCGGATACCAGCAACGAGGCCGCTCTGGCCGATTGCCCCAGCGCACGGGCCATCGACTATGCGGCGCTCGAGCGCGGTACGGGCGTCCGCAAGGACGACCCGCGCAGCGACATCTACTTTTTTGGCAGCATGTTGTATCACATACTGATCGGCGAATCGCCGCTCACGGAAACTCGCGATCGCATGGCGCGACTTAATATCAGCCGCTTTCGCGAAGTACCTCACATCAACAAGCTCGACCCCGACATTCCGCTCAATGTGGCGGCCATCGTTCACAAGGCGATGGAATTTGATCCCACGAAAAGGTATCAATCGCCCAATGAAGTGCTCGAAGACATTCGCGCCACGCTGGCACGCATCGAAGCGGGCGATACGATGACCACCGCCCGCATCGCAGCGGGCAAGAAAGATGACCCCGATGCGCTCGATGCGGCCACCGAGGGCAGCAATAAAACGATTATGCTGGTGGAAAGCAAACTCGAGTTTCAGGACTTGATTCGCGAGAAGCTGAAGAAGCGTGGCTACCGCGTGCTAGTCATCAGCGACCCAGCTCGCGCCCTGTCGCGGTTCGACCCCGACGAAGCTCGCCCCGCCGACTGCGTGCTCTTCAGCGCTCCGGAGCTATCCAGTTCCGCCTTAGAGGCCTTCAATCAATTTGGCCAGGACGCCCATACCGCCGAAATTCCTGCCATCTTGTTAGTCGACCGCAAGCAACAGTTCATAATTCGCAATGCCAAAGTGGGCCCAAAGCGCATGATGCTCGGCATGCCCCTCAAAGTCCGCGAATTGCGCACCGCCCTCATTCGCTTGCTCAAGACCCCCTCCCCGACCCCTTGAGTCGATCACCCTGAGGCATTCGTCCCAATAAGAAGATAGGTATTGAACCGCTTTTCGATTTTGTCCGTCTTTGGTAGATTACCAGTTCGTCGTGGCGCTGTAGGCCCATTGGCGAATTCCAAGCGGCGCAAAGAAGAGGGTGTAGCTCAGTCGGTAGAGCATCGGACTTTTAATCCGTGGGTCCTGGGTTCAAGTCCCAGCACCCTCACTTGCAATAACCCTTGTAAACCTAATGTTTTCAAGGGTTTTTTTGTGTTTCGGGTCAAATGTTCACGATGAACAAGTGGACAGTAGAGGACTCAAAAACGGTATCTGGGACTGCAATCTGGTGCAACCGTTGGTGCAACGGGTCAGATTGCCTGTCTGGTGCGGCTCTGGCGGATTGAGAATGCTGGTAGAGACTCGACAGCTCCCACAACATCCAGCAGCCTAGCGTCAGTGTAGACGTTCATGGTTAGGTCAATCGACGAATGCCGCATGGCCTGTTGGGCTGTACGTGGGGACACTCCGCAAGTCGAAAGCAACGTCCCGAATGAATGGCGTAATGCATGGATGTCTAGCACTCTGCCCCGATCGTCGGCTTTCGCAATTCCCGCTGCCGCTAAGTCGCGATTGAACGATTTAACCAACTTGACCGGTACGCTAAATAGCGGGGTATTTGGTGGTAGCTTGGCCGATCTCCCCCGCACCATCGGCAAGGCTTGCTCTTGATACGCTTCTAGCTTCGCTGACAGCCACAATTCCAAGTCAGCTACCAAATCGCTTCTCAGTGGCAACGTCGAACCCTGACGGTTCTTTTCGTCGGCTGCTTCGAGCGCGACGTAACCCGCCGCTAGATCGACTTGACCAATCGTCAACGATGCTAGTTCTCCACGCCGTAATCCCGTGAGCACCGCGAATTTATAAACTAATGCCCGTTCTTGACCACGCAAATCGAGTTTGGACAAGAATGCTGGATTGTCGGCTAGCTTGTTTGTCGATCGCTCGATTGCTTCGGGTAGGGTCTGGATACTCAACGGCTGTTGTTTCCATGTGCGCCGGCTTTTGGCGACAACTGGCATATCGTCGTCATCGCGCCGCACAGTCTCACGCCCGAACTCGGCTATAGGTCGCCAACGTGCAACGTAGAGTAGGTCGCGTAATTCCGATTCGGTCATTGCCCGCCGCTGTCGTCGTCGATCGCTCTTTTCGTTCGCCCGCTGAATTCCCGCCAAAGGATTGGCTACCATGCGACGGGTCGCAACGCACCATTGGCAGAATCCCCGCAACGCTTGCAAGTAAGTATTGCGGGTTCTCGCCCCCATGCCCTCCGTCGCATTAGTTACTAGCCAGCTCTCGACGGCATCCCTGTCGATGTCGCCCAAGCGGATAAACGCACAATCGGCTGTCAGTCGTGCAATTAGCCGCTCGCAATCCTCGATATGCCGCCGCCCGTCCCCTTTAGCTTGTAAGTGGATAAGATAAACCGCTAGGTGATCGTCGATTGCTTCCGACTGTGCTTTTGCCGCTCTCAATTCTGGTGTCGATAGAATGCCCGCCTTGACCTTTTCGGCTTGCGTCATTCGTTCCCGCATCCAAGCTTCTGCATTCTGTCGCTGTTTGCATCCGGTAGACCGCTCGACTAGCAACCCGTCGCCATCGCGATATTTCGCGATATAGCAACCGCTTTCGACTCTGATCCTAAGCGAACCGTCTTTGCTGTTGGCGACGGGTGCCGACTGTTTTTTGCCGGCGCGGTCAATCCATTGTGCAAGCTGTTGGCCGGCGCGGATAATGACCTTGGCATTTTTGGGCATCGGTCTAGTAACTTGTTTTCGGTAAACGCTTCCCATCGTCGGTATTCCTCAAATTGTTGGGTTGTAAAATCAATTTGCTTGCGTTCGCTTGTGCGCTCTCGTCATTGGGGGACATTGACTACTTGCCGATTACGCGATTTTCTGGCTGATTCTCCCGAATTTAATAGGGTGAAAAGTTTGAGTCGCCAAACGACGGATAAGGGGAAAAAGGGGTACGTTTGATCTGACGGGGGGTTCGATTGCTTTATTGACTCCCTGGGGGTGGCTACTTCAGTATTGCTTTCTCTAATTTCTTCTCAACGCTGCGCAACTGGTCAACTACTTTTGCCAGTTGAGCATTCTTTTTATCCCGGCACACGTCGATATACTCATCGCCGCGTATCCTGTCGACTTCTGCCTTGATTCGTGCCATCCCGGCGCTATCCTCTTCGAACCACTGCTCCATCATGTGGGCCTCATAAGCTAACTTGATCGCTGTCTTCTCCAGCTCATCTCGCTTTGCCTGAAGTTCCGTAACCGAAGGTGAACACCCGGCCAGCAGTAATAGGACCAGTAGACGTTTCATAATTGGTACTCCGCTAACGAAACCCGCATTAGTAACCGCCCAATAATAGTAAATGGCCGACGACTAACGGCAAACCAGACAACCCACCCGAAGCAACAAACCGACGACTTTCTTGCTTGCGGGTCGGCACCGCTAGGGGTCGCCCGCTTATGCCTTGTGGTTAGTAGGACATGGGTGTCCTAAGCTCCGGTATCAAAATGTCCTAAGTGCTGAGGACATGGGTGTCCTAAGTGACTGCGCAGACTCGATACCGTGATGGCCCTTGATTTATGCCCCCATGGAACACAACGCCAAGTAGTTTACTAGCAATTAGTTTGTCGATTGACCGCCTAACTTGTCGATCGGTACAACCCGCCCGCCTTGCAATTTCGCATTGGGAAATACAAACAGTACCGTTACGCACATCGCGATATAGCACCAGCCAAACCGCTATCTCTGATCTCGACAGCCCCGCTAGCGAAACATCGACGACCGAATTGAGCACCGCGAATCTATCGCCAGCTTTCTTGGCAATCGGTGCCGTGTTGCTTCGGGTGGAGTCTCGCTTGCTCGGCACTGGTGCAACCCTCGGTAGCAATCTGGTCATGCTTGCCACTCCTCCGCCGCTAAATCGGCAACCGCTTCAAACGATTGTCTGGCACCATCGAACGTCAGCGCGATATCGACAGCCTGACTGTTACGCGCTTTGACGTGCTTCAGCAATCGCTGATTGGTCTGAATATCGCCAGTTAGAATGTAGGCATCGTCAACCGAGTATTCGAGCTCTGACGACTCGCGGAACGATGCCAGCCCCAATCCCTCGTAGCCGCTGCCCGACTTGCCGCGCTGACGACTGACAGCTGCAATGGCCATCACAGCACAGCCAGCATCGGCAAACGACCGCAGATAGGACATAGCCGCGTTAATGTCGTCGCGTTTAGTCGCTTTGGCATCCGGCACCGAAAACCGTTGGATGTAGTCGACAACCAGCAAGACTTGCTCGGCACCGCCGACGAATGCGTCTACTGACTGCGCCACATTCCCTAAGTCGAACGGTGGGCGAACAAAGCACAGCCTATCGGCTACGCTCTTGATCTCTGCTACCCCCGAATCGATACGGGGCTGGTAGCCATCGTCGCCTAATTCCCGTTCTCGAATGTCCGAAAGACTGACCCCCGATAGCCGCGCTAATTGTCTGTCGAGAAGCGCCCCAAAGTGCATTTCACAATTGGCAATGACGCACCGCAAATCGGGTGTAAGTCTAAGTGCGTCGAATACTAGCTGTGTCGTTAATGCCGTTTTGCCAACGGCGGGTTGACCGCCGATCAATGTTACCAGCCTAGGCCCGATCTCGATTCGGCCTAGTGCCCCGTCGCCAACTGCGTAGAGAACCGGCTTTTCCGCCGACAGTAACCCGCTGGACCACTCGCTGACGGCATCAATGCCGGTGGTGTAGTTTGGTGAACTCAAACACCACCCCCGCCATGCCGCAAGCCGCATTCAATCTGTCGTCTTACGTCGCTAGCTGGCAATCCACTGCTAAGCGATGGCTCGCTAAGTAACGCAACGGCAAGCTGTGCTGTGCATCCCAGCTCGGCTAAATTGGCCGCCGCGCTGAACAGCATTCGGTGACGGTCGCCATGCTCGGCACCGTCCCGTATGTAGTCGAGCGTTGACCGATTTAGGGTTGATCGCTCGACATTTTGCCGCGTTGTGACTGTTTCAGCATCGACAGCCGCAATCGCTGCTTGCCAGTATTCAGTAACTACTGAACGCTGGGCGGGCATAGCTGGTAGGTCGAACGCCATCGGCTGTTGGGCTAGTTCCACCACACCCGAAGCGTCTAGCCCGTATAGCTGACTGATTGTCAGATACCGCTTATGCAACCCTGTTTTAGGGTGCGTACTGTTTGGAGCACGAAACGCCCGAACTCTATCGTATACGCCCTCGTCGATGGAACCCCCGCATTCGGTAGCTATCATCGTCGCAAGCTGCCTACAGTAGCGGTGGAACCTGTCTGATGGTTCAGGTGCCCATAGCGACGTGGGCACGCCGACATGGAACCCTTTGGAACCGCTGAAAAAAACCATCGGCACAATTAGCCAGTGGTCGGAAATCCAATCTACGATCTTGCGGGCATCGTCTAACGCCAAGTCGATATCGGGCTGGTCGATGTCGAACCACAGCCAGTCAGACCAGCATTCGCCAGCAAAGTCTTTCGTGCTGCGGGTTGTTGCTAGGTGCTCTCGGAAATCATCCCCAAAGCAAAACGCCGACAGGTACGATTCCGTTTCAATCTCTGCTCTCTGATCGCATTGTGCATATGCCAGCAGGGCGACGGTAGCAACTACTAGCCGTCGCTCGCTGGTCAATGTGCCGACAATGCGATATCCGTATTGCATGTGGTCGGTCATCAGAATTCGTACCTCGGTTTCGCGATTGCTTCGGGCTGTGGTGCGAATGCGTCTACTGTCGGCTGATCTATTCGAAGAAACTCAAATCCCGCAACGCTGTTACGCTTTTTCCCGCTGTCGTCAGTGCGCACGGTCAGTTTGACCTTACACCGAATGCCAAACGGTAATGGCTGGTCTAGCTGTGCCGACGACTTGATACCGATCTTGCCCAATTCCCGTTTCGACCGTGGCATCGCGTTGGCTGTCAACCAGCAGTCAAGCCAGCATCGACGCCCTGCATATTCGTCGTGATCGACGACCGAAAACGTAATCTGGTAGCCGGGTGTATTCCGACTACGGCTACTGATTCGCTCACCCTTGACTACGTGGCAATCGTAGACGCCCGGTGGCAGTGGTGCGTAGTCGACAGCTTCCGACGCTTCCTCCCACAAATTAGTTAAGTTGTCACCGTCACCAGACGACGGTAGAATATTGGACAGTTTCATTGACATTTTTCCGAAAGTGTTATTGAACGAACTTGAAGTAGGCTGATTGCAGTCAGCCTTAAAAACCTAACCCGTCGGCACCGCTAGTGCTGTCGGGTTTTTTTTGCTGGTCTAGCCACCTTTGCAGCTCGACTAGCAGTTGTTCGCGATGATCGACGACAGCATCAGGCCGCCCTCGATACAGATACTCATAGGGCCATTGATCCCCGTGCTGTCGATGCCCCTCGACCTCGATATCGTGCCTTAGGTCTATTAGCTTATCCAGACGGCGGAACCACTTGTCTGATAGAGGGTGAGCGTAGCTACTGCTGAGCAGACAGCCCATCTCTGACAACTCCTGTTTCACACGTCGGAACCGTTGTCCTAGCTCCCTATGCTCATCGATAGTCAATCCTGGTTTCTTCACTTGGCTACCCTCCGCGCAACCGGTGCCGGGCATCCCGCCGACTCCCATTGCTCCAGTGTGGATAGTCGCCATCTAAGGGCATGACCTATCCGTAATGGCTGTGGGATTTTGCCCGCATCGATAAGCCGGAAGATGTGCTTCCGGCTGACGGCATAGCGGTCTGCTACCGCCGCCGTGTCCAGAAACGCTGACGTTACTACTTGTTCTGCCATCTTTTTACCTCCAAAAAAAACCTGCGTACGCTGGTCCACCGTTGTGACGGACCTTACATTGTTTCTTTCGGTTGAAACCGTTTGTCCACGATGTAAACGATGCAAGAACAATCACCCGAAGTCGTTACAGAGTAGGGATTTAGCTTGTTGGAATTATTTTCAGAGACTCGTTTAGGCTCGTTGACTGACTTGCCGCAGTGGTTAGCATAGGAAGATATCCGAGACTGCAAGCCATTTCCCGAAATTGAGTGACAACATGAGATTGACCATTGCCTTCGCAGCCGCAGTAGTGATGTTCGCGGGGTGCGGGAAACCATCGCTTGTAGGTCGCAAATTAGAATTTACAGAACGCAATGAAGTTGTTGGGTGCCGAGAAAAGCACCAAGCAATTGAGCTCTTTGAAAAGATTCAGACTGCAACTGGCCTAATGTCACGTGACGACGAATCAGACCCTAAGTTAGTAATCGCCGCAATAAAAGAATCAACGGATTACATAGACCAACTGAAACGCACCGAGCAGGCGAAGAAAATCGAATGGACCACGACAGCAACAATCGAACAAGTCGAAAACTATAATGCGGCTAATGGAGACGATGTGGTCTTACTTAAACTTGACATTGGATATTGGATACCTCACTGGCCAGACGGTAGCCACGGCGAACTAAAACTTGTTGATTAGTGCAACCGTTGGTGCAACGGGTTTTTTCTGTTGTCGCAACCGCTTTCAGATTAAGCACTTAGAACCATAGTCCCCCAGCCTTTTAATCCGTGGGTCCTGGGTTCAAGTCCCAGCACCCTCACTTGCGTTTTAAGGCAAAGGCCTACTTCCAGCGGTCTTGGCTGGGTATGAATTGTTCTATGGCCTGTAGTTGAGAACCGTCGACCGTGGCCGCAAAGCGTATCCCCAGTGTGGCGATGGTGTTGGCACATTCGTTCAGCTGCGCCTGGTTGTTCAGCTTCAGCTCGACGCTGTTAAAGACGGCTAGTATTTCTCCCAGAAGCGGTTGGTCGAGCTTGGACTGGGCTGCGGCCAAACGTTTGGCTGCGCGAGAGGCTCGCGAGGCAGCATTGACGCCGAACTCGGCTTTCTGAGTGGCCGCAGCGGTGGCGCGGAGACTGAACTCAAGGTCAGCTATCATGCCGGCTACAAACATTTGTCGCAGTCGCTCTGGACTCGATGCCGCGTTGCTCTGGCCGTTAGAACGCACAAAGTTGTGGCGTACTATCCCCTGCGACCAAGATACGATCTCGAAGTCCATGCTGCCCGCTTTATGACCGCCTGTGTTGACGAGACGCTCGTCGGGAACGGTATGACAACGATAGCAGCTTTGTGCGACCATATAGACGTTGATTGGATTTCGCATGCCGCCGCCGATGCTGCTGCGCAAACGGCCGACGCGATGCTCGGCGGATTCCGACTGGCGAGTCGCCCCGGGTCCGCCGTAATCGTTGTGAACGTCAACCCAGTTCTTGGCCGCACCATGACACGATTCGCACGAAACACCAGAGATGGCTTCGATACCGTCGTGAGCCGATTGCATGGTGTAATGGCATTTGATGCAGGCAGAGTCGTTTTTGAACGAGGCAATGCCCAGCTTGTCCGCGATCTGCTTGGCTTCTGGCTTGCGGTGCAGCGTCAAGAAAGTCTCATGATGGGGAGTTTGCTTCCACACCGAAATTTCGGCCGCGTGACACTTTTCGCAACTTTGATAACCCACCACTTCATGCGGATTGAGATGCACATCGAGCGGACTGTTGCGTGGGTCTGAAGGCTGGTCATTGGGTGCCATACCCAGGCTGATCGCCAGCCACAAGCCAACGGCTGAAATCGCCACAATTTTAATGCTAAGTCGAGTCATGGGAGTCCAGCAATCGAGCAGGGGTTCAGAATAGTTGTCTAGGGTATGCGACCGCTCGCAGACCTTGCTGAAAAATAGCCCATCGATACGGCCTATTTGACTAAGTCGAGTCGCTGACCTACCCGTGACGGTAGAAACAGCACGGGTAAATCGGAGCAATTGATACAGTCGTTATAAGTCGAGGTTGCTCGGTTAAGCGTCGATGCAGCAGGAGGTTAGCGGGCGCGCCACGCAGCTCAAACATTCGTCCTCCGCCAATTCCAGCGAAACGGGTCGATCGTATTCAATCTGGCCCGCTAAAAGTTTAACTTTACAGCTTCCGCACACGCCACTCAAACAGCCATTGGGAATTGCGACCTGATGCTCCCGAGCCAGCTCCCAAAGCGACTGCTCCGCATCGTACCAGAGGGCTTCGATTTGGCTGTGTTCAAAGCGTACCGGCACAGCGTTGGCGATCGAGACTTCCGCTTTCTGGACAGGGGCGCCCGCAGAACCAAAGGATTCCCAGTGAATCTGATTGGGCTCGACACCCGCAGCGGTGAGCGACGTGCGAAGCGCGTCCATCCAAGCGTTGGGCCCACATAGAAAATAATCGCAATCGGAACTGGGCTGAGCAGCCAGCACCTGCGCGTGGCCAAATTTACCAGGCAACAATTGGCCCAACACGGCCGGTTGCTGCCGAGCATAAAAATCAGCCAAGCTCTCGTTACTCTCGCGGCTAAAATAACTCTGGATTCGACAGTTTGTAGAGCTGGCTAACCAAGAATGCAACGTCCTACCCAGTGGCCAATGCGCGAGGTCTTTGGCCTGATAAAGCAGCGCAATTGGCCGCTTGGGATGATGCTCCATCGACCAACGCAGCATGCTTGCTAGAGGCGTAATACCCACGCCTGCAGCCAACAAGACCAGTGGTTTTGTATGGTTGTCGGCAAGAAAGTAATGACCGCTGGGGCCACCAACCAGCAGGCAATCTCCGATACCGATTGTTTCGTGCAGCCAGCCACTTAAGCCACCATTTTGGGCACGACGAAGATTTGCAGTCGTTGTCGCCGAAGGCTCCGCAGATTGACGCTTTACGGTAATCCGCCAGTAGCGGCGATCCGGGGAACTCGATAGCGAATAGCAGCGAGTCGTTTGGTACGCGCCAGCCAGCGCGGGGCGTACTAGCACGTGTTGGCCCGGCAAGAAATCGGGCAGCGGTTGTCGGTAGGGATCGATTAAATAGTACGAGCGGCAATCGCTGGATTCGACTATAATCTCAGCGACTTCCATAACACGCCACTGTACCGAGGAGCCCGCTGTGGAAGTTTCCGTCGTAGCGCCTGGTTTGGAGCAGTCAGAACCCGCGAATTGTAGTTCCGAAGTGAGCCGAGCAATCTGTGCAGCCTGGCGCAGCTCGCGCAATTCCAAGTCTCGCTGGCGGATGACTCGGAGCAGCGCACGACTCGCCGAGAATCCGACTGTTAGGAAATGCGTTCCCCCCATGGCAATGAGCGAAACAGCGGCGATCGTCAGCATTAGTGTTTCGGATGGCAAGAGTACACCAATCAATATAGCCAGCGCGTTTTTCAACCATAGGTCACGCTTAGAACGTGTCCACTGATGGACTGAAAAAGCATACATGTAGCCAACCGAAATGCTGTAGCTTGTTGACAAATCAGCTTCACAGAGCTAGCTTCACCCCTCTACTGGAACAGCGAATATGCCCTATCATCCCTTCTTTTCATTCGATCTGTAAACTCCGCCCATGTCAGACGATGCTCATAGTTGGACCGCCGAAGAGAAATCGGAGTTGTGTCAGCAGCGGATTGGATACCGCTTTAAGGACTTAGAACTCCTCAAATGCGCGTTGACCCATGCGTCTGGTGCGGTGAATCGATTGGCATCGAACGAGCGGCTGGAGTTCCTGGGTGACGCTGTGTTGGGATTCACGATCTGCGAGTGGCTGTTTCGCGAACACCAGGAATACCTGGAGGGCGAGCTAACACAAATCAAGTCTGCGGTTGTCAGTCGTCGTATTTGTGCGCGTATCAGCCATCACCTCGAATTGGAGGACTGCCTGATTTTGGGCAAGGGGATGCAGCAGGGCGGAGGAGTGCCCAGAAGTTTGTTGTCCGACGTCTACGAATCGGTAATTGCAGCTATCTACCTGGACGGTGGTTTCGAGCCTGCCAAAGAATTCATTCTTCGCACGCTGCGCGACGAACTTCAAAAAGCCGTCCAGGGTCATTCCATTGGCAATCACAAGTCCGCACTCCAACAGCTCGCACAACGCGAACATGGAACGGCCCCCATCTATCGCTTGCATGGCGAAACGGGACCGGACCACAGCAAGACTTTCCAGATTGCAGCCGAAATCAAAAATCGAAAATTTACGCCGGCCTGGGGACGCACCAAAAAAGACGCCGAACAGAGAGCCGCCGGCAATGCGCTGGCGGAACTCAAAGGCGAAAATGCTCCCTATATCGACTAGATCTCAAACGTCCGCAGCCCGCGGGCAGGTGAACTCTGCCCGGTACTCGCGGGTCAACCAAGCATTGGCTTCGGGCGAGTCAGGGAAAACTTCCTTAACGGGATCAAACTTCAAATGAGGGCCCAGCGAGATTGGGTACTTCTCTAGATCGACTCCATTCTGCCTGAGATGCGCGAGCGTCCGGTCGATCGTAGCCATGTTGTCGTCGAGGCTCTTCACATTTTGCAGAGCCGACCTGAGTTCGCTCTCGGACACCAAATTATTTTGGCCCAAATAATACGAAATGTTCCCCAAGTGACTAATACCGGCGGACAAATGCCCTTCGCGAACTTCGGCATTGAGTAGGCTGCGATCCCGTCGTCGGCAGGCTTCAACAAAGTTGCCAAAGTGATCACCGCCACCCTTAAATTCCTTGATCACGTTGAACTCTTTGTCGTAAGCAATGCAGTGCGTGTACTCTCGCTGCACGACGTATCCGTTGCTACCGTAGAATACCACACCAACCTTATTGTCTTTTGTCGAACCGAACAGTCGATTGAGTTCTTCGTCGGCCGAGTCGTTAACGTCCAGCCCGCGAGTCTCGAAAACGATGCACTTGTCACCGTAGTCGTAGATTGAAACTTCGGTATTGGCCGTATCGCCCGCATCAATGTAATTGTCGTCTTTTCGCTCGGCTTGGTATCCCAGTCGTCCACCGTAGCTGAGGATGGAGACAGGATGAGAATCGATGCCGAGCCCCCAGCGCGCGATGTCGGTTTGGTGCGGTCCTTGATTTCCCAAATCGCCGTTGCCATACTGACGCTGCCAGTGCCAATCGTAGTGAAAATTCTCGCGCGTCAGTTTAGGATCAGTGAATCCTGCGGGGCCACTCCAAAGATTGAAATCTACCGATTCAGGGATGGCATAATCGCCCAGGCTGCCGATGGACTTACGGCGTTTGTAGCACAATCCCCGCGCGAATTTTACGTCGCCGATACCACCCGAACGCATAAAATCGATGGCTTGAATGACCGCCCGACTGCTGCGACATTGTGTGCCGACTTGACACATCCTGTCATAATTCTTGGCGGCCGCAATCAAGGCAGTGCCCTCTGCGATATTGTGGCACACCGGCTTTTCAATGTAGGCATCTTTGCCCGCTTGCATGGCCCACACACCGGCCAGCGCGTGCCAGTGATTGGGGGTGGCAACGGTCACAAAGTCGACTGACTTCTCGTCGAGCACGCGCCGCATGTCGCCGTAGACGACTGGTCGCTTGCCCTGCGCCTTTTCGATCTGACTGGCGCGATTGCCAGCCCGATCCGGATCGACCTCGCAGATGTGGCTGATGTTGACACCCGCTGCCTTGAGCATCTCATCGATATGCGAACCACCGCGGCTGCCGGTGCCAATGATGGCCACATTCATTTCAGAATTGGGAGAACTGCCGGCGGTAGCCGCGCCCTCTTGGGCATGCACGAAGCGCGAGTGCCCTGTGAGCGCCAAGGCCGTCGTTGCAACAGCCGACTTCTTTAAGAAACTTCTACGTGTTGGTTGATTCATGACGAACTCCAGAACGGGTGTGAGAGGTGGGTATCAACGGAGATGAAAGGAAGCGACGGTTTTGAGATATGCTTGGGATTCAGTGCGTCGCAAATCTAGCCAAACATAATACCATGAGAAACTGGGCAATTGTTTCATTTCAGCAGAGCATTTTCAAAAGTTGAAGGCAATCTTCCCGTGCGGAAATCAGAGCGAGCCCAATGGGTCTTGAATAGATTGGTACAACTTTATCCCAACCCGGCGATTCCGCTGGATCACAGCGATCCGTACACACTGCTGGTGGCCGTGCTGCTGAGCGCTCAATGTACGGACAGGATGGTCAATCAAGTCACTCCCGCACTTTGGCAACTGGCCGATAATCCGGCCGATATGTGCCAGCAGCACGAAAATAGCATACTGGAGATTATTCGCCGGCTGGGGTTGGCACCCAAGAAAGCCAAAGCGATTAAACAATTGTCGCAAATTCTAGTGGATCAATATGCTGGGCAAGTCCCCGCCGCAATGGAATTGCTCGAAGAACTTCCCGGCGTTGGCCATAAAACAGCCAGCGTGGTGATGGCCCAAGCTTTCGGCCAGCCAGCCTTTCCCGTCGATACGCACATTCACCGCTTGGCCCAGCGGTGGGGACTCACCGACGGCAAGAGCGTTGTGCAAACGGAAAACGATCTAAAGCAACTTTTTCCCATCGAGAGCTGGAATCTCCTGCATTTGCAAATTATTTATTACGGTCGAGAGTATTGTTCTGCTCGAGGCTGTGACGGCACTGTCTGTGAAATCTGTCGGTCTCTGTATCCCAACCGCAGAAAACCAGTTGTCACGCACAAAGCCTGATGCGACCGGCGCAGCCGATTTCTAACCGCCGTAGTTGGAGTCGCCGGAATTCAGTCCGCAGGAAACGAAGTCTGTCGACTCGAGTTACGGTAGATTGGGTTCCGGCTGCTCGCCCAATGCTGGCTTTCCGAGGGTTGCTATTGCATTAACGGTGGAATTATTGGATACCCAGAATTGAGCGCGATAGGAACACAATCTTGCGTAAGGCCTGACTTGGCTTCGGTATTCGTCTCCCCCAAAACGACAAATTAGCATGACTCAAAAGCGGTCGACAACACTGCGCTTTCCCAGCCCGGCAGCGATCGCTAAGGACCCCATCGTAATCACCGGCATTGGCATTGGGGCCAGCCTTGGCTCTTCGCGTGAAGAGGTTTGGCAGGGAATACAGACCGGCGAATCTGGGCTGCGATTGACCCGAGACAGCGATGGCATTGGTTCGCTGCGCTTACCCTGCGGGATGGTGGATTGGGTCGAACCGGACCCCTATTGTCTGAAATCGATTCGCATCACAGAACACGTGAGCGCGGAAGCTCTAGAGGATGCCCAACTTCCCTGGCAAACGCTCGACCGCAACAGATTCGCCTGCAGCCTAGCAGCTCAGTTCGGCGATATTGGCTACATGTATTTGCCGTCCGAAACTCGCGATTCGAATCCTTTGCGAAGTGATGGCCATCGCTGGTGGAACCAATTTTTGCCTTGCTCGGTCTCGACGATTATTTCCGAACAATTCGATTTGCGAGGCCCGCGACTGTGCCATACCACGGCTTGCGCCTCGGGCCTAATCAGTACGATCGCGGCTGCGCGGATGATCGAAGATGGGCAGGCCGATTTTGCGCTTTGCGGTGCTGCCGACACAGTAGCGGAAATGGTGATCGCAGCTTTCAATCGCATGGGCGTGCTATCTCCCGGCCCCGAACCGGCATCGGCCTGCCGCCCCTTTGATAAGACTCGTAGCGGGTTTTCGATGGGTGAAGGCGCCGCCATGCTTGTGTTGGAAAAACGCTCGACGGCAATCGCTCGCGGCGCGAAAATATATGCCGAGATAGCGGCCTCCAGAACGCTCTGCCAAGCCCACCACGTCACCGGCCTGGACGATGGGGCCGAGACATTGACGTTCCTAATTCAGCAACTGGTGCAAAAAGCAGGCTGGTCAGAGTGTGGTCCGCAGTATATCAACGCCCACGGTACGGGCACCGAGCAAAACGATCGCAGCGAGCTGGTAGCGGTCCGAGCCGCTTTGGGTGACGCGGCTGACAACGTGCTCATGAGCAGCAACAAAGGCGTGCTTGGGCACCTAGTGAATGCTGCCGGCAGTATCGAACTGGCCCTGACAGCGATGGCTCTCCGCGACGGCTATGCGCCACCCACGATGCATTTGAAGCAACCTGAAACGACCGGCAATATCGATTGCTTGGCCGAATATGGCGAGCAGTTTCAACTGGACCGCGCGCTGAAACTCTCTTTGGCGTTTGGAGGCCACTTGGTAGGAGTCGCCCTGCAACGTTGCCCGCTGGTAGAGCACCAACGCCCCAGTCAACCACTCTCTGCGAACGTCCGTCTACGCCACCGTGTCCACACTTCGCAACGTCGCGCTGCCTAGTGCTTAGTCTAAGTGAGGAACGGTGTTTGCGACACGAGCCCCTCGGGCAATAGCTCCGGTTTCTGCTGAGGAACTGCAGCAAATCAGCGGCGGAAGCGAAGTGTCCATTGTACTTAGAGCCATGGGCTGGAAGTCGTATACCAGCAATTGCCTGAACGGGTGCGGATCGAGCGGAACGAGCACAGTCTGGGTCAAAGGCGACATCATTGCCGGTAGCGGAAGATGCGTTTAAAAACCTGTTCTAGGTGACCCACCGGTGGTTACATCATGCTGAGACAACGCACCGTCACGATACTGAGACAACGCACTGGCACGCGGCTTTTCGCCTACGCGGTCCGCGTGCCGGTGGCTTGATGGCAGCACTCGGCAAACTGCCAACTAGATGGCTTCACCGATATCTTCGTTCCACAGGGCAGGATTGAGTCGAATAAAGTCCGCCATCAATTGAATACACCGGGAGCTATTCATGATCTCTAGCTTGACCCCACGCTGTCGTAAGTATACCTCTGGTCCTTGAAAGGTCTGGTTCTCTCCGACGACGATCCTGGGAATCTTGTACAGGAGCGCCGCTCCAGAACACATCTCGCAAGGACTCAAGGTCGAATACAGCGTGCACCTCCTGTAAGTTTCGGCCGTCAATCTCCCCGCGTTTTGTAAGCAATGCATCTCTGCATGCAATAAAGGATTTCCCTCCTGCACGCGTCTATTATGGCCACTGAACAGTACTTCGTCGTCCATCACCAGCACAGCGCCGATGGGAATTCCGCCGGCCTTCAATCCCAATTCGGCTTGCTCTATGGCTGCCAGCATAAACCTATCGTCTGACATCTTCTACTTTCCATGGTTTTGAGAAATAGTTGTGCAGTAAGTTTTCCAGAAAAGTCCTAGTGTCATTGGATTCGACTGACGGAGAAGCCAACCTATTTTTGATGGACGCGCGAAGGAAATTTGAGTAATCGAGCGCAAACGCCGAACAATCCTGCAGCCAAAGAATCGGCGACTCGTCAGGCTGATCACATGGTAGTCGGATGCTCATCGTCGCAGAGACAGATTTATTTCTTCGCATGGCCAGGTTTACGCCAAAAGTGATATGAGGCACCCAAAACATTCCCGAAGCGACCCTGTTACCAAATGCAGGGCCACACGGCACAAGATGCAATCTAGAGTTAACCATTTGCTCGGCAACTTCCTTTTGGATGCCTAAACTTGCTCTGAGATCTTGGCCAATCTCCAATTTGTATCGTTCGAATTTCGCAATTACTTTTTCAGCCAATTCATTAGCGTGAGTGTGACTCGAATGGAATGCAGCTATTTCTTCGTCGGGTGTCAAGTATAAAAAGCTCGCGCCTTTAGCGATGGCTGATGCCAAACACTTCATTAGCAGCTTATCGCCGTTGTCATCCATTTCGAGAGGTAGGACGGAACACGTGTTACAAATAAGCACATCCGAGTCGCTCATATTGCGATAAACCTGCATCGCATCCAGTTCACTGCCGTAGCGGTTCGCGGGAGACTTTGTTCGCAGCCGAGCCTTCTTATGTGTGCATGATATATCAAATCGCAACAGCCAACTTTTAACGTCAACGGATGCCTCTTGATGGTCTAGAGTCACCGCGATTGCAGCGATCTTATCCTCAGAAAACTTGTTGCTAGCGAGGTCGCTGGAAAGCGCTGAGTCCGAAATCGCAAGCTGCTTCGCAAGCCATTTTTGCTTTTTGCCTTGGTCAGCAAGCCGAGCTCGAACCCAGTCGGAAAATCTCTGCATGCGCTTGGCCTCACCTATTTGATTGAATAGTCGGTTACTAAATCAATTTAGCGAATATGTCACTAGATTTGCGATTTGGGCTCGCGATTCTTCCTCCCGAGTCACCTCACAATGAACACAATGCATTTGAGAATTTTTTTAGAGTTGGCCATTCGGCCACTTTGGTTTCGGATTTTTTTAAGGGGACGCATAATGTCGGAATCTCGCGTAGTGCACGGGGAATTACTCGGGCCAGCGGACAAAGAACCGCTGAAGTTGATAGAAGATGTCGGTTTGATCCCGTGGGGACAGGAGGCCCGAGCCAAACGCAAGGCGCGGCAGGAGCTGACTACTTGCGAGATCGCTAACGAAATCGCTCGTCGCAAGGATTCGCTAGCCGCAGAAACTCTAATCAACCGCGGCGACGAGCGTCGCAAGGTGATGGCTAATGACGCCCTGAACGGGCACTTAGTCGAAACCCTCAACCAAAACCTCTCGGCCGAGCGGGAAAAGGGCCGAGCAAAACTCGCCTCCGAAGTCACTGTGTCGCGGGAAAAAGCAGCTCATGCAACGATCGAGGCGCTGGTCGAACTAGATAACAAGGCCGCTGGAGCCGACCACCCCTTTTTCAAAAGGTTTCGAACCCGACTGGAAAAGGTCGCACATCAAATTATCGACGAATAATCGTAACGTTTCAACGTCGATATTAAATTAATGTGTTTTTTTATTCGGGATATGCCGCAATGCAATATCCCGAATTTTGATGCGTTCTATGAAAACTTAAGCGCGGTCAAACAATCGCAACACTGATTATTCGAATTCGCCCGTGACCTGTCCGTCGTTACGTCCACACAATCGCTGGTAAACACCAAACAGCGTCGCGCCGCCCGTCAAGAATTGCGCGTGAGTGACACCGGTGTGATTGATCGAGTCGCTGATGAAGTGAACTGAACCATCGCCGAAGACAAACTGAGCACCGCCGACATGGTGGCTGCTAAAAGAATTTCGCAAGTCCACGGCAGCAGCCGTTAGCCTCGGTGGATTGATGCGTACCTCTCCCGCTCGGGCCATACACTCGGGGCCGTCCGCGGTCGGAATACCTGCTTGCACACGAGCGTACAAGCTTGGATCCCAGTAAAACGTACCGGCTGGACCGGCAGGCAGGCCATTGCCGTAGAATTTGGTTTCACCCACCAGCAGTGTATTGGAAGTGCCGTCGCTCAGGTCGCCCATTTTGGTCTTGCTGTCTTCGTAAATGGCACCATTCTTCTGCGTCGCTGGGTTGTTGTAGTATTGGCTGTTGTTAAAGCTGCCACTACATACGACATAGTTCGTTGGTGCAAATCGGTAATTGGGAGGAGTGATGGGTGCCGGGTTGGAAGCCGCACCTACTTGGATGGCATCCAATGCTGGCGAGGACGGACAAAGTGCAGTGGGCATAATGTTTGACAACAGTGCTTGGTGCTGCGGTGTAACTGCCGAGAGACCAAAATTTAGCTGTGAAAACAATGCACCCTGCTCGATGTAAGGCAGGATCGATGCAGACCAAGAAAAACCATTCGCGCGCTGAGCCCGATTGCCTCGGGCGGTCAGCCAAGGAGTCTGAAAGTACATTGACGATGGGAAAGACCGCATCGTGTCGTGATAGTTGTGGAAAGCTAGGCCGTACTGCTTAAGGTTATTAGAACATTGCATCCGACGCGCTGCCTCGCGGGCGGCTTGAACTGCCGGAAGTAGCAGACCGACAAGGATACCGATGATCGCGATCACAACCAGTAATTCAACCAGGGTAAAACCGGCTAGGCGGGCCGACCGTGCGAGCACTTTCGAAAAGCGACTCATTTATTTCAACTTTCATAAATACCTAGGAACGAACGACACAAAAACGATGCAACCACAATAGGGCCTAGCGTTAACGTCTTATTTTTTCTTGGGAGCGGCATCGGGATCGACAGGCTGAACAATCTTTCCGCCACTCGATTCGAGCTTGAAGTCAAAGGTATTGCTGCCACTCTTAACCGTCTCAACCAGCGTAGTGGCCGTGTTGTACTTGGAAGGTAACAACTCCGGCGTACCCATCCCTGGCGCAAGCCCCGTGTCGGCTGTCGAAATAGATACGGCGTTTTCGCCGAGCCAGGCGCCAGCTGCGGTGTCCGAAAACATCATACGATAGTTGCCTGATTGGTCCGTCTTGCCAAAGGATGGTGCTCCAGTTGCGCCCTTGGGTACGAATTTTACGAATGCATTGGGAACCGGCTTGCCGTCCAGTGTGACCTGTCCGGTAACTGCCGCCAGATCGGCGTTGCCACCACAACCCGCGAAAGAGATTAATCCCATCAAGGTGGCGCAAACGAGCGATGTATACCCTGGAATTACGATACGAAAACTCATGTCATTGGATCCGATCGGTAAGGTGGGCATGATGGTGGGCTGAAATGGTTGGGGCTTTGTTCTCGAAATCCTATTGTTGACAGCGAGAACGCAGTGTGTCAATTGTTGCTTAACGAGAAGTAATTTTACTGCGTCACTCTTGAGCTTGCAGGAATCAGGGGCTTACCGGGGTCAGTGAAGGGTCCCACTGGCGTCAGAGCAAACCGCCACTGGTTTAGAGTGCGCCGCTCGAACTAGCACTTGTGACAATTGGTCCTTTGCTGGATACTAGCGAGCTTGCAAACCCAAGATATTGGCTCAACCCACCCACTCTTGGGGAGTGGTTGTTTTAGGGATTGAGCCCGTCGCACAGCGGCGAAAGGGAACATCGCACCATCGTTAGTGGCTGGAGTTTCGTAGAGATATGGCAAGATATACTGGGCCCAAAGCCCGCGTCAACCGTCGTCTGAGCATGTTGGTTTATGAGAGCGCCGGAGCGGTTAGGGCGCTGGAGCGTCGAGATACTCCCCCAGGCATGCACCCCCGCGGCCGTCGCACGAGCAACTATGGAACGGCGCTCACCGAGAAGCAAAAGATCAAGCACTACTACGGTTTGGGCGAGCGACAATTGCGCCGCTACTTCGAAGCGGCTAAGAGCGCCAAAGGCAACACGGCCCAAAGCTTGCTGCTGATGTGCGAGCGACGGTTGGACAATGTGGTTCGTCGCGCAGGCTTTACTAAGACGCGCCCGCAAGCTCGGCAGGGAATCGTACACGGACATTTCCGAGTGAACGGAATCAAGGTCGATAAGCCTGGATACATCCTGCGGGCTGGCGATGTGGTCGAAATTCGCGGACGCGAGAATCTGAAGAACCTCTACCGAGGCGTGATCGCAAATAACTCCCCGCAACCCCTGGATTGGTTGTCGTTCGATTCGGAGGGACTCAAGGCCACAATCTTGAGCCAGCCGACGGCCACCGATATCAGCATTCCCGTTGACGGCAATATCGTGGTCGAATTTTTGTCGAGATAGTACGCAAGATCGACTTCGCCCGATAATTCTTTAGTTCGTTGTCGACTTTCGCGTGCGCATATTTTCGAATGACGGGGCACCTTTGATGCACAGTGATTTGGTGGTTCTAGGAGGAGGTCCCGGCGGATACGCGGCGGCCTTCTTGGCAGCCGACGAAGGCCTGCAAGTCGCCATCGTCGAGTCCGATACGCGGCTGGGCGGTACGTGTTTGCTGCGCGGTTGTATACCGTCCAAAGCGCTGCTGCATGTGGCCCGCGTGATCTCGGAAGTCGACGAACTCCGCGAGGACTGGGGCGTCAGCTTCCCCAGCCCAAAAATCGACGTCGACAAAGTTCGCGCACGCAAAGAGAAAGTAATCGCCACGCTGTGCGGCGGGCTGGCCAATCTTGCCAAGCGCCGCAACGTGACGGTTATTCAAGCCAAGGGAGTGTTCGAGAACAGCACCACGTTGCGCTTGGAAGGCGATCACGAATCGATTCCGCCTGAAAAGCTGCTAACGTTTGAGCACTGTATTTTGGCCACTGGCAGTGTGCCCGCCATGCCACCCAACTTCAACATCGGCAGCGACAGAGTCATGGACTCGACCGGAGCCCTCGCGCTGGCCGATATTCCAGCAAGTCTGTTGGTGGTGGGCGGCGGCTATATCGGACTGGAAATGGCTTCCGTATACGCCAACCTCGGGACCAAAGTCAGCGTGGTTGAATTGCTCGACGGCCTCTTGATGGGTGCCGACCGCGACTTAGTAAAACCGCTGCAAAAGCGCATGGAGAAACTGCTCGAAAAACGGATTTACCTGAACACCAAAGTGGGCTCGATGTCTGTCGTAGGCGAAAAGATCGAGGTGACGTTCGAGGGACCCGGTAAATATGGCCACGAGCAATTCGACAGAGTGCTCGTGAGTGTCGGACGCCGGCCGGTCAGTCGCGGGCTGGGGCTCGAGAATACGAAGGTCCAGTTGGACGCGCGGGGCTTTGCGAAATGCGACGACCAGCAGCGAACAGATGATCCCCACATTTTTGCCGTTGGCGATGTCGCGGGCGAACCCATGTTGGCACACAAAGCATCGCACGAAGCGAAAGTAGCGGTCGAAGTGTTACTGGGCGAGGACGTTTCCTTTGACAAGGCGGCCATTCCCGCAGTGGTCTTTACCGACCCAGAAATTGCTTGGGCGGGTCTCACCGAAGACGAAGCGAAAAAGACCGGACGCGAGGTCGACGTGGAGGTTTACCCCTGGGCGGCCAGCGGTCGGGCACAGGCGCTCGGGCGGACCGAGGGGCACACCAAGTGGCTCGTCGACCCAGGAACGCATCGTGTACTGGGCTGTGGAATAGTCGGGGCCGGCGCTGGCGAGCTCATTGCAGAGGCCGTGTTGGCGATCGAGATGGGTTGCGAAGTACGCGATCTTACCGAGTCGATTCACCCACACCCCACGCTCAGCGAAACACTCATGAACGCCGGAGAAGTCCACTTCGGAACCGCTACGGAAATCTACAAGCCTAAACGCGAGAAAAAAACCAGCTAAGGATCCAACGGAAAGTAAGTGGGATTGGCTTCCAGCCTGTCGTAGCGGAATCGACAGGCTGGAAGCCAATCCCACGCCTGAGAATCCGATACTAATGATCCGTTCGATCCTAAACAAAACTCAGTTGCGGGTGAAAGTTCTAGGGGCTAAAAATGAAAGCGATGCTGCTTAGCGAATACAAGAAGCTCGATATCGTCGATCTACCAACTCCAGAAGTCGGTCCCGATGATCTGCTGGTCCAAGTCAAGGCCTGCGGAATTTGTGGTAGCGACATTCACGGTTGGGACGGCTCCTCGGGCCGCCGCATTCCGCCGCTGGTGATGGGTCACGAAGCGGCTGGCATCGTCAGCCAAGTTGGCGAAAACGTAACTGCATTTCGCGCCGGGGACCGCGTCACCTTCGATTCGACAGTTTCGTGTGGCCGCTGTGGATCGTGCCGCAGGGGCTCGATCAATCTGTGCGAAAATCGGCAGGTGCTGGGCGTTTCCTGCAACGAGTTCCGACGCCAGGGTGCGTTTGCCGAGTATGTGGTCGTGCCTCAAAACATCTCCTATAAGTTGCCCGATGATTTGCCGTTCGAGTACGCAGCGCTGATCGAGGCGGTTTCCATCGCCGTGCATGCTGCCAACCGCACTCCGGTCAGGCTCGGTGACACGGCGGTCGTGGTGGGCAGTGGCATGATTGGCCTGCTGGTTGTTCAAGCGATTCGACTGCGCGGTTGCGCGCAGGTTATCGCTGTCGACTTGGAAGATAGCAAGTTGGAAATCGCCAAGTCGCTGGGCGCTGATGCGGGCTTCAATCCGAAGTCATGCGATGTGGTGGCCGAAGTAAAACGGTTGACCGGCGGCAAGGGCGCGGACGTGGCTTTGGAAGTCGTCGGGGCGACGCCGACGGTGAAAATGGCCATCGAGTGCGCGCGGAGAGGTGGAGCGATTACCCTGGTGGGCAACTTGGCACCCAATGTCGAATTACCGCTCCAGGCCGTTGTGACTCGCGAGTTGTCCGTCTTCGGATCCTGTGCGTCCAATGGTGAATACCCAGAATGCATCGAATACATGCGGCGGGGTGATATTCGCGTCGCGCCGCTCATCACGGCCAAGGCCACCCTGGACGAGGGGCCAGCTTGGTTTGCCAGATTGTATGCAGGCGAGCCAGGGGCGATGAAAGTGGTGTTACAGCCTTAATAGCGTGCCTTGACATGACATTCGCCCGTTTCAGACGCTGGAAGGCACGTCGGCCACAGCAGCCGCTAAATAGCTTTAGCTTCCACTTCATCGAGGAGCTGCATTATTCTAAATGGCAGTGCGACTGGGTAGATTAGCAAAGGTGACTTGGAGATTCATGCAAATTAGTTCAGAATCTCAGTCTGAGGCGAGCGGCAGAAATGAATTTACCGCAGCCGGAGTCACCAGACTTGGGTTCTTGCGGTAGCCGGAGTCGCCCGACTTCGGTTCTTGCGGCCTGAAGTCTGGCGACTCCAGCTACACTAGGTTCTTGTGCGAGCACGGCATATTGAGAGAGTGAGATTAACATGGCAGAGGCAAAAACCTTGAGCGAAGACGAAGCAGCGGTGGTAACTGGTGGGCAATTGCCAGTTGCGGTGGATGCAGACCCAGCGGAAACTGCCGAGTGGATGAGCTCGCTACAGTACATCTTAAAAAGCAAAGGACCCGAGCGCGTCAAGTACTTGCTCAAAGCGCTCGACACGCAGGCCCGGCGCGAGGGCGTGGACGTTCCGCTGGAGGTCAATACTCCGTACATCAATACGATCCCGACCGATAAGCAACCGCCCTACCCTGGCAATCGAGAACTCGAACGACGTATCAAGAGTCTCATCCGCTGGAATGCCATGGCGATGGTCACGCGTGGCAATATGAAACACGATGGCATCGGTGGGCACATCAGCACGTTTGCGTCGAGTGCTACCCTTTATGAAGTAGGCTTCAACCACTTCTTTAAAGGTCGCGGCGAGTCGGGTTACGACGGCGACCTCATTTACTTTCAGGGCCATGCATCGCCGGGCATGTATTCGCGCGCCTTTATGGAAGGCCGTTTGAAAGCTGAGAATCTCGAAAATTTTCGTCGCGAATTGCAACCTGTGAGTGGGCTGTGCAGTTATCCGCACCCCTGGCTGATGCCTGATTTTTGGGAGTTTCCAACCGTTTCGATGGGGTTGGGCCCGATCATGGCCATCTACCAAGCCCGCTTCAACGAGTACCTGCGCGACCGTGGTATCAAGGACACTTCCAACCAGCGAGTGTGGGCCTTCTTGGGCGACGGCGAATGCGACGAGCCCGAAACGCTCGGGGCGTTGCACTTGGCCGCGCGCGAGCGACTCGACAACTTGACGTTTGTCGTCAACTGCAACCTGCAACGGCTCGACGGCCCAGTCCGCGGTAACAGCAAAATCATTCAAGAGCTCGAAGCCGTGTTCCGCGGCTCTGGCTGGAACGTGATCAAAGTTGTGTGGGGCGGCGACTGGGATGCACTGCTCGAAAAAGATGAGACCGGCCTGCTGGCTCAACGTATGAACGAAGTGGTCGATGGGCAGTACCAAAAGTACACCGGTATGCCCGGCTCGTACATTCGCGAACATTTCTTTGGTAAGTATCCTGAGGTGGCGGAACTGGTTGCAAATTATTCCGACGAGAAGCTCGAGAAATTGCGCCGCGGTGGACACGATCCCGACAAAGTTTACGCGGCTTACAAGGCGGCGGTCGAGCACAAGGGCCAACCCACCGTAATTCTCGCCAAGACGATCAAGGGATACGGCTTGGGCGAAGCGGGCGAGGGTCGCAATATCGCGCACAATCAGAAGAAACTCAACGAACAAGAATTGCTCGAATTCCGCAGTCGGTTTGGTATCCCAATCAGCGACGAAGAGGTTGGCAGTGCGCCCTTCTATCGTCCACCTGAATCGAGCGTGGAGCTAAAGTATTTGAAGGAACGCCGCAAAATGCTCGGCGGACCTGCGCCCAGTCGTCCGACAACACATCCCGTCACCGAAGTACCGACCCTGGCCGACTACTCCGCTTTCACTAAGGATAGCGGCGGCAAAGAAATGAGCACCACGATGGGCTTCGTGCGCTTGCTGACCAAGCTCTGCCGCGACAAAAAGATTGGCAAACAAGTCGTACCCATCGTTCCCGATGAATCGCGCACATTTGGCATGGAGGGTATGTTTGGCGATGTCGGGATCTACGCGCACGCCGGACAATTATACGAGCCGGTCGATCGCAAAGACGGCAACTTGATGTATTACAAAGAAGCTCGCGATGGACAGATCCTCGAAGAGGGCATTACTGAAGCTGGTTCGATGTCCAGTTTCAATGCGGCGGGCACGGCCTACTCTACGCACGGAATCAACATGATTCCGTTTTACATCTACTACTCCATGTTCGGCTTTCAACGCGTCGGCGATTTGATTTGGGCCGCCAGCGATATGCGGGCTAAAGGCTTCCTGCTGGGCGGCACCTCGGGACGCACCACGCTAAACGGAGAAGGCTTGCAGCATCAAGACGGTCACAGCCAACTCAATGCGATCGCTTTTCCACTCATTCGCGCTTACGATCCGGCGTATGCCTACGAGACCACGGTCATCATCATGGATGGCCTGAAAAAGCTCTACCAGGAAGGCGAGACCGGAATCTACTACATCTCCGTTGAGAATGAAAACTATGAGATGCCCGGTATGCCCGAGGGCGTTGAAGATGGAATTGTTCAGGGGATCTACAAGCTGTCGAGCCGCGAAGTCAAATCCGCCAAAGCTCGCGTGCAGTTGTTCGGCACCGGTCCAATTCTCCGTAGCGTCCTCAAAGCCCAGGAGTTACTCGCGGAGAAGTACAAGGTTGCCAGCGACGTGTGGAGTGTAACCAGCTACACGCAGTTGCGTCGCGATGCGCAGACGTGCGAGCGTTGGAACTTCTTGCACCCAACCGAAACGCCCAAGCAGAGCTACATCGAAAAAACGTTGGCAGGTGTGGAGGGACCATTCATTGCCGCCAGCGATCACGTGAGAGCTCTGCCGGAACAATTGTTGCGCTACATCCCAGGCGACTACTTTGTACTGGGAACCGACGGCATGGGCCGCAGTGAAACGCGTGAAGCCCTTCGCCGCCACTTCGAGGTGGATGCAGAATCGGTGACGCTGGCAGCGATCTATCGCTTGGTCAAACAGGATGTTTTCAAACATACCGACTTGGCCAAAGCGATTAAAGACTTGGACTACGATCCAGACAAAGCAAACCCGTTGTTCGCCTAGGAGGGCAAGCGACTGGAATGGCTTGGTACTGGGATGGCTTGGTACTGGGATGACATTGTAAACGGCTCAGAAAAATCAGGATAACCTGTTATGGCAACCGACGTTAAACTACCGGGACTTGGCGAAGGCATCGACTCGGGTGATGTGCTTGAATTGCTCGTTAAAGTGGGCGATATCGTCGCGGTCGATCAGGGCCTTATCGAACTCGAAACAGACAAAGCCACGGTGACAGTCCCCAGCCCCGTGGCGGGCAAAGTTCTCAAATTGCTGGTGGCGCCAGGGGACTCGATTCCCATCGGACAGGTTGTGGCGCAACTGGAAACGTCCGACAGCGGCAGCCCAGCGGACTCGTCTCCCACTCCTCCGCCGGCAGCTACACCAGAACCGGCCAAAGCAGCCGTCCCCGCGCCTAAGGCCCAAGAGGTGGACCCCGAGCCCGCCCCCGTCAGGGCACCGACAACTCCACCGGTTGCAGCCAAGCCTGCACCGCCGCCGGCGGCACCGGTCGTAGCCACAGCTTCGACAGCACCGGCGTACAAGCCCGGCCCCAGCTCAGGCGCAGTCCCAGCCAGTCCGACCGTACGGCGCTTCGCGCGCGAAGTGGGCGTGGATCTAAACACCGTTGCCGGTACGGCAGGCGGCGGACGGATCACGCGCGAAGATGTGCTCCGCTCAGTGCGTGAATCGAGCGCTGCTCGCAGCCCTGCCACACCAGCCTCGACAGGAATGTCAACCGTCGCTCCTGCGACGACCGTCGCAACCGCAGCGATCGGCGGCAATAGGGTGTTGACGCTGCCTGGCGAGGCCAGCCAAGACGATCATGGCCCCGTGCGTGTCGAGCGATTGAGCAAGATTCGCAAAACGATCGCTTTACAAATGCACAAGTCTTGGAGTACTGTGCCCCGCGTCACGAACTTCGACGATGCCGACGTCACCGACTTGGAGGCCTTCCGTCAAACGAGCAAAGATGATTATGCAGCTCAAGGCATCAAACTGACCACGATGCCCTTTTTGATGAAGGCGGTGGCGACAGCTCTGCGCCACCATCCTTCGATGAATGCGGTCATCGATTTGGAAAACGATCAGATTACCTACCGCGACTACGTCAACTTGGGCGTTGCCATTGACACCGATCGTGGCTTGGTGGTGCCGAACATTCGCCAGGCTGATTCTCTGAGTATTCCCAACATTGCCAAAGCGCTGGCCGACTTGGCTGCCCGAGT
Organism: Pirellulaceae bacterium; assembly: GCA_041741955.1. GTDB lineage: Bacteria > Planctomycetota > Planctomycetia > Pirellulales > Pirellulaceae > Aureliella. The sequence continues at coordinate 41,311 of JBGSJL010000257.1, read as the reverse complement.
TCGCCAAGGGGACTTTGGAATCAATGAACTGCGTGGCGGGACCTTCACCATTAGCAATCTGGGAGCGATTGGCGGAACCTACAGCACTCCCATCGTGAACGTTCCCGAAGTGGCCATCCTGCTGGTAGGTCGCACTCGAAAGCTTCCGGTGGTCATGGAGGATGACTCGATTCAAGCCCGACTTATGATGCCCTTGAGCCTCTCCTACGATCATCGCTTGGTCGACGGCGGCACAGCCGCGCGCTTCTTGAATGACGTGATCGCATACCTGGAAGCACCCAGCCGACTACTGTTGGCAATCACCTAGTGCGCTGTGGCTGCGTGTTGCGCCGACTCATGCAAAGAATCATAACCGTTCATATTGCCAACTTGAACTTCGACTAAAGCTTAAACTTAAAATCTTTGGTCAGGTTTGAGTTCCGTTTTTGTTTTGGTTCGGGTCTGAGTTCAGGTTCAAGTTTTCGAGGGGGGTGTCTATGATCCGTCGAAATACGCTAGGCCATACGCTGATAGAATTGTTGGTGGTGGTGGCCCTTATCGGAATGCTGTTCGGGTTCCTACTACCAGCCCTGCAAGCGGCCCGCGAGTGTGCTCGGCGCAGCCAGTGCACGAACAATCTTCACCAATTGGGCATTGCACTGCACGACTACCACGACACCCTTCGCACTTTCCCGAGCGGAATCGTCGAACCCAGTTTTGTGTTCTGGAGCGGAAGTCTGTTGCCGTTTCTCGAACAGTCCGTAATTTTTGACACGTTGGACTTTTCCAAGCCCTGGGAGAAGCCGGGCAGCACCAATGCGATCGCATGCAAGACCTACCTGCCTGTCTTTCGTTGTCCGAGTTCCGATGCTCCCGCACATGTGGATATTCAGGGCATCGACGACCGCGTTCCTACCAGCTATTTGGCAGTGGGCAGTGGCACGGCCAAGCGAGAGTCAGGCTTTGCGGCAGATCACTTGGGACTCAAAAAGCAAGACGGATTGTTGTACCTGGGGAGCGCTAAAAAAATGGCGAGTGTCACCGACGGCACCTCCAATTGTCTGGCGATTGGCGAAGCGCTATTTCGTCCTGACACGCGCGGGCCTGATCTCGACAATGTCGTCCAGATCATAGACCATTGGTATATCGGCAGCGACGGCCTGGGGCGCGCCCCAGGCAATCCCAGCCTGGTGGAAGTTTCGGAAGCACTGGGCTCGTCCGGCGTGCGTATGAACGCATGGAAATTGGATGTGTTTATCGACGAAAAAGAAATCGGGTTCACCAGTCTGCACTGGGGTGGGTGCTCATTCGTTTTTGCAGATGCTCATGTTCAGTTTGTAAGCGAGGGGACTGACCGTTTGATATACTCGGGCTTGGGCACCATTGCGGGCCATGAAGTAGTCGCCTACGAACATTAATGCACCGGCCCTAATCGACCGAGCTTTTCTTTTTACACGATCGTAGATTCGCCATGTCCGGTAAGCAAGCTGCAAAAATGTCGCCGATCCCAACCAAGTGGGCCGTGGCGATTGTCGGCGTGCTGATCGTTTACACGCTACTTCAGCCTGTGCTCAATCGCAGGTTTGGATGGCAGCTTCCGTCGCTGGGTTCGTCGCAACAGTCGCCATCCAGCGAGCCGGAATCGCTGGGCAAAGGAACTCCGAAGAGCGAATCGAATATCGACCTGCCACCGTTGGCACAGGCACCCGAGGCGAAATCGACGGTTGCAAATACCAATGAGAATTTGAAATACGGGTTGCTGCGCGAGACAGCCCCGGACGACTATGTTTCACCCGGTGGCCTCCGCTATACGCGAGGCAGCGCCGAGGGACATCGCTTGGCCCATCTCGAGCGGCACCTGGAGGACGATCCAGGCAGACCCGGCAAGCACGGAGTGTTCAACGGCGATATGCCGCAAGTCATCCGCTGGCTGGATGAAGCTTATGCCAATGCCAAACGTGGTGCCAAGGGAACTTCGAAGAGTGTTGAAGAGGGTCGCACCGTCTACGAAGTTAGCTTCAGCAAACCCATTGGTTTTGTTGGTGGACGCGACGGAAAACGCGACCGCAATCCAGATGCCCAACGCATTCGATTGGTTCTGGACGGAAATAAAGTGGTAACGGCATTCCCATTTTAGATGTCGCAAAACGCTCCCAGCCAAAAAGGCACACGTAGCGAAAACGCAGCAAACCGGATCGGTTAGTTCTATGTCAGAAACACCTTCGTCTCCCTGGATCCATATTGGTCAGTGCCCTGTCTGCGTCAACGGGCTATGCCGAGTTCGAACTTGCGCGGACGCGCAGGGACGCGAGCACTTGTATGCCATGTGCGACGAATGCGAGGCGTTGTGGCTCCTTCCCAGCACCGAGACACCGCGCACCTTCCCAGATTCCTGCGACCCTAAATGCCCAATTTGCAATCGGGAACTATACGGCGAACAAGCACATTGGTCATCTGCCCAGGAGCTCAACGGCACCCCATGGCTGGAGCAGGCCATCTTCGACTCGCCCGATGCCGAAGCGATTGATTTTCTGGCTCAAGACGCGAGCTACGGGCAGGATGAGCCCAAGCCGGGCTGCTGATTTCTGGTGGGATGTTAGTCCTAAAATAATTATGGCACGCTGGTCCTCAACGTCGTTCTATTCTCGCGAAGACCGCCGAACCACAATTACCACGATTAACACAATTACACCGGAGGGAGGCCTTCCATGCGGCGCCAGGTACTCAGTTGTCCGAGGTGCATGGTGACGTGACCGGTGACATAAAACGTCAACATGGCGCCCAGCGTGGGGCAAACCTGCTTGATTGGAGTATCAACCGGATTGTCTACCGTGAACTGCTCGTCGCTGGCCTTACGCAGAGCATCGATGGCCGCCTGATAACTGCTATTAAAAAACGCGACGATCTCGTCGCTGGATGGATAGATTGTGCCTGCCGTATCGTCCTGACATTTGGCATCCTTCGAAAACAGCTGTTCGAAATTGCTCGGCGGCTGGACGCTGGCTGTATCTTGCCCGAGCAACTGGAGCACTTTGATGGGATACAGGCTGAGGTGACCTAGCGCAAAAGCCGGATGATTGGAAACGATGGTCTGGCCCGCAGGAGCAGACATTCGGGCGAAGCGATCGGCAGGTACGCCAGTTATCAATCGATTCGCGTAGCGCAAGCCAACTGTGGCCGCGTCAGCAACCATCGATCCGTATTGTCCCATCGTATTTATCCTTGGTCGAAGTGTTTAAGAAATGAAAAAAGGTAAAGTTCGGTAAACATTGGCTGGCCCCACGCTAGCGTCCGAATTTGGATGGCGGCGAGCTCAGCAACTTAGGTCAGTCACCAACGTGTGTTGGCTTTACCGGCTGGCAATAGTGCTCGAAATTGCCGTTCGCTTAGCAGTCTAATTCCAGTCAATTTCGTGTCATGCCGCTCGGATTCCTGCTTCCCAGCTTCGGGAAATGGGCTTCTATTGCTGGGTGAGTCTGCCATCGATTGGCAAACAATTTGGCTGGCCTCGTCCAGTGTTCGGCCGCAAGCTACGACATAGTGGGTACTGGGCTCGATGCTAGCTTGGCAGACGCCACCTAGTTCGGCGATGAGCTGTTGGCTCTGCTGGAAATCCAAGCCTCGAAGCGGACCCAGCAATACGATATTCTTCTCGGCGAGGGGCTTCTGCTCTGCGGCAGCAGTCAACACAGCCGACGCATCGATACCACCCACTTTTATTCGGCGATCTGGAAAGCCCCAGCGATCCGTGGAAGCTCGTGGGCTAGCAGGGGTGCTACCTCTTTTTCCGATCGACCGTGGCGACGCAATCGAAGCGCTGCGGATTTTGCCTCGGGTGATCCTCAACTTCTGTTCGAGCGAGGGCAGATTGTCTGCTTGCTGCTGTTTTTCGATCGTCATGGCGATGTGCGCACAGCAGCGAGCATCCTCCAGCGCGTCGTGGTGTCGAAACTGGATTCCCAACCAATTTCCAAGCGGCTTCAAGCCGTATCCAGACCTTCCCGGCCAAGCACATCGCGCCAAAAAACGCGTGCACGTGAAATCGAAATTGGGGCAGGCAACATCAAATGCAGCTAAACTGGCAATTAAGACGCCGATATCAAATCTTGCATTGTGGGCTAACAGCACTTGGCCATCGACGATGGCACTCAGCTCCACCCAAACCTGTTCCATGTCTGGGGCATCGAGGACATCCTTGGGCCGGATGCCATGAACAGCAATATTCCGCGGTGAAAAATACATGCCAGGTGGGCGAATTAGCCAACTGTGTTCTGTCACAATTTGCGAATCGCGTACCACCACGGCTGCCAACTGGCAGGCGCTGCTGGCTTGACCATTGGCCGTTTCAAAGTCGATTGCAACTACGTCCACATCTTAGCTTTCAGGTGTGCGGCACCGCGAATCAGGTTGTTATGGCTTCAACTATTTACAGGCTCGCTGTCAGCCTTCCCACGCTGACGCCATGAGCGTACTTTCCAAAGTGCTTGCGCAGAGAGGCCCATCAAGAAGCCCGCAATGGTGGTAGCGGAAAGCACTACCGCCTGCGGCAGACTGAATTTCCAAAACAGGATACGTACTTCAATGGGTGCCAAATTCTGAAATGCCACAATCGTGAGCATGACGGCCAGCGCCAGCATCAGTAACCATTTTATTTTACTGACTGTGTTCATGGTGTGGTCTTTCGTGACTACGCTAGCGAATCCTCATAGGACGCATTGCGACCTGGCGCTTCGCAGATGATGGGTGCTCAATGGGGACGCGAGATACCATGCAAATGAGCCCAGTACATAGCAATTTCGCGCGGTCCTGAAACGAAAAACTTTCCTCGCACTTCACCGCTCATCATTTCCAACGCGTCCAGGCCTGGTTTGTCAGCCAGGACCAATACAGGGCAGCCCTGATGGGCGTCGCCAATCAATTCTACGATCGGCTGCCTAGGTTTAGGGAAATCGACGTACCTTATGTCCAGGCTATGCCTAAGCGATGGAAAATAGTTGAGCACACCATTAATTTCTGCGCATTGCGGGCAGTAAAACTTGACGGCAGCTCCGTCAGCAAAACTTTCCTTTAGCAAGAACAGAATGTCGCGCATCGTGTGGGTCTCCTAGTAGCGTGTGAATTTCGTAGCAGGCTCAACAGGCAATACGCATCATACGAAAAATGGCTGCCTCCGAAGGTTCGATGGCAGCCAGGTTAGTAGCTTTTTTCAGTGGACTATCGTTTTGCTAGGCGCTCTTCTTCTCGCTGGGGTTGAGCTTGAACGGTTTGATTTGTCCGTCGACTTCGTCTAGATCGATCGTAAAGCTCGTGCCCTTGGGCTGTTCGGGTAATTCGAACATGATGTCCAGCATCACACTTTCGACGATGCCGCGAAGTCCGCGGGCACCAACCGACTTATCCATAGCTTTTCTAGCGATCCCTTTGAGGGCCTTTTCAGTGAAATGAAGTTCGCAATTCTCCATGCCGAACAGGGCTTGATACTGTTTGATCAGCGCATTCTTGGGCTCGGTTAGCACCTGCATCAGCGCCGGTTCATCCAACGGCGAAAGAGCTGACACAACGGGCAAGCGACCGACAAATTCCGGGATCATGCCAAAGTGCAAAATGTCGTCGGACGTGACCAGCGGCATAAGATCCGCTGCCGTCAAGTCGCTGCTGTGACATTGTCCCGACGATCCAAAGCCAAGCGTCTTTTTGCCAAGTCGCTTGCGGACGATCTCCTCCACGCCGACAAACGTGCCACCGCAGATGAAAAGTATGTTGGATGTATCCATCTGAATGTACTGTTGCTCGGGGTGCTTGCGTCCACCCTGAGGCGGCACATTGGCAACGGTGCCTTCGAGCATCTTCAGTAGAGACTGTTGTACACCTTCGCCAGACACGTCGCGTGTGATGGATACGTTGTGGCTGGTCTTGCCGACTTTATCTACTTCGTCGATATACAGAATACCCCGCTGAGCAGCTTCGACGTCGAAATCTGCCGCATGCAACAACTTCAGTAGCAAGTTCTCGACGTCTTCGCCCACGTAACCAGCTTCGGTCAACGTGGTCGCATCGCCAATCGCAAATGGCACGTTGAGCATCTTAGCCAAAGTACGAGCCAACAAAGTCTTCCCACTACCAGTGGGCCCAACCAGCAGGATGTTGGATTTTTCGATTTCTACATCCGAACCACTCCATTCGCTCGAAAGGCGTTTGTAGTGGTTATGCACAGCTACCGCCAAAACTCGCTTGGCCGAGCCTTGGCCGATGACATATTGATCCAAGTGCGTCACGATATCGCGAGGAGATGGGATTTCCGTGAACAGATTGTTGCTGGGTCCTCGACGCTTTTGCTCTTGGTTCAGTATCGACTGGCACAGCTCGATACACTCGCCGCAGATATACACATCCCCCGGACCTTCCACCAGCGGCCCCACGTCCCGATAGCTCTTGCGACAGAACGAACAAAAAGCATTCTTTTTGTTGGTACTACTGCTGCCACCACGACGACCGGATACCACGTCCTTACCTGAAGGCATACACGACTCCTTTGCTCGATGTTGCTCGCGATCAGATGGTCAGCCTCTGAGCCGTGCTCCTGTGCCGTTCACCCGCTTACGAAATTGGCTATCACGTAATGTCGCTCGAGGGTGCTCAACTATCGCTCGCGACATCCTGTCGAACGAGCAATGAGTCGAGTCCGGGCATCCGTGTCCTCGGGTCGAGCCAAAAAGGAAAATTTTAATTTAGTGTCAGTACTAACCAGTCTCCCAGACCGGTGCAAGCGAAGCAATCGCTAAGGTTTACCTGTGTCCCTAATTTCTAGGGCCCTAATTTCTAGGGCCCTAATTTCTGGGTCCCGAATTCCATTATCCCTTTCGTCAGAATCCCTTTTGTCGGTATCACTGTTCAATGGTTCACTCGTCCGCCTACTCTGCGTTTTCCCGATCACCGACCTTATAGTTCGGAGTTCTTCGTCGCTGATGTCACCCTCTAGCTGCATTTCTTCAAAGTTCCGTGAGAGGTCGTAGGCATTGGTAACATCTTTGCTGGTCGAAGGACGTAAAGCGATCAAGGCCTGCAGTCCAAAATAGACTACAGCCAGCACCGTTGTGACAGCCAGCAAAGCTTGTACGGCTGGAGAACCTAACCAATCCCACATATTCAACACAACATTGTTTAGCATCGCGTTAACGGTAATACCGTGAGCGGCACGCACACTTTGGTTCGGAACTTCATTTTCTCCTGCGAGCCGATCCAACCACATAGTACGCATGGTGCCTGCACAAAGCCAGGAATTTTCTCGATGAAAGACCTGACCCAGCGTGGAAGCTGGCGACAGAAACACCTTTCAATCCAATACGGAACAGCGGGCCAATACGGGACAGCGGGATGTGTTTTATTTCAAAATTCGCACGCGATGGTTCTCCGAATCACCGACCAATAGCTCTCCAGACTTCAACAGGCACACTCCGTGCGGCCGACGCAAAAGGCGAGTACTGAGGGCATCGCCATCTCCATTAAAGCCAGCTTCCCCCTGAGGCGAACCGACGCTAGTCGAGATCTTGCCGCTATTCAAATTTATTTTGCGAATTGCATGGTTCTCGGTGTCAGCCACGTAGACAGCGACGTCGGGGTCGACGGCGATGCCCTTAGGGCCATTGAATTGTGCCAATTTGGCGTCTCCGCCATCGCCTGCAAAACCCTTTTCGCCAGTGCCAGCGACATGGAAAATTCGGCCTTGGCGACGATCGATTCGCCACACGCTGTTTCCCTCGCGAAGGACGATCCACAAATTGTTGCGGTCGATAGCCAAAGACCGTGGCCCAGCTAGAGATTGCTCGATGGCTAGACCACCATCGATGGGCGATTGCTTGAGGCCCGTGCCGCAAATTGTTGTGATGATTCCGGATCTCAAGTCGACTTTGCGTATGCGATGGTTGCCTAAATCCGCCACAAACAGTTCTTGATCATCTACAGCGATGCTGTAGGCCTGGTTCATAGTGGCTTCCGATGCCGCAGCGTTGTCACCTGAAAAACCCACCGAGCCCGTACCGGCCACTACACTCCAGCGTCCCGTCGCAGCCTCAATCATGCCCACTCGGTGGTTTTTCGTATCTGCAACAAAAATATTTCCATGCGCATCGACCTGGATTTCATGCGGCTCGTTCATCGACACGTCCGTGGCGTGCTCACCGCCAGTGCCCGAGTAGCCGGCTCGGCCAGTGCCAGCAATCCGCTCTATCCGGCTGTAGGTGGGGTCCATGCGGTAGAGCACATGTTGGTCGAATGAAGCGATAATCAAACTGCCGTCCGCTTCGGGCTGAATACCAAAAGGGTTGGAAAGCGGGATTTCCAGCGCGCGTCCTTTTTCGTGAAAAGCTCCCGTTTTTCCATTGCCGGCTATGGTCTGTATTTGCTGATATTGTGCCTGCACTGGGAAGCTGGAAGTCCAAAAAGCCGTGCAACAAAACGCAAGCAGAAGAGTCGTACGCATGGTCAAATTTCCGCAATGATAAGATGAGACGGTTGGCGTGGCTGAGTTACCCGAATTGTAGCGGATTGTCCAAATGCTAGCAGTGGATCTGCTCTTGTTTTGGAGTTGTTCGATTTCATAACATCCCTGCGTTCGAAGATTACGACAGCTCACCCACTGCCTCTGTCGATGTTCGCTAATTGGGCTCTACACGGCAAAAAGGTTCAGGAGGAACCAAGATGTTTCAGCAATACAAGTCTATTTTAGCCACGATCATCGCCTTGATTGCATCCTCGCTCCATCTGGCCGCGCAGGACAAGCCAACTCCACCTCAAAATGCGATGGAGAGTCTCCCCAAAGTAGTCGCTGTCGTAAATGGGCAAACCATCTCTCGCGATCAGCTCGGTGACGCTTGCTTGCGTCGCTACGGGACGGTGGTCCTCGACAACTTGCTCAACAAACACCTGATTCTTCAAGCCTGCGCCGCCAAGAATATTGCCATCACCCAAGCTGACGTCAACGATGAAATCTCGCGTGTGTCGACGAAGTTCGGGTTGACCACCAAGCTGTTCTTACAGGCGCTGCAAGAAGAGCGAGATATCTCTCCGGAGCAGTACGCCAGCGAAATTGTGTGGCCCATGTTGGCGCTGCGCGCATTGGCCGCCGATAAAATTCAGGTCGCGGCGGCGGAAATCGAGCGGGTTATCCAAAGCGAATACGGCCCCAAGGTTCAGGTTCGCATGATCGCTGTCACCAGTACTGAACGCGCCCAGGAGTTGCGAGCTCAGGCCGTTGCCAGCCCAGAATTGTTTCGCCGACTGGCCAAGGATCACAGCGATGACGCGGTCAGCGCCAGCGTGGACGGGTTGCTACCTCCCATTCGACGATTCAGCGGTGATGACCAGCTTGAGACCATCGCCTTCCAACTCCAGCCCAATCAAATCTCGCCCGTATTTCAGATTGGCGAGATGCACGTGATCTTGCAGTGTGTCAGACACTTTGAAGCCACGCCCCCGAATCCTCAACTTCTGCCAGCCATCCAGCAGCGAATTCATGACCAAATCCGCGATCAGCGTTTGGGCGCTGCGGCTGACGAAATATTTGCAACCCTGCAACAAAACAGCAAAGTTATCCCCGTTATTGGTAACCCTGAGCTGGAGAAAAAGTATCCCGGTGTGGCAGGCTATATCAACGGCCAGCCTGTCGGCAAGGACCACCTAGCCAAGACGTGCATCGATCGGCACGGACGACCCATCCTGCGCGGCGAGATCGACCGACTGCTCTTGACGATGGAACTTAAGAAAGCCAACAAGACAGTTATTCAGCCCGACATTGATGCCGAGATTGCTCGGGCCGCCGACTTGGCTGGCTTCCTCAAACCCGACGGAAGCAGCGATAGCGCAGCCTGGCTCAAGAATGTTATGGAGGAAGAAGGTGCCACCCTTGATTTGTACGTCGACGACGCTGTCTGGCCAAGCGTGGCGCTGAAGAAGCTGGTCGAGGACGCAGTTAGCGTTAGCCAAGAGGACTTGCAAAAAGGCTTTGAATCGAACTTTGGACCACGGGCTGAGGTGCTGGCGATTGTGCTGAGCGATCAACGGGCCGCACAGGATGTATTCCGTCAAGCGCGCGCCAATGCCAACGAACAGAGCTTCGGTGAACTGGCAGCCAAATATTCCGTCGAGCCGGTGTCGCGAAGCAACTTTGGAAAGATACCACCGCTCCGCCGTAACGGTGGCCGTCCCACGCTGGAGGAAGTTGCCTTTAGTTTGCAAATCGGAGAAGTATCCGGTGTCGTGGCTTGGGGCGAACAATTCGCAATCCTGTTCAAACAGGGCGAAACCACTCCGATCACAAAGGACTTCCAGGCCGTCCAAAGCGAAATAGCCAAAGAAATTACTGAGAAGAAAATGCGTGTGGCCATGCGCAGCAAACTCGATGCGTTGCATTCTTCGGCGCAGATCGACAACTTCCTTGACAACACCGCCCAGGCCGGCAACGTGAAGACCGCCTCAGCCACTGCGCCGCCAGTGGGTCAAGTCCGCTAACAAAAGTAGCAACCTATTCGCGCGTATTCCGCAGCGTAGCTGGCGAAAGTAGTATCCCGCTGCTTTAGCTTGACGAAAATGATTGAAGTAAGAAAACGATATTGATATGTGGTTGAAAACCCTGGAATCCTGGCTCCCTTCCCCCTCAGTACTCTGGGGGAGAAGGGCTGGGGATGAGGGGGCAGGTCTTGCAAAAATTCTGACTTGATATTTCCCCGCGCGGTGGCATTGAACGCCGAATCGCGCGCCGACTCAAACAATTGAAGCGTTAGCCGGACAGCTCTATTTGGGTCTTGGCTGATGGCTCTCGCCTACAGCCGCTCAAACGGTCAGTAGCTCGCGGGCTTCGCGACGCATGTGGTGTATCTTCCACAAACTGCGATCTGCACCCTTACTCCTTCGTTACCACTTCTTGGGGTGACACTAGCTAAAACACTGAACGGCGGAGCGATCAGCGACTTTCACGTGAACGGTCAGTACTACTATTTCAGGCCAAATTTTTTGAGCAACATCAGTGATATCGCTTTCACCGGTGGTACCGTAATTTTCCCAGATCGACTTTGCACCACCTCAATGGTGCATTGTCGCGGGGGCCGCATCGTGTCGATTAGCGACAAGTCGTCTCCACCCCGCGGAACGCAAGTCATCGATTTGGCTGGCAACTTCTTATCGCCGGGCTTTATCGATATCCATGTGCATGGCGGCCAGGGGGCTGACTTTATGGACGGCACTCTAGCCGCCGTCCAGACCGCCTGCCTGGCCCATGCGCGACACGGCACAACGACAATTTTTCCTACCACCTCTACCGGCTCGCCTGCCCAAATCGCCGCGATGCTTGCCGCCTGCGCTGAATATCGCGAGCAAATTGAAAGTGGGAACCCAGGTCCTGATATTGCGGGCGTGCATCTCTACGGCCCTTACTTCGCCGAAGATAAAGTCGGCTGTCATTCCTTAGCTGGTCGCCGCAGTCCACAGGCTAGCGAGTATGCCAGTTACTTCGCCAGCGGTTTAGTTCGCATTGCAACCTGCGCCGCCGAACTGCTCGGCGCGAAAGACTTTTATCGCGCGGCCAAACGCGCAAATTGCCTGATCACTTGTGGGCACTCCAATGCGAGTTGGAGCGAAATGCAAATTGCCTTCAAGGCGGGCATGCGGCATGTCGATCACTTTTGGTGCGCCATGAGCTCCGTCCCGTCGCTGCGAGGACGCTTGGGAGTGCCGATGCAAGCGAGCATGGCTGAATTTGTTTTGATGCAGGCTGAGATGAGTACCGAAGTGATCGCCGACGGTTGCCACTTGTCTCCCGAGTTGCTGGAGTTCGCCTATCGTCTCAAAGGGGCCAAGCGACTTTGCCTAGTAACCGATTGCAATCGCGCGCTCGACATGCCCTCAGGCAAATATCGATTTGGCAATCAACGCGATGGCAGTTGGCTCAAGAGCGATGGTCGAGTTGGTTGGTCGGCGGACGGCCTGAGCTTGGCCAGTTCCATTGTCGGGATGGATCACATGGTCAGGCACATGCGGCGCAGCACCACTGCCTCGCTCCCTGAAGTGGTCCGCATGGCCAGCCTCACCCCCGCCGAGCGCACTGGAATCGCCAGCCAAGTTGGCAGTATTGAAGTCGGTAAACGGGCCGATTTGCTAGTATTGAGTAAACAGTTAAAAGTGAAACAGGTCTTCCTCCGCGGCCTGCCTCACGCAAGTGCCAAAAACCTTAAGTTCCATCCTTAGCTGAACCCAAAAAACGACTGTCGTGAGGGACTGGGAGAAATCTCAATGGGGTCACAGCTTTCGCTGGGAAATATCTGTCCATCCGGATGGACGGATGGAAGGGGCCTATGTCCACGAACAAGCTGTGACCCCGAGGGCACGAACAAGCTGTGACCCCGAGGGCAACCCGCGCTGCCTCAGAAGTTCTTTTAGTGTAGATTTTAGAATCTACTTGCTACCCACCATGGTTGTTTCCGACGTTGCGGTTTTTTATGTTTGCGCTTACTGATTGGTTCTGCTTGATTTCTCTGCGCCTGCGAACGACGTATGGACTCGAGGCGGCTCTTTGGCTTGTCGGGACTTGGCTCGTTTCCGCATGTTGCCTTGCCCAACCGCCTTCCCAGGGTCGGCTGGTCATTGTGGGCGGCGCGCTGGGTCCAGAAAACGCTGCAATTTATCAAGCGGTTCTAGGAACTCCCGACGAGGAGACGGTGGTCGGTATCATACCGTTGGCCAGTGGCGTTCCAGACGAATCGGGACCGCTTTCGGTGCAAGATTTTCAACGTTACACGGCAAATCCACAGCGGGTATTCGACACGCGGATGGTCTTTAAAGAGCCCGCGAAGGCTTCGGACGATGCGGAGGTTGAGTCGTTGCGACGCTGCGGCGCGCTCTGGTTTACTGGCGGCGATCAAAGTCGAATCATCGACGTGCTGCGCCCAAAGCGAGGCGATACGCCCGCTTATACAGCGGTATTGGACTTGCTCAGCGCCGGAGGCACCGTTGGCGGATCGTCGGCGGGTGCTGCCATGATGTCCGATCCGATGATCTGCGGCGGTACAAGCCTTGCTGCTATGCTGCTGGGTCGTGGGGAAACTCCCGACGAACCGGGAGTTTGTGTGGGCCGCGGGATGGGGCTGTTCCCTTACGGCCTAACCGACCAACATTTTTTGGTTAGGGGACGTTTGGGTCGTTTGCTGGTGGCGATGGAAGCCACGGGCCAAACTCTGGGCTTTGGAGTCGCAGAGAACTCGGCTATGGTCGTCGAACTATCCCTGCATCAAATGCATGTCCTGGGCGACCAGGGCGTCGCTATCGTCGATCGGAGCGATGCGACTAAAGTTGGCCATCAACGGACCAATCTTCGCATTCACCTGCTGGGAGCCGGCGATGAATACGATCTCAGTTCACACTTCGTCCGTGCCGCACCAGGAAAAGAGCGACTGCCAAACGACGCAGTGGATACAGGCATTAGCATTCGATTTCCCGACATGTGGGATCGCTACGTCGTAGCGGAAATGATCAAGGCGCTGGCGGCCAACCCTGCCCAGCCAGTCCTTAGCGACGACGGTAACTTCGACTACTCCATGACATCCGACGAAATGACGACTTTCTATATCGGTGGCCCCAAGTCGTCACCCATGCTCAGTGCCATGTACGTGCGACTTGATATTTCCCCGCGCGATGGCATTGAAGACCGCATCGCGCGACGACTCAGACAATTGAAGCGTTAGCCGGACACCTCTAATTGGGTCTTCTCGCCCGCGCGGGTGGTTAGATGCTGAAGAAAACAAAGGTGTCAGGAGTCATTGTTTCTTAGGATGGGTAGATTGCATTTACCACGCGATGAACCCTGGCAATGTGCGCTGTGCAAGTTTTAAAAAGGATGCTGATTGCCACGCCTTTAAGCGAATCCTGGCGGATGGACTAGAGCGCTATTCATATCGCGCATCCTCAGCTTTCAATTGACTTCCAATCACTGGGTACTACAGCCATCCGAACATGGTGGCGTGAGCTACGTCTAGCGCCGTGGACGCCCAAGAGTCCATCCACTAACAAATATTGACCCCTAAGTCTCAAACTATGACTCCTGACACCTTTGTCTTGCTCTGGTTTGTAATCAACTCGACAAATTCGTAAATCTCATTCGTCGTCCTAATCATGGAAACCTCCTGTCGGGCATGTGTGTGGCGTGCCGCTGGGGTCGATTTCCCGACATGTGGGATCGCTGTGTCGTGGCGGAAATGATCAAGGCGCTCGCGGCCAACCCTGCCCAGCCGATAATCAGCGACGACGGTAACTTCGACTACTCGATGATATCCGACGAAATGACGACTCTCTATATCGGTGGGCCGCCTCAGTCACCCAAGCTCAGTGCCATGGATGTGCGACCTGATATTTTCCCGCGCGATGGCCTTGAAGATCGAATCGCGCGCCGACTCAGACGATTAAAGCATTAGCCGGACAGCTCTATTTGAGGCGAGAACTTTGCAGACAAGCCGCTACAGGTATACTGGGCTGAAGGGTGACCGCCGCACTTGTTCAACGTAGCAGGCGCACGCCGCTCATAGGCTGCGAAAAAGAAATGTCGAATAAGAAACGTCGGGTGGGTCGAGCGAGCCGATAGGCCGCGATGACCCACCATTTTAGGCTTGTTGGAGCTAGCGGTGGGTCAGCATCGCTATCGCGATTTGACCCACCCTACAGTCTCCGCTCATTTGCATTCCGCTCATAGGCTGCCCGAAAGAAATGTCGAATAAGACTACTTCAAGCATGCATCCACTATCGTTGGGAGACCGCATTACCTGTTTGCCAGTGGTGCATGGTAGCGGTAACTGCGCGCTGGCGGTCCGTCAGTGGCTGCTGGAACATCCGTGCGATTGTCTAGCCGTTGGGCTGCCAGAATCGTTCAAGTCGCAAATTCTCGAAGCCATCGAACTCCTGCCCACTCCGGCCCTGGTTTTGCAACGTTGCCAACCCAATTACCAAACACAGTGGCAACCAACCGCAGAGACTGGCAGCGCGGAATTGCGAGAGGATACGGACGAATACGACAACGAATTCGATGACGAATATGATGACGAAGCCGACGAAGACGCCAACGACGAGGCCTGGAGCTACGTGCCGATCGACCCCTGCCAGCCAGTAATCATGGCTCTACGGATCGCTCTAGGGGAGCATTGGGCCATCGAATTTTGCGATCTTGAAACCAATGCCTACCAGCCACTGTCGGCTGTCATGCCCGACCCGTACGCGCTCAAAACAGTATCCTTGGAACGATTTGCTACGGCCATACTTCCGAGTTTAAGTCGGCCATTTCAGGATCAGACTCGTCAGCGCCTCCAGTACATGGCCTGGCGACTGCGCGAATTGGAAAAGCAACACGCAAACATTGTAATGGTCTGTTCGATTCTAGAATGGCCGTGGCTCCGCGAGGCCTATTTCGATCTAACAGAAAAGGAACTCGCAGCTCACGATTCGGTCAGCACACCGACGACCTATGCCGTTCGTCCCAATTCGCTATTGTTCCTGTTCGGTGAGCTACCGTATATCACGGGACTCTTCGAGCAAGCCCGCGTGCAATTGGAGGACGATGCAAATCTATCGATTGATGGCGTCAAACAACTGCTCATGTCCGCCCGCAGCAGCTACCTGCAAGACCTCGGCAAACGGGCGCGACGCATCACGCCTCTCCTGCTGTCGCAGTGCTTGAAGTACATTCGCAACCTGACACTCGTCGATCATCGCATGACGCCCGATCTATATACGATGGGCGTCGCATCGCAGCAGATTTTGGGTGATCAATACGCAATTCATATGATCGAAACAGCTCGCAACTACCCCTTTCAGGACGAAAGTGAGGCAGCCACGGTATCGATCGGCATCGACCAATTGCGTTTGCCCGATGGGGAAACGGTTAGCGTTGTCAGCCGACTGCCTGGGCAACCTGTTAGCTGGAGAACTCTCGAGTTGCGGCGCAAACCTGTGCGCGAGGAAATGGAGCGCTGGAAGACGCAGTGGAATCCCTATTCACAATGCTCTTGGCCACCGGAAGACACTTTGATCGAGAGCTTTCGCACGCGAGTGATGGACCGCGCCAAAGCTATGCTTGGGGCAGACCTGGCCCGCAGCGAAAAATTTTCGACCAGTATTAAGGATGGCATCGACATTCGCGAAACCCTGCGTCATTGGTACGACGGCGATATCTATGTCAAGGTCCTGCCGCCCAGCGTGGGCAAGATGGATTGCTGCGCGATGCTGTTCGATGTGCCTGCCGACCCACGCGATTACCCATGGCGTACCACTTGGTTTGCCGAGCACAAGGACGAGTCGACGCTGGCGTTTTTTGCCACCGACTTCCAAAAAGAAATGATTGGCCCAGGCATCGCTATAGCGACCTACGGCGGAGCGATGTTTCTCTATCCTCCGGTTGCCATTCCAAATATTTGGCAGGATCCGCGATTGGACTTTGCGGATAACTTGGAAGACCGTCTACTTGCCGCTGCCTGCTTGCACGCGCGGGAGCGTCAGGTTGCGCTGCTCAGCCCCAAAGCTCCCGGCGCTAACTGGCGGCAGATTGCCAAGCGATTTCGCAAGCAGCTCGTACACGTTCCGCTGAGCCATTTTAACGAGGCCATGATCCAGCAACTCAGAATGGTGCATGTGCTCAACGGACAGGAAGTCCGCTCCTACGCCGAGCATTTTATTCGCAAGGCCTAGTGCCTTACAGTTCACTGACAAGTAGCTTGGCGGCCACGTCCCTCAACTGCGTTGCCATTTTCACCAGCTCGCGCGACGGTTCGCTTTTACCAGAGAGGGCCAAACGCGCTGCTTCGCGGGTGATCCCGCGCGCCGCGGAACATAGCTGCTCGGCGTTCTCAAAGCGCTGCTCCAGCGCCGTCAAGTAGGCGGCGTTTTCGTTGCCCTGTGAGATCCCATTGGAAGAAGTCGGCAGAGAAGATCTGCCCAAGGGCGGTGCCGTGTTTAGAGTTTCGCTTTCGCCACTGAAAAATTTACGGAACTCCTGAAAAATAGGATCTCGATTGAGCGCCTCGGCATCGGCCAACGAAGGAACCTCTGGCAAATCCGCAGGAACCGCCAACTGATCCAAGGATTTTGTGACGGCAGGACTATCGATATCGCTGAAGGTCGCGGCTCGGACCGATTGCGGCAGTGTCTTTTCCACCGTCTTTTCCACCGCCTTTTCCGCCGTGTTTTCTGCCGTGTTTTTCGACGCCGTTTCGGCCGGAAGGTCGTCGGCAGTAGCGTGCCGCCAAACGCCAGCCGCAAATACGCCGCAAATATTGAGTATCAGCAGGGAAGTCGCTACCCAAAACCATCTCGGAGATACCATGTGCAAATACTTTCTGCGGAGAACTTGAGTCCGTACTCGTCGGCCTCGACTATTGGGCTGTGGCTTTCATTAGCTCTAGAATTGCAGGACGCAATCTATCGCCGCGCACATGCAGCGCGGACACCTTGCCGTCCTGGCCAACCAAAATCATGAACGGTATCGCGTTGATCCCAAGTTGGCGTGCGAAGGGTGCCGAAAAGCCGAGTAATTGAGGGTTGTCCGAGTAGAAGGAACGCCATGGAAATTTCTGCTGTTCGACAAACGACCGAGCCTTGTCTATTTTTTCATCCATGTTGACACTCAAGACCGCAAAGCCTTGACTGGCAAATTCTTGGTGAGCAGCTCGAATCGCTGGGATCTCGTTCATGCAGCGAACACACCATGAAGCCCAAAAGTCCACCAAGACGACTTTGCCCGCGTACTGCTGCAAGTCCAATTCGGCTCCGTCAAAACCAACCAGTCCACTCAGTTGCAATGTATTGTTCAGCAGCGACATTCGCTTCGAATGATCGGAGAGCAGTTTATCGATGTTGGCTAGGTCCGCATCGGCATGATTCGCCAAGGCTGGTTGCGCGAAGGCAACGATGTCCTGACTCAAACCGATTTGGCCACTGTATTCGATATTTGAGACGGCGGTTGCAATCTGCTCTAGGGTTTGCACGCTCGGGAAGGCTTCATACAAACCACGTACGGCCGCCAGAGCTGCGGCTGGATCAAATTCATTTGTACCCAAAGCGCGAAAGGCGACTAAGAAATTCTGATAGGCTTGGCTAGCCTGAGTTTCAATGAGCCAAGCCTCCCCACGAAGCTGAGGGTCGGTGGCGGTGCGATACTGGTCCACGATGGTTTGTCGGACTGTTTCCGCCGCCTCAGTAAAACCCATCTGCACGAGCACTTGCCGAGCCTGCTGTAGCACCATGAACTCGGGAAAGCTCCGATCTTGCGGACGCTGTACCAGCATTTCGACTTGAGTTAGCAAGCGGTCGGTATCGCTGTGGACACCGTTTTGAAGCGATTGCAATTCGAATCCCAACAGTACAACTCGGCTTTGGTGCGCCAAGTCTGCGTCGCCCGAATTGGCCATTTCACCCGCAAATTTTTGTAGCTCCTTAGCCGACTCGATATCCTTAAGTCCACTCATGTGGGACAAGGCGACCAACTGCGCCAGCACTCCGGCCTTGCGCTCTTCCGCACTTGCCTGTGGGGATTCGGCGAGTTGCTTACCCGTTGAACGCTTCATGCGGCCCAGCCGCAGCCCACCCTCGGTGAAGGTTTGCTCGTCCAAAAAATTGGAGCTGCCCGCCACCACCAAATCTTGCAAGGCGATATCGACCTCGCGCAAATGATTGATCAAAGCGGCGGGCGAGTCGGCTTCGATAGGCTGGATGGTCGCGAAGGACCGATTGAACATCTCTCTCTCAGAGTCTAAGCTCGGAGAGACGATGCGGCTGTCGGGTGATGCCAACAGATTGACAGCCGTGGTGGCGTCAGTATCAGGATCAGCGCTGGTTGGTTCCTCTACTTCGGCGGATGGTGCCTGCGTCCCGCTGGTCGCGGCGAACGATTGGGACTCGGACGATTGGGATTCCGCAGGCTTGGGTACCATGCGATCGCACCCGACTGTCCAAGTTAGAAGCAGGGCAGCCCACACGCCGAGCAGCGGTCGAAACATATTGTCTACTAACATTTACAATCCCTCGCCTTCAAACACTCGTCTGCAATCACTCGTTTGGCCAACACACGACCATCCAACGCAGTTATCGGTTTTAGCCTGAGTCCATGGCAGCAGTTTGGTTACAATCGGCTCTTCAGTTCTGCTTTTCTTCTGCTTTTTTCGGGCCTTGGTCGGCAGCCTCTCCGGGCGGCGGAGCCGCCAGAGTCGGCGACTCGAATAGCATCTCCATGAGTCGATCTAATTCCGTGCCGCGGGCTTCGAGCGATACCACGGTGCCTTCTTTGTTGAGCAGCAGTACCGTTGGCAAATGGGAAATACCAAACTGCATTTGTAGTCTGGCGAGTGGGTCTTCGGCATTGTCGTGGATGATCGGCCAGGGCAACTTCTCACGTTTTAAATAGGCATTCAAAGCCTCGGAGTCAGCATCAATACTAACGCCGATCACCTCCAAGCCCTTGGTTCGATACTTCTCATAGTTGGCGGCGATACGTGGGACTTCCGCTAGACAAGGTTCGCACCAAGTTGCAAAGAAGTCGACGATCACAAACTTGCCTGCATAGTCATCGGTTTTGATATTTTTGCCATCCAAGGCTTCAACGGCGATCTCAAACTTGCTACCCAACAAATCCAGACGTCGGATGGAAGCTTGCAAATTCAATCGCAAACTCTGCATCTCCTCGCGCTCATCGCCCTCCAAAAGCTCATAGAGCAGTTGGTAGGTATCGCGCGCGGGCTTTTTATCCGGCTGCAATTCGAGCATGGCCGAAGCCAGCATGCCCGTTTGAACATCTTGCAGCGAAAGCTGCTTGCGCCCCTTCAGAAACGCGTGTACTTGCTCGAGTGTTTTTTGTTTGGCATCTTCGCCGAAGTAGGTCATCAGGGCCACCGTCGAAGCGATCGCGTCCAGCTCGGACTGTTGGTACTTCGGATCCGACTCCTGCCCTTTAAGGAGCTCCAAAATCGCTTTTGACGCATTGCGAATCGCGGTCTGCATCGCTTTATATTGTTGCGGACTGTGCGGCTTGGCGGATTTGGCCTTTTTCACAACTTCCTCTAGAGTGCCCAAGTCGGCGTCTTCCGGAATTGTCAATTCGGGAAATACATGCTCAGGCGTAGCTTCCGCGACTGTCGTAGCGGGTTGCGCCAGCGCGCTGGCTCCGCAGAAAATGGGCAATGCAACCAAAACCACAAGCATGATCGGGAAACTTCGCGACATGAATAATTCTTCGATCTAAGGAAGGCCAGGTTGGATTCTGTCTGCGCCCAATTCTACCAACAATCCAATTCTACCAGCAATATCGCCGTGCCCAAGATGATACGCCAGTTAGTACCAAAACCCTCAGTCCATCCCCCTCCCCAAGTGACTGGGGATGGGGGCAGCAGGTTCGATCTCGTTTGCTGTGTAGGCACTGCGTATTTAACGCCAGTAGCGTACGCGATACCAACCGTCGGAGCCACGAGCTACTGCGTCGGCAAGCAGTGTCATGCCATTTCCGGGCGAACAAGTTGGTGCGCTCGACGACGATGAACTCCAGCCGACGCCACAGAAACTAACGCCTGGCAACGTGCCCTGAACGTGACCTTTGTATTGCCGCGAGGCCATCGTTTGGGCTTCGGACTGAGCTTGAGCTTGAAAGGAATTGCTCGCGCTTGAGTAGCCGTGTGTTTGTCCGCAATGTGGACAGCGTGTTTGCGCGTCGGCATGGGTGACCCATCCAATTAGGACGGCCATGGCCAAGACGGCGCTTTTGATCAACTGCATTCTCGAACTCCCTTGGATGAAATCGGCCCCACCGTATCCCAACAACACTCCGCCGCCGGTTCTGATACGACTGACCAGTCACCACAGTTATTGGCAATTGCCGAGTTCAACAAGCGCCCCTTATGGATGAGAAAGTACGAACATGCGCCGCAAGGGAAGTTTGGATTGCATTGAGCAACTCTAGTGCGACATAAATCCATTTAGATCGCCGATTCTTTCAGTTAATTAACCTGCAGTAAATCAGATTAATCGGAGGTTCAAGCGGTTAAAAAATCCTTTGGGGACCCACGGACCACAATTGACCGATCGGCGACAATGCACTAATGCTTCAATCACATTCAAACTTTGGGTTAGTAATCGTAACTGGGCTCGCCCGAGTTCAGTTTTTCTGCGACGCACTGAAGTCTGTCGACTCCAGCTACCCCAAAATCAAAAGTGGACAAAGCATTAGTCGGCGAGCATCGCGGCGATCGATTTCTTGGCGGCCGCTACGGCTTCGGGGATCTTATCGGGGAACTTGCCCCCAGCCTGCGCTAAGTCGGCTTTGCCGCCGCCGCCGCCGCCCACAATCGGTGCGACCTCGCCAATCCATTTCGACGCGCTCAGACCACGATCCTGAAGCGACTTGCTAATACCTGCAACCAACAGCACTTTATCGTCACCGGACCGGTTTGCGAAAAGGACGGCCGTGGGCTCAGTGCTTCGCTGGCGGATTTGGTCGATCCACTGCCGCATCAAATTAGGGGTCGCGCCGGGCGTCTCTGCGACCACCACCGACACGCCAGAAACCAGAGAGGCTGATTCTAGTAGGCTTTCGGCTGAGATGCTTCCACTGGAGGCCAACTCGGCAACCTGCTCGAGCAGCTTGATCTTTTCGTCCTGAAGAGAGCTGATACGGGCGATGATGTCGGCTGCGGCCACATTCAACGTACGAGCCACATCTCGCACCAGGGCACGCTGCACCAAATAGCTGGTGGCGTCCACTTTGGCCATCGCGAGTTTTTCTTCGGAGACGCCACTACCCGCAAGCTGTTTTTTCAGCCCACGAATTTCCAGTGTCAGCGCCATCGCTTGGACAGCCACTTCGCTAGGCTGGCACTTGAACACCCGGGCCATATCGGCCAGCATTTGTTGCACTTCGGTGCGGTGCTGCTGGGCTTTGGGGCCCGTATAGGCCACGATACGCCGTGTGCCGGCGGCCACACTCTCTTCGGCGATCACTTCGAACTGCTCGACTTGGCTCGTGTTGGTCAAATGGGTTCCACCACACAGTTCCTTTGAAAACTCGCCCATGCTGACCATGCGGACCGGATCGGGATATTTTTCTCCGAACAGCATCATCGCACCGGCCTGACGGGCTTCGGCGAGCGGCACCGTTTTCCATGAAATCGGATCGGCTCGCTGCACTTTCTCGGCCACGATCGATTCGAGCCCGCGAATCTGTTCATCGTTTAAAGACTGTTGATTAGTGAAATCGAATCGCAACCAGTCCGCGTCGACTTTGCTACCCTGCTGCTGTGCGTGCTGGCCCACGATGCGTTGCAAGGCATGGTGAAGCATGTGTGTCGCTGAGTGCGCGCGACGGATTCCATCGCGCCGCGACAGGTCGACTTTGACCGTGACATGCATGCCTTCAGACAATTGACCCGATTTGAGCTGGCCAATGTGTACCAACAGGTTCCCTGCCCGCTGCGTGTCAGTGATTTCGAAAAGGCTGATTTCAGTTTGGATCGTCCCCGTATCGCCGACCTGTCCACCGCCCTCACCGTAGCAGGGCGAACGGTCGAGGACGATGCGCACCACCGGTGACTTGGCACCTGTGCTTTTGAGCTCTTTGACTAAGTGTGCGTCATCGTCTTCGCCAACCACGATTCCCTTGATCTGAGCCGACGATTCAACTTTATCGTATCCTTGGAATTCGGTCTGACGCAGGGCTTCCTTGAGCGTTTCAAGTGGGCCGGTTTGGAAGAGCTCACCACGACCACTGCCGCTAACATCTTCGTGCTTTTTCATGGCGGCTCGATAGCCGTCCCAGTCGAAGGTCAAACTGCGTTCGGCCGCCAGTGCTTGGAACAGCTCTGGCGGTACGCCATAGGTCTGATAAAGGCTGGCTGCTTCGCTACCGTCGACCATGACGGCCGAGCTGGATCGCATGGTTTCGAACACGCGTTCAATCCGTTCAAGTCCGCCCCCAATGGTGGAAAAAAAGTCGCTTTCCTCTTTGCGAATCACGTCCGAGACTCTCTCAACAGTCTGTTTGAGTTCTGGGTAGGCGGCAGACATCGTGCTGGCCACCGTGGACACCAGTTGGTAAAGAAATGGATCTCGAAGCCCCATTTGATGCCCATCCAATACGGCGCGGCGCAGCAGGCGCTTGATGACATAACGCGCTTTCTTGGGCCCTGGCAAAATATTTTCGTGCACGGCGAACGCGCAGGCGCGGATATGATCGGTAATGCGCCGTAAGCGACGACCGTTGTCGCTCTCGTATTCGTATTTCACCCCGCAGACGTCCGCGGCTGCATCGAGAATCGGCCGCAGAATATCGATATGAAAATTGGTGGGAACTCCTTGCAGCACGCTGGCCGTCCGCTCCAGTCCCATCCCTGTGTCGATGTTCTTGCTCGGCAATGCGCGCAAGTTGTCCGGTGGCTCGCCTACGCGATTAAACTGCGTGAACACAAGGTTCCAAATCTCGACGTCTTTCCCGTTGTCGAGCTGGTAGTAGATTTCACTGCAGGGTCCGCAGACTCCGTCGGGGCCCAAGCTCGGCGCGCTGGCTGGCCAGAAGTTTTCATCCTCTTCCATGCGTGCGATTCGCGAAGTCGGCAATCCAATTTTCTCGTGCCAAATGTTGGCCGCTTCGTCGTCGTCTTTGTAAACCGTTACGGTCAAGCGCTGCGGATCGATACCCAGCCATTTCTTGTCCGTCAGGAATTCCCAAGCCCAGGTCACAGCTTCCTGTTTGAAATAGTCGCCGAAACTAAAGTTACCTAGCATTTCGAAAAAAGTGTGGTGGTAGGCCGTGCGGCCCACGTTGTCGATGTCACCCGTCCGTAGACATTTCTGGCAGGTCGTTGCCCGGGTGAAATCTAGTTTTACCTTTCCCAAAAAATGGTCTTTGAACTGATTCATTCCCGCAGGGGTGAAAAGCACTGAAGGGTCCCAAGTCGGAACCAGCACATCGCTTGGCTGACGTGTGTGGCCCTTGCCCTGAAAGAACGCCAAGTATTTTTCACGAAGTTCGTTTGTTTTCATCGCAGTCTTTGTCCACATTCATACAACGGTTGATCTCTAGTACGTTTGTACCGAGCAACAATATATGCGGCTAAGGCAAAACCAGCTATCGGAGAATTCGACTACTGGCCTACGACTTGGCCCTGAACAACGACCGTCTCGGGGCGATCCAAGCTGCGAATTACCACCAGCTCGACTGGCACTTCTCCGGCGTGGTCAGCCATGATGCGGTAGAAATCGGCGGGGGTCTCAACGCGGGTACCCGCGACCGACATGACTCCGAAGCCTGGCCGCAAGCCGGCTTGCCAGGCTTGGGTATCGGGATCTACGGACAATATCGCCAACTTGGGTGCCAGCCGGCTGCCACCCAATCCCACACGTGACAACTCAGTGGGTATGGCCGTCGCGTATTCCACCAGCATTCCGCGCCACCTAGGTTGAGAGTTGCTAGCAAATCCGGGACGTCGCGTGGCCATCGGTTTTTTGCTGAGGACCGCAGGCAGCCGCAACACGTCGGGACTGTTGCGGCCGGGCCGAAAGCGTTGCACCATCAGTTCGACTTGGTCACCGGCCGGAGCTTGACTCAATTCGCGGAATAAGTCGTTACGATCTTGAATCGGTCGGCCAGCGACTTTGAAAATGACATCTTCAGCTCGCAGTCCAGCCAGCTCGCCAGGTAATCCTGGAATGACCACACTGACTCTCGCTCCGTGGAAGCCGCGCGACTTGTCAGTGCTCCTAACGTCCTCGGGTTGGATACCTAGGAATCCAAACTCCGGCAATTTACCGGACTTCAGTACGTCGATGGCACGCTGGAACATTGCGTCCGCTGCGATGGCAAAACCGGCCGACTGCTCCTGGCCACTGACGGCTGCCAGCGCGGTAGTCAGTCCAACCACTTCGCCCTTGAGGTTAATGAGCGCTCCGCCACTCATCCCCAGGTTGAGCTTAGCGTCGGTTTGAATCAGTGTCCCGTAGTGGTGGATGGTTTCTTTCGTGGCATCTCCGGAGCCAAGTTCGTTGGGCGAAAAGCGGTTGAGATTGGAAATAATCCCCCAGCTGGCACTGGCCCTGCCGTCGCGGGCGATTGCGAGTGGGTTGCCGAGCGCGAGTACAAACTGGCCCTTACGGAGCTCGGTCTGACTAAATTTTACCGGCTTTAGATTCGAGGCCTCAATTTTCAGGACAGCCAGATCAGAAAATGGATCCGACGCCATGACTTTGGCGGGCAATCCGACCACACGAGCAGCATAGCTTTCTTTGTTCAACCAAATTGTGTAGTCGTTCTCCCTGGGATCATCCAAAACATGCCCACAGGTAACGATGTACCCGTCATCGCTGATCACGATGCCGCTGCCGAAAAACGACGGAATGAAATCCGGATCATGGGGAGTTTGCTGCGCGAGAAATGGGACCGTCAATGCCCCGGGCTGCATGGGATTGATCGCCACGCCCGGAGCGCGGTCGCGGCGAACGCGCGAGATGGCCACCACCGAACTCTCCGCTCGCTCGATGGCCGAAACAGTCGCGGTCTCCAGGGCGGCCAAAACGGCTAGGCCACTGGAGGAATCGACATCATCCTGCACACTTGCATCGTCCTGCGCTCGGCACGCACCGGCCAGCACGCCCAGTGCACCACCGCAGCACACCAGCAGCGCTAACAGACGTGCCAGCTCAAGCCCGTTCTGCCAGCTTCGGCAGGCAGTCTGAGGAAAAATCTGGCCAGTGGTCACTTTAGTGCTGCCGATCACAGACGCTTTCAATTTCAAATGGTGAGCAATGGTCGCTACTCAACTGTCGACCGTCTCGACTTCTTCGGCATCCTCGCCAATTTCGGACGCTCCGTCAGTCGCTCCTTCGGGACCGACGTAGCCACCAGCGGACATAATCAAATCTTTGATCTCGCTGGCGACATCCTTATTTTCTAGTAAGTACCCGCGGGCCTTTTCTTTGCCTTGCCCCAAGTAGACTTCATTGTACTTGAACCAAGCACCGCTGCGATTAATGATCTTCATTTCGGCGCCGACGTCGAGCAAATCTCCTTCGAAGCTGATACCCGAGTTGTGCATCATGTCGAACTCGGCCACTCGAAACGGAGGAGCCACTTTGTTCTTCACGATCTTGCAGCGCACGCGCTGACCGACGACCTCTTCGCCATCTTTCAAGGCACCGATTCGGCGCACGTCCACTCGGCAGGACGAATAAAACTTCAGGGCGCGACCGCCGGGCGTTGTTTCTGGGCTGCCAAACATGACACCGATCTTCTCGCGAATCTGATTGATGAAGATGACGACCGTTTTGCTTTTCGCAATCACACCGGTAAGCTTACGCATCGACTGGCTCATCAAGCGAGCTTGCAGACCCACGTGGGACTGACCAATCTCTCCGTCCAATTCGGCTTTGGGAACCAGAGCTGCCACCGAGTCGATAACGATCACATCGACGGCATTGCTCTTAATCAAATGCTCGGTGATTTGCATGGCTTCTTCACCCGTGCTGGGCTGCGAAACCAGCAGGGTATCTAACTGCACGCCCAGCTTTTTTGCCCAACTAGGATCAAAGGCATGTTCTGCATCGATGATCGAGGCGATACCACCGGATTTTTGAGCTTCCGCACAAATATGCAGTGCCAAGGTGGTCTTTCCGCTGGATTCGGGACCAAAGATTTCGATAATACGACCGCGTGGGACTCCGACTCCACCGAGCGCCATGTCCAAGGATAGGCTGCCCGTGGAAACGCCGGTAATTTTCAACAGCGCTTCGCCACCCAGAGGCATGATCGAACCCTCGCCAAACTGCTTCTCGATCTGCTCAAGCGTCGTCTTCAGACCAGGTTCGCGTTTATAAACGGCCTCCATTCCCACAGGTCCACCACTGCTTTTTTTCCCCGAAGGAGCAGTCGCATTTTTTTTCTTAGCCATACTTTTTCTCGCTGTTGTGACCATTTCCTGGAAATTCCCTCCGAGTGAAAAACTGGAATCAACTCAAACGCTAATGGTCGAGTACGCAAATTTCAGCTCACCCCCTGCTTTCGCATGGCGCGATACTACCGAATTGCAACCGACCTAGCAACTCACCGCACTACGATTAACTATCGTGTCCAGGTGGACACCTTAGGTCACAGTGTGGCGCAAATCCGCAGTTTTGATTTAAAAAGCGGGTTCATGTCGGTTCGCTCGCCCTGCCGCACTTACGCAGTAGTTCGATATTAGGTAGACAGATTAAAGCCAGAATCCTTACGCGCGAATGACAAGATTCTGTGATTCTGGGGCGACTCCTGTCCGAAAATCTAAATTCTTTCAAACTAGGGTCCGCCGCAAATTTCGCTTACCTTGTAACCTAAGAGGCCGTCCCTGATGATCAACTGGGCTCATCCCATACGAGCCGTCGCATTCGATATGGACGGATTGATGGTCAACACCGAGGATCTCTACACCGAAGTGGGCGAAACCATCCTCAGACGTCGAGGCCATACATTCACACGCGAATTGAAGAAATCGATGATGGGGCTGCCTGGCCCGCAAGCCTTCGGCGTCATGATCGCCAAGCACGATCTTGCGGATACTGCCAGCCAGCTTGCTGAGGAAACCGATGAAATCTTTGTCGAACTGCTGCCCTCAAAACTCAAGACGCTGCCGGGGCTAGAAAACTTGCTCGAGCATCTCGATCGCCTGGCTACTCCGCGGTGCATCGCCACCAGCAGCACGCATCACTTCGTCCGCAGCGTGCTGGATATCATCGACATGCACGATCGATTCGATTTTGTCGTAACCGCCCAGGACGTAACAAGCGGCAAACCATCACCCGACATCTACCTGGAGGCAGCTCGGCGATTGGGCGTTGCGCCCCAAGAACTGCTCGTGCTGGAAGACAGCCATCACGGCACGCGAGCCGGCCTAGCGGCAGGTGCATGTACAATCGCTGTGCCAGGCGAGCACAGCCGGGATCAGGATTTCAGCGGAGTATTCTGCCTCGCGCACAGCTTAAAAGATCCCAGAATTGTGGATGTCTTGGGTGGTGCAGGCAACTAGCTTCAAAAACAATTAGGCGTTCCGAACACGGAACGCCTAATCGTCAAAGGAGCAGAGGCGGTTTGGCTTAGCCAATTACGCCATGTCTTTAAGCTTTTTCAGTGGTCGAACCTTGACCTGCACCGAAGCTGGCTTTGGATCAGCCCAGATCATATCGCCAGTGGCCGGGTTGCGAACTTGACGCTTTGGCAACGCAGGCTTGTCGACAGCAACGATCTTGCACAGATTTGGAAGCTGGAAAACACGAGGTCCCTTCTTGCCAATGTTGGCAGCAATTTCTTCCGCCAACGCATCGAAGAATTCAGCGATCTGTTTCTTGTTCAGCCCCGTACGTTCGGCGAGGTTGTTGAAGATCTCTGTCTTCGTTAATGGCTTTTTCTTGGCAGCGGCTTTCGCCATACTTTCAATCCCTTTCTAAATGATTTGGCCAATGTGGAGTCGTTCACATGGGCACGATTAAACGATGCGTGGCGCAAATTTCAACTGGTCGCAGCCCAGAAAAGACCCAAAATCCATGCGTTTTTGATGTTTTCCGACGTTTACTCGCAGTTTCCGGCTTAGAAACCTGAGTTTATCGCTGCCCTCGCAGCCTCACAGTGCAGCGACAGCGGCATCGTTGGCAGCGAATGAGTCGCTGCCACCAGTGACCAGAACGTCCTGCAGTTCGTCCGATAGCTGTAACTGGAGCGCTGGCAACAAATCTCCCATAGCCTCGTCAATCGCCGAAGCCGACAGTGTGGCTTGACTACCGGCCGACTCGTTTGCAGTGCGTCCAGCAGAGCCCAGTAGGCGACGAATCGCCTGCGAAGGCGTTAGCGGCTGGTCCATTCCAAGGCCGGTGTCCAAAGAACCAAAGTCCGCGGCAGTCGAAGGACTCGCCTTCGAAGAAAGACTATTGAAAACACGCCCAGAATCGGGTGTCGGCGACACACTGTCCGCTGACTCGCCTTCGCCGCTGAGCAAACCATTAGAAACGATCGAATTAGTCGTGCTGGCAGCGGTCCCAGTTGAAGCCGTCAAACCAGCGCCGCTGGTGTCAGTTCGCACCCGCAGCAGCCGCATCGAAGAATCCTGACCAACCACCGCCGCTCGCGATGAACCGGTCAACGGAATGTTCGCCTGCAGGCTCTGCTGATTAGAATTCACAGCAGTCACGCGCAATGCATTGGTACTCGAATTGAGTTGAGCTTGAATCGAGCTGAGATTGGCCCAATCGCCGCGCGAAGCTATCCAGTTCGTACTGCCGTCGCCGTTCAAGGCAATGGTGAGATTGTTGGCGACCGCCGAGCCAAGGAAATCGCGGATATCGAAAAAGCCAGCTCTCAAGGAACCCGTAACCTGAAAGTTAGTAACCATGTTACCGTCGGTAACAGCCGATTGAACAAGCACACTGGCACCAGGATCATTCAAGAAGGCCAGCGGTTCGCGTACCAGCGAGTAATCTCCCGGTGCGAGCGCATTGAACGCATAGCTCCCATTGGCGGCTACTGTGGTCTCTCTAGAAACAGCCGCACCCAAAGCATCGGTGCCGCTGAGTCTCAAGGACAGCCCCGTGATGGCTGAATTAGAACCGGCGCTTCCGAACGTCACGATTCCCGTAACGTTGCGGGGTACAAAACTGTTGATCGTTAGGTTCACCGAAGCCGTGTCGGTCAAATCGCTACCGTCTCCCAACGTATAAGTGAAGGTAAACTGTCCTTCGAATGTCGTACTGGGACTCGTGTAGTTCAGCGTGCGCCCGTCGGCCGCGATTGCCAATGTGCCCTGTCCCGCTGGCGGCTGCGTCACGGCCGTAATCCTCAGGGTCTCACCGGTATCGACATTAGTGTCATTCGCCAGCACATTCAGCGTGGTCGTACCGGCTGCGGACGAAACGGTGAAGCTATCGTCGACTGCATTCGGAGGATCGTTGACTGGCGTGACCGTAAATGTGATTTGCGCCAAAGCTGTCGCACCGCCGCTGTCTCGCAGTGTATAAGTCAGAATCTCCGTTCCGCTAAAGTTTGGTGCAGGACGATAAATGACTCGTAGGCCATCGGCCGTGATGGAAAGGCTGCTACCGACAGCAGAGGTTCCAACCGCCGAGATGCTGATCGTTTCTAAGGGATTATCGTTGGTGTCGTTGGCCAGCACATCAAATTCAGCCTGCAACGCATCCTCGATAACAGTGAACGAATCATTTTGGGGCGTCGGAGGCGGATTCTCCTGATTTACAGCCACCGAGACAGTGCCCACCGCAGTTCCGCCACGTCCATCGCTGAGTGTGTACGTAAACGTTTCAGTACCTTGAAAATTGGCCGCAGGCGTGTAGCGAACAGTCAAACCGCTAGGACCTCGCTCGATCGTTCCTCCGGCCGAGCCCGTGCTGACCGACGCGATCGAGAGACTTTCCGAGTTGGCATCGTCGACACCCGTACTGTCGTTGAGCAGCACTTCCAGGATATTTTGGACACTGTTTCGAAACACGCTAAATGTGTCGTTCAGTGCCAGCGGCGGGTCGTTGATGTCGGTCACTTGGACCGTTACCGTGCCAGTCAGTCGCACGCCCTCTTGGTTCTGAGCGGTGTACGTAAAGGCTTCGGCCCCATTAAAATTAGTGGCCGAAGTGTAATTTAGTGTCTGACCATCGGCGGCAATCGTCACCGTCCCGCCGCCATTGGCTCCGGAGACTCCGACAATTGTCAGCACCGCTCCGCCGGTTCGAACATCGTTGCTGAGTACGTTGAGCGAATGCACTCCCGTGTCTTCATCGAAGTTGAAAACGTCGTCGACAAGTGTGAAGTTAGCGCCAACTACAAAGGGGCTGCTGCCAAAGTCTACTCGAGAAAGATCAATGCCCGCCGCTATGTCATACAGCAAAATATCTCTGCCCGCATCGTCGGGCGACTCGCTACGAATGGCCGGATTGCCTGCAGCCTTGGCTAAGAAAGTCACCTCCACCAGCGTGCGCGCGTCGCTGCCCAGCCGGGAACTGCGCTCCGAAAACGCGCCCAACTCGTTGATCAAACCCGGTGTGGATAAAGAACCGCTAGTGTCATTCAAGTAAGGATCGATGAAGCTAATTGGGCTGGTCGCAATCGGCTCGATGATCGCCGAGTCAAACAGCAGGTCTAAATAGGTTGCGAACACACCCGTCGGCGAATCTGGAAGGCTTGTACCAGTTCTCAAGTCCTGAACAACAACTTGCACCTTAAACTGCTGGCCGGTGGCTATCGTTGTGATCGGTTCCCCGGTTAGGCTCACCGCATTGAGCGAGATTCGAACCAGTGGTTGGTCAATGACGTTGATGGATACCGGCTGATTGAATGCGTTACCGGCCGCATCGGTCAATACCAACGTCAGCGTCTGCGTGCCAATTTGTCCTGCGGTCGGCGTCCAACTGATTAACCCATCGGCCGCACCAATGGTCATGCCAGCCGGCGCAGCGACCAGCGAATACACTAACCCCTGCCCTTCCTCGGCATGATTCAAATTGATCGACAGTGGCGTGTTGGTCACCGCGCTGGCGGGTATGATGCCCGCGCCAATCGCCACGGGGGCCACGCTGTCCAAAAGTACCGACAGACCCTGTGACAGCCCGCTATTGACGCCTTCGACACGCTGGCGCGAGTTAAAAAGCAGCGAGCCTTGGCCAAGACTGGTCACATTATTGACCAACACATTCGTCATCGCGCTGGCGGCCGTAGCAGTCCCGACTACGTTGCCCCCTGTTAGTATCTCGACGATCGCTCCCGGGGTCGTACCTGAGACGGCAAAGGTCAATGTCTGTGCGTTGGTGATATTGTCGGTAGAGCTAGCTCCGCTGTCGCTTTCAGGCAGTAGATCGATGCCGGTTGCAACCGACTGGGAAACCACCACCCTGACAACTTGATTGTCGTCGGGGCTGCTAGTCGTCGGCGCAGTGCTCTGCCGGACCGTCGCCAGGAACCTAAGTTCGCCCGTAAAACCGACCGGCGGAATGAGCGTTGCGACACCCGTACTGCTGTTGACCGTGACTGTAAAGTTTTCCGTACCTTGTTTGAGCACGCTATAAATTAAGGTGTCGTTTTCTGCATCCTGTGCCGACAAATTGATCGTGACTGGGGTCCCAGTAGTTGCCTGAACAGTCGGAATCGGATTCAGAAAGGGAGCACCGTTGGCCGTGTCCTGAATGACGGAGGCTTGGAAT
This sequence comes from Pirellulaceae bacterium, assembly GCA_041741955.1. Taxonomy (GTDB): domain Bacteria; phylum Planctomycetota; class Planctomycetia; order Pirellulales; family Pirellulaceae; genus Aureliella. Next base: position 9,109 of record JBGSJL010000257.1, on the reverse strand, counting down.
GTTTGCGAAGTCGAGTTGCCCTCGGTATCCGTGACGGTCACGGTAATCGTGGCAGAGCCCGTGCCATTGCCCGTGGGCTTGAGCATGATCACGCCGTTTTCGTTGTCAGAGAAAACGGTGGCCGTGTTGATGACCACACTGTTGATGGGACGATCGGACGAGTTCGTAGCGGTGTTGCTAATCGCCTCGCGAACAAGTTCGCCCTCGACCAGTTGTCCAAACACAGAATGATTGAAATCTAGAAACCGCTGTGGGCCTTCGGTAATAAAAAACTGCGAATCGTTAGTATCATCCGAGGACTTGGCATACGACAGCACTCCCGTGCGATTGTGTTGTAGGTCCAGATGAAATTGGTCATCAAAAGTGCCAAGCGTCGATCCGCCAGTTCCGTTTTGGTTTTCTCGGTCGCCACCCTGAATCACAAAGTTATTGATGACTCGGTGAAATGGAACGCCATTGTAGAAGCCCGATTCTGCCAGCTCGATCACTCGCCCCGCAGGTCGCCCAGCCCTGTCCTCGAACAACTCAAAAACCATGTCGCCAAAGCCCTGCGTCGACAGTCGCAAGCTGCGGTTGCCCGTCAGCACTTGGGCCGTGAGCAAGTTGGGGTCGCTGGATGTCACCGTGATCGTCAGCGGATTGCCGTTGGGATCATAGGCGTCTATGGGCACATGCAGGGGCGAACCGATTCCAACGCTGACATTGCTTAATTGAGCAATGGAGGGCGTCGATGACTGCGCAATCGGTACTCCCGAGCGCTGCGATAATGTGGCTAGAGTTTGCACGCCCGTAACCCGCGAGCCATCAGGAAATTCCCAAGTCGGATATTCGGTGATGCCTTCGTCAATGGCCACTTGGTTCGGAGTGCGGTCCGGATTGGTTACTTCGATAAAGGGTAAGAATTTGTAGCCATCTTCAAACAACTGCTTCTGCTCGGTACAGAATGGGCACCAGGCCGCCCCGAAAAACCGTGTCCCCGAGTCGGCCAGGGCCCTGGCAAAGGCCACCAGATCGTTGGCGGGTTCCCCTTCTGCGTTCAATTCGCCCTCGCCCGCTAGCGCCACCGGCTGACTGTGGGTCGGCACAGGTTGACTGTCGTGGAAAGACGAGCCCAACAGGGCCATGAAACCGTCCGAGGCCATCAGTTGCCGCGTTTCCAGCGGTTCAACCAAGATTTGCCGACGAATGCGATTACCACCCTTTAGGGTGGTTTTATGACGCGAAAAAAGCAACTCGGACAACCAGACGGAAAACTGACGTCTCTTTTCTCGACGCGACATATCAACATCACCTTGCGAATCTAGTTACTGGCCCACCAGCGGAGAGGGGGTTGGTGCCGCTGGAGCCTAAATGCTTTACTGCGTAATCCACATTCCAGCCTACTCAGGCCCTGCCGATGAATTCAGCCAATAGCTGCCCGTTTTCGAAAGGTCGGCAAAAGCTCGCCTGAAATTTCAACCTAAACGCCCCATTTAGTATCAATCGTTACGACCTAACTAAATCTACGCCGCATCGGGGGGTTAGGCAAACTGAGGGCTAAGCCCAGGGCAGCCGGTCTCTTAAAGCGGAATGCCGCAAAGATCAGCACCTGGGAGCGCTTATCATTGCGGCATTCGTAGATAGACGGCAAGCAGCGTGCGTAAGTTCCGCAGCCTCTCCAAAAGAGCACTTATTCGGCTGAATTCAATAAGTCGTCTTCATTGAGTATTTTGAAGCCCTGCTTAGACAGTACTTCTTGCGCCAATTCCGTGTTGTCGACCATGATCGCCACTGCGGGTGCCGAGCCTTCGTGGGTCAGCAGCGGATAGGCTTGCACAATATTGATTTCCGCCTGGAGCAGAGCTGCACATATTTGCAGCAAGGGCTGGCTGTTGTCGGGTAGCTCCACGCCGATCAAATCGCTTTCGATGATCGCCAAACCTGCCCGTTCGAGTATCTCTCGACCGCGTTCGGGGTGGCTAATCAAAAAGCGAACGAACGCGCACTCTGCCGAGTCATTGATCGAAAGGGCGACAATGCGAATACCCGTACCTTCAAATCGCCGCACGACTTCGAGCAATTGTCCGACTCGGTTTTCAAGAAACACCGTGAACTGACGTATGGTTGGATAATCGCGGCCCCGCGCCGTCGTGTAGTCGGTAACCGATCCTTCGCCATAACTCATACTTGACTCCCGACCCAGTAGTCCCAAATGTTTCGCAGGATGACACGCTGGCCACCATTTTGACAGTTGGCGCTGGCAATGCAAATCCCCTGTCCATCGGCTTGACCGTACCCTGCCCCACGGCTAATTTGCGTCGAGTTGCGTGCCCGACGGCTAACGAGAGAAAGGTTGCGCCCAGTGAGCCTCCAGGATACCATTTCAATTCGAGTTTGCTACAACGAAACCGACGGCCAAGGTCGCGTGCATCATGCGCAGTACCTGAACTATTTTGAGCGTGGCCGCGTGGAATTGCTGCGCTCGCGCGGCCACAGTTACCGCGATTTCGAAGACAGCGGACTCATGCTGGTCGTGGCCGAGATGCAGATCAAGTATCTGGGTGCCGCCATTTTCGACGACCTGCTCACGCTGACCACCCGCGTCGTTCTCAGCCGTGGCGTGCGGATCGAACATGCCTACGAAATTACGCGGCCCGCTCCCCCTGCGTCCACAATTCCCAATGTGGAAGTTATCGTGCAGGCCAGCAGCACGATCGCCTGCGTCGACCGCCAAGGCAAAGTTCGCCGCCTGCCCGACTACCTGCGTCAGTCTTAAAAGTAGATTCACCCCAAGACTTTGGAGCTCAGCACATCGACTCGCAAATTCACCTTTATGCACAATCCGCTCCATTCGACGCAGAAGGACTGCAACAGCGCGACCTAGCAAATTGCCAATTCGCCGCCTCGTTCGAAGATGTTTCGCTGGCCCTCGGCGAGTTCCAACGGCTGCATATCGAACTCGATGGCTCCTTTGTTTGGACGGGGATACTGGACGACGCAGGTTGGCAGTTGGATGGTATGCTTTACGACCGAGCGGGCCATCTGCAGCGCGTCGAGCTCAAGGGGCATTGCCCTCGCGAGGCGTGGCAGTTGCTGTTGTCGGCGTTGGGGTGGCCGGACCAAACCCTACTAGTTCATTGGCTGGATCGCGATCGTTTTTTGACCGTCGCTGAATTTTTCAGTCAGCTCAAATCGTGACTTATAAACTTTGACTTATGACGAAACCGTCCCATGCGCCCCAGCTAGATAACCTGCAATCACTCGAACCGACACTGGCGCACAATCGTCAGGCCTGGAATCAAATGGCGGGCAACAGCCATGTTCTAGCGAGTCCGGTTGGCGACGAAGAAATGCGAAACCCATTGCGAACGGTCGATCCGGCTGGCTGGCTACCGGAGACGATCGAGGGCTGGTCGGTGCTGTGTTTGGCAGCGGGTGGAGGCCGGCATGGTCCGCTGTATGCTGCAGCCGGGGGCAACGTGACCGTGGTGGATTTCAGTCCAGCCATGCTCGAGCTGGATCGACAGGTTGCCAGCCAGCGACGGCTGAATATTCGTATCTTCGAGTCGTCGATGGACGCGCTGGAGATGCTCGGCAACGGCGAGTTCGATTTGGTGATCCATCCGGTCAGTACCTGTTACCTTCCCCGACTCGACAAGCTCTTCCCCGAGATAGCCCGAGTTACTCGACCTGGTGGCCTGTATATCAGCCAGCACAAGCAGCCCATCAACTTGCAGGCATCGCTCCAGACTTTTACAGGCCACTATGTTGTCGAACATGCCTATTACGATCGAGGGCCAGTACCTACCGCCAAACAGCCCAGCAAGCTCCGCGAACCCAATACCCGCGAGTTTGCGCATAGCTGGAGTTCCATCCTCGGCGGCATTTGTCGCAGTGGGTTTGCGGTGGAAGATGTGACCGAGCCCAATCATGCCAAAGCCGATTCGCTGCCGGGCAGTTTCGGACATCGCTGCTATTTTGTGGCTCCCTATATTCGCATCAAGGCACGCAAGCAGGGTACGCAGCAGAAAACTTTGCTACTCTGAACTCCATGGGTTGTGCCAATCTCCCCACTGCTCGAGATATTGTTGATAGGCCGGGTGACTGGCGGCTTGGGACTCGAGCAATTGCTTGGCCTGTTGCACCAATTCGTGTTCACGCTGAAGTGTTAGTTTGCCCATCAGTAAGCAGGACCTGAGGAACACAAAGTAGGTATCCAGCACATCGCAGCGGCAGTACTCGCTGATCTCCGCAACCCTCCCTTCGCGATACAAGTCATAGACCATATCACCTTGGACGTTCATTTTCCCAGGCTTGCCCAGCAGACTGGCAGCCAGATTCAAGCCACCGCGAAACCAAGTGCTGCCATAATTGGTGAGCACTTCCTGCAAGTCGATTTGGGCGCGCAGATTGTATCGATTGCGGTTTTGTTCGTAGCTGCGATGCTCCAAGTTGAACCACAACGGCACGGCGATACCAAAACGAAATGCCGCATGTTCCATGAGTGGCAAGTCGAAAGTACGGCCGTTGAACGTCACCCAAGTCGGTTGCGAGTAGGCTTCCCAGCCCGTCCAAAAGTGTTTGGCCATGATGTGTGGGCGATGTTCGGGTTCATCCAAGGACACGATTTCAACCAGCGAAAAATCGGCGCGAACTTTGGCGATAACAACCGCGACAGGGATATGGTAGGTGTATGGAATAAAATCGCGACCCGAAGTGGACAGGAGTTCTTGGCGAAATCTAGCGATAGCCTGCTCAGCCGAAAAGCCGCTATTGGCGTATCGCGTCTTGGCAACCAATTCGCCATCGGCCACACTCTCCACATCGAAAATTAGATATCGAACATCCTGCGTCACCGCGTCCGCCTCAGGTCTGTTAACTAATGTGCTCGTGCACTCGGGTTCTCATGCTGCTGGCAGTATGGGGTGCGGTACGTTGTGTCGCAACTAGGCTAACGATCACGGAGAAACAAAATGTCCTGTCCTGCGCCGATTCAAACAGAGCGCCTGCTCGAGCGATTCTTGCGATATGTACAAGTCGATACGACGGCGGATGCGGACAGTTCGAGTTATCCCAGTAGCCCTGGACAACTGGAACTCGGGCGAATGCTCGCCGACGAACTTCAGCAAATGGGTGCAGCGCGTGTCCAGCACGACACGTTTGGTCTCGTGTGGGCTACGATTCCCGCTACGGTTGTCGAGCGTATACCCACCATTCTTTTCAATGCGCATCTGGATACGTCGCCCGAGGCGCGTGGAGACCGCGTGAATCCACACGTGATTGAAGCCTATGCCGGCGGAGATATCGCATTGGAAAAGGACGGACGTGTCATAACCGTCGATGGCTGCTCCGAGCTACAGGGACTCGTCGGACACTGTTTGATTACCAGCGATGGGACGACACTGCTGGGCGGAGACGACAAAGCCGGTGTGGCGGCCATCATGGAATTGGCACAACATCTTCTCGAAAACCCAGGATTGGCACATGGTGAAGTCCGCATTCTATTTACTTGTGACGAAGAGATTGGTCGCGGTGCCCAGCATATGGACTTGGTCAAAGCCGACGCATTGGCGGCTTACACGCTCGATGGCAGTGGGCATGGTGAGGTGGACGCCGAGAACTTTTCGGCCGATCAGCTTATCGTCAAGGCTGTGGGCAACAACATTCATCCCGCGCTGGGAAAGGGGCGTATGATCAATGCCGTCCGCGGCTTGGCCATGCTGCTGTCAGATCTACCCGTCGATCGATGTTCCCCCGAATCGACGTCAGACAAGCAGGGATTTATACACCCCTATCGGATCAGCGGAGGAGTGAATGCGGCCGAAGCACATATTCTACTGCGCGATTTCGAAACAGAGCAGCTCGACGCGCACGCACGGCTCGTGCGCTCGGCAGCAGATCGAGCGGAGGCCAAGCTGCCCGGCCTTAAGTTTTCGATCGAGCGTACGCAGCAATACCGCAACATGGCCGACGCCATCCGCCGACTTCCTCAGGTTGTCGACTTTGCCATACGGGCATTCAAGCAGATTGATGTCGATGCCAAGATCGGTGCCATTCGCGGCGGAACGGACGGCGCAAAGTTTAGCGAGATGGGGCTGCCGACTCCCAACTTATCCGTCGGTCAGCATAACATTCACAGCGTACTGGAGTTCGCTTCGCTCGATGAAATGGTGCTGAGCGTCCAACATGCCATCCAGTTGCTCGATATCTGGCAAGCCACCGCGCGCACATAAATTCTCGAAAGCAAATCTTCGCAGGCATACGCGGCATGCCTAGGCAAAAATCGCACCAGGGAACAACTCGGCGAGCCGGGCCACGTCGGCTTGGCCAGCGTACTCACTCACTTCATAGACTTCCAGCAGCGATTGCGCGTCGAGCTCCAATCCACGGGCGACCAATTCGGTCTGGAAGTGCTCGCGACGCGCGCTATGGAACTTTCGCAACCAGCCGCACAACCATACCAAACGCGCCTCGGGCGACTGAGGAACATCTTCCAATAGTCCGTCGTGGAAAGGCAGCCACTGGAAAACCTGCGAGCCGTGGCAGGCGGCCATACGGGCTACGGCATCAAACTCTGCAGCGATGTCGAGCACGATATCCGGACGTAGAGGATTGGGGCGTGTGAACAGGTCGCACATGTAGGCCACAACTGGGTCGCTGCGCAGTGCAGGCGTGTCGGGGCAAATATGCGGAACCGTCACCAAGTACGATGCATCCTGCACGGCCATACCTACTGCGCGATGGTCGGGATGGTAATCGTTGGGCCGATGGGTGAGCACTACGTCCGGAGCGAAGTTGCGGATCTCGCGTAGGATCGCCCAGCGGACGTCTAGCGTGGGCTGGAGCGAGCCATCGTGGAAATCCCAAACTGCATACTCCGCACCAATGCTTCGTCCCGCTGCGTCGGCTTCGAGACTGCGGACGCGCGCGAGTTCCTCGGGTGGAATTGCTTGATGGCCGCTGCGACCGTCCGTCACCGACACAATCCGCACACGCGTGCCGCGGCGGCAATGTCGCACCAGCAGTCCACCGGCTAAAATCTCCGCGTCATCGGGATGAGCCCCTAAGACCAACACCCGCGCCGCAGCCGATCGATCAGTCATGCTGGACCCCGCTGGCTTGCTGGACTCCGTTGGCAGGTAACTCGTAGGTTACGATAACCAGCACGTCCGAGGTTGAGAACGATTCGGGCGAACTTTGAAAATGGGTCTGTGGGGCGATATTGCCTGTGGTCGCCACAATCCAGCCACCGCTGCTCTGTACCCAATCATTGATTTGCTGCTCGAGCGCTTCCAGCTCGTGCTCGACGCCTTTGAAAATTTTGATTCGCCGCATGGGATCTCCTTCGATGCCTCTGCAAAAATAAATCTGAACTTCTAAAAATTTAGTAACCGTTCACGGCCTTTGGCCGTGAACGGTTACAAAACTTAGCTGCTCGGAAGAATTCGTGGGTAAAACCCCAGACAAGTGGTCGTCTGCCTAGCTTATATTACTTTACTACTTTCGCTGCTTTCCGCGACCGTTGGCGTAGCGCAGGTTTTGCGATTGGACATCCGCTTGCGACGGAGGCTGTAAACCACATGCCCAATGAATTCCGGCCGAGAGCAAAGCTTCAAACTCGACACTTTCAAAGTCGCCGGGATGACCTAGGGAAGTGTAGAACGAGCGACCACCATCGTTGCGGATGAAAGTCCAAGCCACCGGTTCCGAGGCTTGGCCAGCCACGCGGCCCTGGATGAGTACCTGCGAGCCGGGCAATAGGGGTGCCGCTTTGTAGAGCGATCCCGATGGCACAAACGACGATGTCATTCCCGCAGCCGCCAGTATCGGATGCTCTCTGGCGGACGCTACAGGCTGGATCGTCGATGGGAGGTCATTGCTGTAGTGATTGGAGTAATTGCCGCCCCAAACCTCAGCGTCGAATTCGGGCCAAGCTGCTTGGCCCACCTCGGGCTCCTGGTTTCGCAGCGAAAAGGCATGACTGGCCGTGCGGATTCCGATGACTGGTTTTCCTGCGGCCACAAATTGACGGACGAGCTGCAAATCTTTTTCGGCAAGCGGACGGCGACGCACACTCACTAACAGCGCGTCGGCACTGGACAACTCTTCGATACCCACTATTTTTTCGCGCTGGGTTTCGCTGCCATACGCCACGGTTACAGCAAAGGCTTGACTCAAGTGCTTAGCCGCGAATGCCGGCAAGGTGGTCTCTGTCTTGTATTCGTCTTCGGCGATCAACATGGCTAGACGCGTGCGTCGGTCGCCGGAAAAGCGGAACTCGCCGCCTGCATGAATCCCATGATTGAGCACTTGATCGCTGGAGATGGTGGGACAGACGTAGCGCTCGATATGCGCGATGATCAAATCGGTACCGGTGAAATGATTGGCAAACGGCCAAGCGGCTGGGTCGATCATCGTGTCGGTCAAGTCGCGAACGAGCACCACGTTTTTGCCGGCGGCCGATAAGCGGCGCAGCCCGAACGGTCGACCGAGCACGCACATGTTCGTATGCACACCCACGAGCATGACATTGCGAATCTGCTTGGACTCAAGCACGCTCCAAATTTCTAGTCCGCTGTCGCTGATAAAATCGCGCTGACCATCGATCGTGATCGGCGCACATTGGGCTCGCCACGGAGCTCCTGCATCGCGTCCACTGGCAGCCAGTCGCTCGACCCACAGGCGATGTTCCTCCGGGTCGTCGTCTTCGCCACCAGCCGATTGGTCTACGGGATAGGCAGCGGCTTCTTCGCTGGGGATTCGATCGCACCAACTCTGGATATCGGCCGGCAGATTGCCCGCTGTAGGCATGTTCTGCGCGCGAACCCGCGCGGGATGCCCCTGGTAATGTGCCATGCAACTGCTGGGAGCATGAATAATGGTGACTCCCCTGCCCCGTAGTTCCTTGGCAAACCCGTCGATGCGCGGCGCCAGCTCGCCCACACGTCGGACGGCATTGACACAGTGATGCGAGTCCCACATATCGCAGATAATGACGGCTGTAGTTTCGGGTGTCCAAGTTTCCGTGCGCGTCCCACGGTGAAATCTCGGCGAACCCTCTGCCGTCGGGTGCTGAGACCGAAGCTGCAATTCGAGGCTTTGAGCAGAGTCGCTCTGAGCAGAGTCGCTC
>JBGSJL010000256.1:0-3817 GCA_041741955.1 Pirellulaceae bacterium | reverse complement strand
GCTGCCCGCTAACTTTGCGACACTCAAAGCCTTGAGCACTCCGGTTCCGGGCTGCATGAGCGAAGTCTATTTGATCGGCCGACCGATGCCCGATCAGGCTGAAACTTTCGAATTTGTTGCTGACTCCAACGCCGAGATCGTACGGGGCCTAATCGCAGTGTTGCAGATGCTCTTCTCGGGGCAAAAGGCAAGCCAAATCCTGACTTACGACGTCGAAAAGCTATTCCGAAAAATTGGGCTCGACCAATTCGTATCATCTCAGCGTCGCAGTGGGTTGGATGGTATGATCCGCCGCATTCGCACGCTCGCCCAGGCCATTGAATCGCGCGAGAAGGCTGAAAAGCAGTAGAAACCACCACCCTAGCGCTGTATACTTGGAGCCCGCCCTACAGGATGCATTGGCCTCTAAAGAAGCGAAGATGAAAAGAGTTCGGGAGTTTTCGATCACGATCATCATGCCAGACGTGGTTTACAAACGGGATGTCAGCGGATTTCATGAAAGTTGGAAGCAAGCCTACGAAACAGCATCGGCTGGTGCCGAACAGGTTTACCTCTATGACAATCAATTTCGTGAATCGCGAGTTGTCGCGATTTTCTCGGAGCGAAATCTCGAGCTAGACTCAATTGGACTGCCACCACCTTTGGCGGATACGCGCTGGAAAGCCATCGAAATGCCGGAAAAAGTTGGCGAACTTCCACGAATTTTTGCCAATACGAACCGCACCGAATATGCATGGTGCTGGGTCGATGGCGCCAAGCTGGATGTGCCATTTCGGCTAAACTTTTTGGAACGCAAAGCGGAGCTCAACCCGCATGGTCCCGCCGCATTTGGGCTGGGCATGTTGGCTGAGCTGAAAGACTTGCTTCGCAAATAGCCTCCCTTTTTCTTTGAAAGTTCGCACGATGCGGTTGGACGGACGTACCGCACTTGTCACCGGCGGAACGCAGGGCGTCGGTGCCGCGATCGCTCAATCTCTGGCCTCCGCCGGCTGCAATCTGATCCTACATGGTTTGCAGGATGACGCGCAGAGCCGCAATACGCTGGACCGCTGCCGTGCCGCCGGTGTGCAAGCCGACGCGGTCTTTGCGGATTTGACGGCCGCATCGGATACATGCATCCCACAGTTAATCGCCGCGGTCGATGCCATCTGCGGGGATGCGGTTTACGGGAATGCCCCTTACCAGGATGTTAGTCTACTGATCAACAACGCGGGCACATTCTGCGAAGAACCGTTCCTGGAACTAACTCCAGCCGCGCTCGAGCGGACGATGCGCTTGAATGTGGTTGCCGGCCTGTTTCTGACTCAAGCATTTGCCAAGCGCTGGATTCGAAATGGAGTCGCAGGTCGAGTCCTCTTCACCGGCTCGATTAACGGCGAATTGGCGGAACCCAATCATGTTGCCTACGATACCAGCAAAGGTGCCGTTCGCACGATGGTACGCAGCTTGTGTGTGGCGTTGGCTCCGCATGGTATCCGCGTTAACGCGATCGCTCCGGGGCTCGTGGTAACACCACTGACGGCTCGGGTCCTCGAACAGGATCCCGATGCACGGCGTTGGATGCAAATGCATACTCCCAACGGCCAAGTGCCCGGGGCAGAGGTTTGTGGTGGTGCCGCCGTGTTCTTACTCAGCGATGAAGCCCAACATATTCACGGCCAAACGCTGTTGGTCGATGGCGGTATGAGCGTCTGGCAACAGCCCGACTTGCCCGACGCGCTCCGCGGAAAATTGAGCTAGTGCTTTGACCAGAATAGTTCTTGGGGTTATCGAAGACACCGGAGGCTAGCGCCATTCCCCTCAAACATCGACATTCATGGCGGGCGCAGGGGTAGGCGTTGTCGTAGCAGGTGTCGTGCGTTTTTGACTCGCACCGCTTAGCTCCTGATGCATGCCTACGGCCAGATAGGTTGCCAGAACTGCACTCGTGGCGAAGACGGCCGCGCCCCACTTGAGCGTTCGTTTGAGTTGCCACCACATGATGAATCCAGACAAGGCCCAGAATAACATGACGAAGGCCATGATGTCGACGAAGATCGCCCAGATCCAGCGACTGCTCGCTTGGCTCGGATAGCCGTGGGTGGTGTGCAACCGCAACAAGAATCTGCGCCACGATAGTTCGCTGGCTGCTGACTCAGTCGCTTCGGTCGCATCCACCGAACCACGCAGTGGATTGTAATTGACTTGCCACAGGCCATTGTGGCTGGATACTTCAAAGCGCAGGTTCGGTACGCTCGTCAACTTCGGTTCAGACTCGCCGAGCTCGACACCGAGCTGGTCGTAGATCTTGGGTAGCGATTGGCCGGCTGTGGTTGCCCAGCTACCGTCGATCCATAGAGGCTCGGACGCTCCCCTATCTTTTTCCTCGGGATTCTCGCCGCCTGGACCACCTCGTTCACCGCTAGGACTACCGCGCCCGCCACGTCCACGAGCCGACTCGCTACCAGCCCCGGCGATGGCAAACGGAGCATCTTTGCGTGGAGCTGCCTGGGGTTCAGATTTTTGGCTGGTTCGTAGCGTTCCGCCCGTCGCATTGCGATAGAGCAGCAATTGATAATTCGTATCATCCACGAAGGCTTCTGCAAATGCGGATTCCCCACTCCACGCGGGGATAGTCTCAGTCCGCAGTGCGATGGCTTCGTCGGGAAAGCGAATCTGCAGCGACTCGACCACTGAGGCGGCAGCGTGCTGGGCATCGTCGATGGGTTGCAATCCAGCCGAACGTACTACCTGGGAACCGAAGCTAGTTAACGATTGGTCTGAAAAGTGCGTTGGATGATTGAATAGGTAAGCGGTCAAGCCATAGAGAATGGCCCAAGGTGCCAAGAACAGTCCAAAGTACAAATGACCACGTCGCAGTACCATCAAGGCACTGCGGATAGATTTTGACAAGCTATATCGAGGTTTGATTTGAAGCATATTCGGACTGTTGTTAGCGGTGGGTAAACGCAGAAATATTGTAACCGTTCACGGATACCTAACGTTGCGATCCCTCCGCCCGCACCGCGGGCGGAGGGATCGCAACCGTCGTGGTGAGCTCCGCGTCCTGCTTAGGACGCCAAAGCGGTGTCCGTCGGGGACAAGCCCCAAAACGGACAGGAAATCCAAATAGCAACCGAGTTCATGGGCACCTGAAAAATAGGCTGACAAGCGATTGATTGCATATTGATCTTGCGAAATCCCACATGCAAAAACCTGTGTAATAGGAAAAAAGCGTGAACGGTTACGAAATATTTGACGAAGTGTGGCTCGATGGCTGCATCCAATAATCGCATTGCGGACCAAGGGGCCACAGGATGTCGTCGTAACAGGCAGCTCTAGTTGATGTTGACAACTTCGGGTTCGAGGTACTTGCCTGCTTCCATGTTGGCACCACCCACTGAGACGAGTGTGTGCTTCTTCAGGGGCAACAAGCGATGGAAGAACCTAGCGTCTTGCGTTTTTCCGATCACGGTCCACGCGCTGCCATCTACGGCCAACCGCTGAATGTCACCTGAATAGGTAGTAACGATCAATTGTCCGTCTGTGCTCCAGCCGGAAGCACCAAAGCCATTCATGTCGTTCTCGCCAATTAAGGCTGGACCGTCCGACCAGGCCTTCGTCGCAGGATCGAAGACATTGACTTTACGCGTGGGACCCGCGTGGTCCATGCCGCCGATGGCATAGATTTTGCCGCCGTGCGCCACGACCGCCAATGCACGTCGATCGAAACCCGGCGCTGGCAGCTCCGTCCACTCGGGTTTTTCGCTGGATAGATCGAGCGACCAAGCCGACGAGTGCCATTGCGTTTCGTGCTCGCCATCCATGTTCCAGCCAC
>JBGSJL010000255.1:0-116511 GCA_041741955.1 Pirellulaceae bacterium | reverse complement strand
CCCACTGCCTCGGGGATCGCGGTCGCACTGGAGCAAACCACGGGGCAACCGCAGGCCATGGCTTCTACGGGCGGAATGCCAAAACCTTCATAGAGCGATGGAAATACAAAGAGCAGCGCCGAAGAGTAGAGCGATGCCAGTTCGCTATCGTCCACGCGTCCAATAAATCGAACTCCGGGCGTCGAAACGTCCAGAGCATTGGCTCCATAAATTTCGAAGGATCCGCCGGCGACGACCAGTTCGACATCTGGGAATTTCCTGCCGCATGTCTGCCAGGCTTGCAATAGGCCCCCCAAATTCTTCCGGGGAGAGATCGAACCTAGTGTTAGTACAAATCGTTTGGACAACCCATACTTTTCGAGTGTCGTTTGTGACTGAGCCTTCGAGACAGGGGACAGCGAGGGTGAGACTCCATTGGCGATGATGGACACGCGCGAAGCATCGACTCGAGTCAATGCGATGATGCGCTGCTTAGAAAATGTCGAAACCGTCAAAATATGTTGGACCCTGCGAGCCAGGCGTGGAATCAGCAATTTGTACCACGTGCGAAATAGCCAGGAGAAATTTTGTGGGCAATCGATGAACGCGGTGTCGTGTATCGTAACGACCTGATTGGCAACTCGCAGTGGTCCAGTATTGCAGGGAGACCATAGTAGGCTGCGGCGGCATTGCGATGGTAAAGCCAATTGCTCCCAGGCATGACCCTTGAGCCCTGTGCCTGACGGGCTGACCAACCGGAACGATTCAGCCGGCAGGCGTTTGACGAGTTCCGATGCATAGCGCTGAACGCCCGTCATGGGCTGAGTCAAGTAGCGCGCGTTGACCGTGATCGGGTTGCCAGAGAAAAGTGGGGATACTGGACCGTTCATGTCAGCGTTTTCTGCTCTGAAACAGATTGACGGCTACGAGACATGCCAGCCCAAATGCGATCGAGGGAAAGGTACGATGCGACGTCAAATAGGGGATGCGTGGCGTTTCAAGAATCGCCACTAAGAGAAATGGGAAGAAAATGAGTCCCGCCAATCGCCGCTCTTTGACCAGCCGAGTCAGCACGCCGCTCATCACGCCATAGGCCAGCCAGAAAACGAAAAAACCAGCGTAGCCGTAGTCGATCAGCGGTGCAAAGAGTCCGCTGTGATTATTCAATTCCTGGGTGCCAAACATTTCCAAGTTGCCCATGTAAGCATCCTCGGGATCATGGCCTGTCAGTCGATAGTAGGAATAATTCGAATTGGCGATTAGTGGAAATCGCCAGAAAAATGTTAGCGTAAAGTAGGGCCACGGTGGCAATTCCCCGACATAGAAAGTCAGCACGGAGTTGTTCAGAGCCGTGCAGAAATAGCTGGCGATTCTCGATACGACAAATACGCCAAAGCTATCGAACTCGGTTTTGTAGTATTGCCAACTGCGGAAGTACTCGAACAGGCCGAAGATTACCAGCACACCCGCGATAGCGAAGAACGGTCCAATGGAAACCATCCATTTGAAAAAACCCCGCGCACAGACTTGCGAAAGTAAAACAAACATGAAGACAGCAGGCACCATCAACTCGATCAGCGCAAGTCGTTCACTGTTGACGATCGAGCGCAGGAAAGCCAGACCGAGCAGCGCGAAGATATAGAACCAAAATCGCCAAGCGGATCGATACTGGTCCGAGAAAAGCTGGATACAAGTCAATACGACGCACACCGGACCAAACTGGGTAAATGTGGTGACTCCAGATACCGTTTTCATCGACTCGCGCATGCGGTCCGCAGCTCCGGCCTCGGGCTGGAGCACGAGCTCCAGCAGGGCCGAAAGCGACAATCCACGTTGCATTGCGAAGTATGCCCAAGTCACATAGCCGAAGAGCGTAAATACGAACGCCAGGTCGGCCAGTAATCCCAGGACAGTGTGCGTGCGTCGGTCCTGAGGCATGAGTTCAAAAGTGGGCAGGAACGACCCAGCCAAACTTCCCACGCTAAATGCGCAGACAGCTGCAACGGCAACAATCATCATCCACAAATCAAAATACTTCTCGGTGCCCCAGAAGTCATACGTGGATTCGGGCAACAGCAGCGTTACGAAACACGTTCCCAGCACAATGGCTGGAAAGATAAGAGTTGGGTTGGCCCACCAGACAAGACGCGTCACTTATTAACCTCGAAATCCCACCCAGTTTCGTTCCAGAACAATACGGTAGTGCACCAAAACTTGCTTGGGGGAGGCAAGCTCCCCATCAAGAAAACTGTCAAGCAAACCGCAGTACCGTGCTCGGATTAGGATGCGACTCCTTGTTGGTACTCGTAGCCATAGTTCCCTACTTGATATCCGCCGCCGTAAGTATAGTCCGAAGTCTTGGCTTCTACTTTATTTACGACGATGCCAATGAGCGGAGCGTCGATCGATGTCAATACGCGGCTACACTGCTTGGCTTGCGGGAATCCATCGGGAGTAAGACTCGTGACTAAAATCATGCAATCGGCTATGGCTGCGACAATCGATGGGTCGGCAACGGCCAGAAGTGGTGGGCAGTCTAAGAAGATGTAGTCGAACTTCTCTCTGGCGACGGCGACTAGTTCTTGGAATGCCTCACTACCCAGTAATTCGGCAGGGTTTTCGGGTGGATTTCCTGACGTGAGCAGCGTTAAACCACCGCAACCGGATTCTTGTAAAATATCTTGAAAAGGCACCTCGGAAGTCAACGCGTCTACCAGCCCAGCCTTATTGCTGACGCCGAATAGTCGGTGAACATTTGGGCGGCGCATGTCGCAGTCGATCAGCAGTACTGTCTTGCCCGTACTAGCCAGTGAAATTGCCAAGTTGGCGTTCACGGTTGACTTGCCATCTCCCAGGCGCGGGCCGGTAACGGCTAGCACGCGTTTAGTATCTCGCAGCGTGAACAACAGTTGCGTGCGCATCCCTCGAAAAATCTCCGCCAGCGTGGATTGAGGGTCATGGTATACCATCAAAGACGGTGAAATCGTAGGCCGAGTTTTCGCAACTTTACGCATTGAAGTGCGGATGGCTAGATTCTTCTCAAACTCGGGGATGTGACCGATGATATTGCTTCCATATATAGATTCTAGATCCTCGGCCGAATGGATTTTCTTGTCGGACAACTCCGAGATCAATACGGCAGCCGCGGCCAGGAGTAAGGAGGTGAACAACGCAATCGCCGCAGCCACGGGCAGGTTGGGCGAGACCTTTTCACCCAGCACCGGCTCCTCGATGACCTCTTGGATGAGCGAGGAAGTGTCCTGTTGCATATTGATATCGCGCAGACGCTCGACCACCGAGTTATAGAGTTCTTCCTGTCGGTCGATTTGACGTGTCATCTCGAGCTCTTCGAGCTCGAAGCCGATCAACTCCTTGGCGGCTTTCTCGGCTTCTCCAAGTTGCTTTTCATAATCGGACTTTTTCTGACGCATGCCGACCAAATCGTTTTCCAATAAATTCAGGTACGACTTCATCACGTCGTCGGGAGTCAGTGGCTTTTGATCTTCGCCCACGTTTAGGAACGACGAGCGTTTCGCAAAGAAACGCTCCATCTCGGCAATCTGCGTTTCGAGCGTCCGCACTTCAGGGTGCTTGGCTCCAAAATCCTGAATGGCCTGCTGGAGCTTGGCTTTGAGCATTAGTAGAGAGCTATACTCAGTCTGAGCTCCCGCCATGCGCTCAGGCTGAAGAGCTTGGAAGGCGGCTGTTTCAGCTTTGCCACGTTCGACGGTAACGAGGATACCAAGTCGTTCTGCGTTGCGCTCGTCGACGAGCGCTAATTTTTGCAATTCGGGACCGTCGGTGTTTTCGAGTCGCTTCAGTCCATCTCTGACGAGCTGAATACGCCCCGCAGCTTCGTCGATCGTAAGCATGAGCTGCGAGAGTTCGGCAGCCAGCTCTTCATAGCGGACTTTATAAATGTTCGATCCGCCTTCCGCCGAAGCCAATATGGGAGCAGTGCTGCGAAAGTCGCGGTAGGCTTTCATTTGGTCAGCAATTTGTTTTTCCAAATCCAAACGAGCCTTGTTGATCAACTCAATTGCTTCGAGGTTGATGTCTTTGAATTTGGTCGTCACAAAGGCCTTGTACTCGCCCATGATCGCTTCGGCCACAAGTTTCGAGTCTTTAGGATCGAAGTGGCGGAACGCGACCGTCAAGATTCTCGCCCCGCGAGCAGCACCCTCGCCACCGCGTGTAACATAAAGGTTATCGATGATGTAGTCTGCCGCACTAACGTCTGCTTTCAATCGTTTCTGAATCGACGGGAGCTCGGCTAGATTATTGTTTGCCAACGCGCTGGAGACCAATTTCACGCTTTGAAGCAAACTCATATGAGTCGCCAGTAGGTCTTCCGACACCGAATTTTCTGTCGGTGTCATGTTCGATGCCATGTTGGCGGAATCGTTTTGCATGAGCAGCAATTGGGCTCGTGATTCATACTTGGCGGGCATAAACAGCCAATAGCACCCACCCACCAGAAGGCCGATTATCGTCGAAGCCAGTATTAGGCTCTTGCGGCGATCCAATGTTCCCAACAAATCGACTCGGAAGTCGCGATCTTCCTGAGATTTATGGCTGCTCGTAACCCGCGCGGCGGAAGTAGCTGAAGTTTTATCGCTCATGGAAACGTTCGAAGGTTTTTACAGGAATAACAAACAAAAATGGGCTACGCTACTCTGATCCCTGCCACCACGAAAGTCAATTGATTTTAGAGGGCACTCTGTGGGCTTTGCTGACTGTGCAAGACGTTCAAGCTTTTGGTGCAATCTAGAAAGGCCGACGCCACACAATCGCCGGCGACCTAGTAGGCCCCTTCGCAGAGAATTACCGTTTTGACGGTCCGCAGCAAAATGTACAAATCAAGCCAAGGTGACCAGTGACGAACGTAAAAGGAATCGTAGGCCAGCCGTTCGGCGTAGGTCGTGTTGTTACGGCCCGAAATCTGCCATAAGCCTGTAATCCCAGGGGTAACCCGCAAATAGTCTTTGAAGGTTAGGCCATATTTCTCAATTTCGGCTTTCACGATCGGACGCGGGCCCACAAGGCTCATTTCGCCAACAAATACGTTCCACAGTTGCGGCAGTTCGTCCAGACTGGTCTTCCGCAGCAACCTGCCGATCGCCGTAGTCCGCGGATCGTTTTTGAGTTTGTGGTCTCGCTCCCACTCGGCTCGCATTACAGGATGCTGGGTCAAATATTGATCGAGTATTTCTTTAGCATTAGAAACCATCGAACGGAATTTCCATGCTTTGAATGAAGCTCCACCGCGGCCAATTCGTTCATGGCTAAAGAAGATTGGACCGGGACTACTAAGCTTGATCACAAAAGCGATCGCGATGACCAGAGGCAATAGCAGAAGCAGAGCGGTTCCCGAAACGACTACATCCAGAGTTCTTTTGACGAACCGAGGCCAGGGAAGCAAACGAAATTCTTCGACCCGCACTCCACTGGCCAAACCACAGTTAATCAAACCGCTACCCGAGCAAGCGTGCGTGCGGGTGGCAGGCATACTGATGATCTGCGGAAAGTCACACAGATGACCCGAAGAGACTTGCGAAACGAGTGGAGCTGGATCGTTGCCTACCACGACTAACCAATAGACACCATTTCGCTTGGCCTGGGCGGGTAGGTAATCCGGAGTGCCGAGATAAGGAACTTTGTGCTCGAAGCGTCGTTCAAAATTCTCATCGCAGGTTGCCTTTTTTTCGGCTGCTTTCGGGACCGCTGTCTTAGTCGTCGATTCGGCAAAGCGGCCAACCGGACGCAACATGCTCCATTCAAAACGCGACATATCGCTGTAGACCGACATGACGTCCTGACGACTGCCCAAATAGTAAAACGGGATTCCAAAGTTGCGGTGCCGCATCATGGATTTCACAAAACTGCGGCAAATATAAAGCGAGATCAACTCGAGCGGAAACCCAATCACAACCATCCACAGGTAGGGAGACATCCAATCCGAAACTAGCTTTAGTCCCAGCGCCAACATGAACGTGGATGTGAGTGCCGCGCGAAATAATTGCTGAAGCTCTCGCGCAGGATGCAAACCGACTCCTGGGTACAACCCGCTGGACCAAAACGAAAGCAATTTGGCCATGATGACACAGGCCGCAAAGGGTACAAACCGATTGCTGGTAATCCCCACAAGCAAAGTAACCGAGAGGCCTAACAACAATCCCAGGGTAGTCGCCACAACATCAGCAATACCCAAGGGCAACCCTACAGAGATCAATTGCAGGTAGTAGCCGAAACTCGGAGACCTTCGGCTGTCGGCAGCCAACGATTCGGCAACCGGGACATGAGATTGAGATATGGAACCACCGGCCTCAATCAATTCAATTCGATCTGAAGGTGCCTCGCGGAGTGGTTCGGCAATCGGTGGCATGGGATTTCTCAGCCAATTGAAGGTGGGAGGTCGAAGCGAAACGCCATTCCAAACCGGTCGGAGGACAAAATCTTCCCCCTCTTCCGAGAAGGCAATTCTCGCGCAATCGCCAAAGTCTAACCTTAACACTCAAACTTTCTATACCATGCATGTTATCCACATTATCCAGTTTCTCTGGTGTTCAAGCTGCCACAAGAACCCTATTTCAGGGGTGCATGTCTACCCTTATTGGGCATAAGACGCACCTTTTCTCATTCCTAGCTGAAAAAAATTTTCCAAAAAAAATCTGCTTTTGAGGTTGGTAGCCAGATTTTGTGAACCTCAGGCGGTGGCGGAGAGGCCTCGCTTTTTATCTGGGTGAGCCAATGGTGCTAGTGCGAGAAACCGCAAGTTGCGGCCTGTCGTTATCGGTACCTTTTCGCCAAGGAAATGCTCTTTCGGCAGCGTGGTATGGTTGTCGCAGAGATCGATTGTTTAACCGCGAAGCGCGCTTGGACCGAGCCCAAGAAGACAGAGTTCCCCACAGCGCCTGAAGGCACCCCAATTTGCTCCGCCGTTGGGACCAGCAATAGCCGAAAAATTGGTCTGGCACGCTGCGCGGTTAAACACCAAGTTGGCGCCGATCTGTAAATGCAGCCTTGGACGCCGGACGGAACTTAAGGGTTTTCGCACGAGCGCCTGAGGTTCATAGAGCGAGTTCACTGTTCGCCCGCTCAAGCCAAAACAGCAAATATCCGCAGCGCTCAAGAAAAACGCTAGCTAACTCGCGCTCCAGTGAACTAATGTGGTAGCACGTTCTTCCACTGGACCGCAGCAGGTCGAGAGTCAAGTTCTAAATAGGTGAATGACAAATCCATGTGGTGGGTTGCGGTAGTTTCTTTGATCTCACTTTTTATTTGGATATCGTTGCGTTATCGTCCCCAATTGGGTTTGGGAGTGGTAATCCCACTGGCGTATGTTTTGCCAGCGTGGTGTCTACAACCATTGTTTGACGTACCTGCAGATACGATTGTCGGAACGGGTATCGATGTAAAAGTCGCAGTCGGGGCAAGTTGCCTGATCCTATATTGCTTTCTACCGCGCCGCACAATCCCGCTGAAGTTTGTGCCAGCCGACGTGGCAGTGCTGGCGCTGATGGCCGTGCATTTGGCCAGCGAGTTGGTGAACCGGGGTCCGCTCGGTCTTGCGCTAGGCAGAATCTACGTTGAGTGGTATTTGCCCTTCGTGGCGGGACGCCTGGCGATCCAGTCGCGACGCGATGTGGCAGTGTTGCGCCCGCTGGTCGCGGGGCTGGCCATGGCTTTGGCGGCAGCCGCTCTGGTCGAAGCATTCACCAACGTCAATGTTTTCGAGATCGTGTTTGGGGCGCGACCCGTGGAGGGCTTTGACCGCGATGTGCGACGTTGGAATATGGAACGAGCGTATGGGCCGACGATGCACCCGATTTATTTCGGGGTGGTTCAGGTCCTGTTATTGGGCTGGACGAGCTTGGCGGCCTTTCGAGCCTACCGTCGCCAGGTGAGCCCTTGGTGGATCTTAGCTTGGCTGCCAAGCGTACTAGGCATATGTGCGACGGGTTCGCGAGGACCGATTCTAGCCATCGGCGTCAGTTTGATTGTCGCCGTATTTTTCCAGGTGCGGCGGGCACGTTGGCCATTAATTGGCGTACTGATCGCGTCAAGCCTGCTGGTCTCCACGCAGTGGAACAGCCTGGTGAGCAGCTTGGAGAGTTGGGCGAACGAAACAAAGCAAGCCGATACGAAGATTGCCATCGGTGAAGAAGCCGTGTCGCAATCGGGCACGCGCAATCGATTGAATCTGCTGG
Source organism: Pirellulaceae bacterium (assembly GCA_041741955.1). Taxonomy (GTDB): domain Bacteria; phylum Planctomycetota; class Planctomycetia; order Pirellulales; family Pirellulaceae; genus Aureliella. The sequence continues at coordinate 108,322 of JBGSJL010000255.1, read as the reverse complement.
AGGTATATCGCATCGCCATCCTGCGCTCTGGCCTGCTGGGGTACGGCACAGACGCGGTCACTGGTTTTCCTATCAATGTTCCGCTGGGACCCCATGAAGCCGAAACAATTCGTCAAGTCAAATACATCGACAATGAATACGTGTTGATCACGCTGCGGTTCGGCTACCTCGGCCTCGTGGCCTTCATTGCTATGGGCCTAGCTTCCGTGGGGCAGTTTTTCTACGTGGCCAACCGCTACCGTGGCCAGACTCCTCAGTGGTTGTGTACCTGTCTGGGTGCAACCACGGTCGGGGTCTTGGTGACTCTGTTGACCGTGTGGATGCCGCATGAAATTGGATTTCCGCTGATGTGGACCTGCGGCATCAGCAGTGGACTGCTGGTGGCCCACATCAAGGGTGACCTCGGCAGCGGGGCCCATCGTTGAATGTTGCACCGAATTTAGGCAGCGGGACAAAACAAACGCACCGCTGCCCTAATGCAACATTAGCTGCGCAATTTTGACGTAGACGACGATCCCCAAAATGTCATTGATACCGGCCACAAACGGATTGCTCATCAGAGCTGGATCCCAGCCCAGTCGCTGAAAGAGTAGGGGCAGTACAGAACCGCTGGATGTGCCGCATAAGACGACCAGCAGGATGGTCAATGGCACCACACAGGCGGCCCAAGCGTTTGGGGCCAGCACGAGCGCCGGTGCCAACGAAAGTGTGGCTAGAAATAAACCAAGCAGGCAGCCCGTAGCCACCTCGCGAGTCAGGATTTTAAACCACTGTTCAACTTTCACGTCGCCGGTGGCCATGGCAGCGATGATCAAGGTCGAGGACTGCGCGCCGGAGTTGCCACCGGAACCGATAACCAGTGGGATGAACCAAACCAGCCAACCGTACTTCTCAAAATCGGTTTCATAATGGCGGAGTGCTAGCGCGGTCAACAAGCCTGCAAAGAAAAGAATGCCCAGCCACATCCCGCGTTTCCAGGTCAGCGTGAGGATGGGCGTGCGTGTGTAGCTGTCCCGCAGTGGCTCAACGGCCGCGATACGCTGGACGTCTTCGGCGGCTTCTTCCAGGACCACGTCGATGACGTCATCGTGGGTAATAATCCCGAGCATATGTCGCTGCGCATCGACAACTGGAATCGCCAGCAAGTCGTACTTGGCGACGATTCTAGCGACTTCCTGCTGATCTTCGTTGGCGTCGACGGTGAGGATGTCGGTATCCATCAATTCGGCGATCGTTCGCTCGGGTTTTCCGAACGAAGACACGAGCATGCGCGTGCTGACCACACCGCGCAGGTGATTGGTGTCGTCGACGACGTAGATGTAATAGATGGTTTCCAGTCGCTCGGCTTGGCGGCTGAGCGTTTCAAGCGCCTGCCGCACGGTTAGTTTTTCGTCCAGGCAAGCCGCCTCGGTGGTCATAATCGAGCCAGCGGTGCCCTCTTCGAAAGTTTGCAAGCGGCGAATATCGCGTCGATCTGGGGCGGGTACGAGCGCCAAGATCTGCTCTACGCGTTTGTCCGCTACTTCGCTAAGCAGATCGACTGCGTCGTCGGCGGGGATGTGCGTGACCAGATCGGCAACTTGCCGCTCATCCTCGCGCGTCAGCATTTCAAGTTGGCGATCGTGTTCCAAATAGCTGAAAATCTCAGCTCGTAAATTTTTCTCGGCAAACTGCAGGACTTGCCAAGCTTCACTCGACGAGAGTCCCTCCATGAACTCGGCGGCTCGCGAAGGGTGAAGGGCCGTACAGAACTCACGCAGTTCCTGCGAGTTTCCTTCGGCGAGCATTTCGCGGAGTTCGGGTAGAAAAAGCGTATTGATCATAGGAGGTCACGTACGACGACGCGGTTTCGTCCAGACGATTGAGTCAGCTCGGAAAACCAATGAGCGTAGGTTAGAGATCGATGGCCGAATCGCCAGACTGATTGCTACGCTGTTTGCGTATTTGTTTCATGAGTTCGATGATCAATCGCGATTGGATGCGCACGGCTCCAGAAAAATCTAGGCTGTTCGCCTTGGCGCGGGCCTGCTCGAACTGCACATTCAGCGAGGTCCAATCGATGTTCCAACTGCGTTCATCCGAAGCCTCGCGCAGGGACTTCATCGTACCTACCAGATGCTCGAACAGCGTTTGATTGGGCTTGGCGGAGTACTGGCGATAGGGGCCTTTGCCGTAGCGCGTTGAACTGTCCACCGAGTTATCGTCCGTCCAGTAGACTTGCGCCAAACCGGTTGCCAGCGCAATCACACCTAGCGTCGAGGTGACCAAAGCAAGTGGCGTCAGTTGGAGTAGAAAGAGAATCAGAGCGGCCGAAAAACACACGGCAGTGACCACACCCAAGGCCGTGGAGAACGGTTTGCGGCGACCGTTGCGACGCACGGCAATCGAGCCCTGTGCGGTACTCACGACACGGTCGTCGGAAGCTTCAATCACAATCGCGGTAATATTGTCTGGGCCACCGCGCAGATTGGATAGATCCACGAACAACTGAGCGGCATCCTGCGGACTCAGGACACGCATGAATTGTCCAATTTCTTCGTCGGTGATTTGTCCACTAAGCCCATCCGAGCAGAGTAAGAAGCGATCTCCCTTGCGGACGGGAAACGGTCCTTCGAGGTCGATTTGCACGTTGGCGTTGGGGCCCAACGATCGTGTAATGACATTCTTGGGAATGACACCGCTGCGGGCCGTTTCGTCCGTCACCTCGCCGGCAGCTTGCATTTCCCAAACCAGCGAATGGTCAAATGTCAATTGATAGAGGTGGTCGCCATGCAATTGGTAGACGCGACTGTCACCCACATGCGCGACCACTGCCCCTTCGGGTAAAATCGTCAGCACGCTGCAAGTCGTGCCCATGCTCCGGAATTCGATATTGGCCTGTCCGCGCCGAAAGATTTCTGCATTAGCCTCCGCGATCGACTTGTGGAGCGATTCCGCAGGAGCCATGTCGCGAACTTTGACATATTGATGCGGTATCAGTTCGACGGCTAGCTTCGATGCGAGCTCGCCTGCGGCGTGTGCTCCCATGCCATCGGCTACGATGAACACATGTCCGAGGCGTTCCCAAGCCCCCTTCGATTCGGCGATCATGACGCTGAACGAGTCCTGGTTGATGGCGCGGCGCATTCCGATATCTGAGATAACCGCGTGCTTCACGGTATCTTTCCACGGTTCTCTAGATTCGGAATTGGATGGCGACTCAGGCAATTTGTCTCGCTAGCATTTGCAAGATTTTTAACTTCGGCTGGACGACTCGCAAGCATGGCCATCACAGGTTAGATTCCGCTAATTGTACTTATCGTCGGAATCCCTATGTAGCGTAGACAGCCAATTCTACAGATTTCCCAGATTGTGGACTTACTGAAACGTAAGTTCGTTGGGCTTCGAATCGGCAATGTGCCTAGTGCTCAAAACGTGCCTAGTGCTCAAAACGACGAGCCATTTTAAGGATTGCTCTAGCGACCGATTTATGGCGGCTCCTATACTCGCGAGCGAAGTATACGTTCGACATGCCTAAAATTGGATGAACCGTTGAACACATGCCCTACGTTCCGGCGCTGCCCAGTAGTACGACGGGTGAGCCGACGGAAAACAACGATTCTTGTGATGCTCGTAGCGCTCGCCGCCAATCCCGGTTGCGTGCGGCGGCGACTGACGGTGCGTACCAATCCGCCCGGCGCTAGCGTCTATGTTGACAAGCAATTAATTGGGACAACCCCCACGGCCTCAGCGTTTACATACTACGGCACGCGAGAAATTGAAGTCGTGGCAGACGGCTTCCGTACGGAAAAAGTTTTGCGCACGATTTCGCCACCCTGGTATCAAATTCCGCCGTTTGATTTTCTATCGGAAACATTGTGGCCCTGGGAAGTTCGCGACGAGCGCATCGTGGACATAAGCTTAGTACCCGACCAACCCCTCACCAGCGACGTGTTGCTCGCTCGCGGAAACAATCTACGCATGCAGTCGGCCCAAGGCTTTGCGACTCCCATCCCGAGCACATTGCCACCGCCAGTGAATTTACCGACGAATCCCAACGATTTCCCCTCACCTCTGCGGCCTCCCAATTCGGGATTTGACAGTCCCGCACCGCAGGCCGATGGCCCCGTCTGGGTACCCGGCCAAGCGTTGCAGAACTTAATTCTGCCTGGCGGTCAGCTTCCACAGCGCATCCCCGAGGCAGGCATTCTGCCCGGCGGCGGCTATCGGCCGGAATGGTAGGCCTGCTTTGTTAGCCGATCCGCAACAAAGCATTGAGCATTGAGTTTCTCGCACGAATTTCTTGCACGTCTAACCGTACAGTTGAATTGCCCGAATGATGGCGTCCAACTCGTTGGGCACAGCGATGGCGCGATTGGCAAAGGAGGCACAACTGACGCCGCGACTGCCGAGCACTTCGTTGAATTTGTCTTGGTCGGTAGTGTGGTAGGCAACGGTGGCGGTCGGATCCTTGAGTTGGTGACCGGTCAGAATACAGACGACTTTGTCCGATGGAGCGATTACGCCTTCCTCGCGTAGAATCTTTGCTCCCGCAACGCTTGCGGCACTGGCCGGTTCGCAGCCAATGCCCCCGGCGCCCACTTGGGCTTTGGCGTCGAGAATCTCTTGATCGGTTACTTTGCGGACCACACCATCGCAAAAATCGAGGGCTCTAAGGCACTTCTTTAGGTTGACCGGCCGATTGATTTCAATGGCGCTAGCAATCGTGTCGGCTTTGCTTTTACGCGCGTCCAATTCGTCGTAGTAGTGGCAGGCGATGGCCATGTCCGGAGAGCCGCCATGCCAGCGAAGTTGGCGGCGTTCATAGAGTTGATAGAGTGTGTCGGCACCGGCCGCGTTAATCACTGCCAGCCGTGGAACTCGGTCGATGAGCCCAAGTTGCTTCATTTCAATGAAGGCTTTCCCAAAGGCACTCGAGTTCCCCAAGTTGCCGCCGGGAACGACAATCCAGTCGGGAATCTCCCAGCGTAGCGATTCCAGGACGCGGTACATTACCGTCTTCTGTCCTTCGAGACGGAACGGATTGATGCTGTTGACTAAATAAATTCCCAAGTCTTTGGAGACTTCTCGCACGCGTAGCATCGCATCGTCGAAGTCGCCAGCGATCTGTACTGTCAACGCACCGTACTCGAGAGCCTGGGAAAGTTTACCGTAGGAGATTTTCCCACTACCAATGAAGATCACGGCTTTCATGAGCCGCGTTACCGAGCTGTACATGGCTAGGGACGCGCTCGTATTGCCTGTCGAAGCGCAAGCGGCCCGCTTGGCACCGGTCATTCTGGCATGGCTGAACGCAGCGCACATGCCGTTGTCTTTGAAAGATCCGGAAGGATTCATGCCCTCGTACTGCAGGAAGAGCTGGCCAGCATTCATGCCCACAAACTTGGCGACTTCGTCAGCTTTTTGCAGCAGTGTCTGCCCCTCCCCAACAGTGACCACCCGATCGGCAGGCGCGAACGGCAATAGCTCATGGAATCGCCACACCCCGCTAAAACGGAGGGCTTCGTGGCGGCGAGTCCACATTTGCTCGAAATCGGACATCCGCTTGGGAACTTCGATCCGCGACCAATCGTACTCAATATCAAGTAGGTCGCCGCAGCGATCGCAGGCGGTTCGCTCCTGCCCAATGTCAAATGTTCCGCCACAAAGCGGATTAAGACACTTTTGCCAGGCCACCCCGCTGGAGATGGCTTGCGAGCCAACCTGTGCCAACTCGGTGTCGGCCATGCTCAAACCCCAAAGTTACTAGAAATCTACAGGAAAAACTGTCAAAGTCGGTAAACGATCGAACATCTTGCGGTTATAGCGGAAAAAGCCGGTCGAAGACCATTGCGTTTTACACAAACCATTCATAGTCAGTTTGACACATTTTGCGGTTTTGCCTACCATTCCCACAGCAACGGCCCTTAAGTTGACTGGATGAAGTCCATTGAGCCCCAAGAAACAACCAAAAACGTCAGTAAAGTCCGCAAAGCGATTGGCCTCAGCCGCCACTAAAAAGCCATCCAGCGCTGTCAAATCGGCCAAAGCCACCCAATTGAGTAAGTCGGCTCCCGTAAAGAAGAAGGCCAAGGTTGCTGTTTCAACACCAGCCAAGAAGGCTGTCGCAAGCAAGCGTGCCACGGGCGGCAAGGTCGTGAAGAAGTCGCCGATGTCCGCCAAGGCGGTCGTCGGCTCCCGCTCAAAGCCGAGTTCTGCTGTTAAGCCTATCGTCAAGGTTGCAGCCGGCAAAGTTGGTAAGGCAAAGGCCAAAGTTGTAGCAGGCAAAGCTCCAGCCGGAGCAGTTGCAGCCGGCAAGAAGACCGCCGTCGCAAAGCGAATGGTGGGTAAACCTGCGAACCCGAAGGCTGCGACTTCAAAGCCCTTGCGTGAAAAAGCGGCTGCCGTAAAGTTGTCGTCCAAGTCGCCAGCTGGCAACCCGTCTGGCAACCCGTCTGGCAACAAGGCAAAGATTGAAAAAAATCCGACCAATACGAGTGTTGCTAAAAAGCTCAGCAGTGCGGCCAGTGTTGAAGCCGCACCGCGTCCGCTAAGGAAATCGACCCCGGCCAGCTTGCAGGACAACGTTCGATTTCGCGAACTGCTGATGTCCGTGCGCTATCGACTCAAGGGGGATGTGCATATGATGTCGCAGGAAGCCTTGGGAGGCTCCGATAGTGCGGCGGATAACCATGCGCCGATTCACCCGGCAGAGGTTGGCACCCATAGTTTCGAACAAGAATTTACGCTCAATTTGCTCTCTTCGGACGGAGATCGACTCGATCGTATCGAAGCTGCACTTGATAAAATCAACGAGGGAACGTACGGTTCGTGCGACGAATGCGGAAGTCGCATTCCACGAGCCCGCTTAGAAATAATTCCGGATACCCCTTTCTGTGTCAAGTGTGCCTCTCGATTGGAAGTCTGACGTGTCCGAGGCCCGCGCCGCTGCGCTTGCGAGTCGCGTTGTCTGGGTTCGCTGGTGCGTCTTCTTTACCGTTGCGTCCGTGGGCGCAGCGATCGACTTGATCTCGAAACAGTGGGTCTTCAGTTGGCGTGGTTTGCCGGGCCAAATGGAGCCGTGGTGGATCTTCAAACCTCATGTCGGCATTGAAACGGCGGTCAATCCAGGGGCATTGTTTGGTTTAGGAGCTGGATGGGGTTCGCTCTTCGCCGCGCTCAGTTTAGTGGCTGCGGCGGCTATCTTCGTCTGGTTGTACCGCTACAAGGCAATCGAGAGCTGGTGGTTGGTGATCGCGCTAGCTTGTGTGCTCGGCGGTATTCTGGGAAATCTTTACGATCGGCTCGGACTGTGGGGACCACCTCCGGAAATGCCTTTGTGGCAAAGCGGCGTTCGCGACTGGATATTGTTGCAATACAACAACAGTTATGTATGGCCTAATTTCAATATTGCCGATAGTCTGTTGGTTTGTGGGGCGATCATGCTCGCCATCCACTCATTTTGGGTGACGCCAGACGCCGACCGAGGTCGGACCGGCGACACAACTTCCGCTTAGCGCGTTGGGATGAAAGAAATCTTGCCGAATTCGTTGACACTCCCAGCGTCACTGGCTGCTGAACTCGATGGACGTTTGGCCGCTGCGGTCGACGTGGCCAAGTTAGCGGGCAAGTCGACTTTAGAATTCTTTCAGCAGGATTCGTTCACTGTCGAACGCAAGGGCGACGATTCGCCGGTGACGATTGCTGACAAGCAAGCCGAGCAGCTAATTCGACGCGAACTTCAATCGCGATTTCCGCTGGACGCCATTCTGGGCGAGGAGTTTGGCGAGAAGACTGGGACGTCGGAATATCAGTGGATTGTGGATCCGATTGACGGTACCAAGAGTTTTATCAGCGGAGTTCCGCTCTACTCGACGCTGGTTGGCATCGTGCGCGATCGAGAGTGTTTGGGGGGAGTGATCTATTTGCCCGCGTTGGATGAAATTGTATTTGCCGCCCGCGGTGCGGGAGCTTGGCACTCTGTCCAGTGCAGCCCACCGCAAGCCTGCCGCGTGTCCACGCGGAAGCTCGAAGACGGTTTGATGGTGGTTTCCCAGGTTGACACGTTTTCGCGGCGCGGCGCATTTGCCAGGTACCAGAGCCTGGAGCGTGCCGCCTACATCACACGGTCATGGGGCGATGGCTACGGATATCTACTCGTAGCGACAGGACGGGCCGAATTGATGGTGGATCCGATCGCCAATCCGTGGGACTTGGCCGCAGTCCAGCCCGTCGTCGAAGAGGCAGGCGGCAGGTTCACGAGTTGGGAAGGGCAGCCGACCGTATTTGGCGGCGACGGTGTGGGCAGCAATGGCCACGTTCACGCGCAGGCCTTGGCCGAGCTACAGTCCTAGCACCAGCTCGCTAGGGCTCTACAGCTTCGGCAGGCAATCGCCTAGAATCTTCGCCAGCCGGCACTCGGACATGCGTGCGGCCCGCTGCGTTGCAGCAACAACCTTTGAGGGACAGACTGGCCAATAATGCTCGATCGAAAAACCATCGTTGAAAACGTGGAAGCCATCAAGCGCAATTGCGCGGCGCGTGGTGCCCGAGTCGATATCGACCAATTAGTCCAACTGGAAGCCCAGCGCCGAACGAAACTCAACGACGCCCAAGAGCTGAATCGTCAGGCAAACGAGACCAGCAAGCTAATCGGTAAAGCCAAATCTGAGAGCGAGCGTGAGTCGCTGAAAGATCAAGGCCGGCTGCTGCGCGAGCAAAAAGACATTGCACAATCCGAGCATGATGCGCTCGACGCCCAGATCCATGATCTCCAAGTCCACATTCCGAATTTGACGCATCCCGACGCTCCGATCGGAGCGGATGATACCGCCAACACCGAAGTCAGCTTCGGAAAGACGCCGGTGCCCAAATTCGAGTTCCAACCCAAGGACCATCTCGAGCTCGGCAAGTCGCTCGACATGATCGACTTCGAATCCGGCGCCCGCGTGGCCGGGGCTGGTTTTTACTTCCTGCGCAACGAAGCCGTTTTGCTCGATTTGGCCCTGCAGCAATTTGCCGTACAGCAGTTGATGTTGCGAGGTTTCACACCGATTACGACTCCCGACGTGGCGCATACAAAAATTTTGCACGGTATTGGCTTTATGCCGCGCGGACCGGAGACGCAGATCTACTCGATCGAAAATACCGACTTAAATTTGGTCGCCACGGCCGAAATTACGCTGGGTGGCATGATGGCAGACCAAACTTTGGATGCTGAGCAGCTACCGCTCAAGTTGGTAGGCATCAGCCACTGTTTCCGCACGGAGGCTGGGGCGGCCGGGAAAGCATCCAAGGGACTCTACCGCGTACATCAATTTACAAAAATCGAAATGTTCGCTTTCACGTTACCCGATCAAAGCGATGCCATGCACGAAGAGTTGCGGCAGGTCGAATGCGATTTGTTCGACGCGCTAGACATACCCTACCGAGTGGTCGACACGGCGACCGGCGACTTGGGCGGACCGGCTTATCGCAAATACGATTTGGAAGCCTGGATGCCTGGCCGAGGTGATGGCGGCGAATGGGGCGAGGTAACCAGTACCTCCAACTGCACCGACTATCAGGCCAGACGGCTCAACATTCGCTACAAGACCAAAGGCGAAAAAGGTACCCACTTGGTACACACTCTCAATGGTACCGCTTTTGCCATCAGCCGCGCAATTATTGCGGTCATGGAAAATCACCAACAAGCCGACGGTTCGATTCGTATTCCTAAAGCTCTGCAGCCCTGGGTTGGCAAGGAGCGGATCGCAGCTAGGAAACATGGCACAAGTTATTCACTGCTTTGAAATCCTGTTACCGACGGGTACTCCGCAGCCGCTGCCCGAGGTGGTCGTAGCTTTCGGCGACGATGCGTTTCTTCGCAGAGAGACGATCGAAGCAGCTTTGCTAGCCGAAGGCGTTGACCGCGCGCTGGCTCGATCATTCGACGGCGAAGAGTGTCAGTGGATCGATGTCCATGACGAACTGGCAACGCTATCGTTGTTCGAACCCGACGCGCGGCGCATCGCAATTGTTTCCAACGCTGACCGCTTGGTCAAAGACGCGCGTCCCCAACTGGAACGATGGTTTGCCGCGCCAGCCGGCGGCTCGATGCTCGTCCTACAGATCAATACGTTTCCCGCGACCACGAAACTCTTTAAAATGGCTTTGAAGCAGGGACTGTGCATCGCCTGCTCTTTGCCGACGGGAGGTGCACGCAGCAAGACACCGAGCCTAACTGAACTGAAGAAGTGGATTCAGGCTTGGGCCAAAGCCAAGCATGCGCTTGTTTTGACTGGCCCGCAGGCCACACAGGTACTCGAAGCGGTGGGAACCGATTGCGGTTTGTTGCACCAGGAACTAGCGAAGTTGGCATTGTACGCCGACAAGAGCGGCAAGCTGTCCGAGGAACAGATTCGCGCGAACGTAGGCAGTTGGCGGACGAGAACCATGTGGGAAATCGCCGACTCGGTGGTTGACGGTCGCATTGCCGATGCCCTGTCACAGTTGGAAAAAGTCTTCGCTGCGGGCGAGCATCCCGCAGCGGTTGTCCCGCAGATTGCCTGGAGTCTAAGACGATTTGGCAATGCGGCTCAACTGCTGCTGCAATCCAAACGCATGGGCCAATCGATGTCGGCGCAAGCCGCCATCGGTCAATGCGGCTTTTGGGGTGCAGACGCCAAGCTGGCCGAAGGTCGTCTGCGGCGACTCGGGCTAAGGCGAGCGGGCAAGATACTCGGCTGGCTTTTGGAACTCGATCTCAAAATCAAGGGGTCCCATTCGCAGACAGACCGCGCCGTGTTCGCACTGGAAGAACTTTGTTTGCGCTTCGTGTAGATTACTGGGCTAGTGCCTTACTTGCCAGGTATCTCAATCGGTCGAAATCCCTGAATAACACCCCGCGGAGCGAGCCCTTTGATATCGATGGGCAGGTCCAGTCGATGGGAACCGATGTTACCGGACTTGTCGACGCATTCGATTTTCAAATAGACTTTCTCAGGTAGCAAGGGATCGGCTTTCCAGAGATAAATGCCGGTGTTTGCCAGTCCGGAAGCGATCGCAGTCCAGGGCCCGTCCGCGCGTTCACTTTGCAGCAGAGCAATCGGTCGATCCGACAAATGACCATCGTCGCACGAGTAGTCGATGACTAGCAGGCCATCGTCTGGCCCCTCTCCATAAACGGCGCGAGTGATGCGAGCTGTCGGTGGGCTGGTATCAACGTTGATCCATACATCGGCGTTATCGCCCTCCCGCGGGCGATTGCTCACCAAACCGTTGACTCCCACGATCACCATGCGAAAGCCGAACATGCCATCGTTTCCAACTTGCACATCAAATGGGCTGACGCGATCGGGGTCCGAGCCCCATTTTTGCCACGTGCGCCCACCGTCTTCGGTTCCCCACAGCTCCACGTCGGCTAGGGCGCTACCGCCCAGAGCTTGCACGGAGTAGTCCAAGCTGAATGCCCGCGACTTGCAGTGGAAAGCTCGAGCGATGGTCGATTCAAATCCTTGAGTCTTCGTGGATGGAATCGTATCGGTTGTAGCCGGCGGTGATGCTTCTGCCGCCTGTTCGTGATCGACTTTCCCAGTTGCAACAAATTGTTCTACGTCGATCGCGGCTGGCAGTGGTAGCTCTTCGACTCTAGCGGTTTCGAACGGAGTTGTTTCGATAGGAGTCGTTTCGACAGGAGTCGTTTCGATCGGAGTCGTTTCGATCGGATCCAGGGAAAGTTGGCTGTCGGCTGCCAAGCGGCCGATCGCGGTGCGACTGGTTTCCATTAAGTTTGGTCCAGCATTGCCAGACGCCGCATGGCCCAACGCGCTCGTCAATGGCTGATTTAGCTTGCCGCCTGCGGACGGAGGGCTAAGAGCGGTAGCAGTCGAGTTTAAACTGACGATCGGTGTTGTCGAGTTCGGTGGTGGCACCAGCGAAGTCGGGGCTGTGGGCGTCCAGCGTGTGGCGCCTGGGGTGGAAACTAATCTTGGCGGACTTAGGGCGTTTGGCGCCTCAGTGGGTTTGGCCGCCGGACTGGAATTGCTGGCCAGCGTCATCTCCTGGTCGGCGCCTGCCGTGCGCGGCATCCTTAATAGGAACGTGGCCTCGCCTTCGTTTTGGGCTTGATCCTTCACGGTGAAAGCGATTGCAATCTCGCGGCAGGGAGCAATATCCGCGACGAATTGACCTTCGTAGGTTTGTCCGGCGGACTCGAGCGCATCGACGGGCAGCTCGCGCCACTGGGTTTCATGATCGGAGCGGATGCGGAGCGTCGCGGTGGCGCTGTCCAAATTCAGATCAAAGACCCGCACTTCGACCACCAATTGACCTTGCTCGTTAATATCGGCCCGCAGTTCCGCCTGGGGTTTGGAGGTGTCGACTAATACCTTAAGAGGTTGTCCGAGGCTTGGAAACGTCTGCCCAGCCGCATCCACGGTCGCAACTTTGAAGAGGTAGACGCCCTCTGCGGCCGCGCGGAAATCGAACGACTTCGCATCCGCGCTGACCGAGCCATGCGTCTGCCAAGTGATCCCCTCGTCCGCCGAAACCCACAATTGAACTTTGAAGGAGTCCGAACCAGGCGATGATTCAATGTTAAACGGGATCCTAAACTGAGCGCTCTGTAGGTGGGCCATGACCGGCATTGCAGAGAAATCGTCAGCCGCCTGCACCCGACTTGTCGCAGTGAGGCTGGCTGCACCTAAAACCGCAAGGCCAACGAGCGCTCGACGAGTCCCATTGCAGCGCTGGCCAGTCGAAAATCGTAGATGCTGAAACACGATGACAGGAATCTCCACGTTCGTAGCGATTGCAGCTTGTTCGCCCATTACCGCCACTGCGGCTTCGAAAGCGAACCACCCAGCTCCACGGATCGAGCTAGCGAATTCCGTAGTCAGGTCGAAAAAGTAACAGTTAGGTCGAAAAAGTAACTAGGCCCACTAGCTAAGTCGGTCGCGAAGAATCGGAGGCATAAGTAAAATATGCTGGTTCTCCCGATAATCGGCGGCAAGCAAGGATTTCGGGTTTTGCAAGCAACGAGAGACTCATGAACCAATCCAAGAGCCAGTTCCATTGCGTGTATCAGTTCGACGTGGTCGTGGTGGGAGCTGGGCACGCGGGTACCGAAGCGGCGGCGGCGGCGGCGAGGCTGGGTGCGCGCGTCGCCTTGCTAACTGGAAATCTCGACACGGTCGGCCAGATGAGCTGCAATCCGGCGATTGGCGGCGTCGCTAAGGGCCAGATCGTACGAGAAATCGATGCGCTGGGTGGGCTGATGGGACAAGCCATCGATCGCACTGGAATCCAGTTCAGGATGCTGAACCGTCGCAAGGGTCCAGCTATGCACAGCCCGCGCGCACAGGCTGACAAAAAGGGATATCAGCAGGAAGTAAAGCAATGGATCGAGCATTACCCTGGCATCAGTTTGGTCCAAGAACTGGTGGACGATTTGTGGGTCGAGTCGCTCGCCAGCGACACGGCTGATCCAACAGATAAGGGGCCAACAGATACGGGCGCGGCAAAACATCGTATTCGCGGCGTGATTGTCAAAGGAGGTGCCTGCTACCAAGCGCCCGCCATAGTGTTGACCACCGGCACATTTTTGCAGGCCATGATGCATACCGGCGAGGCTAAGACGGCTGGTGGGCGAGCTGGCGAGGGGACCACACAAGGTATCAGTGGCGCGCTCGCTCGGCTTGGACTGCAACTTCAACGATTTAAGACGGGTACTCCGCCGCGATTGAATGCCAAGACGATCGACTTCTCGGCCACAGAATTGCAACCTGGCGACGAAGATCCGCAGCCATTTTCCTTCATGACCGCAGCCCTCAGCCAAGCCCAGATTCCGTGCTATATCACGTACACCAACGAGCAGGTGCATGCACTGATTCGCGAAAATCTGCATCGAGCGCCCATGTACAGCGGGCAAATCAATTCAACAGGCCCCCGCTATTGCCCCTCGATTGAAGACAAAGTCGTGCGATTTGCCGACAAAGATCGACATCAATTGTTTCTCGAACCCGAAGGCCGTCAAACGGCCGAGATCTACGTCAACGGCATTTCGACGAGCCTACCCCGCGACGTACAAGATTCAATTCTCAAGTTCATACCCGGACTTCAGCATGCAGAAATCATGCGTTACGGTTACGCCGTGGAATATGATTTTAGCCCGCCAGACCAGCTCACACCCAGCCTAGAAACCAAGGCCGTCGAGGGACTGTACCTGGCTGGACAAATCAATGGCACGACGGGCTACGAAGAAGCCGGTTGCCAGGGCCTATTGGCGGGTGCCAATGCGTGCCTCAAGCTCCAAGGTAAACCGCCGCTGATTCTGTCTAGAAGCCAAGCTTACATGGGCGTCCTGATCGACGACTTGGTTACGCGCGGCGTCGACGAGCCCTATCGAATGTTCACCAGCCGAGCCGAGTATCGCTTGCTGCTGCGGCAGGACAACGCCGATCGACGCTTGACCCGCTTAGGCTTCGAAATGGGATTGGTCGATCGCCCGCGATTTGAACGCCTCGAAGCCAAAGAACGCGCGATTGAATCCGCCAAGCTGTGGCTAGAGAATGCACGCATTGAAGAAGTAACCGGCACCAAATACTTGCGGCGTTCCGAAGTGACGTGGGAGGAAATGTGCCAGCGAGTTCCCGAGTTGAGCACATTGGATCGCGAAGCGTCCGACCAAGTGCTGTGGGATGTGCGGTATGAGGGATACATCAATCGCCAACAGGTCCAAGTAGACCGCCAGCAGCGGCTATCGCAAAAACGAATTCCAGGAAGTTTTGACTACTTGCAAATTCGTGGATTGCGCACCGAAGCCAAGCAGAAATTGACGAAGATTCGACCGGTCAGCCTCGACCAAGCCAGTCGCATTAGCGGCCTCACACCAGCCGATATCGCCCTGGTGATGGCCCATTTGGAGAATGGACGGCGCACTACCGCAAACGGTTGAACAGCTCTGCGCATTCTCAGGGCAGACACTAGTTCGGGGTTCTAGTGAACAAGCCGAGTCTGGGAGGCTCGCGCGGGCTCAATCATCTAAACAAGCTGGCGACACTTTGACGCCAGCGCGATCTAGGAGAACTTTTTCCATCGCTGTAGCCCTCTAACATCGTAAGTCGTTCTTTGTGAATGCTTTACGTCATCAGATTCGATATTGACCCATTCTGCCTATCCGCTATAATCCGGCGGTTCAGTCAAGTTCGGCAATCTTGGCTGGAGCGGGTATTGCTGGAGGATCGGGTATTGCTGGAGGATGTAGAACAGGAACAGTTTAAGCTGCTCTGTTCGACCAAAACAAAGAAGCTAGTTAATCTGTGTCGGATTTGAAAGCATCGGCCTTAAGAACCGATGCGACTAGCGTGGCCATCGATCAGGAAGGATGGTGGAAGTCATGTCTACTACTGCAAAGACGGTATTTACTACGGGCGAGGCAGCAAAGATCTGCAAGGTGAGTCAGCAGACGATCATTCGCTGTTTTGACAATGGAAGTTTGAAGGGATTTCGAGTGCCAGGGAGTCGCTTCCGCCGCATTCCGCGAGATCAGTTGTTCTCTTTCATGAAGGACAATGGGATCCCGACGGACGCGTTAGAAAACGGCAAGAAGAAAATACTGATCGTCGACGATGAGCAGGACTTGGTGGAGCTCATGGCAGATGCGTTTGGACGCGATGGTCGGTTCGAAATCCGCACGGCCAACAATGGATTCGACGCGGGCATGCAGGTCAAGGAATTTCGACCTGACATCGTTGTTCTGGACGTCATGTTGCCCGATATCAATGGTCGCGAGGTCTGCCAGCGTGTGCGCAGCGATAGTACCTTGGATTCGGTCAAGATCGTGTGCATCTCCGGCATGATCGAACCGGAAAAAGTGGCCGATTTGCGGGCCGCCGGTGCCGACGACTTTGTTCAAAAGCCATTTACCGTGGATCGTTTGATCGAACGCGTTTGCGATTTGCTTGATATCGACAAACCGGTCGCTCACTAGGAGCAACCGTCGGTGGAAGCATTGGCGTCTGAAACCATGCATCACTTTTCGGACGCAACTTGCCATGGATTGCTGTCGCTGATACTCCGCAGCGGCGGCATGGACGCACATCGCGATCCGCCGCAGGATTTTTTAGTAGCCATTCGCGATCTGGTCCTCGCCGACCCTGCCTTCGCTCATTGGTGCCGGTCGCGGTGCGATGAAGCCAACTCGGGGGAGGACCTTCTGCCAATCGCGCGTCGATTGGCAGAGTGTCTCGTCTCGACGGGTTGGGACTGTTCACAGGAGCCGAGCAGCCCGCTGCGCTTTCAATTGCTTAATGCCTGCCACCTGGTGGCGCGAGTGCGTGCGCTGCAGAGCAGTTTTGCAATCGAGCTTGAACGTCAGAAGACCGAAGCGATTTATCATTTTGCGTATGGGCTCAGCCACGAACTAAACAACCCTCTGGCCAACATTGCCACCCGCGCTGGCGTGCTCAAGCAGGCCGAAACGTGTCCGAAATCCAAAGCCATGCTGGACACGATTGTTGTCAACGCGATGCGTGGCTGCGAAATGCTTGGCGATCTGATGCTGGTTGCCAAACCACCTCTTTTATCTTTTGAGCCGATTGAAGCCGTAGAGCTGATGTCACAGGTTGTCGCTCAATCGAAACCGTGGACGGACAAGTTTCAAGTGCAAATGTCCCTTGAGCTGGATTCAAACCGCTGGCTTCGCGCCGATGCTGTGGCCTTGCGCGAAGCGCTATGGTGCTTGATTCGCAATGCCGTTGAAGCCATGCCTACAGGCGGGGAAATTTGCCTTTGCGTTCGCGACCAGTGTTTGGAGCGTGTTGGTATCGAGGTCGCCGACCAAGGGAGTGGGCTCAGCCCAGAAGCTCTCGAACATGCTTTCGACCCCTACTTCAGCGGACGCGAAGCAGGTCGCGGGCTAGGGTTGGGACTTGCCAAAACGCGCCGCATCGTCGAGCTACACGGCGGACGAATTGTGCTCTACAATCAGGCTGGCGGCGGCTGTGTGGCCAGCATTTTGCTGCCGGCCATTGAATCGGCTGAGCCCCAGTAGTCTTCAATGCTCGTTAGCTTAGTCAGTTGGGAGTAATTCTGTGGAAGGAACTTCACCGGTTGGTTGGCTTTGTCTAGTTCCGCCACTGCTCACGATTACCCTAGCCATTGTTACGCGGCGTGTTGTGCTGTCACTCATGTTGGGTGTCATGGTTGCGACGCTGATTATGTTGCCGGTAACTAACCAGCAGCCAGCAGTTCAGGATGCTTCGTTTTCCTGGATGAATAATGTAGGCGACACGCTGCGACTGTTCTTGATTCGTTTGACGGAAGGCCATCTGTGGCCTTCAATTTTCAACGAAGATCATTTGCGTGTATTTGCATTTACGAGTTTGCTGGGAATGCAAGTTGCATTGATCCATCGCGCCGGCGGCATGCACGGTATCGTGGACTGGGCGAGACCGCTGGCCAGATCGCGGCGTGGTGGGCAAGTACTGACTTGGGCCTTAGGCATGGTCATCTTCATCGACGACTATGCGAATACCTTGCTGCTGGGTTCGACGATGCGACCGCTCACGGATCGGCTTAAGATCAGCCGCGAAAAACTGGCCTACTTGGTCGACAGCACAGCCGCTCCAGTTTCCGGATTGGCGCTGGTGAGTACCTGGGTTGCAACCGAGATCAGCGCGATGCAAATGGGGTATACCGATGCAGGCATCGATATTGGCACGGATACATTTGGTCTATTTGTCCAAACTATCCCTTCGCGTTTCTACATTTTGTATACGCTGGCGTTTGTATTGATTTGTGGACTGCTATGTCGCGACTTTGGCCCGATGCTAACTGCCGAGCGCCTAGCCCAAACTCAGGACGACGACTACCACGCCGAGGCCCACGAAGCCCAGATTGTCCCACGAGCCCTGAATGCAATTTTGCCAATCCTAGTCACCATTGGCGTCGTCGTCTGGCTGCTCATTTTGACAGGCAAGGCTTCCGTGGGTGCGGACATAGCGATCGAGCCGACGCTCCAGTCCTGGGGACGAATTATTGGATCGGGTAACAGTTATGTAAGTCTGCTGTACGGTGCCATGGCGGGTTTGTTTACGATACTGGCTCTGGTGCGGATGCAGCGCCAGGTTCCAGCCAAAGATGAATATACAGCGCTGGTTGAAGGATTTTTGCATGTATTGCCAGCGATGGTCATTCTCTGGCTGGCCTGGACTTTAAGCGACCTAACGGGCAGTAATAACATGAAAACCGGCGAGTATATCGCCGCATATGTCAGCCAGCTCAGTTTGCCAGCGGCGTTTATGCCTACCATCGTTTTTATCTTAGCCTCGGGAATCGCCTTTGCGACGGGGACTAGTTGGGGCACGATGGCGATCCTAATGCCGATCATTATTCCATTGACCTACCGCATACTAACTCAGCAACTGGGTCAACCCCCCGCAGCGGATCACTTTGTGCTCATTGCCTCGATCGGTAGTGTTTTAGCGGGTGCGATTTTTGGCGATCACTGTTCACCGATCTCCGATACCACTATTCTTTCTTCGCGCAGCAGTAGCTGCGACCATATTGCCCATGTGCGCACGCAAATGCCCTATGCACTGACGGTGGGCGGGGTGTCTATCGTGCTGGGTACGCTACCCGCCGGTTTTGGGGTCAGTAGCTGGCTGTTGCTGCCGCTGGGTACGCTAGCAATGGTAATGATCTTTCTAGTGTTCGGGCGCCGCATCGCATAAGCCCGTGGATCGCTCTTCACTCGGGCGGCAGAAATCACTAGTGTCGAAACTTGAGAGTTTTCTGGAACTTTTCAAGGAGACATGTATGATTGGTTCGCTTGATATCAGTACCAGCGCGCTAGTAGCCCAGCGAGTGCGGCTGAACACCATCTCGGGTAACATCGCCAACATTTCCTCGTTGCAGGACGAAGAGGGAAATGCCAAGCCCTACCAACCACGTTTTACGGTCTTCCAGACCGACGACAGCAAGATGGCGGAGGGCGGAGCGGCGGGCGTCAAGGTTTCTGCTGTCGAAACCGACGATCGCGAACCACTCTACCGCTACCAGCCCGAGCATCCGATGGCGATCGAGGAAGGCAAGTGGAAGGGCTATGTTGCCTACCCCAATATCAACCTCAATGAACAATTTGTCGACTCGTTGGAAGCCACGCGTTCCTACGAGGCCAACATTGGTGTGATGGAGATCACCAAGAACATGTCGCGGCAAGCGCTCTCCATCTTGGCTTAAGTCCGGCGCAAGTGTCGCTTCAGTTGGGAGAACTTGGTTGAATTCGATTGCCGCTACCATCGCTGGCCCAATGCCGCTGCCGCTTTCCAATCGCTTGATGCGAACGGAACAAGCCCAAACGACGACTTCGTTCTCGTTCCCGGATTTGATGAAGCAAGGCGTGCAGCAAGTCAACTCTATGCAGCAGGACGCTAATTCGCAGATTAATGAATTGCTAACTGGGGGCGATGTCAATCAGGCGGAAGTTTTTACGTCCGTGCAGAAAGCAGACATGGCTTTTCGGATGTTGGTCCAAGTTCGGAACAAGCTGATAGCGGCCTACGAAGAAATCAATAGCATCCGCGTGTGAATGAGTTCCCTTCGGGCGACGCCAGCAGAGCCCCACTAGTCCTCGATATTTTTGAACACGATTGCAACCATGAACAGCCTTGCACAAATCGGCAAACAACTGACCGACCTCTTCAATTCGCTCACACCCTCAGCGCGGATCATGGCTGGGTTGATGCTGGGTGTGATTGTCGTGAGCTTGGGTTGGGTGGTCAGTTCGGAAACTTCTGGAAAATACGAGTCATTGCTGGGCGGCGTGACACTGACCAACACGGAACTTGATCGTATCGAAACGGCGTTTGGAGATGCTCAGCTGCGCGACTATGAGCGCATCGGTAAACAGATCAAGATCCCGTCTGGCGAAAAGGATCAGTACCTCAAGGCGCTCTCGGCCGCAGGTGCGCTGCCCAAGCAGTGGGGGGCCGAGATGGACCGCGCTTTGGCCGAGGGAAACGTCTTCGAGTCCACTGAAAAATTCAGCGCCCGCATGCAAACCGGCGAGGAGCGTGAGCTCGCCAATATCTTGAAGCGGATGCCTGGTATCGAATTTGCCGCGGTGCGAGTTGACGATGCCAAGAAAGGCTTTGCGAAGCAGACGGAGCGCGTCTGCAGCGTACAACTCCAGAGCGCGTTCAACGATCCTGTCCCTGAAGCGACGCTTAAGAGAATCGCCGAGCACGTGTCGACGTACTTCGCAGGTTTGCCGCTCGCCAATATTAGTGTTATGGATTTGGGAACCGCCAATTTGTATCACCACAACGACGATCCGAGCTCCGCCTCCGAAAATCCCGTATTAGCGGCCCGCCAAGAATGGGAAAAATATCTCGAGCAAAAAATTGGGGCGATTCTCAAGGGCTATGGTGCCGTCGAACTGCTGGTCAATGTCAACATCGATCCCACACTCAGCGAAGAGATCGAAAAGCTGCAATACGATCCTACTGCAGTTACGCTCCAGTCCATCGAAAGTAGAAAAGATTCTGAAAACTCGAAGCCATCGCCCGGTGGTCCTCCGGGGTCCGACATCAATGGCATCGGTAACAAGAGCCAATCCATCGCTTCCACGTCTGCGCCCCAGTCGTCGAAAACAAAAGAGTCCGAAGCCAACGAACAGCGTGTGGCGGGCCATGATGCGATGCGCAAAAAGAACGCAGGTTTGAGTGTCACCAAAGTAAATGTAAGTATCGGGATCCCCGAATCGCACTATCGAGAGGTCTTTGCGCATCGACAGCGGGTCGCAAATCCCGACACGAAACCCGACGAAATCCAACCGGTTACTGCCCAGGAATTAGTTGAACTCCGTACGGAAGTCGAGACATCCATTCGCGCGGCCGTCGAGGGCATTACCGTGGGCATACGCGACGGAGACGACCCGAAGCCGTACGTCACCTTGTACACCTTCACCGACTTGCCTACTCCAGAATTTCCTCAACCCACGCTGGCCGAAAACTCGCTGGTATGGCTCGGTGAATCTTGGAGCACGCTGGGACTGATGGCCTTGGTGTTGGTCAGCCTGGGAATGATGTTCAGTTGGGTTAAGTCTCAGGGAGGAGCAGAGCCGGATCGCAATTTCAAAGAGGGCTTTGGCCTGCTAGTTCCCGAAGACATGGGCGACGAATTAGAACTTAGTAGCGACGAAGCCGACGAGGGTGGTGGCACCGCGAAGCGGCGTAAGCCCGAATTCGAAGTCTCCGGCGGCGAAATGAAAGAAGACCTTTCGACACTGATCAAAGACAACCCCGATGCCGTCGTGAACCTGCTGAAAACCTGGATCGGCGATGCTGCCTAGTCCTTTGTCAAGACTTGGTGCCACCAACGGCGAAGAGTTCGCGAATTCTTATGCGCAAGCCCCGCCCAAAATTTGGGATTTCGCCAGCGAGTGCGCAGTGTGTGTTCGGGCGTCAGCCAATCCTTGGCCGCAATTCGAGCCAACATGACCGCAGGGTGCGAACCCACAAAGCGCTCGCAGGTGGCGAGGTTCCAGTCGTAGCTGTCGGCGCTCGGCTCCTGCCCAGGTTGAACATTGCGTCCATTGTAGAGACTGGAGAAATAATCCATTTTGGCAGACATGTGCTGTGGCGGTTTTACGTAACCGTAATGGTAAACCCAAGCCCCCGTAGCGACTGACTTCAGACGGCGGTTCGCAATCCCAAAGCCGCATGCATCACCGACAGAAATAATACCCACGCCGGGTCGAATGATGCGAACCTGCCGACGATAGGGTAGGGGGTCGCGAATCGAATAGTCCGCGCGAAAATGATGGTAGCGAAATGACAGGCCGTCGACGTCTGGCTTGGAAAGGTAGCGCTGCATCTTGGCTTGAATGCGGTCGAGATCGTTTTCGTGAAGCACCTCGTCGGCTTGCAAATAGAAACCCCAATCGCCTTGGCAATACTGTAGAGCAAGATTGGTTTGCTCGGCTAGCACCGTGCCACCCTGCCGCTGCTGCTCATCCCACACCGTATCGATAATCCGAATTTTGGAGCTATCCAAATCTTCGATTAACTGACGGGTCGCATCGCAACTACTGCCTACGGCAACGATCATTTCATCGACGAGCGGCAGTAGGGACCGAATGCTTTCGACGACTGGGTAGTCGTAGAGAATCGCATTCCGCACAATCGTAAATCCGGAAACTTGCACGGAAGTGGTCCTATCGCCAGGGAAACGTTGCGATTTGCAGTCCAGTGAAGGGCTTAGTTAAAGCTCAATTTTAGGTTCGACGGGAGCCGACGAAGGCTGGCGGCGGCTAGGAAGAAATGGGTATACAAGCTGCGCCAAAAAACCTTCGGGCACGTCGTTATCTTGCACGCCGTAGCGATCCGGCCATCGCTTGCTGGGTAGAAAGAATGTGCCAAACAACCAGTCCAAGACGGGAAAAGCATGCATCGGATTCCTTGGGTGCTCGATGAGTCCAAAGAAAGGTGATTGTAGCAAAGGCTCGCTTAACTTTGTGAGCCGCAAGCGCTAGCTTCAGACCTGTTGAACTTATGCAGCTCAGAAACATGGAACCCGCGGCTAGCGCCGTCGGCTCATTCAAGAGGAAGCTGAGAACTTGCGGGTTCTCGCTCTAGTGCGGGGGTGCCCACAAACTGGACTTGTGGGGTAGAATGTAGCATTCCGCCGCCTCTGCCGAATCGAGGATGCGATTGAAAGCGAAATAGCCAGACCAAAGGAAAATGAATGGACAGTAAGCAGCGTGAGCCTGCTGGTAGAAACCGAGACACCACCCCACCGCGACGCAATCAGTTCTGGCCCGTGCTGCTGATCGTGCTCCTTGGTTTCTTGGTACTGCGATCGCTTTGGCCAACCCTGAGTATCGAAGAAGTTCCCTACAGCTTTTTTATACGGCAGTTGGACGAGCAAAATATCCAGGCGCTCGAAATCAACGGGACGACCGCTCTGGGAACATTTAAGGTCCCGCCTGAGAAACCGGCCAGCTACGACACCGGCGGGCAGCTGCTACCCACCAACACGTCCAAGGGCCCCGCCAAGTTTAGTAAGAAGTTCTTGGTGCAGCTCTCCGAAGGCTCGATAGAACGCATCGAAGCGACGGCCAAGGAGCAAAATGCGAGCAAGGAAAAAGAGGCGCTTAGCCTCAGCTACAGCAATTCCAATCCGCTGGAATATCTGATGCTCTTCTTCCTAATCGGACTCCCGATCGTGCTGATCATCGCCGTATGGATGATGTTTCGCCGCACGCGAGACCAACTTATGGGGGGCGGGGGCTTTCTGTCGAGCTTCTCGCGGTCAACCGCCAAGCGTTTTGAACCCAGCGAGAAACAGACCACATTCGCGGATGTCGCTGGATTGGATGGCGTCAAGGCCGACCTGCAGGAGATCGTTGACTTTCTGAAAGCTCCCGAAAAATTTCAGAAACTCGGCGGTCGTATCCCTAAAGGCGTGCTCCTCAACGGCCCGCCGGGAACAGGCAAAACACTGCTGGCCCGGGCCGTGGCCGGCGAGGCAGAGGTGCCATTTTTCTCAGTCAATGGTAGCGAATTTATTCAGATGTTTGTCGGCGTGGGTGCCAGTCGCGTGCGGGACCTGTTTCAAACAGCCAAAGAGAGCGCTCCGGCCATTATTTTTGTCGACGAAATCGACGCAGTTGGACGCCAGCGCGGCGCGGGGCTAGGTGGCGGACACGACGAACGCGAGCAGACGCTGAACCAGATCCTCAGCGAGATGGACGGCTTCTCCGGTGTCGACTCGGTGATCGTCGTCGCGGCGACGAACCGACCGGACGTGCTGGATCCCGCTCTCCTGCGGCCTGGACGTTTCGACCGGCATATCACCGTCGGTCGCCCCACCAACAAAGGCCGCTTGGAGATTTTCAAGGTCCACACACGCGACGTGCCGCTAGATAATGACGTCGATCTGGCGCGGTTGGCTGCCGTTACGATCGGTTTGACCGGAGCTGATATTCGCAACATGGTCAACGAAGCCGCCCTGTGGGCCGCGCGCAACAATAAGACACGCGTCAGTATGGAAGATTTTGACTATGCGCGAGACAAAGTTCTCATGGGAGCTAAGCGCGAAGAGGTCTTGCAACAGGATGAGAAAGAAAAAACCGCCTACCACGAAGCTGGGCACACTTTGGCAGCTTGGTTCTTGAAAGGTGCGATGCGGGTCCACAAAGTAACCATTATCCCACGCGGTCGCTCGTTGGGCAGCACCCAAATTGTACCGCACGAGGACCGCATGAGTTCCAGTGAAAACGAACTGCTCGACCAGCTCGTCGTACTGCTCGCCGGCCGAGCCGCCGAGCGACTGATTTACGATGAAATTACCGTCGGTGCTGAAAACGATCTGGAACGAGCAACCGGGCTTGCCAGACGTATGGTTACGCACTGGGGTATGAGTCCCAAGCTAGGCCCCGTCAGCTACAAGTCGTCCGAGGACGATCCGTTCTTGGGTCGCGAGATGCACCAACAACGACAATTCAGCGAACACACTCAGGAACTGATCGACAGCGAAGTCGCCAGAATTCTGACCGAAGCCAGTAGCCGAGCATCGCACCTGCTTGGCGACAAACGCGATGTGCTCGACGCGTTGACCCAACAGTTGCTCGAGCGCGAAGAGCTTGGCGAACGCGAAATTGAAGAAGTCGTGGGTGTTAGCATTCACGGACCCGTCGTGCGATTTCCAGCTACGGCGGAGGCGGGTTCAGATACAACCGAAGAGACCGCCTCCGTCGGCGCCCAAACGGGAAGCGAAATCGAAACCTAGCTGGACACCAGCCTGTGTTTATGAACGAGCCCACCTATGCCTAAGAAACGTCCGTCGAAAATTCGCACCGAGTTCAAGAAGAACTACCAACAGCGGCGGCGGACGTCCGACCTGACTCGAAAATTTGAGCAGGATCCGCTGGACGAAGAGGCTCATATATCGCGAGAACGCGTCAGTGGCAAAGGCGAGATGTCTCGGCATCGCACTGTCATCGGTCAACAGCTGGAAGATGCCAGCGACGGACTGTCCATCGATATGGATTCGCAAGCTCCAGACTTGCTAACCGCTCGCGTCCTGCGCGTCCACGGACTCGAAAGCGTCGTGTGTACCGAAGAAGGCCGCGAGTATCGATGCCACGTGCGGCAAGTGCTCAAGAGCATGTCCACCGATCAAAGGCATGTGGTGGCTGCCGGCGATGTGGTAGCCTTTCGACCTGAAGGACAACACCAGGGCATCATACTTTCGGTCAAACCGCGACGCGGTGTGCTCAGCCGCACGAGTAAGGGCCGTAGGCACATCCTGGTCACCAACGTCGATATGGTAATCATCGTGGCCAGCACAGCCGATCCGGAATTGAAGCCCCATTTGATCGACCGCTTTTTGGTCACGGCCGAACAGGCTGGACTAGAGCCCTTGATCGTGCTCAACAAAGCCGACTTGGTCGATCCAACGCAGTTGCAACCTCTACTGGGCGTGTACGCGCAGATGGGCTACCGCACTTTGTTGACCAGCGCCCAGCGCGGCTGGGGTATCGATCACTTGCGTAGCATGGTGACCGGTCGCCAGAGCGTGGTAGCTGGACAGAGCGGTGTTGGCAAGAGCTCGCTGCTGAATGCCGTCCAGGACGGCCTGGGCCTGCGCGTGCAGCCGGTTAGTACAGACAATCACAAAGGCAAACATACGACCACGACGGCCGAGCTGCTGCCGCTGACCGGCGGCGGGTATCTGGTCGATACTCCGGGCATCCGGCAGTTAGAGCTCTGGGACGTTGCCGAGAAAGAAGTCGCCGGACTATTCCGCGATATTCGACCTTACGTTAGTCGCTGCCGATTTCCGGACTGCACACATATTCACGAGGTGGGTTGCCGTGTGCAAGACGCCGTGGCCGACGGCAAGATTGACCCGCGCCGCTACAACAGTTACGCGCACCTGATCGAAGAGCCCACCGCCGCCGACTAGCCAAAAACGTCGCTGGCACAGGCTAATTGTTGCCTACAGATTGGTCGACGAATTGCCGGCCGAGATCGGGAAAGTCAGTGAAAAATCCGTCGACCTGCAGGTCGGACAGTAACATGGAATGCAGCGCTGCGACGCTGGATGCCCATGGCGGGAGAGAATCGGCGCGAACTGTATACGGATGCACCAGCAGCTTTGCCTGGTGTGCCTGGGCAACATAGGTGTTGGGCTTGGGGGCACCGGCCGAGTCGATTTGTACGAGCAGCTCGATCGGAGGACCAACGCCATCGGCATATTGAGCGATCGCTTCAAGCTCTGCGATCATCTGTGCCGCCACGGCCTGACGCGATACAGGTTGGTCTGCGTCTCCGCGCCCGCTGCTTAGGCCCAAGGGTCTGCCGCCCAGGAGCTGGATCAATCGCAAATCGCAGTGGAGTTCCTGCCGCAGGAATACTAGCTCCTCCGGTTCAAAGCACTGTATAAAACACGCATCGGCCCGCTGGGTATAACCGAAACTCCGGAGTAGCGGCAAGAGTTTGGTCCCCATCCGCGAGCCAAATTGTTGCAAGTGCCACGCGGGCGCTTTCAGTTCTACGTAGATGCCCACGGTACGGCCTAAGGTCTTGTTCAGCCCCTGGATCAAGCGAATTTCATCTTCGAGCGTGAGTAATCGCTGATCCATGCGGGAAGGGAAACGGCCTGCAAAGACTTGCTTATCCGAGTTGTGTCCTGTGCGCTCGTGTAGCGCCAATGTTCGCAGCTCCAGCCAATCGAAATCGGCAAAATAGAAGTGCCCGTCTTCGCGGCGTCGCTCAGGATAGCGCGTCGCCACGTCACAGGTACTATCCATCGTAATGTCGTGGGAAACGACAAACACGCCATCTTTGGAAAGAACAACATCCTGTTCGATATAGTCGGCGCCCTGCGCGAAGGCGAGTACTTTGGCGGCTTCTGTATGCTCGGGTACGTAGCCACTGGCACCGCGGTGCGCGATGACGATCGGACGATCTGCGGCCATCTCTGCCCTACTTAAGCTCGAAAAGACCATTGCTATTACCAGTTGGAATCCGAAAAATTTAATTACCAAGTCACTTTGCATTTTCATGGCACTCTTAAAAACGTGAGCAGCTCGGCGCTAGCCAAATGGCACTCACTTGGCCGCGATACGGTAAGACGTTCCATCAGCCGCTGCGTTAGCACCCGGCTTCCCGATAGTTCGGCAACCGGAGGCTAGGCCGTGGCAGCTGATGTGATGACAGGTTGCTTGCCATTCCGCTCACAATGTTAGCCGGTGTGCTGCGACGCCTGGGACTGGGCACAGTTAAGAATTCAAGAAAGGATTGAGGCATCGGGCCCAGGAGTCGAAGTTGCGACTGTAGGGATTGTAGCGGATCCAGAGTGCCGTCGAAAAAGCTGGCCGGAACCTGCACGCACTAGATGATGTTTTTTTTCATCATTTCGCGCGCTGTGCGTGTTCCATAACCTACGTTTGCGTGCACGTTGTCACTGGGGCTCATGATATCGGACCTTCCATGATCAAGTTATCTCGCTTAGACGGACAGGCGTTCATCTTGAATGCGGACTTGATTCGCTTCGTAGAGCAGCGTCCGGATACGTTCGTCACGCTCGTTTCAGGCGAGAAGATCGTGGTTCGCGAAAAAATGGATATCGTCGTGGAGCTAGCCATTGAGTATCAGCAACGCAAGGCAATGTTGCCGTCGTTTCAACTAGCGCGCCAACCTGTCGTTTGTTCGGAGTAGTCAAACTGTGGATATTACCTCGCTCGTCGGATTCATACTAGCCAATGCGCTGATCATCGGTTCGATCATGATGGGTAA
Source organism: Pirellulaceae bacterium (assembly GCA_041741955.1). Classification (GTDB taxonomy): domain Bacteria; phylum Planctomycetota; class Planctomycetia; order Pirellulales; family Pirellulaceae; genus Aureliella. The sequence continues at coordinate 80,555 of JBGSJL010000255.1, read as the reverse complement.
AGCACCCTTTAGTGCCTTTATCGACATCCCTTCCTTCGCCGTGGTGGTGGGTGGGGCTGGCGCGGCGGCTATGATGGCTTTTCCAATGAAGAGTATGCTCGCGCTGCCGATGGTTATGAAGAAAGCCTTCCTAAACAAGCAAGACGATCTGCTGGTATTGATCAATACGCTCGTTGGCCTCGCAGAGGTTGCCCGCAGAGATGGGCTACTTGCGCTGGAAGGAAAAATGGCCGAGGTTCAGCAACCCGTCATCAAATCCGGACTGCAGATGGCCATCGACGGTAATGACGCAGCGACGATCGAGTCGGTTATGCGGACTGAAATGGAGTCCATCGCGCGGAGACACAAGGAAGGCAAGTCTATCCTGGATCAAATTGCGCGTTTCGCACCGGCTTACGGCATGATCGGGACTTTGATGGGTCTGATCATGATGCTCAGCGATATGTCTGACCCGTCGGGTATCGGTGCCGGTATGGCCGTTGCTTTGATCACGACACTCTACGGTGCGATCGCTGCCAACGTGGTTTTCCAGCCTTTTGCCGAGAAGCTCGGACTGATTAGCAAATACGAACTAAACGCGATGGAATTGGTGGTCCGCGGTGTGCTGGCCATTCAGTCGGGCGAAAGCCCGCGCGCTTTGGAACAAAGACTGCTGACCTACTTACACCCGAAAAAACGACCATCGAAGGATAAGGAGTAGCATTTCCATGGAAGATGATCCAGCACCAGGAATTCCCGAATGGGTTGTGACCTTCGGGGACATGATGTCGCTACTACTCACGTTTTTTATCATGCTCGTATCAATGAGCGAAACTAAAAAAGACGAAAAGTTTCAAGCGGTGGCCGAGTCGATGCGCCAGCAATTTGGCCATGATCGATCGATGGAAAGTATGTCGCCCGGCGATCACAAAATGCAAACGAGCGCATTCCGTGTGTTATCGACTACCGGTCGCGCCAAAAAGAAAGATACACACAAGGGTGGTGCACCCACCAAAGCACCCTTTGGTGACGAAGAACGCGTCAGAATCGTGCGGCCCGGCGGAAATACAGCCATCGGTACCGTTGTGTTCTTCAAAGATGGAGAGCTCGAACTGGATGATGATTCCAAAAGTGCGTTGGACGAACAGGTCAAGCTACTTAGTGGCAAACCGCAAAAAATTGAAATTCGTGGACACACTGCACAACAGCTTGCCAGCCAGGGTACAGAGCCATTGGATGCGATGGACCTGGCCTACCGTCGGTGCCGAAATGTGATGCTCTACCTAACCGATAAACATGCAATTCCACCCGAGCGGATTCGCTTGTCGTCGGCGGGAGCTTGGGAGCCCATGTTTCTGTCCAGCGATCCAGAGAAAATCCGCATGAATCCGCGAGTTGAAGTTTTTCTTCTCGAAGAAACCGTGGATCAGCTTGTCGGTACCGTCCAAGAGCGCAGTAGCGAAATTCTGGACCCAGAAACCAAGTGACCGTGCAATCCAGTCTGGATAGCTTGCACCCGCGTGAATACGAACATGGAGAAACCCGCTCATGGCTACAGCCGCAGCGCCAACCGTCGATGCACCTGCTAAGCCCTCGATAGCCCCCAAGCTATTGGCCATAGGACTCATAGCTAGCGTTGTCATTGCCGAAACATTCATCTTCTTCCTGATGGTGCCTAGCGCTGATGATGTGGCAGCCTTGGCCGAAGCTCGACTTATCGAGAAGGTTGAAGCCGACATGAAGAAAGATGGGGAGGCACCCACCGACGACCCTGAAGCGGTCAAGGAATTTCCGCTTGGGACCTATGGAGTTGCTTTTACTCCGCCAGGCTCAGATCGGAATTACCGCGTCGAATTTCGGCTATTTGGTACAGTAAAAAGTAAAAACGAAAAGGAACTCGAACGGCTATACACCGAACGGATGGGACGTTTCAAGCATCGTATGATGCTTGAAGTGCGCATGGCGACGATGGACGAACTAACCGAAAATCAGTTGGGGTTGATCCAGCGACGAATACTTGCGACAAGCAATGATATTCTCGGCGACAAAGCACCAATCCTCTTAGGTGTGGGCTTCGACGACTATCAATTGAACGAAGAATAGCGATCGGATTGCACCGGAGGCGCAGCGACATGAGTTCACCGGAAGAGACACTTAAGAGTCAGGCAGCTTCGTCCTCGGCGCTGCCTTCCGAAAAGACCAATGAAACAGGTGTGGCTGAGAAAGCCACGCAATTGCTCGAGGATGCCGAGGCGGCTTTGAAGGATATTGATTCAGCGCCAGCCACCAAACAACAGGCCCAGGCTTTCCAGCTCGAAGACCTCGTGGGACATGAAGGACCGCCGGAAAAATGCTCAATCGACCTGTTGCGCGACGTAGATCTCGACCTTAAAATTGAGCTAGGCCGCACACACATGCTGCTCGAGGATGTGCTCAGCCTGCGCCGCGGCTCCGTGGTCACTCTGGATAAGCTCGCCGGAGATCCGGTCGATCTATTTGTCAATGGCCGGATCGTAGCTCGCGGCGAGATCTTAGTACTGAACGATAATTTCTGCGTACGCATTGCCGAACTCATTGGCTCCGAGGAATTGTCTGGCGAATAAACGCTACAGTTGCTCCGAGGGACCAGCTACTTTGACAGGCCCGTTGCTTCGACAAGCCCGTTGCTTCGACAAGGATGTCGAAAGATGAGACCCAATCATAACTCGAACTTGCAATTCTTCTTCTGCGCCATCGCAGTTTGTGGGTTGTGCTGCGCTGCGACCCAGCGGGCAGATGCGCAATCTCAGTTTCCAAACAGCTACCCTGCACGGGTTGCTTCCATTGGAAACACCCAGGAATCCGCCCGTGAAATCACGGGCGAGGGGAGTCGGTCATCGCTGCGCGAAGTAGGCTCGGCCTGGACCGCCAACTCGAATCCCCTGTCGACAGCCAATGCCGCGTCTCCCTCCCAATTGACGCCCGCCGTCCCGTTACCCTCGGGGTACTCCACACCCATTGAAACGCAACAGTCCTTCGGCACTCAGTCTTCCTACGTAGACCGCAGCGTGGTGAGCGCTTCGGCGGAAATTGCGTTGCACAGTAGTGCGAGTGATTCTGCTGAAATCGGCGCGAGCAAACACATTCCGCTCAAGCCCCCTTCGGCTCGATTCACAGGTGCGGAACCGGAAAGAGCGAGTAGCTCGCTGCAAACATTTTTCAGCGTTGGTTCGAGCCTGCTGGTCGTCATGGGCCTATTTCTTGGAGTTGCCTGGTGTTACCGCAAGACACTGCACGCCTCGATCGGCGGCGGGCTTCCCAAACAGGTCGTCAGTATCCTTGGGCGCACGTCGATCTCGACACGCCAGCAGATGGTCCTCGTCCGCTTTGGCCCTAAGTTACTGCTCGTGAGCGTCATTCAAGGCGAAGCCCGCACTCTGAGCGAAATTACCGATCCGCTCGAAGTCGACCAGCTCGCAGGTCTGTGCGAAAGCGGTCATCCGGGCAGCATTACCAACTCTTTCAAAAGCGTACTGCTACAGGAGAGAGCGTAGTGAGATCAGTTTTACCAGCCAAAGGAACCGCGCGCCGCTGTTTGAACGTCTTGCAAGCCGCAGTTCTGTGCCTGATGTTAACCAATTCGTTGCTCGCCCAATCGGCCGCTACGATCGAGCAGGGCTCGACAGAGCAGCCCTCCAGTACGCAGCGATTATTCGATCAAGTATCTCAGTCTTTGTCGGCCAGTTCCAAACCGAGCGGCCCAGATATCGAGAACTTCTTGTTGAGTGGCCCCGAAAAATGGACCAGCCGCGAAGGTCTGTCCAGCAGCCTGCAGATATTGATATTGCTGACCGTGCTGAGCCTTGCCCCCGCAATTCTCTTGATGACGACCTGTTACGTTCGTATCATCGTCGTCATGGGACTGCTCAAACAAGCGCTGGGCACTGGACAGCTTCCACCAAGCCAAGTCATCACGTCCATCTCTCTGTTCATGACCATGTTCATCATGGCTCCTGTTTGGACCCAAGTCTATGAACGGTCGATCGCTCCTTACACGGCTTCCGGTTCGTCGATGAGCATGGAACAGGCTTGGAGCGAAGGTATCCAACCTATTCGCGATTTTATGAGTGCTCAGATTGCTTGGGCCGAGAACGAGGACGATGTATTTCTATTTTATGGCTACTACAAACCGGACAGCCCGCTACCGACCGGCTTCGAAGAAGTTCCCCTGCAGGTTTTGTTGCCAGCCTACATGCTCAGCGAACTCAAGACGGCGTTTCTCATGGGCTTCCAAATTTTTCTGCCCTTTTTATTGATCGACTTGGTGGTGGCCAGCGTTACCATTTCGATGGGCATGATGATGCTACCTCCAGCCATGATTTCGCTGCCCTTCAAGCTGCTATTGTTTGTGCTAATCGACGGCTGGCATTTAGTCGTCGAGATGCTGCTAAAAAGTTTTGGAACCTACGGCTAGCGCTCGGTTAACTTCCCCAAATATTCAAGGACGGAATCTATGAATCCTGCCGATGCAGTCGAACTGGTGCGAACCGCAGTCTTAAATGCCATGCTAATTGGTGCGCCGCTGTTGCTGATGGGCATGTTGGTAGGTCTGGTGATAAGCTTGCTGCAGGCGGTCACTCAAATCCAAGACCAAACGCTCAACGCGGTACCCAAGATCATTGCCATGGTCCTGGCACTTGTGTTTTGTCTGCCTTGGATCGCCGATCGCATGATCGAGTACACACGCAAGACCTACATGGATATTCCGATGGTCGTGAGCAAATAGACGGCGTGTGAATGTCATGGGTGAAGCACTAATAGGTCTGCTCAGTCAACCGTTGTGGGTTTTTCTCACCGTGCTGGCCCGCATCGGCCCAGTGCTAATGTTAGCTCCACCAACTCGCTCGTCCGCCGTCCCCATCCGTGTTCGTGCGCTGGTCGCAATTGGCATCTCGGCAATACTCTCGCCGATCGCGATGGCTCGAGCTCGTCCGATGCCAACCGACTTGATTCATCTGGCCATCCCCATGGCCTGCGAAGTGCTATTGGGTATCCTGCTGGGGAGCGTGATATTGCTGGCCGTCACCTGTCTGCAAATTGCCGGTCAATCGATTGGACACTTGGCAGGCTTCGACCTAGCCACGTCGATCGACCCAGGTTCGGACGAAGAAATGCCAGTAATATCCAATCTGCTGGGTTGGCTGGCGATGGCAATTCTGCTGCTCGTCGGTGGGCATCGACAACTCTTGGAATGTTGCTTGCAGAGTTACGATCGTTACCCAGCGGGCGGAGTCCTGTTCGACGAAAGCTGGCTTCGCGAAATCGTCATGGTTACGCGGCACACATTTGAGATAGGCATTCGCGCCGCCGCACCGCTAGCTACGGCCTTGTTAATGTCCAACTTGGTTACCGGCTTGCTAGCGCGGACGTTGCCGCAGTTGAACGTGCTGGCAATCGGATTCAGCATCAACGCGATGGCTTTGTTGACTTTGCTTTTCCTGTCGATTGGCAGTGTGACTTGGGTCTTCCAATCAGAACTGGCCATTTGGATCGACAGTTGTCGGCGCATATCGAGCGGACTCTAGCGTGGCTGAATCAAACGGAGATAAAAAGCACGACGCATCGCCGCATCGCCGCCAGCAAGCGCGCGAGAAGGGTCAAGTCGCACGCAGTCAAGACCTAGGTTCGGCGCTTGTATTGTTGTTGGCTGTGCTTGCTCTTCAGTGGTGGGGCCCTCAGCTAGCCGAAGCGGTTGCCACACTTATGAAAGCGGGCTTTACGCAGACCCGCTTGGTCACCGCAGACCCCAGAGCCGCCTCGGGCTTGGTCGCAGGCAGCGTGCTTGAATGCCTAAGGGTCCTATTGCCTATCATGCTGACCGTGTGCAGCATTGTGGTCATCAACCAATGGTTTCAAATCGGCTTTCTGTTCCTGCCCGACAAGATCGGCATCGATTGGAAACGCATCGATCCCTTGGCTGGAACCAAGCGTCTATTCGATCTGCCCAATTTTGCGCGCCTGGGTTTTGGCTTGCTTAAAATTGGACTGGTGGCGCTGGTCATCTCGTTTGGCTTATGGGGCCGCTGGGACTTGATCATGCAAGCCCAGACACTCACCGTGGGCGAGATCGGCGGTCTGGTGTGGAGTACGACGATCGACATGTGCTTGCGAACAGCCCTGGTCTTGCTGCTGTTGGCTGTTTTGGACTACGGCTTCCAGTGGTGGAAGCTAGAGCAGGACTTGAAGATGACCGATGAAGAGATGCGCGAAGAAATGAAAATGATGAACGGCGACCCGCAAATCATGGCTCGTCGTCGCGCCGTGCAGCGGCAGCTACTCATGAATCGCATGAGGAACGATGTCCCCAATTCCGATGTGGTCATCACGAACCCAACCGAGTTGGCGATCGCCATTCGCTTCGACCCCAAAACGATGCCTGCGCCTGTCGTCGTTGCCAAAGGTGCCGGTCACGTGGCCGCCCGCATACGTAAAGTGGCTTTGGAATCCGGCGTGCCAATTGTCGAACGCAAGCCATTAGCGCAGGCTCTATTCAAAAACGTCGAAATTGGTCAAGCCATTCCAGTGGAACAATACACGGCCGTGGCCGAGGTTTTACGCTACGTGTATCAACTTCAGGGCAAGAAGCTTCCGTCGCTCAACGGTCTGTAAAGCGGCCAGGGCAGCACAGTCTTCTATTTCAGAACGGATCGACGGGGGCTTAGGCCAAACCTCTTGTCCGACTCAAAAGTCGTTTACCCGACAGGTAGACCGTCGAAGTTGGCTCGCCTGTCGGGACTGGATAGAATGGATGGATGGATGGATGGATGTACAAGCCCGCGAACCAACGAAAGTCGTGACCATGCCCAGCCCTTTTCCTGGATTCGATCCGTTCCTGGAATCGCCCGCCTTCTGGTCGGATTTTCACGCAACGTTTATCAACTATTGGCGTGAAGCCATTGCGGAAGCGCTGCCCAATGACTACGAAGCCGGAATTGGAGATCGCGTGTACTTGATCGAACACGATCCAGACAGCCGCAAACTCGTATTTCCCGATGTGGCCGTCACGCAAGGTGATGAGCGCAATCGGATATCGCGTCAAAATGCCGTTGCGACGTTGGAACCTGTGACCATTCCGCTGACGATTCTCGAAGGCCCTAAGGAAACCTACATCGAAATCATTCACCGCCCCGATCGAACGTTGGTAACGACGTTGGAACTGTTGTCGCCGGCGAACAAGAATCAACCGGGCCGAACAGAATACCTCTCCAAGCGTAACGCGTTGCTTTATCAACCCGTGCATTTGGTAGAGCTGGACCTACTGCGCGGCGGAAAGCGTCTGCCAATGAATCATCCACTGCCGCCCGGGGACGGTTACTACCTCGTGTCGCGAGCCGAGCAGCGGCCAGATTGTCAAGTTTATACTTGGCCGCTGCCTGATTTGTTACCTACCTTGCCGGTCCCTTTGCGCGTTACCGATCCCGATTTGCTGATAGACCTGCGTGAAGTGTTTAACACGACTTACGATCGAGGACGATTTCAACGCCGGATCGATTACCTTGGCGCATTGCCAGGACAGCTTTGCGAAAGCGAACAAACCTGGGCTGCAAATATGATTCAAGCCGCCAACCTTAGCTGACGCTGGCGAGTGTAGTTTTTAGCTGGAAGACTAGCTGGGAGCGAGCATTTTTAAATTGCTTCTCGTGTAAACAGAATGCGCTGGGGTCACAGTTTGTTCATGGGAATAGGAGTGATGTGTCCCATCTGTCCATCCGGATGGACAGATGTACTTCTGCAAGTGTTTTGACCCCAGTGTGTCATATACAGTGTAAGCTCGCTAAAAGTCTTCGACGGCGTCGCGAAAATCATCATTTGATGGATTGTCTCGACGGCTGAAGGCTTGCGCAATGTGCACTCTACATTCATCGCAATAGGCGACGACGACCAGACGCAAACTGCCGCTCTTGCCAGAACCGGGAACCGCCCAGCGTACTTTAAGTACCTTGCCGCCTGTCGGCGTTGCTTTGAGTGGAGATATGGAATCTCCCAATGCCTGGTTGCAGTCACCGGTAGAGAAGTAGCCACAAAGAAACTCCTGCAACGCGATCTTTTCTTCTTCGTACTGCTCGGGAGTCATCTTCTGACGCAGATCGACAAGCAATTTAGCTTTTCCACTAACTTGCCACTTGCCGTCCGATGGCTGGTAATGCATTACCAATCGTCTCCGATGCCTTCGTCTGCAGCAGCGAGCAATGCCTCGTCATCAATCAGAGGAATGGTCATCCATGGATCACTTTCGATGATTTGCTGCATGGCAATTCGCATATTTACTTTGGTTGGCTTGCCCTCGCGCAGAAAATAGTTCCATGCGATTTGCCAGCCTGGATTCTTATGCGAAAAATCAGATGCTGCGGTTGAGGTTGAGCCGGCGAAGAAGTTCGTCACGTCCGAAACAAGAATCATCTCGTCCGAGTTGAGAAATTCAAAATGCTCAGGAGTTTTCTCAAGAACCAATGGCTTAGCACCATTCCACTGGCTGATCTGACGTGCGATCCCTGCCTCTTCTAGCGACGCGATCAGACGTTGACTGTACTTTGCAACAACGGGTCCATTCTGCAACGCTATGTAACTGTTGCGGGTCACAGTTTCCGCGTGATCTCGCAGCGAGGAGAGGTCCAAGTAGAACAACGCTTTATTTAGGATAACGACATTTAACGAATGGTCCGGCGCAGCGTGAAGGACCGCTGAAGCGGCCTCGATTAAACGCTGTTTCTTCTCGGATGGAGTCATGAATGTTCACTTCCGCTGATACAGGGAAGGGTCGCCCAAATGCAATGGTTGTGCTTGGAGGATAGCGACGAAAAAAATATAGGTTGCCTTGGCCGAAGAACCCGCAACACCCGGTTTGAAACCGATTTTTTGTCTCTCGCGTCCGATAGATTGTACATCTTTTAAATAACTTTCGGGATACAGAATAGTTTCACTCCGAGTTGGAGAACCTCCGTTGGAGCCTATTAAAAGTAGCTTGGTGTTACACTATTGGGAAAAAAGTTATACTTTTTTCCACAGAATGACGGTTTCATCCATGGCGCAAGCTATTGAAGAGCAAGCAGTTGCGAGAATTTATGGGCACGGGAGGGGTTGGGAGTTTTCCCCAGTCGATTTTCGTGACTTAGCATGCCGTGGGGTCACAGCATGTTCATGGGAATAGGAGCGATGTATTCCATCTGTCCATCCGGATGGACAGATGTACTTCTACAAATGTTTTGACCCCAGTGTGTCATATGCAAGGCAACAAATAGGAGCAACTGATGGAATGTCCCAACTGTAGCCAGACCATGCGGCAAGGCGAAGTGCGACTCAAAAAATCGTTTTGGAATACGTTCGCCTTTGGTTGGGGCGCCACCGATCTGGTTTTCCGAGATGATCAGAACCATTCAGATATCGAACTGATGAATTCGTGGAATTTCGGTAAAGCTTATTTGTGTGAGGCGTGTGGCGCCGCGGTTATTGCAACAGATCTTGGCTCCAAGAAGGCCGCTGTGCCAAGCTAGCTGCTGGCGCTGCGGTAGGCCAGCAACGATCTCTTAAACACCCAGCGACTAAACAGGACCGAGCCGACGGTGGCGGCAAGTGCAAAGGCGGCTAGCGGCCACTCCCAACTCGCACGCGGCATCAGCGGTTGTGCCAGCAGGCGCGCCGGCACGTTAACGACCACCAACACGGGAACGATGAACGTGAATGCTACCATGAGTATCCAGCCCCAACCATGCGCGTAAATCTCTTGAGGATAGCGCGAAAAATTGGTGATGTAGAACCAAAAATCGTACAGAGTCTGATTGCGACCCAGCCAAACGCTGGTGGCTGCCAAGCAAATCATCAGGCTATACAGAATCGCTACGCCACAACCCACGTAGAGCGGATACAGCAGCAGTATCCACGGTTCGAACTGCCACGGTGCCTCGGGGCGATGCACCAAGTGCGATAAACTGATGGCCAGCAAACCTGCGCCCAACAACACGTTGGAAAGGCTCGACCAACTGACTTTGCGTAGCGAGATCAAGAACTGTGTATCGATGGGCTTGAGCAGCGCAAAATCCAGGCCGCCCGTACGAATCAATTCGCTGAACTCTTCGGAATTGGGCATAAAGAAAGCTTGGACAATCGAATTGATGATCCATGTTGTGCCCATGAACACAAAGAACTCGTACTTGCCCCATCCCGTATCGCGACCGATGGAGGTCGTGTGTTCGAAAATAATCCAATAGAGTCCCACGTTCATGATGGCCCAACTCAGACTGGATACCGCCTCGATCAAAAAGTTGGTACGGAACATCATGTCGCGAACCAACGAATTGCGTGCGAACATCAGGAACACATGCCAATAGTTAGGGTGCTTTTGTTTGCTTGCGTCTGCAACCATTTAACCACCATATCCACTGTAACGCTTGAGACCTTGGGCATACAAAACCCGAGCTAGACCCATGAAGCCGAGCAACCACAGCGCCTCGATACCCACTTCGATCCACAGATTTTCGGGAGCGATCTTGCCTAGAAAGATAGCCGCCGGAAAGTAGGCGAGATACTTAAAGGGTAGGTAAGCGACGATCGTGCCCCAGGGCTCGGGGAGCAAATCGAGCGGGAACATGTGGCCCGACAAAAAAAAGTTCATGAGCATATAGATAAACAACAGCGAACTAACTTCCAAGAACCAGAATCCAACCAGTCCGATACACAGGTCGAGAAAGTAGCCCAACAAGAAAGCGAGAACTAGCGAGCAAATAAATGCAGCCATAATCTCAGCCGAAGGCCAGCCGGCTGTGAAAAAGCCACGGCACAGAAAAAATACCAGCGCAAATGGCAGCGTCGAGATCGTGTAGTAGGCAACTTTGTGGGCGGTTCGACCCAGGAGCATGAAGCCGATCAGATCGATCGGTTGCACGATAAATTTCTTGACTTCTCCGTCGCGGATCTGTTTGGCGACCGAAGAGGCTAGGCCAGGCATACTTGAGAAAGCCCGTCCCAACATGGAAAGCAAATAGTAGGCCACCATGTCTGGAAACGTGTAACCTGCCAACCGATCTCCATTGATGGATTCGTATACTGCAAACCATAAAAATATTTGGGTGACGATGGGCAGAAATCGCATCAACGTACCCAGCGCAAAATCTCCGCGATAGGCTAGGCGCTCTTCTAAAGCAATGCGGAATATCATCCACCAACAGGACAGGCGATTGGTCAGGCTGAGCGAAAACATGGCTAACGATTTCCCCCAGCCGCTGGGATGGCAGGATCGCTGTCCGGCAAACTAGCTTGCGCTGGAGTAGAGCTCGCATCGTTCTGGTAGAGCGCGGCGATGACTTCTTCGAGCGGCGGATCTTCGACGGCAACATCCTCGACTTGGTAGTGCTGAAGTATCGCGGCCAACATTTTAGGTACTTCGGCTCGCTGGCAGCGCAGCGTCACTTTGGGCAGCACGACCGATGTGACTTCCGCAAATCGCTCCAGACCCTGCGGGGATTGTCCTTCGACCAACTGCAACTTGAGAATCTTGGAACCACTAAAACTATCGATAATTCCGCTGAGCGAACCGTCAAACTTGATCGCTCCATCCGTGATGACAACGACGCGCTGGCAAAGCGCGGCGATGTCTTTCATGTAGTGACTGGTCAGCAGTATGGTGGTCCGTCGCTGCTCTTGATAGAAACGCAGGAACTGTTGAATGTTATGTTGGGCTACTACATCCAATCCTATCGTGGGCTCATCCAGGAACAATACTTCGGGCGAGTGCAAGAGGGCCGCGATCAGTTCCATCTTCATCCGCTCACCGAGCGACAATTCGCGAACGGGGCGACCCAAGAGTTTTTGAACGGATAGCAAATCCGCCAGTTCATCGAGCGTGCGCTGGAATTGGCTGCGATCGATCTGATAAATCTTCTCGTGCAAGCGAAACGATTCTTGGGCGGGTAGATCCCACCACAGTTGATTCTTCTGCCCCATAACCAGCGCAAACCGGCGGCGGTAATCATTGTCGCGCAACCAAGGCACGTGGCCCATCACGCTAGCGGTCCCCGACGTCGGATAGATAACGCCCGAGAGCAGTTTGAGCGTGGTTGTTTTGCCGGCTCCATTGGGTCCCAGGAATGCCACGAACTCACCTTGTTCGACGCTCAGGTCGATGCCTCTCACGGCTTCGACTTGGCGATACTCGCGATGCCAAAGCCCGCGAACGGCGGCCATCAGCCCTTCTTGCTTTTGATAGACTCGGTACGATTTGGATAGTTTTTTGATCTCGATGATTGCCATAGTTGTCGAATTATAGGTGGCCAATCAACAGTCGCACAGCGGCAGCAGGACCAACAGCCCATGAGACCAGAATTCCGCACCGGGTTAGGACATGATACGCACCGCATCGAAGCGGGCGGTCCACTGCGGTTGGGTGGGATCGACATCGATATCCATTTTCACTTGGCGGGACACAGCGACGCCGATGTGCTACTGCATGCGATCACCGACAGCCTTTTGGGGGCTGCCAATCTGGGTGACATCGGAGAAATGTTTCCGGACACGCGCGCCGAAAATAAGGGCAGAGACTCGGCAGAAATGCTGCTCGCAGCGGTCCAAGGTGTTTATGCGGCGGGTTGGACGATCGGCAATATCGACTGTGTGGTGCTGGCCGAGCAACCTAAATTATTGCCACTGAAGCGGAAGATCTGCGGTCGAATTGCAGAGATCCTGCGCATCGACGTCGACCGAGTTAGCCTCAAAGGCAAAACCGGCGAGCAGACCGGTGAGATTGGCAGCGGCAAAATCATGCAAGCACTCGTCACCTGCTTGATTTTTCGGGAGTAGTGCTTAAAAACGTGATATACGTGGAACCCGCGGCTAGCGCCGTCGGCTCACAAGGATCGAGGCCAACATTACAACAGGAGAACAGTGGTTTAAGCCAGAATTTCTTCGATGGCTGTACCTTCGACGATCTTGATGGGGCGGCGATCCTCGGCGATGTTTTCTGTGGCTGGGTCGACGCCAACAGCTCGGCAGAGCGTCGCCAGGAAGTCGGGAGCCGTGACAGGACGGTCGACAACTTCCATGCCATCGGGGCTGGTTTTGCCAACCACCGAGCCGCCCACAATGCCAGCTCCAGCCAGCACGCAACTCCAGGCGTTGGGAAAGTGATCTCGGCCTCCCATCTCGTTGATTTGAGGTGTTCTTCCAAACTCGCCCATCCAACAAATAGTCGTCTGCTCGAGCAATCCGGACGCTTTGAGATCCAGCATCAATTGACTCCACGACTGGTCCAAGCGCGCGCTGAGTCGTTTGACCGTGTTGAAATTGTCAGCGTGGCTGTCCCATGCCAATCCACCGAGTCCTTCGCTGAGTGAAACTTCGACGACCGGTACACCGCGCTCGACCAACCGCCGCGCCATCAAGCAACCTTGACCGAAGGCATCGACACCATAGCGGCGGCGGACGTCATCGCTCTCTTGCTTCAAATTGAACGCAGCGACAAGTTCGCTATCTGCCAATTGCATCGCACGTCGATAAACGGTGTCATGAGTGGCCGCTGCCCCGCCGCGTTCGCCAGCGCGAAAGCTCTGTTGTAACAACGACCAATACTGCTGACGCCGCTGAATGCGCAGGGTGTCGAGGCCATCGGGTGGCAATAAATTGTCGACGCGTAGGTCGACCGGATCGGTGGAATCGTCTGCCACATTGCTCGCGGCCTGCGACGGATCGTAGGCTGCTGTATTTCCCACGGTCAGGGGCTCGCGAGAAGCTCCGAGAAACCCCGCGCTGAATGCCGGAGGATTGATAAACGAATTTGGCAAGATGCTCACATAGCCAGGTATCGAAGTATCGCTGTGCGACAGCTCTTTCGCCAGCGCGGCGGGCAGCGTAGGATAGCGAACCGGGTTTCCCGGACGCTGTCCTGTGCGGACTAGGTACGTTCCGCGACTGTGGTCGCCCTCTTTGGTTTGCATGCCGCGAACGATCGCCAGGTGCTCGGCCAATTTGCCCAGCTCAGGCAGATGCTCGCTGAACTGCATACCCGTCACCGCAGTTTTAAGTTCCTTAAACGGACCGCCATTGGCATGGCCGGGCTTGAGGTCAAACGTATCCATCTGCGACGGTCCGCCGGGCATCCACAGGACGATCAAGTGGCGTCCCTGGCCGCCAGCCTTCATTTGCGCGGCCAAGCGGCTTGGCCAAGCCATCGCACTACCAACGCCCGCCCCCAGAGCCAGGATCGTTTTCAAGCTTTCGCGTCGACTGGTATGCATGGGAAACTATTTCCTTCCATCGAATTGCTTAGGCATCGCCGCGTCGCATCGCAGCAACAAAGTGTAGTCTAACCATTACTTATGGGGAAATGCAATTTCGTTCACTGTGGGTAGAGACACAGCTAGTGCCGAAACTCTTAAGTTCCGTCCGTTCTTGTTACCTCGTGAACCTGCGGCATTAGCCTGGACTGCTCAAAGTTTGGGTTTGTGGAGAGTAACGGCATGCGCAGCTTTTTTATCCCGAAGGGATTCAAGCTATTAGCCGGTGGTTGAGCGCAGCGACACCACCGGAAACAGTTCCGCCGGGAACACGTCGACCCTGAAAGGGTCGCAGGTTCTGCGACCCTGAGGTTCACAACAGAACTTACGGTTTCGCACGAGCGCGAACTGCAGAAATTCTGACATAATGCCAAGCGGTCTTTCGACATCTGTTAGCAAAAGGCACAATAACGACGCATCCAGCCCGCCAAACAAGTCTCCTCCGAGTGAAACTCATGACCGAAACAGACAAGTCCTTAGAGGCACAGCCAGAACTGTTAACCGATCGTTCGTTTTGGGGCATGATCAGCACGCAATTCTTGGGAGCATTCAACGACAACCTCTACAAACAGTTGATGCTGTTGTTGGCGATCCCGGTTGTTGTTGCCGGTGCGGTAGGGGCAGGGGCAGGGCAGGGTGCTTCGGGAGATATCCAGGGCTGGGCCACGCTGGTTTTTTCGCTGCCCTTTGTGTTATTCAGCGGTTATGCGGGCTATTTGTCCGATCGATTTAGCAAGACACCGATCATCGTACTCTGCAAAGTTGCTGAGATCGTAGTGATGCTGCTGGGTCTGCTGGCCTTCTATTACTATAGTGCCTTCGGTGTGGCTGGCACCTGGGTTGTCCTGTTTTTGATGGGTGCGCAGAGCTCATTTTTCGGACCGGGTAAGTACGGAATACTGCCCGAATTGTTCCGAGCCAGAGACTTGCCCAGGGCGAATGGGTTAATTCTGATGACGACGTTCTTGGCAATCATCTTCGGAACGGTTCTGGCCGGTGGCTTGAAGGAAACACTAATTGGCCAGGATGGTTCGACGAAAAATCTGTGGCTCGGACTATTGATTTGCTCAGGCATCGCGACAGTGGGTACGTTGACTTCGCTACTGGTTCGCAAGGTGCCTGCGGCCCAACCCAATATAAAGCTAACCAGGGATTGTTGGGCGGTGAGCCGGGAAGTCTGGGCAATGTTGAAAGCCGATCGACAGCTTTTAGGCGCTCTATTGGTATCAAGCGTTTTTTGGTTAGTCTCCGGCATCGCGGTACCAGTTGTGAATCGATTGGGTCTGGGGTTACTGCAAGTCGGCGATACGCAGACCAGCATGTTGACCGCTTCGATTGGCCTGGGAATTATGTGCGGTGCTATGCTGGCCAGTATGCTTTGCCGCCGAGGCTACGGAGACAGATCGGTATCGTGGGGCCTGTGGGGGATTCTTGGATCGCTGGTACTGCTGGGCATCTGGACAGGTGGACATCAACACTTGCTGGGCTTTTACGGCAGCATCGTGGCGCTGATTTCCATGGGGGTTTTCGCGGCGATCTACGCGATTCCCATCCAAGTTTTCCTACAGCAGCGTCCGCCCGCAAACTTGAAAGGCCGCATGATCGCTACGATGAACCAAGCGAATTTTATGGGCATCTTAATTTCAGGACCGCTTTATCAAGTCTTCGAAGGTATTTCGACGGCGGCGGGCTGGCCTATATGTAGCGTGTTCCTGATGATGGGTCTGTTGGTATTGCCGCTGGCCGTGTTCTATCGCTTGAACACAAAGTAACAGAGTGTGGATAGGATTGCAGGCTAACGCCACTTCTGTTGAACTTCCAGGAGGGGATAGTCGACAACGGTGAGACTGGAACGCAGAGTTTGTAGCTCCCACAATCGCTGATAGCCGCGAGTTACTAAGTCGCTGCGCTGCGCGGCGAAACTGGTATCGAGTTGCCGACGATCGAATTCGCCCTCGACTTCAACGACAGGTCCAAAGCGATCGTCTTCGATGAACTGAGCCAACGTGGGCTGGCAGCGGAGGTGACATTCCCTGCGAGTGTGCAACGTTTCTGGATCGATCCAGCCAATAACGTACTGTAGATAAAGCGCGCTTTCGGTTAGCCCCTCCACCTCCTCGCCGCAGACTTGGCAGAGGTAGCCTTCATCGCATTTCGCCATAATTTATTCAGCCAAAAAAAATAGTAGGCACCACCTGCCGTCCGCAAGAGTCGTTTTTGTGGCCCACACGCAGTGTGACTGCTAAGTTAGCATCGAGCGGAAAATAAGTGGGTTAGGCTTGTAGTCTGTCATAGCGGAAACGACAGGCTGGCAGCCTATCCCACGCGGAAACGACAGGCTGGAAGCCTATCCCACGCCGAAACGACAGGCTGGAAGCCTATCCCACGTTTCAAACGCCGAGCACATCAAACATACTGTAAAGTCCCACAGGTTTGCCCAATAAAAATTTAGCGGCAGCCAGTGCGCCTTGCGCGTAGCAATCGCGATTGGACGCGGCAACTCGCAGTTCAATGATCTCGCCAAGCATCCCAAAGACAATTGTGTGTTCACCCGGATTATCGCCCGTGCGGACCGCGTGGTAACCAATTTCGCTCTGAGTTCGCGGACCACACTGACCCTCGCGGCCATGAACGTGTTGGCTAATTTGCATCTCGCCAGCGATTATTTCGCCGAACTTAAGTGCCGTGCCACTGGGTGCATCCTCTTTGAAGCGGTGGTGGCGTTCGATGATTTCGACGTCCACGCCTTGCGAAACCTGCTTGAGTGCTCGAGCCGCTTGTTGGGCCAGCCGCATTGTTAAGTTGACCGCTAGCGACATGCTCGGAGCCCAGCAAACGGGGATTGCTTTGGCCGCAGCTTTTACCTCGGAAACTTGAGCATCATCGAGCCCTGTGGTGGCTACCACCAGCGGAATCTTGTACTGGCAGCAATGCTGGACTGCTGCCCAGCAGGCGGCGGGTACCGAGAAATCGATCGCCACGTCGATGTCGTTGGGCCAGCTAGAAGTCAGTGGAACTCCCAGCACGGGAACTCCGGCTAGACTACCAGCATCTTGGCCCATGGCTGGGTGCTGGCCGCTATCGATGGCCGCTACGATTTGGAAGTCGCTGTCCTGACTGCCCAGCGCGATCAGTCGCTTGCCCATCCGACCGGCCGCACCATGAATTGCTAACTTTGTCGACATTATCGGGTATGCCCGCAGCTAATGGCCCAAAACGCTGGTTTTGAAAGCCTAATAGGATAGCTCACGGAGCAGAATTTCCCAGGCGGGCTAGGATTGGAGAGGCAGCGAACTAGGTTTGTAGAAATCGTTCAAGGGGAAACTATTTAATGCCGGCTCCGCTGGGTCGGCCGGTGATGGCACCGCGGATGTCGATGATGCTCGACGGTTGGCGAGCCACCTTGTCGGTGAAGACGCGAGCATTGTCCACAATCGGCTCGAGCTTACGCGTGAGAATTTCGACGTTTTCGAGCGTATTGATAAAAGTGTAATAGAGCTGAGGATCGTCTAACAACTTGGATACCGTGCCTTGGCTATTATTGATGCGGGAGGCCACGATATTAATTTGAGCTGAAACGCCGCGCAGGTCGGTTAGCAACAGGTTGAAATTTTCGACGGTGCGAAGCGCATCGCCCACCAACCTTTCGCCATTTTGGGCAAGCGGCTTGGTCAGTTCATTTACGTTTTTGACAGTTTCCTCAGCGGCTCGGCCGACATCTTCAAAGGCCGACAAAGTTTGATTGGTTTGTTCCATCACCAATTCGGCGTCATCCACCAGATCAGGCAGCCGCGTTGCCAGCGTATCCAGCGACGACTTGATACTTGGATCGCTAAAGAGCCCTTCGATGGCATCTAGTGTTTGATTCAGATTATCGATCGTCAACTCGGCCTTGCGCACGATACCTTGTAGCGCACCATCGCCGCTGCCGATCAGTTTGCGGATATCCAGAGCCAGTGCGCTGACTTGATTGCCAGCCGCTTCGATGGAGGCCAAAGTAGTACCAAATCCGTCTTGCATATTCATCAGTGCGTCCAACGGATCCGAGGCAACTCGGCCGCCGCGGAAGAAATCCCCGTCCTTGATCGGAGTGCGAGAGAGGAGATTCTCATTGTCATCCAAAATGCCATCGCTGGGAGACCCGCCAGCACCGTCGAAACGAGAGATCAAACTCTCGGCAGTGGGCGGCACGAATTCGACGACCGCGTCGCCAGTGATAATCGAACCCGTGCCAATTCGCGGCAATTCGCGAGCGAGGACTTTGACCTTGGAATCCAGTTCGAGCGTTAGATTCACGCCTTCATCTTCTTCCAGCAATTGGACTGATTTGACGCGACCTATCTGCACACCATTTTTACGCACGGGCGTATCGGAAGCTACGCCCGGCGCAGCGTCGAAGCGAATCGTAACGGTATACCGTTCGACAAAAAAGTTGGGTGCGGCCCCGAAGAACATGATCAGCATGACGGCAATCACCAAAGAGGCAACCACCAGCACACCCACTCCGAAGCGATATCCTTGTTCGTCCATTGTTGACTACCTTTCACTCTTCGCGCGGCAGTTTCCGTGACTCATTTATTTGGAATACTTGCTTGATAAGGTTGGCGCGTCGCCAAAATCATCGAAAGCCGATCGCCGCAATTCCATCAAGCGTTCGCCTGCTTCGCCATTGACAAATTGACGAACTCGCTTGTCCGTGGTCTTTTCAAGTTCGCGTGGTGTGCCGTCGAAAATGATTTGATTCTCTCCCTTTTCGAGTCGCGAGTAGGGATACAACATGACCACGCGGTCGGCGACTTTGTAGGCCGTTCGCATATCGTGCGTAATGATTAGGCTGGTCACATTTTCTTTGGCGCTGGTGCGCAGCATCAGTTCGTTGATGACGTCGCTCATGATGGGATCTAAGCCGGTTGTCGGTTCGTCATAAAGCATCAGCTCTGGTTCGAGCACCAGCGCCCGCGCCAAGCCGACTCGTTTACGCATGCCGCCGGAAAGTTGCGCGGGTCGTTTTGCAGCCACGTTGTCGGGCAAGCCCACTTCTGCCAACCGATCAAAAATAATGCGGTTGATGTTGCGGCCCTTGGCCAAGTTGTGTTGGACAAGCGGAAAGGCTACGTTCTGTCCAACGGTCATGCTGTCGAAGAGTGCTGCATTCTGGAAAACAAATCCGAACTTGCACCGTAGCTCGGTCAAGTCGCGATCATTTAAAGCATGAATATCTTGTTGGCCATACAAGACTTGCCCGCGCGTAGGCTGTGTCAGCCCGACCACTGATTTTAGTAGCATCGTTTTGCCACAGCCGCTTTCGCCAATCAGCACTACGGTCTGCCCACGCGGGATGCTCAAGTTGATGTTGCTGAGAACGGTCTGCTTGGCGAACTGCAGTGTCATGTCGCGCAACTCGATCAGCGGTCCCGCTTGGGAAGATGGCCCAAATTCGCTTTGCATGACTTGATCTAGTGCCGTCATAATCGCTCAGTAAGATTGTCTGAAAAAAACACTGTCTGAAAAAATCCGGTCGCGCAGCGTTGGAGTACAGCCTTTAGGCGCCCTTGAATGCTAATCTGGCCACAGGCGGTCAAAGCCTGGACTCCAACTAAAAACGAGCTCTGTCCCAATGAACACTTGGCTAAAAAAGTTTGGCTCCGTGTGGCCATATAGCCGCGTAAACTGCGTCGAGAAATATATTTAACATTAAATCGATAGCTAGGATTAAGACAAAACTAAAAACAAACGCGGCGGTGGCGGCTCGGCCTACGCCTTCGGCGCCGGGGTCGCAATGGAAACCGCGGTAGCAACTGACAATCGCGATGGTGCCGCCAAAGAAAAAACTCTTGAAGATGCCCATAAAAAAATCCCAGCCACCCACAAACTGACGGCTATTGTTGAGGTAGGAGTAGTGGTCGATGCCGAGCATGACCACGCTATAAAAATAGCCACCGACGATACCCATGAAGTCGGCCATGACGGTCAACGCGGGTATCAACATGATGCATGCCAAAAAGCGTGGCACGACCAGATAGCGGATCGGGTTTGCACCCATGCTGATCAGGGCATCAATCTGTTCGGTCACGCGCATGGTTCCCAGCACAGCCGCCATGGCGCTACCCACGCGGCCAGCCAGCATGGTGGCTGCCAACACGGGTCCCAGCTCGCGCACTAACGACATGTTGATCACTGCACCAAGCTGATTTTCGAGCCCAATATCACGGAACTGTTGATAGCTCTGCACGGCCAACACCATCCCGATGAAGGTGCCCGTCAGTGCGACCACGGGCAAGCTGAGCACGCCCACATGATAAAAATTCGGGAGGATCGTGCCTCGGCTCGGCCAAGATGTGAACAGCCACATGAAGACGCGCCAGGTGAAAATGGCCATGTCACCTAATGTGGTCATGGCATCGACGACGAGTTCGCCCCAATCGCTAATCCAGCCCACGAGCGACTCGCGCAAGCTGCCCAGCTCTGGCTTATGGTACTGGCCTGGTCGCATTGACGGCACCGATGACACGTAGACTCTCCGGCTTATACTGCCACAATTAGATTCCAGGGACTCAAGAAAGTTCGCTTCCCGCGCCTGGGTGCGGACAGACTGCTGGCGCGGCACAAACACGGATGTTAATATTTATCGGTTGCGCAAAGCTTGAGGGCCAGCTTCATCTGCAACTTTTCACTATTGCTAGCTTGCGACTGAACCCCTGCGAACAGGCAAAACTGCAAAATGCATTCGTCCAAAATCCGATTTGATGTCATTACTTTGTTCCCTCAAATTTTTTCGGGTTACTTAGGCGAAAGCCTACTATCCAAAGCGATCGAGCGCGGGCAAGTCGAGGTGGTGACACACAACTTGCGAGATTGGTCGACCGACAAGCACCACAAAGTAGACGCACCTCCGTTTGGTGGCGGCCCCGGCATGCTGATTCAAGTGCAGCCGGTGGTCGACTGCGTCGAGTCGGTTCGAGGACTAGGCGACGATCCGGGAGAATTGCTATTAATGAGTCCGCAGGGGGAGACGCTAAAACAGTCGCTGGTTGCCGAGTTAGCGCAACACCGTCGACTTGTTTTACTCTGCGGACGCTACGAAGGTTTTGATCAGCGGGTCATCGACATCTTGAAACCGCGCGAAGTTAGCCTCGGCGACTTCATTCTCAACGGTGGCGAGGTAGCCGCGATGGCTATCATCGACGCGACCATAAGGCTCATTCCTGGAGTGCTCGGCGACGACCGTAGCGCCATCGAGGACTCGTTCAGCGACCAAGCCCTGCTGGAATTCCCGCAGTATACCCGGCCTCGGGAATTTCGAGGCCAAGTGGTTCCCGAGATCCTGCTCAGCGGGAATCATCAACAGATTGCTGCTTGGCGCTCCGCCCAGCGCACGCAGCGCACGGCCGATCGACGCGGTGATTTGCTGGAGTAAGTCTGGCCTTTTTGTTGCCGTTCAATTGCTCTTGCGGCAGGTTGCCCATCCAGCGAAACTCCGTCTGCGTTGCAGGAAGCAGCGTGTGGAGTTCGCGAAGTATCAGAGTCGCTTTTGGAAGGGAATCCAATGGCAAGCTGGATTTTGTCTGCCTTGATGTTTGCGGCCGTCGGCGGTAGTTCGGATTGCACGCTCGTGCATTTCACGGCGGATTGGTGCGAGCCCTGCCGTCAGGTCAGTCCCGCATTGTCGCAGTTGCAGCAAGAGGGCTACACCGTTCAAACCGTCAACGTCGACCAGCATCCAGAACTAGTTGCCCAGTTCCGCATCGAGAATCTACCGACCATCGTATTCCTGTGCCGCGAGCAAGAAGTGGATCGGATGGTGGGTGCAGCGTCGCTGGAGCTGATTCAGCAACGGGCTGCCAGAGCGGCAGCCCGCAACCAGAGCTTCTCCGCTCCGAACAATTCTGCCTCAAGCGTGGCTGCACAAAATCCACAGGTTGCGCGCGGTCCGACCAAGCCTCCCCAAGCAATCGTGCGCGGACAGTCCCCTGGCTTGGCCGCCTTCCCAATGCTGGCCTCGATGGGCAGCGAAATGCAGGGCTCCGCTGAAGTTCCCGTCCAGACTGCTAGTCCACAGCCCGTAGTTGGCCCTCAAAGTATAAGTCCGCAGAGTGTTAGTCCGCAGAGTGTTAGTCCGCAGAGGGCGATCGGACGGGCGGCTGCGGCCACCGTGCGTATTCGCGTCGATGAGGCCAATACGACGGCTTATGGAACTGGAACGATCGTGGATGTGCATGGCGAAGAAGCTCTAATTTTAACTTGCGGTCATTTGTTCCGCGACATGAATGCAGGTTCGCAGCTAACCATCGATCTGTTTCCCGGCACGCCGCAAGAGGTTAATTTGCCAAGCCAATTGATCGACTTCAAAGCGGAAGGCGAAGACATTGGGCTTATTAGCTGCCATATTCCAGTGCCCATCGAACCGGTACCGATCTCGGCGCGCGGCAAGCAGATTGTGGCTGGACAACCGGCATTCAGCTTTGGTTGTGACCACGGCAACAACCCGACGCGACACGACACTCAAGTCAAGAGTATCAATCGCTATTTGGGTGCGGACAATATTGAAATCATCGGCGCACCCGCCGTTGGCCGGAGTGGCGGAGGCTTATTCGATGTGCAAGGCAACCTAATTGGCGTGTGCAACGCGGCAGACACGGGCGGCGATGAAGGCATCTACGCCGCTGCCGAAGTTGTCTACGCGCAAATCGAGCGGCTCGGGCTTGCCCACTTGTTCAGCGGCCAGGGCACGGCAGAACTGGCCTCAAATGTCCGCTCCGATCATGCCCCAACCAATTCTGCGTCGCCGATGCAGCTCGTCAGCTCGACGCCACCACCCGCTTCGCCGTCCTGGCAGCCCGAAAGCGGTGCGACTCAGGAGCAACTGCAGTGGCCCGATCAAACCGCTACCGTTCCTGGCTCACTCGCGTCCGGAAACAGCCCACCTTCGGTAACAGCCGCCGCTGTGGACTCGTCAGCAACCAACACGCGGCAACTGATCTGTATCGTCCGCGACGCCGCGGGACAGGATCGAGTTGTCACGATCGACGCCCCGCCCGCCCAATTGCTGCGCCTAATTCAGCAATCCGCTAACTAAACTGCGGCGGACAGGGAAAACTGGCGTACCGCCAAATAGCCAAATCTCTATAATCTGCGACGTGTGGGCAACTCAGTAGCCTCCCACTGCAAGCCCCAAAAGGAGTACCCGTCGTGGCTAGCGTTGTTTCAACTTTCAAGACGCCAACAGCACCCATGCTTTCGCAAATCCACATTCGTGTTTACAACACGTTGACGCGGCAAAAAGAGCCCTTCGAAACCATTGAACCCGGCAAGGTGGGCATGTACCTATGTGGCCCCACGGTGTACGCCGAGGCCCATATCGGCCACATGGTTGGCCCCGTGATCTTCGACACGATCAAACGCTATCTCGTGTACTGCGGATTTGACGTTACTTGGGTTGTCAATATCACGGATGTCGATGACAAACTGATTGCCTCGTCCCGCAAACGCGGGATCTCGATGTCCCAAGTTGCCACCGAGATGACGATGGACTACCTGGCAAATCTGCAAGCGCTGGGGGTTACGCAGATCGACCATTTGCCCCGCGCAACGGACAACATGGAAGAAATCATCAGCTTTATCGCTGAGCTGATCGACGGAGGTTTTGCCTACGAGAATGCTGGCGACGTTTTTTTTGACGTTACCCGCGATGTCGAATACGGCAAATTGAGTAATCGCACGGCGGACAGTCAGCAGGGTGAGGGCGGGGGCGCAGCAGCCAAGAAGCGTTCGGCGGGCGACTTCGCGCTGTGGAAATCGGCCAAGGCGGATGAACCAAGTTGGGATAGCCCGTGGGGACATGGTCGGCCGGGCTGGCACATCGAGTGCTCGGCGATGAGTCGCAGGATATTGGGACAAACGTTCGATATTCATGGTGGTGGTCTCGATCTCGTTTTCCCCCACCATGAAAACGAACTCGCTCAAAGCCGCTGCTGCCATGGCAAGCCGATGGTTCGCTACTGGATGCACAACGGGCTCATGCGCGCCGGTGCGTCCGGAAAGGTAGGTGGCAAGAGCGATCGCGGGCAGCCCGCTAATGAAACGGGCGCTGACTCGGGCACGCCTGTCGGCGAAAGCGAGATCTCGGGCAAGATCAGCCGCAGCAAGGGAGCCGGTGGCTTGCACAAGCTGATCGAGCAACAGACGGGCGAGCGAATTCGTTTCTTCTTGCTCCGGTCGCAGTATCGCAGCACGATTGTGTTCGGCCCCGAGGGATTGGAGGAAGCTGGCCAAGCTCTCAATGCCTTCTATCGACTCATCCAACGCTTCGAGCGACTTTCGGGTCAGGCTTTTTATCCGCAAGTCAACTCGGCGGGCGAGGTGGAAGAACTTGCTTACGCCAAAAACCGCGCCGAGGGTCACGCTGTCTTAGCCGGTGCCAGCGAGGGTCTGCTGGAAGAAGTTGCCAAGCTCCGCGCATCCTACCTCGAAAAAATGGACGATGATTTTAATACCGGCGGCGCGGTGAGCGATCTTTTCGAAATGTCGCGAGCCATCAATCGCTTCGTCGATCAAAATCAACTCGAAGATACCAAGCAGCGCACGGCAGGGGACATGAGCACTTTTGCAACGGCGATGAGCGTATTGAGAGAATTAGGCGCGATCTTGGGACTGTTCCTAAAAGCACCCAAGCGAACCGACGAAGGTGGTTCGACGGAAGTCGTCGATGGCTTGATGAAGTTGCTCATTGACTTGCGCGCTAAGGCTCGCGCTAGTAAGGACTTTGCCATGTCCGATACCATTCGCGACGGTCTCACCGCCGTTGGCATTACACTCCAGGACCTCAAAGAGGGTACCACTTGGGAGAAAACTTGAGCAGGCAGCATACGATTTTGGGTATTGACCCGGCCCTGGGTACGACGGGCTACGGTTTGATACAGTGCTCGGGTAGCAAGATTCGACTTGTTGACGCGGGCTTCATTCGTTGTCGCCGCGATCGCCCGCTCGAGGATCGCTTGCGAGAATTGCACGACGGGATTCTAGAGGTACTCGACGAACTCAAGCCCCAGCACTTCGCGATCGAGCAACTCTATTCGCACTACGATCGACCGACAACAGCCATCTTGATGGGTCACGCGCGGGGTGTCATCCTGTTGGCCGCTCAGCAAGCCGGCTTGGCGATTAGCTCCTACGCCGCCACGCACATTAAGAAAACACTGACTGGCAATGGCCGAGCGCCCAAGCGTCAAATGCAGCTCGCCGTACAGCACCAACTGGCTTTACGCTCCCTGCCGGAGCCAGCCGACGTGGCGGACGCGCTGGCCATCGCGCTAACTCACAACAACGCCTTGAGCACGCCTGCCAGTTTGCTTAGCCAATTTGCACGTGCGCAGCCAGCGCGGCTAAAAATACGACTGAACTCACCTAGTTGATTTGTTGGGCACCATGATCACAAAGATAACCGGCAAGCTCGTTTCTCTGGATGAAGAATGTGCGACGCTCTCCATTCCACCGATGGAGTACGAAGTTTTGATCGCTGAATTCACACGTCGGCATTTGCAATCGCAAATCAAAAAAGATGTTGTGCTGCATACGATTCACTACCTAGATGGCAATGCGACCAGTGGCGGAAGGTTATCGCCGCGGCTGGTGGGTTTCCTCTCGACACCCGAGCGCGATTTCTTTGAACTGTTTTGTTCGGTCGATGGCGTTGGCGTGAAGAAGGCGCTCCGCGCGATGACACAGCCGGTGCAAGACACGGCCATCATGATCGAACAACAGGACGCCAAGGGTCTGTCCGGTTTGCCCGGCGTTGGACCCGCCACAGCCGAACGCATCATCGCCAAACTTCGTCGCAAGATGCCGAAATTTGCTTTGCTGGTTCGTCGCGAAACCCCTGCCGGGGAAAAGATCAAAGATGGCGTGGTCGAGGATACTTATCAAGCGCTGTTGGCACTGGGACACGCCGAAAGCGACGCGCGGAAGTTGATCGAACAAGCACTTGCGTCAGGTGACAAATTCAAAGATGTCGAAGCCATGATCCAAGGTATCTACAAGAAGCAGTTTGGCGGCTAAGGCAGCGGGACAAAATAAACGTACCATCGAACCCACAAAAATTGCTTAGAGTAGGCAGTCGCAGTGGGAGGCCAAACATGGCCTAGCGGTATGAAGCGAGTTGGGTTACGCCAGCCACTGCGACTTGCCTACTCGCCGCAATTTTAGACCGAAGGAGTGCTGCCGGAATTACCCAGACGCGTTTTATCAGACAGCCAGCATTGGCGGGCATCGATGGTGGGCTGACCGTGAACAAACTAGGTCGCAGTCAAGTCTTCAGGCTGATCACAACACTCCACTTGCCAAGTGATTGTGACCTCTGCAATCGTTCGGCGATGGGTGCGAATTCTTCTTTGATGAGCTTCAATCCTCGGCGATAGATACCGCCCAAGATTCGCACAATCCAATGGAGCTTCGTCCAGGTCATACTGCGTGCCCAATTCAATTTCGTTGAGATAGGGTAGCGAGACAATATTCGATGGCCACTTTAGCCACAAACAAACGTCGCTTGAAACCGGTCAAGAGTGAGGCCGCTTTACGAAGAGCCGCTCGCAGCTCGGATGACAATTTGGATACCATCGCAGCCACTGGATCGGACCCCAAATCAACTCGTATAGTACGCACTATCAGCTTACTACCAAGAGAGCAGACCGACCAGTTGCGCACCGACCAGTGCTTGCCCAGGTGCGTGTTTTTGGGGCTGAATTTGACTCTGCGAAGTTTGAAGTCGGTTAAAACCACTCGCATAGCTAGCCATCTCGCGCCTTCAAACTTCGCAGAGCCCAACTTCGCCCAAAAACTAGTGGGTTCGATGGTACGTTTATTTTGTCTCGCTGCCTAACCGGACAGCAGCCGCACCAACAAGGTGGCTGCGATCAGATCGGCGGTTGTACCTGGATTGCGTCGGTGTCCATCGCTGCGCAGGTAATGATCGAGCTGTTGAATCGATGCGACTTCATGGATGGGTCCACATTTCGTATCTAGTGAATGCAGTGCTTCTTGAGCGCGTCGCTGAACCTCTGCGGCTTCTAACCGACCAAGTTTGCGCCAAATAAGACCATCGGGCTGGTGTGCCAATAGACGCAACTGTAGACGACAGATCGCGTCCAGTGGAGCGTTACCGGACGCAAGTTCGTGGCCTAGCCATGGTAGGAACTGTTCGAACACCTCTGCAAAGGCGTAAGTGTATTGTCGCGCGACGCCATCGAACTCTGCGACTTGAGCCATCGCAGCCAGTAGATCGCTTGGGGCCGAATTGGAAACATCATGTTGATCACGTTGGCCCAGTCCGCCTGGATTGGCCTCTCGTATCGCTTGGTAGACACACGCAGCATCCTCGGCAGACAGGCTGTGCAGTACATGCACAATTCGCTCGCGCAGCGCTGCTTGGGTCTCACCTGCCGACGCCAGGGCGATGGGTGCGAAGAGCAGCAGGGTGCCTAAGTTCGTGTTGCGTCCCACCGCCAGAGCCGTGGCCCGCACCGCGCTTAAGACCAGTGTTCCCAGCGAACTGGATGATGCATCGCGAAACGAGTCGCCGATTGCAATCGAGCTGGCCACGAAATGTCCGAAGTCCATATCGCAGAACGCAGCCCCAGGATGGACGTTGCCAACTTTGGGTGCAGAAGCTTCTAACATGCAAGCTAGTTCAACTGCCTCGCGGAGCGTCCACCTGCGATCGAAGGGGAATGGTGGCCGGTTCACAACAGCCCACGCAGCGCGTTGAGCACTTCGGTGGGAGCTTCTTCCATCACGTAATGTCCGACGTCGGGTAGTCGTAGCGTCTGCGCTTGCGGGAAGAGCTGTTCTAGACGCGTCAAACACTCGGGGCGGAAACACCAATCTTGCATGCCCCACACGATGCGCACGGGATGGTTGGCGAGCAAAGGGATGCCCTGTTCGATTTTGGTCAAAGTCTGCCAAGTCGCTTCGCTTTTGCGACGGGGAATGTCTTGCACAAAACGCGCTATGGCAATTCGCGAATTCCAATCGCAATAAGGTGCGATTAAGCCAGCCGCGACGGCGGGCTGGAGCCGGGGGAGGCGATGCAGTGTCATCGTAAGAGCGGCGCGAGCAAACAAGTTAAGCCGACGAATGGCCCATTCGCCAATCCAAGGCAAACGGCAGGCAGCAATCCGCAGCGGCACATAGGGCGGGGGAAAAGCAGCCGTGTTTAGAATTACCAAACTTTCGATACGCCCAACCAACTTTAGTGCAGCCCCAATCCCAATCGCTCCGCCCCAGTCGTGAACGAGCAATACCACTCGACGCAAATCAAGCTGCTCGATCAACCGAGCCAAATTGCCGATATGCTGCTCAAGCGTGTAATGGTACTGTTGCGGTTTGTCGCTCAGTCCGCAACCGATATGGTCCATCGCGATCACGCGGGTTCGATCGCCCAACTCGCTGAGCACCCGACGATAGTAAAACGACCATGTGGGATTACCATGAACACACAGCACTGTGCGCTCGGCATTGGCGTCTCCCTGTACGACATAATGCAAGCGAACCCACTCCGCCGTCGTTTCGGACTTGGGAATCTCTAAGTAGCGAGACTCAAACGGATAAAGTGCTTTCCAATCAGGCATGAACGCATTTCTCTAGGCCGATATCGCGAAATTCGCTAGTTTTGGCACACTGGCGGGGAGTATAACCGCCAGCGTAAAATCTGTCGCCAGGGCCGCTTCAGCCCTGTGTAGTCGACTCATGCACGCTTAAAATCAATCGGTCAAACATAGCAAATGACATACTCGGCAGGTAAGACCAGCACCTTTGGGCTGTGCATGCTCGCGTATTGCCTAGGCCCCGTGACGCTCTGGGCTCAGCCCAAGGGTTCCATCGAGCTTGGCTTTCAAGAGAAAGACTCGGGCACCCAGGTTGCGTGTCGCATCAAAATTCTGGATAGCCAGGGCAGGCCTCAGCGCAATCGCAACAGTCTATTTGTTCGCGGTTGGAATTTGATCGAAGGCCCGCTGCAATATACGGCTCGCGCCGACACGTATACCTACCAAGTCTTTCACGGACCACAGTTTTCAGCCGCAGCGGGTGGCTTTACTCTGAGCGCCCGATCGAGTGCCGTGGAAACAGTGACTCTGCCGCGCCATGCCGATTTAGCGAGGGAGAATTGGCACGCAGGTGACCTACTAAGCCATGTGCCCCCAAAGGAAACTTTGCGTTGGTTGCCCGCCGAAGATTTGTGTATGGCTGCAGTCGTATCCACCCAAATCTCGCAACAACCTGTTCAAGTAAATGCGGTCCAACCCCAGCCGGCCGACGAGCCAGTGTTGCGATCCGTGGGCCATGATCGCTGGGTCGATAGTACAAGTTTCCACGATTCGCGAACCGGCAGTGGACTTACCTTCCATCACTGGTTACCGCCAACCCAAGTCCCCGACGCGTTACCGTCAAGTCGACTGCTGGTGATGGCCAAGGAAGCGCCGCGGGAAGCTGGAGATCTACCCGTGCACGCTGAGATCCAGCGCCTCTGGGCTCGCGACGTCCCAGTTTGGCTGGCGTCGCAGCGCATCGATTCGATCCAAATTCTCAGCGACCATCTGACGGCTGACGGTGCCGGTGCCGCCACGTTTGAACCGCTCTTAGAACCCGATCCGGGTCGCTATCGAGGTCCGCAGCGGGCCGGTCGACTAGTCGAAAACTTGTATTGGCAAGTTCTCGAGTGTGGCCTTCGGATTCCGCCGACGGCTGGCAGTGGCTTTGGCGCTTCTCCCAGTCCACTGGGTTATCACCGAGTTTACGCATTTACACCCACACTTTCCGCCCAGACTTGGTGGCAAGCCATTCGCGATGGGCAAACATTTGTTACCAGCGGCCCGCTGCTGCGAGCTAAGGTGAACGGCGAGCAGCCCGGAAAAGTTTTTTCCGCGGCGGCCGGACAAGCCATCCCAATCGACATTGCGATCCAGCTCACTGTGGCCGAGCCCGTTGAGTACTTGGATGTTATTTTCAATGGGGAGAAGATCTATCAAGCCCGATTGGACGAATACGCTCGTCAGGGTGGCAGAATACCAGCGCAAACGATTCGCGAGAGCGGCTGGTTAGTAATCCGCGTGGTTTCCGAACGATCCGACACCTACCGTTTGGCGACGACCGCTCCCTACTACTTTGAAATAGGGGGTCAACCACGCATCAGTCGCTCAGCCGTTGAATTTTTTCGGACTTGGTTGGGCAAATGCAATCAGCAAATCGCCGACTTGGATGCTGCAACCCAGGCGGCGTATGCCCCATATTCAAGATCCGCCGACGAGTTCTGGCAAAAGCGTTTGTCAGCCGCCACGGTCGACTGAGGCTGGCACAAGGATTGCTTTATTGGCGGTGTGCTTCAGATCTGCCAGCTTGGCACGGCTCTGCGAATCGAACTGCTGGCGATATACTGTTGACCAACTCCATTCACTTGACCACACTGTGCCCCCCTTATGGATACTATGACGCAGGACTATTACGCGACGCTGGGTGTGAGCAAGTCGGCCACGCAGAATGAGCTCCAAAAGGCTTATCGCAAGCTCGCGCGAAAATACCATCCCGATCTCAATCCGGATGACAAAGCTGCCCAGCAGAAGTTTAAGGATATTCAACTTGCCTACGACGTCTTGAACGATGCCGAAAAACGCAAGTTGTACGATCAATTTGGGCCGGAATTCGAGCGGGCGGGGTCGAGTCCATTTGCTGGCGGTGGGGGTGCGTCGAGTCGCGGGTACGAAGATATTTTTGGGGGCGGGGCGGGCCCCGGCGGCTTTCAGTTCGATGGCGACCTGGGCGACCTGTTCAAACAGTTTACGGGCGGCGGGGGCGCCTCGCGACGCGGGCGAGCTCGCACGCCGACGAAGGGTCGCGACCTAAATGCGGAACAAACCGTGCCCTTCAACTCGGCCGTCCTAGGCGGCGAAGCTTCGATCTCGATCCGCCGCGAGGACAAGCTGGAATCGTTGCAGCTCAAGATCCCACCCGGTATCGAGTCCGGAAAAAAAATGCGTCTACGGGGGCAGGGTGAACCTTCGCCCGACGGCGGCCCGCCAGGCGATTTGATACTTACCCTCACCGTTGCCAGCCATCCCTATTTCAAACGGCAGGGTCAGAATCTGGAATTGAGGCTGCCGATCACGCTGGGCGATGCAGCCCTGGGCGGCAAGGTGGACGTCCCCACACCAGGCGGCATAGTTTCCCTAAAAATCCCGCCGGGCAGCAACACGGGCCGCCGGCTGCGAGTCACTGGTCAGGGAGTTCGCAGTGCGACCGGCGAAGCGGGCGACCTGTTCGTCGAGCTGCAAGTAAAACTGCCGGACACCTTCGCCTCGCCCGCTGGCATGTCGGAGGAATCGAGAAAAGCGATCGAGCACATCGAGTCGCTCTATTCGGGCAACGAGCGTGGCAAGATCGTGTGGTAGCGATATGGCAAATCTCCCACAACAGGCTCAGCGTTTCCCATCTCTTCGTCGCATTAAGAGTCCGCAGGAGTTTGCCCAAGTTTTTGAGCATGGCAAAGTGCAAGCGGACCTAATGCTGGTCGTTCACGCCCGACTTTCTCCCGACTCGACAACTCAGTTGGGTTTGAGTGTCTCCAAAAAAGTTGGCAATGCACCGCATCGGAATCTCTGGAAGCGTCTGATCCGCGAGTCGTTCCGCCGCAATCTGAGCGAAATTCCCAGCCACATGCAGCTCGTTGTCCGCCCTAGACGCGGTGCTCAGCCGAAGTTTGCTGAAATTCAACGTTCGCTGTGCGACTTGGCTAAGATTCTGGAGAAGAAACTCAGAAGGTCTTAGTTGGACAGCGCCAGCTAGCTGACAATCAACGTGGGATAGGCTTCTAGCCTGTCGATTCCCCGTGGGATTGGCTTCTAGCCTGTCGATTCCCCGTGGGATAGGCCTTCTAGCCTATCCCACTTATTTCCCGCTCGATGTTTAGCTAACTTGAAACCTATAAGGCTTCAAAGTCAGCCATCTCGCGAGCCAGTCGCTTGCGGGCCACGTGCAGTCGCCGCTTGATCGTACCCAGTGGCGTCTCAAACTCCGCAGCCATTTGTATAAGCGACTGGCCACCGAGGTAAAACGCTTCGAGCGTCCGACGGTCGATATCGCCAAGGCGCTCCAGACCACTCCGCACTTGATCGCAGCACTCGCTGTCCAGCAGATCTTCCAGCGGAGACGCACGCTGTCCGGCAAAAGCTTCCAAAACGTTGTGGTCCATGGCCACAGCCACTCGCCGTCGGGTCAGTTGATTGATCGCCATACGTCGGACGATCTGGCGCAGCCAACCCCCAAACGCTTCGGGAACTCGCAACTGCTCGAGTCGATCGAAGGCGTGAATGAACACATCTTGAACCAACTCTTCAGCTTCGTCCCAGTTACCGAGCTGGCGGTAGGCCAGTGCCACGGCGGATCCCTGGTAGCGCTCATATAGCGAGCTCTGCGCATCGCGGTCACCCAACTGTGCAGAACGAACCAAGTCGGCCACTGTGGACAATGTTGCGTTGAAAGTTTCCGTAACCATGCTCTGTCTCCTAAAATCTCAGCCTGAATGGGAGAGCAGAGACGCAGCGCTGTTCGAATCTGCGTTGGACCAGTGCGTTTACCCTGTCGAGCCATCGCGCTAACCAAGCGTGCGATGGATGTCGGGGAAAACGGGGCCACGGCAAATTCTTCCATCGGTTCGCCTGGGCGGTACCGATCGAAAACAACAGCACTCGCTAACTCGTGCTCTGGGGCGACCGCACAGCCCTTCGGGCGCTAGGTCGGATTGTCAGTTTGGAAGGCGCTCAGCTTGTGAAGCTGACTAGCCTTGCCGAGTTGCTCTGACTGTGGCCATCCTGGATGGGGCTGGACAGACAACTAGAGCCGATATGCCAAACAGCGGTAAAAGACCGGTTTTATATCCCGGCATTTGATTGCCACCGTGGTGGCGACCATGCTGGTCGCAACCGCGAGCAATCTCCGACTGGCATAGCTCTAGCCAATACCCCGTGTATTCACGCGAACTCGTGAGATGGAGCAATGCACGCACAGCAAAACCAGCCAATGCTACGCAATCGGTCGCGATGGAATTCACGACGGTGGCGAACGAGCTGGAAATTGTTGAAATACGCATGGCATTCCTCCGTCACGCCGTCCGAAGGCATGAACTGAGAGAGATAAAATAAAATGGACCGAACAAGTTCGGTTCGAGGCCAAACAGCCTCAGCATGGTGTCGTCAAGTCGCGCCTCGGAGGGCGCAACCAATCAAGTTTACCGTATAGGTCGACCAAAGACAAATTGTCGATGCACAATTTCTACCCATATCGCCGCTTGCCGACAGACCTTAGACAGCCCGTTTCGACGTTGGTTCGCACCGAAAATCGACTTTTTACGAAAATTCTTGCAATCCACGTCCTACACCGCCACTCCACTGCGGGATTCTAGTGCGTTGCTTCAGCCTCGGAGGCCGACAGAACCCCAAGCGGCAGTGTGAGCCACCGCTACTTGAATAAGCCGACGGCGCTAGCCGCGGGTTCTTGAGTGAGCGCTAGCCGCGGGTGCCGAAAAACCAGCAAAAGCTGCATCTAGCCCAACGCCTCAATCGATTGAAAACTTCTCAACCGCCTGCAGGCCACGGCCCCCAGCAACGTGGCAACTAGCCACAGCGATGACGGTTCGGGAACTGCCGTGATCGTGCCAAAATTGCTGTAGGATGCCACACCAAAAGCTGTATCGTTTGGCAGTGCATTGCTGTTGTAGTAGCTCAGATTCAGACTGTTCTGAAGCCGAATTGTAAATACTCCAGATAACTCGGCGCCTACATGCTCCAGTTCTAGGCGTGCTAGCAGTGAGTTACTGGTCCCAATCGTGACGTCGTTGAGGGAGACTGTCGAATCCGAGCCGGTAAGCGACTGTCGCGCGTCCAGCGATGTTGCCAAGAGATTATTGGGTAACGTATCCAGACCTAGAAAATACGGCGTCCCAGTAATGATTGGGTTTTGCTCGGTCTTGGATTGCGCACTTTGAAATCGCAAGATGCCAGGCGAGCCGGTATTGGGCGTAATGATATCAAAAGTGTAGTTAGCCAACTGAACCGCATCGCTCCCATTGGTACTGCGGATGAAGACGTCAATGAAACCGGTCCCGCCGGATTGCAGAAACGAATCCCCGTACGTAAGGATAAGTTCACCCCGACAAGTGCGTTGCGATCCGCCCAGCGTGACAAACACGAAAATTAAAACGAAAGCCTGAGGTATGCGTCGTTGGCATTTTTTCATTGGGTTGACCTAAATCAGTTGAGAATCAATCATCGAGTAAAGTACGTAAGTTGGATGCGAGGTTTTTTCCAAGCTGGCTGTTGGTGCGACTGTAATCGCTTCCGTTGACGGTCTGACTTCCATCAATGTCACCGTTGAGATTGGATCCGGTACGGCCGTTTTGAGCACTAACTACAGCTAAGTCACTGCCGTTGAGTATCAAATTGCCGTTGGAGTCGAAATCGCCAGTAACCATGGCGTCACCGTTGGCGTCACCGAGAATTCGATGGAACTCAAAAAACGCATCGACGGCATCCAGATAGTCTCCGTCGCCGTTGCCATCGACCAAAACACGGTACATACCGTCGTAGCGATTGTTGGTTCGCGCTCCGGTGATATTGTTGACACTGACTTTGCTGGTGATCCCATTGCTCCCGAAATCCAGTCGTAGCCGATCACCGACTTTTGACACATTTTCGCTGGCACCAACCAGCACGCCCGTTCCCGGCGTCACATCCTGTTGTCCAAAACGATTTGTGCCCAGCAGATCGAAGTACTCAATCTGGATCGGATTCAAGAGCAGAAGATTGGCCAAGCCGTCTTCGCTGCTAAACAGTACATCGAGATAGCGAGTGTACGATCGCTGCTGTGCTCCCAATTGAACGTCGATGCCCGTGGCGTGCAGCGGGCTGGCGGCGAAGGCCTGATTCACCACTATATCCAGTGCGTGCCCAGGGGCTTGTTCGACATTTCCAGCGCTATCGCGACCGATCGAGAAAAATCGATAACTGTGCGAAATACCGTCGGCGATACCTTGGTAAGTGGCAGTGCCAACATAACTCCCTTGTGCATTCGGACTTCCAGCGGACGCAGTGGCTACCAGCACTGCGGTTCCGTTGTCGACGGACACGTACACGTCAATGAACATTAGCTGCCCCCCGCCCGAATCCGTACCCGAAAGCGAGAGACCGAATAAGCCAGACAGTTTCGGCACCGCGGACAGAACCTGTGTGACGGGTGGATCAAAATCGCCGACTTGGATCTGCGTATCGGCCGCACCTGCGGACTTGATTTCTACATTGCCCTCGACATCGCGGGCGATGCTGCGGAAGAAATAGATATGATTGCTCGCTCCCCTATAGATCGTGTTGGGATCTACAGCCGACACCGTAATAAATTTGCTAAAGCTGCCGGAATCAACTGCCACGTAGATATCGTATTCGAGTACACCTGCGATTTGGCTGCCTACGGGGCCCACGGGATCGCTGCCGGAGACGGTCAACGGGATATCGAGCGACGTGGCATTGGCCGGTAACGCAAGCACGCTGCTGATCGGGGCCGTAGTGTCGTGCGCCAAAACGGTGATGTTGAAGGCGTTGTCTACCGTCGCTCCGCCAGCGTCGGTGCCGCGGACTGTGATCGTCGTGCTGCCGATCTGGTTGGCCGCCAATGCTAAGAGCAATTTGCCATAAACTATCGAAGGTGCTGCCAGGCTTGCGTTCGTGTTGCCGACGATCGAGTATTGCAATTCACTCACGGGTCCGTCGGCGTCGGCAAACACCTTGGTCAAGTCGGCGTAGCTACTTGCGAATGCAAAACCCTCTAACACCGTGGCACTAGCGATCGGCTGGACGACGGTTGGGGCCAAGTTGGCGAGTACCTCGACCGTGAACATACTGACAGTCATGCCAGTCCCGTCGAAGACTTCAACCTGAACGAGCTTGTTTCCGGTCGTCGCAAAAACATGGCTCAGTTCAAATATTTTTTTGACGGCATCGAAGGGGATATTGACAAAACCTTGGCCCTCATAGTTCGCGCGCACGGTCCAACCGTCTCTACCCGGATCCGTGAACGACAGCCTACGCCGAAACGTACGCCCCAGAGCAATCGACGCATTGCTTTGCGACGCGATCGCTGGGGCTACGTTATCGATCGAGATGTGCAACCATTGTTGCACGGTCGCTTGGCCATCGGAAACCGACAGTTCTACGTCGTAACCGCCGACCGTGTCCGTATCAAAGATGTAATTGAAGCGGAATGTATTGTCGCCAGCGATAATGACTGGGATTTGAACGCCAGGATCATTGACAACCGAGGTCCGACGGACCGTTGCAAACGCGGACAATGTATCGGAGCCGGGATCGGACACTGAGCCGCTGAAGGTGATCGCTGCACCTTCGTCGCCACTGCTCGCACCGGTGAAAGCAACCATGGTGGGTGCGACGTTTTGAACATCGATCTGCAGCGTGAACTCGCTGAATCCACCGTCGATGTCGTGGATACGACCGCGAAGCGTACGGTTACCGTCTTGTGGAAAGCTGACCGGTTGCGATGTTGTGATGACGTTTCCAATCTCAAACACGCCATCGCCGTCGAGGTCGTAGCTGTAGGTGAACCCGGCGGCGGTATCGCTGATTGATGGATCGCTGGTGCCCGTGAACTGCACCGTCAATCCAATCGTGCCTTCGTTGACAGCGACTGTGGTGGAGAGAGCAAACATTGCAATCGGTGGTGCGTTGCCGGCGGAGATGGTCCGGACATAGTCGCGCGTGGCTCCGTCTTTGTCTTTGACGCGCAATCGCAGCGTGTAATCGCCTTGATTGGGCAAGTTGATATTGACGTTCGGAGTGGTCGCATCGAACACCTCGAACGAATCGTCGTCGCCGACATCGATACTGAATAGCAATCCTGCCGCCAAATCGGCCAGTCCATCTTGCAGCGAAGTGAATTGAATCGTATTGCTGCCTTCCAACGGCAGCGTTGGCAAGACCATCGTGGCCCGCGGTGCAATGTTGGCCGCCAGGATCGTGACTGATTTGGTATCGCTGCCGCCGTCGCTGTCGGTGATGACCAACGTCGCGATGTATTGGCCTTGGTCGTCAGGCGTGAAGTTGAATGCCGCGTTGCTCCCGCTAGCGAACGGCAAACCGTCTTTGGTAACAGTCCAAACAAACGTGTGCGTATCGGTCGCGCTGGGATCCGTGAACCAACCGGCCAACAGGACTGGCGTGCCTTCGTCGACGGTGGCTGCAGTGCCGATCGATAGCAGCACCGGAGCGAGATTATTGACGCTCAGTGTAGCGGCGCCAATCGTGACCCCGCCGTCTGGATCGCTGACCCGAACCGCCAGCGGATAGGACGCGGGGCCATTGCCTAGTCCTAGTGCAACCAATTGTTGCCACGTTATCACTGGATTGGGTCCAACAGCGTCGTCAAATTCTCCATCGTTATCGAGATCCCATGCGTACAGTAGCCCATCATCGCTACCCGCTGGATCCGTGGCGGTGGCAAGCAATTGCAAGCTGTCGCCTTCGACAATTGTGTAACCGCCACCCGCATCGACCACGGGACCGGAGTTAGCGAGTATCAATGTGAAAGCTGCATAGGCGGAACGACCGCCGCCGTTGTCGAGGACACTGGTTCTTACGGAAAAAGTCCTGGGTCCGTTACCCAGTCCAGCCGCTACGATGCTGGCCCAAGGGATCGCTTGCCCGACAGATTGGATGAATTGAGCGTCGGTCGATCCACCAAAAGTTCCGTCGTTGTTAACATCGAATTCGACCACGTAGTCCAGCGTATCGATATCGATTGCGAGCACCTCAATGAGCAAGTCGTCGCCTTCGGACCAAGTGACTGGCGGCGTGACGGAAACAAGCAGCGGTGCAACATTTCGCGCAATGATAAGTTTAGTGCCGGTATAGGAATAGGGACTCGGATCTGCGGGCGCGGACGAGACCACCAACGTGACTAGGTAGTCGCCTTGATCCAGCGGCGTGAACTCTGCGGTGGTGACATCACCAGGATCTGTAAAAGTTAGTGGTTGGCCGTTTGCGCCGACCACAGTCCATTGATAGTGCGGATCGAGCAGGCTTGCATCGAACCACGCGAGCAAATTGACGACATCCCCTTCAAACACCGGCGCTGAAGGATTACCAGCAACTGAATACGCTACTCGTGCTTGCGGTAGGCTGATGAAATCGTATCGACCCAAATGCGTCTGGCCGTCGATCACAATCCCGTCGTAACGTGACGGACTATCGAGCGCGGACGGATCGGGGTCTTCCCAAACGGAGTGTGTGGTTGCGGCCCAAGGCAGGTTGGTGAAAGCGTAGTCTCCGTTGCGATCTGTCCGCGTCGATTGATCGGCAACGCCATCGCCATTCATGTCAAGATAAATCCGCCAGCCTTCGACCGGCGGATCGGTCTCATCGATCGTGCTTTCGCCGCTAAAGTCGTCAATTTTTCTGCCATAAATGCCCGTGAATGGTCCGACGTAGACATCTTGGATGGCTGTTGTGGTGCGCCCATAGGCAACTTCCGGATCATTTTCACTGTCACGGTCTGTGGCGGTGACAAAGATTCTGACTAGGCCTTCTAAACCACCCAATGGCCGCGCGGTAAAGGCAAATGGATCCAGCAACAGTCCCGCGCCCAGGATGCTGGTGAGACCCGGGGCCGCGTCAGGAATTTGCGCCGTGCTTCCCACACCACCCACAGAGTCACCATACGTGGCATTGTGCGGTCCACCATTGGAATAAATTGCGAAGATTTCATCCTGGAACAAGCTGCGATTGTAGAGTCCGACCTCGTCGATTTTTCCTGCGAAATATCCTGTGTTAGCTACTCCGGGAACATTAAACCCACCGATCTGTACAGGATTAGAGTTGGCGGTCATAACAACATTCGGCGCGGCCGCTGCACTCAAAACACCATTGATGTAGATCGCCATGGAACCATTTTTGAAGGTGCCTGCCACGTGGGTCCACGTATTGAGCGGCAAGGGAGTTGCCGAATTCAATTGAGCGCTGTTGTGTACGAAAAAACGCACTCGACCATCCGCTAGCGTATGCAGTTCGTAGCCGTTTGCCTTGCCAACGATTACACCGACTTTGTTTTCGGTCGGATACACCCAGGCATCCAAGCTGACTTCGGTCGTTAGGTCGTAGGCAGCGAAATTAGTGGCACTTAAATAGTCGTCGATTCCGTCGAATTCGAATGCTTGGCGACCGACCGTAACGCCCGACGCATAATTTGCGTTAGCAACAGCCAGCGGAAAGTTGTACAGAATCGAGTCGCGGCTATTTCCCTCACCCCGCCACCAACTGACAATTCCTTCGGGTCGCGCGGAGTAGCGTGCATTGTCCAACGCGGTGGTACTGCCGTCGGGATCATCAAACGTGTAATAGGCTCGCAGGAACTGCTCGTAACCCGTTAACCGCAGACTGCGATCGTTGGGGATTTGATTGAAGGTTCGCGCTTGCGACCAAATGCGAACTTCATCAAGTATTCCGACAAAGGGATTGGTATAGCCACCTTGACCTGCGGACTGCCGTTGTCCCAACACAAGGCCACTGACGCTGATTGCAGCCAGTCCATTGTTGACACTGTTGGACGCGACATACTGACCATCGACCCAAATGTTAATCGTCGTATTGCCGGAGACTCCGAATTGACCAATTTCGACGTACAAGTGGTGGGTGAGCCCATCGGCTAGGTTGAATCCAACATCCACGGGCACATTCAATTGTGCGGTGAAAACAGAAACGATTGAATTCTGAACACTGATCGAAAACTGAGTCGTGGTTGTTCCTCCGCCTACGGCCGAAATAATCGTTTGCAGATTGGTGTTGGTGGTTGAGAACCAAGTTTCAAAGGCCAGCGTGCCTCGGAAATTCTGCAACAAGGAATTTGGCAATAGCACGACGTCATCGCCACTGAAGTACCGGCTGCCCGTGTTTACGTCGCGAGGTCGCTGGTCTGTGTCGAGACTGAAGCGAACACCCCCTCCATCGGGATCGGCTCCACTGAGTGGAGAATAGTTTTCGACATTGAACAAACGTACGATTTGGCCCTCGGCGGCTGAGATGGGCGTTGTGCGTTCGATCGTCGGCGCACTGAGGTTGGGCGTGTACTGGAGTTCTTTCCAAGGCGTCTGCGGTAGCTCGATCGTCGGCTCCAACACGACTGGGATGAGCCCGTGCGCGTCGTTGCCCAGTGGGTTAAATTGAAGCGTAAGCAGTTCCAACGGCTTGGAGCGATCGATTCGCACCAATCGAACTGCATCCGCTACGATCGGACCGTTGGCTGCAGTGGCGTCAGATATGTCTTGCAGAAAAACGTTGATAAAGCCAGAGTCCTCGGCCGCATTGGGCGCAATCACCACGGCGGCTTTGCCAATTTTTTGCCACTTGACATTGCCTTGCAAAGCTCCAGCGGGGGCCAGCCGTTGGTCGATCGTCACGCTGTCTTGGTTGAGGTCAGGCATTCCTCCGGTAAAGGACACTGCGCGCTGGATCACGTACTGAGCGTTGGACGCACGATCGTCGAACTCAGGCCATGTCACCCAAACTTCGTACTCGCCAGGCTGCAAGTCGGCAAACTGCCACTGCGCAATCGCCGTCTCACCGAGCACGGGCACATGGAATCGATAGCTGCCATTGGCTGCTCCCAAATCATGTTGGATGTTGTTCTGCCAATTGCCAACCCGAGTAAAACTGGTCCCTGGTGTGACGGAGTTTTGGATTCGGGAATCGTCGGCAAACCAGTGGCCTGCCAAAGCGTCGATCCGCGCGATATTGTTGTTGGCCAGATAGACGTGCTGGAGCTGGTCCAAGTACATCAACGGTGAAATGTCTTCGACCTGCGACCCAGTCAGGCTGAGCGAGCGTAGTTTTGTTAAATGCGCCAGCGGAGCGAGCGGTACTGTGTAGGCGAGACCATCGGCACTAAGGAAATTTAGATTCTTTAATTCCGACAGAGGCTCGAACGAGGTAACGCCGATGCTGGTACTGTAGCCGTCCAGCGACAAGCCTTTCAATTCATGCAACAGCGCCAACGGTTCAAGGAAATCGATGTATGCAAAATCAAAGGATAAGTACTCCAGTCGCGATGGGCCGCGTGGAGCGCCCGCATCCACAGTCGATGTACTGGTAGCCAATTCAAGCGGGCCAATGTCTCCAGGCTGGGTACCCGAAAGATTCAATGCGCGGAGGTTGATGGCGAATTGGAGTCCGGTCAGATTATTGAACGGCGTAAAACCTAGGTCGAGTTCAACCAGACTGGCCAAATCGCTACCGCGAATTTCTCGCGCCAGCAGCGGATTCTCGCTTGGTAGCCAAGAGTTGGTGGTCGCAATGTGGACCG
The DNA here is from genome assembly GCA_041741955.1 of Pirellulaceae bacterium. GTDB lineage: Bacteria > Planctomycetota > Planctomycetia > Pirellulales > Pirellulaceae > Aureliella. Next base: position 38,877 of record JBGSJL010000255.1, on the reverse strand, counting down.
CTTCCGCGACTTTTCGCCTGAGCACGGGATCGGATAAATAGATCGCTGGATCGAGCTGGGCAATCTTAAACGAACCAATCGAATCGTTCGCCAGAACATTGGCCACAGCGAAATCATCGACGCTGTTGAAATCGCGAACCTCCGGACCAGCCAACAACGTTTGACCCACCGGGCTGATCGTGGTTGCAACCAGGACATCGGACACAAACAGATCATGTCCCGCACCGCCAAACAATCGATCCAGGTCGCCGTTACCCGCCAACACGTCGTCGCCATCGCCGCCGCGCAGCACATCGCGATCCGGATCGCGGTATTGAGTCCGCGTTTGCCCAGCCGGAGGTGCCGCGATTTCAATCGTGAATGGCGTGGCCAGCGGCAGCGATGAATAGGCGCGAATGTAGTAAGTGCCCGCGTCATAATTCCGCAGGTCTACCAAGGCCTTCGCGGTCACCAGTTGCTGACCCGAATCGCTGAAGACATCGACCAACACGCCAGGGCTAGGTGTCACGACGAGTCGCGTATTGCCCGGTCCGCCAGGTGCGCTGTCATAACTCGACTCAGCCAACGACTGCTGGATGTTCAGTTGTGCGGTTGTCGACGACGTGCTGAAGCGCACGAGCAACCGAGTCTTGCCAGTTCGCAGCGCCTCACGCACGGCATCGTTGGCGACATTGAACAGATCGATGTGCTGCAATCCGCTTCGGTTCGTGACCAGCGTTGTAAAAGTAAACTGCGACGTACCCAGGAGATCATTGGGCGCGACGCTGGCGTGATTGAACTCGTCGAACTGGACTTGGCCTTCATCAAACAGTGTTTCAACCGTCAACAGCAGGCCGAGGTTCGCTGAGACTTCCAGAAAGTCGCTCGTGGGATTGTTGTTGCTATAAGTCGAAAAACCTGTGAAACCACCGATCTCTCTTTCGGCTCTCGCAAATACGGTAGTTGAGCCACCCGCGATGTGGCCACCGTTGGTAAAGCCGCCGGCGGTGCCTGGTAAAAATTCTTGGGCCAATACCGTGCCAATCGCGGTTCCGTTGGTACGCCATAGTTCGCGATTCGTCGTCGCATCTTGGAAGCCAGCGAAATAGAGTTGACCATTGACGAAGGTCAAATTCGTCGGGGTCATGACATGGCCGTTATAGGTCGGCGAGCTGTCGATATCGCCGATGCGCTGCGTACCGGCTGCGGTTCCGTCGGAAATCCACAGTTCGTTTTGGTTCGCGCTCGGACGTGTGCCAATTTCGGCTGCCGACAAAGCCAATCGCGGTCCGTTGCCAAAGTCGACTGACACGAGTTGGCTGGGAACTTCAGCGCTAGCGTTGTTGTTGGGATTGAAGTCTTTTACGAGAGTCGCGGCGATGCCACCATCGGCGACCGCGCGCAGCGTAAAGCCACGAAGTGCGAACAATGCCCCACCGACATCGGTGAGCGAATTGAAACCGAAGACGGCGGCACCATCCTCGGCCAACAACACGCGACTGAGCGTCTCGTCGCTGCTATATCGCCACAATTCGCCGAATTCAGGCGCTGCCATTGTGAGGTTGAGGTATAGCGCTGAACCCGAGGCACCACCGACTGAGATGACTTGGTCTCCCAGCACTATTCCAGACATGACTTCCACGACGGACTGAGTGGCCATGTCGAAGCGATACAGCGCGCGAGACGAGTCGGGGTCGTCGGCGAAGAAGAACAGGTTTACTTCATCACGCGCCGTGCCCAAGTTGAACACAGTCAAGTGAGTCGCATTTGAATTGACTACGCCTTTGACTGCGATCGCTACTGGCGACGCATCGGGAGCCAGCGAATAGAGCACGTTGCCTGACGTAAAGAAAACTGTGTTACCAACTTCGATGACTTCATTTAACGTTGGGACGCCGTTCGACAATGCGTATGGAATTCCACCTTCGCCATCAATCCGCCACAGGTTGCCTTGCGAAACAAAATACACATGGCCGTTGACTACACGGTAATCAGTGGAATATGGGAGGAGTGTAGAACTGATCGGACGAGTGCCCGATACCGTGCCATCGGTTTGCCAAGCATTACCACCAAATGGATGGAAGGAATGGAAATACAGCGTGTTACCCAACACGGCACTGTTATTGGCGGTGAACGCGGAAAAGTTCGGCCCTGACTGCACGCTACTCGTGTAATCAAACTCGAGCGCCGCGCTGGCGCCAGCGTCTTCACGCAATCGCAGGACGCTCGACAAATCAAACTCGAGTACCCCGAGTGCTGTCGGAGTTGTCGCCACACCCGTCGTACCGACAGCAAAGGTATTGGCGATCGGTGGAGCAATCACATTTGCCCCGTTGCCCACGTCTTGGAAGGTTTGGGCCGCGATTGCCCGAATGTTGTACGGGTCGGTCGCGTAAGGCGAGACGCTGAGGTAATTGCCTGGCAAACCATCGCCGAGCGTGGTGAAACGATACCAGGCGTCATTCGTCGTCGAGTCGAGACTGCGCGTAAACCTAGCGGGCTGGCCGGTCGCTTTATCCACCACATAGTCGCCGCTGCCCGTGACAGTGCGATTGGCGAGCACGTCGAATTTAGAAGGCAAGCCGGTTTGAGGCGGTGCGCCATGAATCGCGAACACCCGGCCTGCATCAATTTTCAAACTACCATCGACGACATCCGCGTAGGTCGCTCCGATGAGCAGATCACTGCGACCGTCATGGTTGATGTCCAACGACGGCGAGCTACTGATCCGATTGAGTATGCCGGAAATCGAATCCGAGTAGATGACCTTATCGGCATCGCCAACCAGATTTAATTCCGCAGGCCGAGTTGAGCTGGCGATGTCCCAGAACACATAGACCGTTCCCAACAGCGGCGCGCCTGCTTTGGGGCCTAACGTCTCCAGCACGGCCAAGTCGATGCGTCCGTCACCGTCAAAGTCACCGGCGGTGGGTGTTAAAGTTACGTCTTGGCCGACCGAGGAAGCTGAGCGACGAATCACTCGAAATGGTGTTGCGGTGATGCCCGGCAGCGCGCCCCCCAGATAGATTTGCACGGTATTGTCCACCAACGGATTGTTGAGTGTATGCATGACCAGTCCAACATCGCTGTAGCCGTCAGCAATCGATTCCGCTTTGGGCGTTGGCAGCAGCGATGTGGGGCGACCGATATCGCCGAGGGCAAACGAAGTCGAACCACCACTTCCCGATTGCGTGTTGATGGTTTGGGCCGTGGCAGCGGTAAATGTGGTGGCAGGTGGACTGGCTCCTGGATTTCTCCGGCCCAAAATTAGCCTTGCAACAGGATTGGTCGGCTCGCTGACCAAAATATCGTCCAAGCCGTCGCCATTGAAATCACCGACGTTTGTAGCCGACGACGCGGAACCTGTGAATTCGTTCAGCACGGTAAACGCGCCGGCCGACACACCATCGCCTGCGAGTACCGTGGCACCGGAGAAAATTCGCAGCCGACCGGACGAGCCCGCTGTACTGCTCTCGAACACTGCAATATCGTCGCGACCGTCCCCGTTCCAATCTAACACCATCGTCTGTACAGTCACGCTTTGTGAGTTGACGATGATGATCTGATTGATGTGCTTCACTAGCGCTGCGTCGCTAGTCACCGCAAGAGACTTGTCGATCAAACGCGGCAGAATCCGATTGCCAAACACGATGTCCAGCGACAACACACTGAATGATCGCGAAGCAAACACCAGGTCATTCGTAGGACCAATCCCTTCGAAAACACTGCCGTCGCCGTCGATGTTGCCCAGCGTGTCAGCGAATTGTTGTAAATTCAGCACCGATATTGTCTTGTCAATGATGATGTCCGCACGATCGATAACGCGATCCGAGCCGTCAAACGAAACGGGACCGAAGAAGATGTAGGCTGCCTTTTCACCGGTGATGGCGAAGTCTTCGATTCGGTCCCCATTGATGTCCCCCAAATTTCTTGGCAGTCCCAGTCGGTCGTTGGCAGTAACGCCTTCGATTACCGCCGCAGACGCGATCTGGTACTCAGTCGCAGTCGGATCACTCAAATTGATTTGACGCTTGGGACTGGCGGGGACCAGCGGCAATGGCCGAGCCAATTCGTAGCGATAGGTCTCTACTGCTGTCGGGGTCGTGATGACAACAGAGTTGTCGGACAACTCCCGGCCAGTGTAAATCGATAGTCGCCGTCCGGGCAAAGAATCTGCGATGGCCAATTCGGGCAGTCCATCGCCGTCGGCATCACCTAGTGTCCCGAAGAACCAGCCTGTTAGTGCTGTCGAATTGAAAAGTGGTGCGCCCGATTCAACGACCAAGTTGGGCTGGCTGAATAACGTGCCGCTGTTGGTGCTCGAGTTCAAGTAGACTTGCCCAACCAAGTGTCTGACGCTGCTACCACTTTCATTGACATTGTCGCTGGACGCCGCATAGACCAAACCCAAATCGTCCGTGCCCAAACCATCGACATTCCCCAGTGGCACCGCGTAGCCAGTCAACACCGAAACACTCGCATGGGCGAATGTCGTGCTACTGCCCTGCAGTGCTAGAGTACTACCGGAAAGGATGTAGGCTGGGCTGGTCGTCGATGTATGGCTGTTGACGATCAAATCGGGGTACTGTGTGGCTGCACCGGGAATCACATTGCCAGCGGTGAACAGCGAGTAGGCACCGATCGATGCACCGGTGACTTCGGAATACTTGATCCCCTCGTTGACATAGGACGTACCTGGTGCCCAAGTTTGGGCCGCGCCAGAGAATACCAACACTCGACCATTGAACCCTTGCGCGATCGCCGCAAACTCCGGAACTCCGTCTCCAGTCAAGTCGCCGATCGTGGCCACGCTGAAGCCGAAGAAGTCATTAGCCACGCCGCGAATACGTGCTAAATTCGTAGCCGCATTGAGTCGCACACTACCAATTCTCAACTGCACGTCGTCGACGTAAAAACCTTCAAAGTTGTTGAGGAGGTTATCGACGCTGTCGAAATCCAGCGCGATCTGAACCTGGCTACCTTGGAATTGACCCAGGCTAAACTTGACATTCCGCCAAGTCCCGCTGGGATCGACCAACGTGCTTTGGTTGCTGTGCAGAGTCGTGATTGGAGCACCGGCATTGGAGAAATCGCTGCTCACATTGACTATGGCTCGATCGAAGGCTCCCAGTGCGCCTTCGGTTTGCAGAAAATAATTAAAGGAAACACTGACGTCCGCACCGACCGGCACATTGGTCAGGTCCAGCGAATAGTAGGCTCGCCCGAGTACGCGTTGTTTCTGCCCGCCGACGGCTAATTCGTAATTCCCCGTCGCTTCGTTGCCGAAGTACAGACTGCGCAGTGGTGAGTGGCCTGTGTCTATGGCACGACGATCGCTGACATGCCATAGATTCTGCGTGCTTACGCCGGAAACACTTACGCCATTGAACGCAGCATTATTGCTTAAGACGAATCCATTAAGATTTCCATCTTCAAAATCGATTTCTGCCAGGGCCGGTTGTTGGGCCCAAACTTTCCAGCCTGCTGCATTGATGTAGGACTTGCCCAGTAGCACGTACACAGAACCGTCTTGAGTTCCGTACGGATCGCCGATCAGCAGGTCGTCAACACCGTCGCTGTTTAGGTCACCGGCTGTGGCTATCTGTAAGCCAGAATCGGACGCACGCGCGATCTGCGACAAACCGCTGATGTGCACGTCGGCTTCGCTGGCGACATCCAGCGCGGCAGGCCAAGCAGCTCGACCCAACACGATGTGAACTTGACGCCCACTCCCGCCACCGGCAAAGTTCACTCCATCAGTCAGTGCGATGTCGCCGTAGCCGTCACCGTTGAAGTCCCCAGTCGCGATGGCTTTGTCAATAGCACCTCCATAGTCCAAGCCAGAGAATGCAAATGGTAATTGCAATATCAGATCTGGCGTCGCGAAGTCGGGCGCTGTGACGCTGGGGCCTCCGAAGTACGCTTTTGCCAACCACGGTGCCGAACCGCTTTCATGGACGAAGCCGATGAAGTCGCCATAGCCGTCTCCATTGATATCGCCCAACGGTATCGCGACGGGGCGATCGAGTCCATCAGCCGACGACAATCGTGTATCCGCAGTTCCAGGACCAACATGTACCGTGCTGCCGACGCCAAGTGTGTTCGTCGCATCGGCTTTAAAGGTCAGCGTGTAACTGCCAACGGCTTCGGGAGGTCGCGATGAAGTGATGTCATCTTTATTGATACCGCGGGCTTCGAGATGCAGGCGAGACACGGCAACGCTGTTGATGTTGCTAGTGGCGATTGTAGCGCCACCCGGCTTAGTGAGCCAAAATCCGATGCGGTTATCCTGCGTTTCCAGTCGCTGGACCGTGACTTGTGGCAGACCACCAGTCGGCGGAAAATTGCCAGCCAGATTGATGGTATTCTGTAGCAACGTTACCAAGCTGCTCGCCGTGTACGTTGTAGGAGAGGTAAGACTCAACGTGATCGTTTTCGGCACCGCATCGACCGTCAACGTAAACGACAGAGTCTCCGGCGCGGTTGGCGTGAACGATTTGACTTCGCTAGCGCTGACCAATGCCAGGTTGTTGATGTTCGGAACATGGATCAGATAATATTCTGGAACGCCAGCGAACTGGTTGATAGGAACGGGTGACAAACCCGAACCGGGGTCACTGTCGGTCGCCGCGAACAGAAACAAGGTCCGGTCCGGGTTACTGACGTTGCCCACGACTTGATAGCCAAAGTTCGCCAGCACGCTGGCCAGCGGCGTGCCAGGCGTCGTCGCTTCGACGCTGGTGAATTGCAGGTTAACCATCCCGCGTAGCACATCAGCGGCTTTGGACGCACCGAATGATTTCAACGCTTCGGGCGTCTTCAGCACGTACCAATCGCCGCGATCACCGTAGTGCAAATTCAGGTCGTTCACTACAACGTCGGTGGGAATCAACGCTCGGAGTGGTAGTAAGCTGTCTGTCAGCAACGACGCATAGGCCACGTTATCGTTGGCTTTTCCGCTGGTAAATTCATATCGATCGGGTATCAAAGCCGGAGTGCCGCCAGCGAGCCAGTCGTCGCCAGTGTTGCCGCTTAGGTCGTCGTTCCCGCCACCTCCGACAATCACGTCCGCGTCATCACCGCCTTCGATCCTGTCATCACCGGCACCGCCAAACAATCGATCGGTGCCCGCTCCACCGCGAATGATCACGTTGGGGTTGGCGCTCTGAGGTCGAACTTCTGGACCAAAGCCCCACTCGCTACCGCGAATTAAGTAGCCGGGATCCGCATGAACCTCGTCATCGCCTGCGCGAGTATCTATCACCGTGCTTTCGGTGCGCAGCGTTGTGTAGTAAGCGTATTGCTGTGCGAAACCAGCAACTGACTCCATCGTTGCACTAGCGTACGACTCGGGTACAAAATTGTTTCGCGCTGCGTCCCATACACGGCTGGAAAATTCGTAACGATGCAGGATCGTGTTCCAGCGAATTGCCACATGGTCGTTGATGGGATCGCCCTGTGCATCCAGATCACCGCCCAGGAACAGTACTTGATCATTGCCAGCGCCACCGTCAAACCGATCGCTGTATGTGGGAATGAATGCCGTCTGGCCGTCGATGGTGATCGAGCGTGCACCGGAGCGAGTCAGCGCTTGGCCATCAGGCAGAATTTGATAAATGTCATCGCCAGCGCCACCCCAAATCAGATCGCCTTTTTGACGATCGTAGCCACCCGACAAAACATCATTGCCCGGTCCTCCGAAAATCCAATCTTCGCCGGGACCGCCCTGGATCACATCGTTGCCAGGGCCGCCGAGAATCACGTCTCGGCGAACGATGCCGTTGCGGGCCGTCAAAATCGGATCCGACAAATCTGCGACCGTTCGCTGCGAAAAATCAAGCGATACATTGCCGCCCATACGTGGCACGAGTTCATAACGAGCTGGTCCGACACCGGCGATTTCAATCCAGTAGGTGACATGTTGCTTCAAACCCGGAATAGGCAGCGCCACCGAGTCGCCCGCAATAACGCTGCGCGACGCGACCACATGCGGCGGAACTGCAATAGGAACAATCAACTCCAACGAATCGTAAATGGTGATCGTCGTCCGACCCGTGGCCTCGAAAATATTGACTAAGAACTCGTCGCCAGCAACCACGTCACGCGAAAGCTGGAATGAATACCAAGCCGAACTGGAGCCTGTTCGCAGCCCACGCCCTTGAATCGAATCGAACTGATTTAGAGGTGCAACCAATGCCGCTGCCGTTGCCTGACTGGTATTCACCACCGCACCAATAACGAATTCGATCTCATAAACCGTCGGAATGGCATCGGTAAATAGATGCAGAAAGTAGTCAACATCGAGACTGAGCGCCACCGCCGTCAGATCAATGACTCCATTGCTTGAACGAGCCAGTTCCACTCCGCCTGCATCGACCAATCGGACTGTCAAACGGTCGCCGGTCGAAATGCTTCTCACTCGGATTTCTTCGCCAGCAAGTGGTACTGTCGAGAAGCGGAACCTGTACCAGTCTTGGTCGGTGGGACTGTCGATCGTCAGGCCAGTAAATAGTTGCTCGCCCACGATCGTAGCAAAGTCGTAAGCATGTGTTTGATCGCCGTTACCAACCCCGTTGTTTCGACTGTCGGTCTGATCGATCAGGATCGGTCGGCCCGAGACATAGATCACGCGGTCATCACCGGCACCGGCATCGGTCCAAACGGACTTGACCACCGTCGGTCCAACTGTGATTTGATCGTCTCCATCGAGGGCATCAATGATGATTGCCGAAAAGTCTCCCTCGGGCGGCAGTAGACTGGACAATCCGTGCGAGCCGACAAAGCCGATGGTGGCTTCTAGGTCAGCGTTTAAGCCAAGTGCCTGTTCAGCCGTTTCATTGGCCGAGACCACGATCAGTGAGCCACTGGAGGCGATTTGTGTCCCGACCCGAACGAAGCTGGTGCGGTCGCCGTTGGGCCGCACGCTCAACATCGACGACAAACCAGCCACGCTGAGTGCTGCGTTCAAGTCGTTAGCGAGATCAAGCACGCTTTGATTGTCTAGCGTGACGGATGAAGGTAACTTGATCATGGTCACCAAGCCATCGACCGCAATGGCGAACTCGGCATCCTCGAGTGGCAAACCGTCGGCATCCACCAAGCGGCCTTGTGCTGGCACGGCATATGCGCCGGTCAATGCCAAACCGTAATACGAATCGTTGGCACTCCAGATTAGCTTGCCGTTGGCGTCGCGAGCACCAAAGTCCAAGCGAACCTGTGCATCAAACGTAAAATTGCCGTTGTTCTCGGTCAGTCGTGTGATTAGATGATGACCTTGCAACACGCCTGGTTCAGTGACAAAGTCAACCGAAATCACATCGTTCAGATTCGTGCCGCCGTAGTACCAGACCTTGTTGGTGCCACGGGCGTAGGCCTTCCACTCGTCGCCCGCCAGTCCACCGTCGAGCGATTCAAACAGTTTACCGCTGCGATTGTAAAGCCGATCAGGATCGCTGGCCGGACTTTCGTTGCCGTATAAGAAATCCAGCCCCGTGCCGCCGTACAGTTCATCTCCGCCGAAAACTGCTAAGGTATTGTCGCTGCCCAGGACGCGATTCAGTCCGGTGTCTTCGATACGGTAGGCGACTCGCTTGGGGCCTGTAATGCCATCGTCAGCGTCCAATATTCCGTTGGGAAGCGGATTGCCCTCGGCATCGAACGCGCCAGAGTGGTCGCCGCTGTCGCTGTGCAACACGCCTAGTGAATCAAGGAATACTCCAAAGTCATCGACACGCTTGATTGTCACACTGTTCGTGTAAGCAACCAGCTCAATGCGATCTCCAACCAGAGCCGCTGTCACGAGTCCATCGAGGCCCGCCGCAATGATGGCCGCGTTGACATCGTCGATCAGATCCTGACGTGTTTGGTTGTTCTTATCAACGGGCACCACCAACTGAAAGGGATCGTAACCGCTGAAACTTAACTTGAATTTTGATGCATGTTCCAAACGTCCATGAATGGGCAACGGTAAACGTCCGACGAGCCTAGGGAATCCGCTGATGCCGGTGGCTGTTTGACCATCATCAAACTGCAGATCACCCAATCCCTTGTCGGGATGATACGACCATACGATCAGTTCGTTTTGGCCCTGTCCACCGAGCAGATCGTCGTTGCCTTGGCCACCGAACAGGCGATCAAAGTCGGTGCGGAGGCCAAACCCAGTACCGCCATCGCCCCACAATTGATCGTCGCCACCGTAGCCGTACAGCGTGTCGCTACCCAAGCCACCATCGAGTCGATCGCGTGCATTGGTGCCGAGCAAAGTGTCATCGCCGGGACCACCATCGAGCACACCAATAAAGTCGTCGCTGCGCTCATCCAAATCGACAACATCCAACGGTTCCAGGTCGACCAGGACTCCGCCCGTCGCGACGATTTGTCCGTTGTTTACCAACAAAGAATTGTTCTCGGCCACGAAACCAAGCTCATCATCGCCGCCCAAACCGGCGATACGGAATTGCTCAATCAGCGGCCTGCCGTTGGCGTCTTGTTTGTCGAAAAAATCACGCCAATTGGCAGTGAAGAAGCGAGAGGTGCTACCGGCAGTCAAAGTGATTGCCAACTGGGTCGCATCGAATCGCATCGAACCATCGGGATGATTGTAGGTGTACCGGACTTGTCCCAGTCGGATCATGTCCGCAACGTCCGAACCTTCGATTTGCAGGATGTCCGTCGCGTTGTCGTCGAGTGTGTCTCCCTGGGCGAAATTGCCGAAGTGACCATCAAAAGTTTCACTCCGTTCATCGGGGATGGGGTCGTAATCGAAGCTGGTGTCGAGTACCAGAATGTCGATGCCGCTACCGCCGTAGAGTTTATCGACACCGTTCTGACCTTCCAGCCAATCCGAATCGCCTCCGCCCCAGATCACGTCGTCGCCGCCACCGCCATACAGTTTGTCTTCGCCGCTGCCGCCATAGAGTGTATCGTTGCCGCCTTCGATTGCGCGACGATCGAACGGTGCGTAGTTGCGACCGATGATTCCATCGCCTTGAGTGGAATCATTGCCTGCATCGCCGAACAAGGTTTCGCTGCGAATGCTGCCATACAGCCAATCACCACCGCTGCCGCCGTGCAACTCGTCACCGAGCAAATCCTTTTCGGCAGCCACGTTGATTGAATACGAGAAGGCATATAAATAGTCGATGCCCTCGCCGCCGAACAAGCGTTGTCCCACCAACGAATCCGCGAGAGTTCCATCGGCTTTGCCTGCGTCGCCAAACAGATGATCGGAACCGGCATCGCCGAACAGTTGATCGATGCCATCGCCTCCGCGCAGCACATCGTCGCCACTGCCACCGCGAATCACATCGTCGCCGCGACCGCCGCGCACTGCGTCATGGCCGGAGCCACCATCCACGTAGTCATCGTCGTCGCCGCCATCAAGATCATCGTTGCCGCCGCCGCCGAAAACCCAGTCGGTGCCGCTACCACCGCTGATCCGGTCATCGCCATCGTTGGCTTGCCCTTCGACCGAAAGCCCAGCCAAGATGCTCGGAACCAGTCGTTTCATTCCACTGGTAACGCTCCAAGCTGCATCTGGGAAATTCGTGGGGAAGCTGAGCGCCGACGGGCTGCGGCTGAAACCGGTTGCCGCAATGACTTCGTCACCACCCCATAATACATCCGAACCTGCACCGCCATCGATCACGTCATTGCCGGTTCCACCCACGACAAAATCATCGCCGTCGCCAGCGTCGATGCGATCATTACCGGCACCACCGAACACTAGGTCAGACCCTGCACCGGCGTGAATATCGTCATCACCCGCTTCGCCATAAACCGTATCGTCACCGTCACCGGTATCGGCGAAATCGTGGCCTTCGTCAAGATACAGAATATCGTGGCCCGCCAACGTGTAGACGATATCGTTGCCCGCTCCGGCATAGACTATATCCGGCCCGATGTCGCCATAAATGCGGTCGGCTTGACCGCCACTGCCGGCTTTGGAATCACCGTAGATTGTGTTCGCATCCGTGGCTGCACCACCCCCAAGTTCATTGTTGCCAGCGTAGATTAAATCGCTGTCCATGCCGCCTTCGATGTAGTCGCTGCCCGCCAGTGCATAGACGGTGTCATCACCGACACCGGCATAGATCGTATCGTCCCCAATATCTCCATAGATCCAATCGGCTTCGTTCGCCGCAGCTCCTGGTGCTGAGCCGTTTTCGGCATCGCCGAAGATTGTGTTCTTGTCCGAGGTCGCACCACCGCCGGTCGCTGAGCTGCCGCCATAAATCGTATCTCGCCCCCATCCGCCGACCAATCGATCGCTGCCCATGCCTCCATAGATGCGATCATTGCCTAGTCCACCGTCGATGATATCGTTGCCCGCCAATCCATAGAGCAGATCGTCAGCGTCACCACCGTAAATCGTGTCAGCCCCTAGATCGCCGTAAACAATATCCGAGCCCGGCCCGGCATCGATGAAGTTGGTCGAACGGGTGTCGGTGCCAACATCATTCAAGCCAGTGAAAATGCGATCATTACCGGCTTCACCATAGATCGTATCGCTACCCAATCCGCCGTAGATCACGTCGTTGCCAAGTCCGCCGCGCACATGGTCATTGCCGCTGCCAGCCTCGACGAAGTCATCGCCATCGTTGCCTTCGATCGCATCATCGCCGGTGCCGCCTTCGATGTTGTCGCTACCTTTACCGCCATAGATGCGGTCGTTGCCAGCGCCGCCCTTGAGCACATCGTCGCCATCATCACCATAGATCAAATCGTCGCCCAAGCTACCGTCGGCGACATCGTTCCCTTGACCACCCCGCAATTCATCATTACCCAATTCGCCATACAGCCTGTCGTTGCCGTCGGCGCCGTCCAGAAAATCGTCACCGGCACCACCGAACAGTTGATCGTCTTCCTTATCTCCAAAAATCCTGTCGTTGCCCAGTCCACCGCGAATGATGTCGTTACCATCACCACCGTGCAATACATCATTGCCACGTCCGCCAGTGATATCGTCATCTCCGCCGTCGCCAAAGATCAGCAGTGTGCCAACGCTGGCTGTGCCGATGATCGTGTCGTTACCGTCACCACCATGAATGATCGCTGGGCCCGCTCCAAGCCGAAAAGTGTCTTTGCCGGCACCGCCGAAGAACTCGACAGGCAGATTCACGGTCGCCGCGATTTCAATGAAATCGTTGCCGCCTCCCATGTCGCCGAAGATCGATGTCACGCCTTGAAAAATTTGAATCTTACCGCGACCCCGCACGGTAATACTGCCGTTGGCTCCACCCTGGACCCTGAACACATCGTCGCCGACGGGATCGAAGAGCAATGTCAGCACTCCGCTGCTGAGTGTTCCCAAACCAGCGTCGGACGATGCAAGGCCACAATGATGACTAAAGTTCAACAACGTTTCGCGGGCGAATTCGAATTCTTTGTCGACCAAGGTGAACAACGGCGTTTCGACACGCGCATACGCGGAAGCCGCTGCGTAAACTTCGCCATGTAGATCGAGCAGACAAGCGAAGCCTTCGTCGACTAGATCCGCAAACTCCGACGGATGAATCCGACCGCTGTTGTCAAGGTCATTCAGGTTCGCGCCGATGGCCGCGTAGATGCCGCCTTTGGCACCAGCTTCAAGCGAGAAACCAGCGAAAGATCCGCCAGCATACGCACCCAATTCGAAGGCCCCAGTCACCATCAGTTCATCCACATCGTCGCCCGTTCCGTCGGGATTCTTGCGATCGGAGATGAAGAAGCCGTCGAATATATCCGCTTCATTTCCGGTTCTTACAAACTTCGCTATTCCGGACGCATCGAATCCAAAGCCGAGTTGTCCCTGCACGTTGATACCACCGGCAAAGAACCCAGTTAGAATCACGGGAATTATCGGGATGTCGATCTCAATATTGGCAGCGATATCCAACTTGGGCGTTTGGAAATCGACGAACACAATTTTTTCAGGGTCACCACTGAGCAACGCTTGAAGAATCAGCAACGGATTTTTCAAAATCGGGAATTCAAAGCCTCCTTCGTCCGAACCAACACCGCCGGGGCTGCCCAGCAGGGTAGTCGATGATCCGAGGAAGGCAGCAACATCGCCAAGCAGCGTGAGGTTATTCAAGATGCCACCGATTTGGCTGATCGACGCCAGCGACAGCGACGACAAACCTGTCGTGCGAACATCCAAACCAGGAATTCCGCCCACTCCACCTGCGATGGTGAAGCTGCCGACTGGGATCACGGAACTGCCGAGCTGCGAAGCATTATTAGCAAAGTCGTTGATCTCCGAGGCAATCCTAATAAACTTTAGCGCATTCTCGATCGACCCGTTGTTGAGCGTCGAGTAGAGTTCGACGACATCCAATAAAGAAATAGCCGAACCCAGCAGATCGGAAACTACCGGTAGCGGTTTGTTGAGAAAATCAAGCACGGGTTTGATCGGTTCCAACACATCCTTTACCGTTCCGAGAATCGGTGCCAACAGTTTCGAAATCGCTTGTCCCGCATCGATCGTGACATTGTTCAGCGCAATTTTGGGCGTTCCGCCGAAGACACTCGCGTCACCTCGAGTGGATGCGTTTAGAAATGTCCAATCCAAATTGAAATCGGCACCGATGCTGGGGAAATTAGCATTGCCACCAAAAGTGGCCTTCAATTTCAAATTCAGATCGAGATTGCCAGAGAAGCGAGCGTCGACGATGTCGGTAAAACTGCTCAGCGAAGTTAGTTCACTCAACGTCAATCGACCGTCACCGGATGGGTCTTTCAAATCCACCGCAAAGTTCCCCACCAGCAGCGAATTGTCATCCGTCGCATCGACTTGGAAAAAACCCAGCGTACCTGTACCGGAAAAGTTCGGCAGCCTGGCTTCGATCGAGAACTTTAGTTCGTCTTTGGCGGTCGTAGAGACAAAAAAGCCCTGTTGCTTGTTGATCCCAAATCCAAGATTCCAACTGAAACCAGTTCGCAACTGCACACCGCCCTTCAGGTCCAGTCCGATCAGCGGCAGGCCGAGGTCAAAATCGAGCGGCAGGTCAAGAATTTTGGCCGACTGGGCCAATGTCATGTCAAAGCGGATCTCATTCGTGCTTGAATTCACTACGCCGGGTGAAACAATGATGTCATCAGGTCCAATGCCATTGCCATTGCGATCTTGTAACCAATTCAGTCCAGCCGGACCAACGGCAGCAAAGATCGTTTGCTTGAGGACTTCCGTAGTCTGTTCACCGGCTTGGTCCAAACCGTTGACGACGCGATCGCGTAAGTCACGGATAAATCCGGCCGCGTCTTTTAACTGATCGCCGATCACAGGGATGTTAGTAGCGAACGCGGTCGAGTCGACGGCCAGATCGAGCACATCAAACAACGCATCCCATCCATCGCGGAAACCATCAATCGCACCGTCTAGTCGCAGCGCATCGAAGATCGCGCCAAAATTTGGCACCGAACTCGGTAGAGGTGGAGTGGCAAGATTGTTGAGATCAAAACTCCACGACAGATTGGGGGCTGCCGGGTCAAGCAGCGTGGTCGCGTTCTTCTTATAGACCGGCAACTGTAGATTCAATTTCCCGGCTATAGCGGGTTGCGACAAATTCGAGGTAGAGAATTGATCGAAGTACACTCGGCCTGCGGTCGCTCCAGTTAAGCCTACCGTCAGTGCAGCCCTGTCATTCGCATTGGCGCTCGGCTCCAATAATCCGTCGCCGTCCAAGACCAAGAAGCCGTTGTTGTTGGTTCCATTGCCAATCGATACACCCAATGGACCCATGGCGGAGGTGAAATGGATGCCTGATCCATAAATTTTGGCTGTCAGCGCCGCCGCGGTGCTGTCGTACAAGAACGGACGCGGAGCGTTGGGGTTGCTCAGATCGATACCGAGGTCCAGATTAAAATCCGCACCGGCCGAAACGGCAAACGTTGCCATGCCTCGAGCATCGATCAGGTTGCCAATCCCAGGCACACCCAGTGAAGTCAAGTCGAGATTCAGTTGCCGCTGCTTCGAGTAAGTTGGGTTGTAGTTGATCTCCACCCGCAATGCGTGACCGTCTCGCAGCAGCTCTACCGTGCTCCCGTCGCCAGGCGTGACCGGAATACCAAGCGCCGTTTCAAGAGCCGTTTCGAGCTTCTCTTCTAGCGCGGTCAGCGAATCAATCGCGTCATCGGTGTTGAAATTATCAAATGCCTTGCGAAACTTTTCCGCCGCGCTGACTAGTTGACCGAGGCTCTGGTCCAGCAGCGGAATGTTGTCTTGCAAGAACGAAACCGCTTCGATTTGTGCCAAGTAGTTGGCGACTTGATCGAGTAGTGACTTGATGAGCGCCTGATTGACGCTCCCTAGTTCGCGCAGCGGTGCCAGCCCCGGTCCATAGTCGACCGAGAGCGAACTGGGGTCTGTCAAATCAGTCCAACTGAGCGTGATCCCTGGGTTGGCCGAGACCGTTTCGCCGGGCACAACACCGCCGGCAGGTAACGAAAAATTCGACGTACCGCCGAGGAGCGGCGGACCAGCAATCGTGCTGACGTTCTTGATCCCTTGCTGCAATTCGCTAAAGGTCAACTTGCCGTTATTGTTGGGATCTTTTAGCTTCGTCGAAAACGTCTGCCGACTCGAACCGCTGCCCGACGGAGCATTGGTGCTACCGTTGCCAAGTGTCACGGGCACGAGATTCAGCTTGCCGGTCGCATCGATGTCGCTGGCCGTCAGCGTCGTCGTACCAGACAGGATCGGTGCATTGACGCTATTGGCAACAAGATAGGCATGATTGGCCAACGAATCACCGTGCAGCGGCAAACCTTTGACGACATATTTTTCACTATCGTTGGGCTTGTCGAGGCTCGTAATGATGCCCAGCCCAACGCCACCTAATCCCACAAACGACCCGTTAACTCCAGTGATTGAAAAGCCGCCCAAGCCACCGGCAGTCTTGTCAATGAATGTCAAGTGATCGGTATCGATGCGTGCTTCAAAGCCTGCCAATCCCACGCTGCTGGGCACCGCCGCGCGGACTCTGGCGAGCACATCGCCGAGCGTTGTCGAACCGTCGAGGACCACCTCGAAAGCGATACCGCTCGACAGGGTGAATTTGATATCGGGCTTGCCATCGACACCCAAGCCCGTGACGCCACGCCCGCCGTTGAGCGTCGTTAGCAACGTCGATTCGGTGAACGTCACACCGCCACCGACGGGTTGGCTAAAGTCGATCGCTAACGTGAACACGGTATCGGCAGTGCCGCTGAGTTCACCATCGCTTTGCGTAGTGACATTGGTCAAGTCCCCAAGGCCATCTTGGAAGCCCAGCCGAACTTTGCTGGCTGGTGAGTTGCCTGACAGATTGAAATTCAGCGAAAGCAATTTGGTCGCTGTGTTATAGCTGCCACCGCTGAGCGAAGTGCCCAGCCGCGTGACCAATTGTTGCAATGTTTTAACTGCCGGTTGGCCTGGTTTGTCGACGAACAGCTCTTTGACTTGGTCGTTAAAGACAGCCGCCGGATTGATCGCGTCACCCAATTTAGAGTTGGCCGTAAATTTGATGCGCTCGCTGAGCAGATCGCTGGTCCGCAGGTTTTGTAACACCGTACCCAACTGGGTCACCACGGCACCGAGCTGCGTCGGATCCACGGTTATCAATTGGCTCAAACCGCCGATGCCGCTGACATCTACCGATGGCGCTGCACCATTGAAGAGACTATTTGGCTCGCCGCCCAGCGCGATAAAGCCGCTGACGCTGGCACCAAAAACTTCGGGCGGTGGAAATAGAAAGCCGCCAGCGGTCCCAGAAGAATTCGTCGCGAACAGCGAAGACGAAGGTGCGGTCAAGAAATCGTTGAGCGTCAATCTCGCATTTAAGCTATCGCCGTCAACTCCAAACAATTGGACGTTGCCGTCGACGAAGTACGACGCTTGGGAACCGGGTAGGTCAAGAAAACCAGCGTGCAGGTTGGCGGGTTCGGCGAAGGTTGCACTGGCGCTGAGAATCACACTTTCGATTTGAAAATAGGCAGCTCGATTGATGTCTGCCTTCGTGAAATCAAACCCAATCCGAAGCGCAGAAGTCAGTTGCGTCGTCAGTTCGATTGTCGGCGTTGGACTGATGCTCAATCTGTTGGCCCGTGCTTCGCTTCCCATGTCAGCTTGATGCTGCGAGACCACCGACGCATTGAAGCCCACGTTAATGCGCAGCTCGTTGGGCTGTAGGTCGAATTCGAGATTCGAGAAGCCCGCTGCTGTCGGCGTGGATTGTATGAAAGCGAAGAATTCGGCTGGCGTCGGGGTATCATCGACTTGGATATATTTGCCCAGTTGCAACACGACCTGGGTGCCAATGCGACTGCCAGGCGAGAGCGTGTTGCCGATCGTGATTGATTTTAGCGGGTCGAGCTCAATTTCATCGGCATCGATCGAGCCGACAATTGGCAGCGGCTGACCAATCGGTCCCGTCGTATCGATCGCCAGCAAGCGTGTTGCCAACGCATCGAAGCTGGTCGCGATGCGAGCCTGCTGATCAGGTAACAGCGCCATGCCGTTAGCAGGATTTTGATTCAGTCGTGCCAGCGTCACCGCATCGAGTTCGGTTGTTTGTGCGCTGGCGCTACCCGCAGGAAGGGTTGCGGCCGCTTTAAATTTTTTCAACGCTGCCTCGGTAAGTGGTCCCACGATTCCATCTACCACCAAGAATTGGTTGGCGTCGTCGGTAAATCCCAAAAAATTCAGCCGTTGCTGAAGACGCATGGCATCCAATACGGGTTCACCGGACTGAAAATTGACCGAAGTCGATTGACCAGGTACAACTCGAATGTCAACGAAGGTAGGCGAACCTTTGTCGCGATAACGAAAACGAACGATGCCTTGAAAACCCGCCTCAGATTGCGTGTCGAGCGTCGACTGAGCAGGGCCAGCGTTGGGTGCAAACGCTAGGAACCCTGTTTGCGAAGTCGGCAGTCCGAGTGTCCGCTCTGAGAAAATCACCGTACCGACGAGTTGGTTTTCGAACAGTAGATCAAAATCGCCGCGGAGCGGATGGCGGCGAATCGATAGCGGTAGGCTGGTGCCATCGGGATTGACGAACTCAAATGAGTCCACCTGTACGGGGCCGCCCGAGTTCGGCAGGAAGAAGTCGAGGATATCCCCCGCTGGCAATTCGGCGACCGGTATCGTAGCCGTGGCAATCCGCGCGACCGCGATGTCAAAACTTTTATCTTGATCTGGGTTGCCAGAAATGCCAAAACCATTGTCGGGAAACGCGCTGAGAATGACGCCGGCACGATAAGCCAGACCGGTGGATAGACCGGGTCCGCGAGTGGACGAATCGATCGTGCGTGATTGGTCTACAAAACTTTCTTCGACATTGATCAGTGCGGTCGGTGGGGTCAGCACCAGTCGATACGTTGCCGTATTTGGATTGGCCGGATCCGTGCTAAGCCAACCCACAACAAAGCTCTCGGAGGTCGGATCGGCGGCAATGTTGGGATTGAAAGCGGTCTGGTTGTCGTTGAAGGGCACCGATAGTGGGCGCCACTGCGTTCCCGTTTTGGAGATGTGCGCCACTACATTGGTGTCGGCATCGCCTGGGCTGGCCGCATCAATGTCGACGACAATCGCGACCAAAAGGCTGTCGCTGAGATTCGTCCAAGCCAGAGCGGGGCGATTGGTGATACCCACTTGTCCCGCGGCTGGTAACGGTGCGAATCGCGTGACATTGGTATTGTGGACCAAGACTTCCGTGCCGAACGTTGCAATCCCCAGTCCGTCTGGGTCCAATTGCGTCACGATTTGACCGGTCTGGGCGACGATGTCATCGGTCTTCAAATAGGCAACCAGTGCTTGCCCCAATGGACCAATCGCAATGTCGGGGAAGGCTCGAAATTTACCATCGGGCACAAGCGGTGAAAGGTTGGCCGTCGAAAACGGTCCCACGTTACCTAGGCGCGATACCGATGCACTCGCCGCAAAAACGGCTGATCCGTTTGCGTCGGCAACATCCCACGCCAACCAAACACTCTGCCCAGCCGGACCCACACCTGTCGCCAGCACGGGGTGACGTTGATCGCCGGCTGTGAATATCGATTGAAGCTGAAAGGTTTTCCCATCGTCTACGCTGAGTAGCAAGACGATATTGGAATCCGCGCCCTTGGTTTCATAGACGACAAATAGATTGCCGAAGGAGTCATAAGCCACATCGGTGAATCCTCCCAATGAGCGTGGGAATGCATCGTGGCCATCGGCTAAGCGGCGTGAACTCCAACTTGTTCCACCATCGGTACTCGTCGAAAAGGCCACCCCAGGCACGTTAGATTGTGCGCTGGTGCCGGCAACCAAGATGGCGATATCGGTGTTTTGCGGATTGATGGCGATCGCGGGTTCAAGGTCCGAGCCTGATGTGGCGGTTGCGTTTGCAACCGAGGAGAGCGGTCTTCCTGTGACTTTGTCGATCACGACAACCTCTAAGGCGAAGTTCCCGTTAGCGGCGTACGCATGACTACCGTCGACTCGAAACTCGCCAGCAGTTTGAGTAGGTTTGACAGTCCCAACAGTGACGCCTCCATCGCCCCATGTGATGGTCGCTTCGAAATCGGTGGCCTGGCGACCCAGCACAGGATGGCTAAAGGTGGCCGCGGTGCCATTAAACTCTCGCCCTAGTTGTCCCTCCATTGTGGTGAGTGCTTCGGTTTTCAGCGTTGCGATCGGATCGGTAACAAATGCCAGTCCCACCACTGCCGTAGCCACTTCGAATTGGGCTGGATCAACGGGCATATTGATCTGCCCACTATTGTCGGCCCAGATAGGCAAAACTTGGCTCGTGCGGAGATTGAACGCAAGCTGTGGCGCGTCGACACCAAATTGTTGGCTTTGACCGAATGCGTTGAGTGTCGGCGCTGTCGCACGGGAATTGCCCGACGATACGGTCACTTGATGAAAGTTCAACTCGTCCAGGTCGGCAGCCGTCGCGACCACATAGCGAACGGCGGACGGATCGCTTAATTGCGACTCATACCAACCGACAGCGAACGTGCCGCCTAAGCCTAGCGCAAGGCTCGGCAGAAAGCTTAGGCTCGTTCCAGCGGACGAGTTGATTCGGCGCGGGACGCTCCAGGTCGCTCCCTTGTCCTCGGACTTAATGAAAAAGATTTCCGAAACCAGCCCATTGGCGGATGAGCTTTGATCGGCATAAACGGCGTAGATTCGACTGGTGTTTGTCGATGCTCTGCGGTAGCCGATACTCACGCTGGTCGGCGCGGGATGGGCTGGAGCGGCGGCGACGGTGAACTGATCGGGACCTTTCAGCTTTGCGGCCGTAACAACCGGTCCGAAGCCAAGCGGTCCCAGTCCATCCAGATCGGTGCTAACGCGAATCTCAGCAGGCAGCCCGGCCACACTGGCAACCTGCCAAGCGACACTGACAGTATTATCCTCTGCAATACTAATATCACTGAAAGTTCCACCGGTAGAACCTGCGATAATCGACGTTTGAAATGCGCCCACCACCCCTAGG
The DNA here is from genome assembly GCA_041741955.1 of Pirellulaceae bacterium. Taxonomy (GTDB): domain Bacteria; phylum Planctomycetota; class Planctomycetia; order Pirellulales; family Pirellulaceae; genus Aureliella. The sequence continues at coordinate 17,455 of JBGSJL010000255.1, read as the reverse complement.
CTTGTGATCGGTGCTCTGGCGACGACAATCGCACCCGATGACGTGTCCGTTGCGCTGATCCACACGGCCGGCGTCAGATCGCTTCGATGAAATGCCGCCAAAGAAGGACTCGTCGCCGGCTGTGGAAATTGAAAAGTACTGTTGAACGACGCGCCAAGATCCGAACTCGAAGCCACGAACAGGTTGTTGGAGACGGTGCGGTAGGTGACAAAGAGGTTGCCAAATCGATCGAAGGTCACATCGGCTGAGTCTTTCGCCAGCGGCAATCCATCCACACCAACGCCTAATCCGATGGGCCGTGTCGTCCAGTTTGCACCGCCATCGACACTCGTTTGCAGCAGCAGTCCACCGCCGGTTCCCAGCAGGGCGCTGGCGAATCTGGTTTCATCCAACGAGATCGCCGCCAATCGCTGGCCGGTAAGGTCCGAGGTATCCGCCGCTATCGCGAACGGGAATTGGTTCCCCGTAGCGTTGGATACATTGATATTCTCCGCAGGTGAGGTATCGACGGCAGCGCCGACAAGTGTCGTAATCGGAAAGAGTCCTGTCTCTTGGTAAGTGTGCGAGCCACGGACGACAAATAGGTTTTCGGTAGTCAGATTGACTGCGTCGACGACACCTGAGGTCGAAATGTTATCGCCCCAATTGATCGAGGCTTGAAACAGACCGACCTGTGCTGCCGATAATTCGCTCTTGAAATTCGAAACCACCCCGATCAACGGCTCTCCTGCGACCGCAATCAACGGTTGGTTCACCAGGACCGTGTCGCTTGCCAGCAATCGCCGATCTTCGAGCAATTCCATGAGCAATCTGCGACGCCGATTGAGCTGCACTGGCCTCGATGTACGGTTGCGGCGTGCACGTCGAAACATCGATTGCGAAGCGCGAGAGGGAAGAGCCATGCTGCCAACACTTGCGTGAGAGGTCGGATAAGTGTCCTCAAAAGATTCCTGTCGCGGCTCCGCCACTTGGAGGTTCGATGGTTTTCCCTAGAACCTCCTATTCCGAGTACTGTTCAGCCCCTTAAAACATCCACAAAGAAAGCGATGTTATTTCCGAAATTCACGCTACAATCCCCACTCGGGGGATCCAGGCAATCTCAGTATTGTGCACGAGCATGCTGAACGATTTTCGGCGTCATCGAGGGCACGCCCGCTTTGGACAAAAAGATTAAAGGCAAGAATATATTTACGACCCTACGTTCAATTCTATTTTCCTGTCCTCAATTTTCCTGTCCAAAAAGAAAATCATGTGCTTCAACGACTTGCTGCAGCATTTGTTCTGGTGGTAAATATATTATCCGTGGCAGCGGCACCACCTATACGAAGCTACCCATCCACATTGCCGCGGCTAGTCGCCGATCAGCGTGCGAGCTTCGGAGCGGAAGGACTCCAGCTCTAGGAGCGTACTGGGATCGGCGGGTGGCTTCAAGCGAAACATCCTCTCAGCCCACACCAGCACTTCTCGCGCCCGCTGCTCTTCGTTGAGTTGCCAGTAACTCATCGCTAAGAAATATAGGTCGTAACCTAGTACCTCGTCCAACTGTAAATCCAGATTCTGGCGCAGCAGTTCGACGGCTTCTGCGTAGCGACCCACTTGATAATAGCCAACGGCCAGCGTGTTGCGATAATTTGCGTCGGAACTCGCGGCTTGAGCAACCCGCTCCATCAAGGCTACAGCCCTCGGCGGATCCCTTAATACGTCCGGAGCGGACAAGAGTTGCCAAGCGAGAGTGTTGATAGCGAACATCGAATTGGGGTTCTCCTCTAATTGCTCCTCGGCATCGCGTATCAATCGTCGCGCAACTTTTAAACGATCCTCTGGACTGTCGTCGCCTGCGGCGAACTCAATCTCACTTGAGCTGGCAAGCTGGACGATCGATGGGTCTGCATCATCTAGGGCCTGGCCTGAGTCAACATCCCAATCCAGATCTAAGTCGGCCAATCGCCTGCGGATCTCATCAACGTTCCAAACATGGATCTCTCCGGAGCGAACATAGAAGGCACATAACAATTCGCCATTGGCGCAAAACTTGAATTGGTTGGGTCGGTTTCTATTGGGGCTCTCTAACAGGGCAACCGTTTGAAATGTGTCGGCTCGCAGCAAATGCAGTACACCCCAAGTTAATTCCAGGGCTACAAGATCTCCCTTGGGTGAGTAAGACACACTGCTGGGATAGGCGCAGTCCAGGCGATCAAATCTGCGGAGAACCTTCCAGTCTTCCAGCCTAGTAAACGAATACGACTGAGCTTCGCAAGTAATCAACTGTTTCGAATCAGGCGTGAATTCGACTATCGATTGCGAATCCTTTTTGAATTCCCTTTTTAGCTCCCCCGAGATAGCATCCCAAATACTGATCACTGGACTATGCCATCCGTAGGAAACCATTACGCTGCCGTCCGGACTTAGACAGATCTTATCCTGCTTGGGAGGGGTGGTTAATTCACAGACGATTTGGCCGGCAGCGGTCAGCACCCTTGCTTTCCCAGTGCCAATAATCGCCCACCGCGCTCCGTCGGGAGTCGTACTAGCATATTCGGCCTCCATATCGCTGTTTTCGAACATCGCAGGTCGACCGATGTGCCATCCAGCGCTGTCACTGAGCACAGGCCAACTCTGCAGGCCATTGGAACTGGTCGCGGTGATGAAGCTTTCGCTGCTAGGGTCGAAATAAAGGAAACTCGGTCTTGCATATTTGATATCCGCCAACTTTCGAGTTTCTGTGAGGTCCCAGAATTCAAGGCCATCGTAGGTGCCTGCTACCAGCAACCGGCCATCGGGGCTGGTCGTGCCACATTCGTATGAGGTTTTACCGATAGCGCTGCGAGTCGACAGAATGCGGAATCCGACCGCCGGATCGAGTTCTACCGTTTTGAGCTCGTTGTGATCCCACCCCAGCGCGACCACACTTTCGTAACCTCCCAGCACACGGCCTCCCCCACTGAGCATGGCTACCTGTTGGGCTGACTCTGTTTCCCAGACTCTCAGCGTTCCATCCCAGGACATGCTAGCCAGGAAGTCCCCTCGCTGATTGAACCGCACAATGCCGACATATTGATCGTGTCCGACCATCGTTTTAAGCTGACGACCGTCACAAACGTCCCAGATCTCGACGTTACAGGGTTCGTCGCAGGCTATGGCCAGCCGCTGACCATCGGGATGCCAATCGCAATGTTGTGCGGAGCCTTCGAGCAGCAAGTCCTGCACCGCTCGGCCGGTTTCTATATCGACGATCTGGACGAGAGACGCTTGATCTCCAAACACGATAGACAGCAATTTCTCATCGGGACTGTATTCGGCCCGCTTTGGAATTCCACGAGTCGCAATGGTCCGGGTCACTTGGCCTGTATTGAGGTCATAAAAGTGTACCGCAGCGTCGCCCTGACACACCACAATCGTGGCCTCCTGGGCATCGATGTCATACCCCGTAAACCGCTGGACCGAATCGATTACTTTTTGGCTTCGATTCACGTTCCAGGCATCGAGCGTACCTCCGTTCGATTTACCGATCGCGAGCACGCAAGTTCCACAGTCGCTGAGTTCGATCGTCTCAGTCCCAGCCAGCGACGTTTTTATGCTGGCGATTTCACGATCGTCGCTCGTATTGCGGACGCTAATCACGCCGGATGCATCGATGCGCGCATACCGAGTTATTTCTCGATCGAATCCAGCGGTCAGGGCCTGTTCATTCCAGACTCGGAATGAGCGCCCGAATGAGATTCCGGTTTGTGCCATCGTGGAGATGGCTTCGTTGCGTAGTTCGAGCTTTATGTCGTCGGGGGGATCCAAATCCATGGCCTGCTGGATTTCCTTAAAACTTCTGGACTTTCTATCTGGGAGTACTCCAAAGCGAAAGCCGACGGCGTGCGCCAGATGCGATTGTGCCTGAGCGATTTGTTCCGCAGCGCTGGCTGTTTGGCGGGCTCGTTCTGCCAATCGCTGCGCGTCGCGCGCTCGATCGCGCTCGTTCTGCACCCAGCTCACCATGCTCCACGCGAAGGACAGCCCGAACAATAGGGCAAAGATGACTGAGCAAAGTGCCGTGACCGTCGGATTGCGGCGACACCAGCGCCAGAGTTGTTCGGCCAGTACCACCCGCCGCGCTCGGATGGGGCGATCGCCCAAGAAACGTTGAAAATCATCCGCCAGAGCTGCCGCATTGGCATACCGTCTCGAGGGTTCTTTTTCGATTGCCTTTAAAACGATCGTCTCCAGATCGCGTGGAATGTTTGCGTTGAGCGCTCTGGGGCGTTTGGGATTTTGTTGCGCGATTTGTTGAAGGAGTGCCGCCCGATCGGTTTCGGTAAAGGCGGGTGCAAACGTCAGCAACTCGTAGAGCGTGACCCCCAAGCTATACACGTCACTCTGCAGACTGCATTCTCCTTTGAGCCGTTCCGGTGCCAGGTAGCGCAACGTGCCGACGACATCACCGCTGCGAGTCAAATTTCCATCCTCGGTAACGAGCGCAAGGCCGAAATCTGTCAACCAGACCTGTCCATGGGTATCGAGCAAAATATTGGCGGGCTTGAGATCGCGATGCAAGACTCCCTGGGTATGAGCAAAATCCAGCGCGTTTGCCAACTGCATGCCAATCAGGGCCACGCGCTGCCAATACTCTCGGTCTTCGGCTCCACTGGATCGACCTCCGTTGCTGCCCGTCGAAATGGAAGCCAGCGCCGCCGCTTGACCAACAGCGCTGGCGGCTTGCGTTTGCACGGCAGGCGTGTCAGCAGGGATGGCCTGGTCGGCGAACTCAGGCGACGGCTCAGTGAACTGTAGCAAGGCGGATTGTTTAGAGTGATTCAACTGCAACAATACTTGATCCAAACCGACGCCGTGAATGTACTGCATCACGTAGTAGTGAATATCATCGTCCTCTCCAACCCCGAAGACGGGAACGATATTGGAGTGATGGAGTCGGGCTGCGGCGCGTGATTCACGCCGAAATCGCTCGATCATCGTCGGCGAGAGGGCCGCGCTGGCAGGCAGGACTTTTAGTGCCACGCGGCGGCCGAGCGATCGCTGCTCGGCTTCAAAGACAATACCCATGCCCCCGCGACCGATCTCGCGTATGATCTGAAAATCGCCTAGGTGCTGTCGCAGATTGGCAGGCAAGGTAGCGCTAGAGTCGAGGGCGTCGGCTGTCTGCTTCGCGGATGAGGCCACACACTGTTCGAACAGTATCAATGTCGGAAACAAATCGCGAATACGGGCTGCCAATTCTGGATGGCCCTGACAATAGCCCTCGACATCTGGTAGCAATCCCTCGCGGTGTCGGGTCAGAAACTCCTCTGCTAGCACCCCTAAAGCGTCCGGTGCATCTGCGTTCGGATCCGAATCGCCATGGTTATCGCTCATGGTCCAACCTCTGGACCACTAGGAAGTAAGCCTTTGAGTCGCTCCAGTGCTCGAATGTAACGATTGCAAGCAGCCGTAGTAGAAATTTCGAGGACCTGCGCACACTCGATATTGGAAAGCTGCTCAAAGTGCCGTAGTACAAGCATCTCGCGACTCTTCTCGTCCAGGAGTGCCAAGGCCGCTTGGATTTCGCGCTTCAGTTCTTGGCGATTGAACGCAGCGCTGGCGGTCGTCAAGCGAGCGGCCAGTTCGGCGGCCAACATCACCGATGAACTGCGGCGAATCGCCTCGGCCCATGGCAGTGGTCGATCGCGGCGTGCATCGCGAGCCTGAACATGCAGGTGCTGCCGATGCATCATCGCCAGTCGCTGCTTGACTAAAAAACGCAGCCACACAAAGATCGACACGCTGGGTGTTTGCAGATACTCGTTGATCCGCGCAAAGGCCTCCAGAAAAGTCTCTTGAATGACATCCGAAGCGTCCATGCGACCACGCGCACGATGGTCCAGCGAGGCAGCGACGATCCGCTTCAATCGATCGCGATGTTGCGCGAAGAGCTCACCCAGTTGCGCTGAATTCCGGGCGGCTTGAACCAATTGGTCCCATTGCGCTACCGTCATCGAAGGATCTGAGCGAACGGCATGTTCCGCAGAGGACAGGTTTCCTTCCATAACAGATACCCGCCCTTGCAATCAGTCTGACCGGACAATGTGCCACGGGTTCTACTATAGCTACAGAAGATCCCGCCCAGCAAGGGCTTAGGGCGGGTACATGGATCCGGTAGAAGTGGCCTTTTTGCGGATGATTGAACCAAATGTTGAGGGCGGACGTAATTATCTGGCCCCAATTCCGTGGGGGATGTCGACTCCGAGGCCAACTTGCGGCAAAATACGAGCGACATAGCCAATGCTCGGTCCGGCACCCGAGCTAGTCGATTCTGCTTTATTTCGGAAACTACCTGGAAATGACCCAACTGATTCACTTGTCCTTACTCCCCATCGGCCAAGTCGCAGACAATTGGATGACAGCCTGGTTGACTCCAATCTGGTTTCTGGCGGCCGGTTTCGCCATCGGCTTAGTAGGCCTGTGCATTTTGACGCTGCTGTTCAAGCTGCTATCGCAAGTGCCCGCGTGGGAGCAATTGTCGCATCGTCCAACCGGTCACGCGGTAGCTGCAGTGATAACGGGCTTAATGGCGGCGGGAATTTGGTTCCTGCTGCCGGACGCATTCAAGGGCAGTCCAGCGCTCAACGAGCCGATGTTGTTGGGAATTGCCTTAGTGCTGGTTTGTAGCATCGTGGGTTGGTCGTTAGTGTTCTGCTGTTCCAAGCAGCCCGCCAAGCACTCGTTCTCAACGCTCGGCGAAGGCGTGTCCGGCTATTTGGCAATTGTGGCGGTTGTCATCGTGTTTGTGGGTGCGGCAGCTTGGGCCGTTGGTGCGGGCATGGGCAAGCCGATTGTGGCCGATCCGATGCTTACATTCCGCAGCATTCCTCAATTGTTCTCGACCGGTCAAACCATCATTGAAAGAACTGTGCCCGCCGCTCCGGCCACCGGCGAATCGCCATTTGTGCCTGTGGACGTGCCAATCAACTTTGAATTGCTGGATAGTTTGGCGATAAAGAGCGACAGGTCGGTAATTCTGGGTGATGCCGCTAACAGCGCCAGCTTCAGTCGAGTTCCGCTGCGGTTAGGCACCGACGATACGCTCACTTGGAATCGACGCGTGCAGAAGATCGAAGACATTCCGATCCCGTATTATGATGGTTCGCAGTTGCACGTGCAGAACCAAGAAATCTATGATGCCAAGTTGCAGTTCACAGCTGTCACGGTACCACCGGTTCCCGAAGCTGCCTCGCTGTTGATTACGGCAATGGCCGTTTTGCTGGTTGGATTGGTGCTGCTGCTTCAGCAAGCCGTCGCACCGCGGGCGTCAGCCGTCGCTCATGCAACGCTTAAAAACGAATTGGCCCAACCGTTGTTCCTGGTACTGATGCTGCTGGGTTCGGTGGCAATCATGCTCTACGAGTTTCTATCGTTCAATACATTCGGCGAAGATATCAAGCTACTCAAAGACTGCGGCATCACCACCATCATGTTGTTGGCAGCCTTCCAAGGCATTTGGTCGGCCAGCAGTTCGATCAGCGAAGAAATTGAAGGTAAGACCGCGCTGACGGTACTCAGCAAACCCATCCAACGGCGCAGTTTTATCATCGGCAAGTTTCTGGGTATTTTCTGGCTGCTGTTTCTAATGTTTGTGGTACTCGGAACACTGGAGTTGGGTGCCGTGGCCTACAAACCGATTTACGATGCGCGCGAGGCCTCCGAAACATTGCCTGCTTGGCAGGAATGTCACCTGGAAACAATGCGAACGATTCCCGGTCTAGCGATGGCGTTCATGCAAGCCGTCGTCTTAACCGCTATCAGCGTGGCTCTCGCCACCCGATTACCGCAATTGGCCAACCTAGCGGTGTGCTTCACGATTTACGTGATCGGAAACTTGACAACGTCGCTGGTCAGCAGCACTCAGGAAGTTTTTCCAATCGTGCAATTTGTGGCTCAATTAGTCGCCACGATAATTCCAATCCTCGAGCACTTCTCGTTGCAAGCGGCCATTGATGCGGGCAATCCGATCACGATGTCGCTGCTGTCGGGCAACTTGATTTATTGCCTCTTGTATGTGACGTTGGCCATGTTCCTGGCACTGCTATTGTTTGAAGATCGAGATTTGGCCTAGTGCATCGTTGAAACCAGTTCATCGTTGAAAATAGTGCCCTATGGAATGAAGCCTGCCTCTCGCAATCTGCTGGCCGTAGTACTATTGACGGCTTTCCTACTGCGGTTGGGGGCTGCTGCCTACTGGCAGTTGGAGGCAGACAGCGAAGGTCGCCTATTTCGACTGGGCGATAGCCACAGCTATTGGACGCTAGCGGGGAAAATCGCCAAGGGTCTGCCTTTCGAGTATGGCAGCGCAGAGTCGAAGATCTTTCGAGCCCCGCTGTACCCCATCGTCATTTCGCCGATGACAACTCTAGGTGTCGATTCCGAGGGTGAATCCGCGTTCGGAGTATGGTCCGCCCGCATGTTGGGTTGCCTACTTGGCACGCTTGCGGTTGGGTTCGTTTACTTGCTTGGCAGACGCCTGCATAGCCACCACGCTGGTCTGGCAGCGGGTTGGCTCGCTGCGTTTTATCCGTCCGCGATCGGAATGAGTGTGATCGTGTTAAGCGAAGCGCTCTTCCTGCCATTGATGGTCGCCACTTTGTTGTGCTGGTTGGCTGCATGGCAGTCGGCGAGCTGGTGGCGCGTGCTTGGGCTTGCCATACTTTCGGGGGGCGTGACAGGTGCCGCCGTTTTGACCCGTCCCAGTTGGTTGTTGTTCGTCCCTTTCCTGTTTGCGCTGGGCTTGCTCTTTGGGCCGGAACGCAAGCGGCATGGGGTCATTTTTTTCGCTAGCCTCCTTGGGCTGGGCGTCGTAATGGCTCCCTGGTGGGTTCGCAATGCCAGCATAACTGGTCGCTTTGTGCCGACAACGCTTCAGGTTGGCCCGAGCTTGTATGACGGCCTGCATGCAGGTGCCAGTGGTGCCAGCGACGAAGGCATGGAGTTTATGCAGGCGATCATCGCAGAACAAATGCTTGCGGATCAGCAGGCCACCCAGCCCTTGGTCAGCACGCTGGAATATCGCATCAATGCCCGAGCACAAGCCAAAGCGCTAAGCTGGGCTGCGAGCAATCCTGCAGAAGTGGTGCGGCTGGCTGGGGTCAAGTTTCTGCGAATTTGGACACTTTGGCCCGATGGGGGCGACGTGGGATCGGCACCGGTGCGGTTGGGTGTTTCGATCAGTTGCTTTGCAGTGCTGTTGCTGGCATTGGGAACCAGTTGGTCGGTGCGGGGGCAGTTTGATTGGAGTTACCGAATTTGCTGGCTGCCTTGTCTTTACTTCACCTCGTTGCACATGGTATTTGTAGGTTCGATTCGCTATCGCGAGCCGGCCATGTTTGTGTTGATTGCCCTGGCCGGATGCGCAATCGCTAAACTGCTGGGCTATAAGAACATACGTTCAGAGCTTGGGGAACAAGTTGCGAGAGAAGACCTAATTGCCACTGCCACGCACACCTGACCGGAAGGGCCGCTTTGATCGCAAACGCGATCCAGAGCAGGCTGGCGATGCGCTCGGGTCAAAACGTGCCCGAAGTAAAGAGGCCAGTCATACGCCGATCCTTTTGCTGATCATTGTGTTGGCTTCTTTGGCGACGATGCTCTGGTATCGCGTCTTTTTGTCCAAATACAATCAGGGTCTCGTGAATGCTGTCGCTGAAAAGCTGCACCTGCTATTTCCTGACAGTGTGGTGCAGATCGGGCGCGTTTCTGCCGATGGTCCGAACAAGATTGTCATCAACAATCTGAAACTGGCTTCGAAAACGTTTGGTGGCCAACGTCCTGTGGTCACGATTCACCGGGCCGTTCTACACGGCGATTTGGACATTGCGGACTGGCTTCAGAAGACCACTCGAGTTTCGCAGGTCCAACTATACGGTGTCCGGATTGATGCTTGGCCCAACGCGGCTGGCGTCTGGTCGGTACAGACGCTCAAACCGCAGGCTGGGCTCGACGCGACTCCGCCCACGATTACTTTTGAGGATGCGACGCTGCGTCTGTATGCGGATGCCTCGCCTCAGGAGAATAATGTCATTGGCCTCCATGACATTCAGGGTCAAATTAAACCATGGGCCAGCGGACCGCAAATGGTACCAGGAGCGGCATCGTCTGCGACAGATCGTCCGCCGCTAGAGTTTAATTTGACGTGCCGCAGTACGGGTCTACTCAAGCACCTTGAGCTTAGCGGTCAATTGGACTTGGCGCGAGAGAGTTGGTTTGCAAATGGTTCGATGCAAAACTTAAACTTCTCGCCCAGGCTGCTTGAGTCGCTGCCATCGCAGTTGTCGCAATCCCTTTCGCAGCTCTCGGGATTGGAGTGTTCGGCATCCAGTGATTTTTTTATTTCACAAGCCAATTCGGAGGAGGTCCGCTTCGACGTTCAGGGTCGGCTCGCAGCGGGGCGGCTCAAAGATCCGCGACTACCCTATCCGCTGGAAGGCTTGAGCGCAAAATTTTTCTGTGCCAACGGTTTATTGCAAGTTAGGGACATGCAGGCCACCAACAGCAGCGGAGCGCAACTTGTACTCGGCGCCGACATTCTGGGTTTTGGTCGCGACGTTCCCATTGAGATTCGCGCGACTGCCCAGCACCTCGAGATCGACAGTCGATTGCGCGAATCCTTGCCGGCTTCCCTGCAAGGGCAGTGGGACCGTCTGCAGCCCTCGGGTCATGTCAGCGGTTCGGTCAAGTTGGCCTATGATGGCACTCGATGGACGCCCGAATTGGCCATCGATTGCGAGCATGTGGCGATCAAGCCCTGGTTGTTTCCCTACCCGCTGACGCAGATTCAAGGACGAATTCAACTTCAGGACGGGACGCTCAGCAGCGAAGAACTGACGGGGCTAGCCGGTGGACAGCCCGTGACTTCGAGTTTCCGTTTATCGCGATCCGGTAGTCAGTGGTTTGGCAAGCTCGATGCACACACGGACAGCCCCGTGGCGATTGACGAACAATTGATATCGGCGCTGACGCCCATAGACCATGAGACTACCAGTGTTGAAACTTTTGTACGGTCACTTCATCCACGCGGGACAGTTCAGTTGACGCGTGCAACCTTCGAGCGAGAATCCGACAACGAGCCTGCATGGCATCGCACGCTCGATATCAACGTCTATGGAGGAAGTATCAAGTACGACCACTTTCGCTACCCCATCCATGAGATTCAGGGTCGTATCGCTGGCCAAGACGATAGTTGGTGGCTGCATCGATTCGAAGGCCGCAACGACAGCGGAAAAATCCTGTGCTCAGGGAACTGGCGGTCTGGCACACATGCTCAGTTGCCATTCGATTTGCGTTTCGAGGCCACTGCAGTTCCAATCGAAGAAGAGCTGCTACGAGCGCTGACACCCGATGCGCAAGCAATTTGGGAGGAAATACAGCCATCGGGTTCGGTGGATCGTGTCGATGTGCAATTGTCGCGTCGTCCCCACGAAGGTGTGACGACCAGCGTGAAGCTGGTGGAGGATAGTCAGTCCAATCAGGCGACGGGTAGGTCGCTACGCATCCAGCCCAAGAATTTTCCGGTTTGGTTGACGGACATCGATTGCGATATTGCCTACCAGCCTGGACAAGTCACGATCCATCAGGCCTCTGGCGTCAATGGCGATAGCCGTCTATCGATTCGTGGTGAATGCAGGCCGCAGGCGGACGGTCGCTGGTTAGCCAATGTCGTTTGGCAACCTCGCACACGCCTAATCGTCGACAGCCAACTTCTGCGTGCCCTGCCTAGGTCGATGCGGAATTCGTTGGACAAGCTTGATTTTCGTGGGCCTGTTAGCATCTTGGGCCGCAGCCAGATCTTATTTGGCAACCAGGCCACGGCTCGTATCAATACCGCCTGGGAGTGCCAGCTCGACGTCGAAAACGGTCAGCTCGGTAATGGCAAGAGCATTGGCGGGATGCGCGGCACGGTGGTGACCAGTGGATCGAGCGACGGCAGCGATCTACAAGCGATTGGCTCGGTGGCCATGGACGCGGTGTCGGTATTCGGTGTGCCTCTAACGCGTTTACGCGGTCCCTTCAAGATCGAAGACAACTCGCTGTATTTTGGTTCGCAGGCAGGATTGGAGATGGTCGATGATCGGTCGACAGACATGACCGCTGATGCGCTGACCGGGCGGCTAGTCGTGTCGGGTATGGGGCGACTCGACACGGGCAAATTTATTATCGACGCACACCTTCAACAGGCAGGACTGAGTGGTCTACTGCGAGATGTCGGTGTCGAACGGGCCAGCACCAAAGCGCTGTGCGATGCGAATCTCAACTTTAGCGGCATCCCATGGAACTCACAAACTTGGGATGGCGAAGGCGACATCCACTTAACAGACGCCAAGCTATTTCAATTGCCAATTATGATGCGTTTGCTGCGGACAGCTTCCGTCAGCGCTGACGACGATTCGGCCTTCCAAACGGCGGATATCCACTTTGATATCGACGGTGATCGAATCCCGCTGACAATCAATTGCGTGGGCGACTTGCTGCGACTGCAGGGTGAAGGCTGGACAAACTTGCGTCGAGAAATCGACTTAGAATTGTACAGCTACGTCGGTAGACGGCCCATCTACAGCGTTGTGTCACCGCTACTACCAGAATCGAAGTACGCCACGTTCATGATGATCGAAGTCGAAGGCACGCTCGACAATCCAATCATGCAACGACGACCGTTTCCGCAAATTGAAGCTACGCTACAGCAGATCTTTCCAGAGGTCGCCGGCCAAAGCGGTATCGGTAGCCTGGCTCCGTGGCAGTGAGAGCGTGGGTCACCTCAGCACTAGCATTTTTGGAAAAAGGAACAGTGCTCATGCAGATCTCAGTCGCCAGTTCGGCAGCTTCGGCAGCCAGTATTGCAGCTCAAGCCGCCACCAAAGAGGGTGCCTCCGATGCCGGTCAGGCGGCGGGTGCGGCTGCCAAGGTCAGCCATAGTGCGTCGGTAGAGCGGTCCGGGGAAGCTAACCCAGATCGCGATGCACAAGGCCAGGGCGACGGTCAATCGCGTCCCAGCTCGGCCGTCATCGATGAAATCGATATCGAGCCCGCAGAGGAGAAAGCCATTTCCAGCCAGGTCGCGCTGCTGCCAGGTGAACCGCCCAGCCAGCTTGACATCTTGGGCTGACGAGCCACGCCAGTATGCGATTCGTCTAAAGCAAACTAGAATGCGTTTTGCGTCCACTCAGCGATCAGCGCGCCTGCGACACTCAAGAATTGACATCATGAAGTTCACGAAAATGCACGGAGCCGGGAACGACTACGTCTATGTCAACTGTTTTCAAGAAACACTGCCACTGCCTGCTCCGCAGCTCGCGATTCGGATATCCGATCGGCGATTTGGAGTCGGTGGCGACGGATTGATCTTGATCGAACCCTCGTCGCTGGCCGATGCGCGGATGCGGATGTTCAATGCCGATGGCAGCGAAGCAGAAATGTGCGGCAACGGCATTCGCTGTGTGGCCAAATACGTCTATGAACATGGCATTTGCGATCAAGAAAATTTGACAATCGAAACGGGTAACGGCGTGCTCCAATTGCAACTGCAAATCGAGCAAGGTAAGGTCGCATGGGTGACCGTCGACATGGGAGAGCCCAGACTGTTCCCCGACGAGATTCCCACGACGCTCTCCAGCGAACGACGACCGATAATAAATTTCAAAACGCAATTCGACGGCAGAGAGCTGAGTGTCAACACGGTATCGATGGGCAATCCGCATTGCGTCATCTTTGTTCCCACCGCCTCAGATGACCTGGTGCTCGGGCTCGGCCCCAAGATTGAAAACGACCCCCGCTTTCCCAAGCGAACGAACGTCGAGTTTATTGAAGTGATCTCGCCGGTCGAGCTCCGTCAACGGACTTGGGAGCGAGGATCGGGTGAGACGTGGGCCTGTGGTACTGGGGCGAGTGCCGTATGCGTGGCCGGAGTTCTCAGTGGACACAGCCAGCGCGAAGTACTAATCCACTTGCTCGGTGGAGACCTGAAACTGCGCTGGGATGAAGCCAGCAACCATGTGTTCATGACCGGCGGTGCCACCGAGGTTTTTCATGGCGTCTACGGTGTTTATTAGCCGCGTTTACTAGCCGCCGAGGTTTAGTAGCCACTCAGCCGAGTCGATGCGATGCGATGAGTCATGGCGACTGAGTTTTGCTCTGGGATGACCGAGTCGATGCCAAAGCTATCCATTAATGCCCGCCATTTTTTTCGTCGTCAAAAACCACCACAATTCTTGTGGCGGTTGTGCGGATTTCTGGTCATTAAGGTTCTGAATGCTTGGATGTCGACGCTCTCCTATCGCGGCGCACGCTACGACCCCGTTGCTGATCCTGCCGACGAAAATTTCTGCGGACCGGCTATCTACGTGTTTTGGCATGAGTACATTCCCATGCCCATTTACGCCCGTCCCAATTGCAGACTGTCGATGCTCCTGAGCCAACATCAGGATGCGGAGGTGTTGTCGCATGTGGCCCACTTCGCCGGAATGGAGGTGGTCCGTGGATCTTCCAATCGCGGCGGTACGACCGCCCTGCGGGAGATGATCGAGCGCGGCAAGGGGATGAGTCTGGCAATCACTCCCGACGGACCGCGTGGCCCCAGACGCAAACTGGCTCAGGGCTGCGTCTACCTTTCAAGTCGGCTACAGATCCCTCTGGTTCTGATCGGAGTGGGCTACGACCGACCATGGCGAAATCGCAGTTCGTGGGACCAGTTTGCGTTCCCGCGTCCGTTCAGTCGCTGCCGAGCCATCATGGGACCGCGCATTCAAATTGAGCCCAACTTGGACCGCGATGCCATTGAGCAAAATCGGCAGTGGGTTGAAAGTCAACTCGAATGCCTGACCAAGCTGGCAGAAGACTGGGCCGAAAGGCGCTGCAACGTTCGGAACTCTGAAATATTGTTTCGGTCGCCACAACGTGGCTCGGGCAAACAAACCAATTCTGTTTTGCAACACGGTAGTAGCTTGTCGTCTCCAGACGAAGCTAGTCCCCATTTCAATATTCGCGCAGCGAGCTGACTCCATGAACTTAGACGAAGATGCTGTGGGTGTGCCGCGTGGACATTGCGCCCAAGAGCCGCTCAGTATTAGTCAACTCAATTGGTTGGTTAAGAATATCCTGGAGCAGTCGATCCCGCAGGTTTGGGCCGAGGGTGAGATTTCCGATTTGAGCCGACCCAGCAGCGGTCATCTTTATTTCACGCTCAAAGACGAACAAAGCCAGATACGTGGTGTGATGTGGCGCTCGGCCGCGCAGAAGCTGCCGTTCAAGCTGAAAGATGGCATGTCGATCGTTTGCAATGGGGCCATCGAGGTCTACTCGCCACGCGGCAGCTATCAGTTAATTGTCAATAAGTTGCAACCACAGGGGCTTGGACCTCTCCAACTTGCGTTCCAACAATTGCATCAGAAGCTTGCCAAAGAAGGACTGTTCGCAGACGAACGCAAGCGACCGCTACCCAAGTTTCCAAAGCGGATTGGGTTTGTTACCAGCCCGAGTGGAGCCGCATTGCACGATTTTTTGGAGGCGGCTCGAACGCGTTGGTCGGACTTTGAGCTGGTCGTAATTCCCGCCCGTGTTCAGGGCGAATCGGCAGCCCAAGAAATCGTGCAAGGCATTCGCATCGCTCAGAGTTTGCAGCCGAGTTTGGATATCCTGGTTGTCGGCCGCGGAGGAGGGAGCGTTGAAGATCTCTGGTGCTTCAATGAAGAGTCAGTCGTCCGCGCACTGGTTGCCTGCGAGATTCCCACCATTTCCGCCGTAGGTCACGAGATCGACGTGACCCTCAGCGATCTGGCCGCCGATGTGCGGGCCCTGACACCCACTCAAGCCGCCCAGTTGGCGCTGCCCAGCGAGTCCGAATTGCGGAGCACGTTGGCCCAACTGGAACGTCGGGCCAGCAGTTCTGTGAGAAACCGCGTGAAGAGTATCCGTCAACGGCTCGATTCTTTCGCCACGCGCAGCGTACTGGCTAAACCCCATCAAATTCACAAACAGCGGCGTCAATGGATCGACGAGTTAGAGCTGCGGGCTCGAGCGGCAGTTTGGAACGACCTTCGATCGCGTCGCGAGCGCTTCGCCAGTTTCGTGCGTGCCACCGAGGCGCTTTCGCCGCTGAGTGTGCTTGCGCGCGGTTACAGTTTGACGCATCGGGTCAATTCTCTGCAGCCTCTGCGGTCGGTTGCAGAGCTGAAAACGGGAGACCAAGTCGTGACCGTATTAGCCGACGGCCGCTGCCGCTCCCGCGTCGAAGATTGTGATTTCGAGCCGCCTAGTTAAACGAGATTGAATCTGCGGTTCCCCATTACCTCCTACTCAGAGATCGTGCAGCTTTTAAGTTGTTGCGAGGCAGGGCCTTAGCAAAAAAATGACCTTCATCTGCGACTGGATTTCGCACACAATGTGCGTTCCATTAAGCCTAGTCATCTACACGGAGGCCGTGATAAGTCTAAGCCAGGTGGATCAACAAAAGAAAAGGCCGTTCCGTCCCTTTCCGCTGTCGCCGAGCGATCCTCGCTGGAAGGAAATTGACCAAAAGCTCGAGCCAGATCACCACGCTCGGATCGTCGAGCGACAAGTCAATCAACTCATCAGTGGCGCGATCGAAAAGGAACTCATCGATCCGCGCACGGGTGTGCAAGATCGCTATGCGTTGGGTCGACTGTGCGGCGGGAAAACGCCTTCAATGATTAGTGCAGTAAAAGCAAGACAGAGCCAGATTTGATTCCACAGTTCTACCGTGATGTTTGGTAGCAATGATGTGGTCGATTGCAAAAGGAAGTCCAGCGTATTCGCTTGGATATTGGCAGTATTCGCACAGTGACCTAGCACGGTTCCAGACAAGTTCAGAAAGCTCACTATTCATTTAGGCATTTGGCCTAGCGTTCTTTAGCGAGATGCGAGCCTTGGATTTAAGAATCTCAATGATACGCCCCACATGTCGGTAAGATTCCAATGCCTCGTTGTCCGTTTCACTCAGCGAGCCATCTTGAGCTGATGCGGCAAGTCGCTGAAGTTCCGATTTGTCGTCTTCGCTAAGGTCAATTTCCAAGATGGAATTAGCGGCGTCTGGCGAAAGAGTGCCTGCTTCTGGAGCGAGTGCTCGGCTAAGAATGGCGACCTGGTCTTTTTCAAATGCAACTGTCATAGCGATAACCTCGTTCGTGCATTTTACCACGCTTTGCCGGGCGCGTCACGAATAATCGTGGTGGCCAAAGATAGTAGCACTGGGCGGTTTTCACCCAAAACGGCCTTCTGAAACTACCCCTCACGCTCTCCAGGGGGCCCTCTTGGTCGCACGTTTACCCGTTTGCGACGAATCTCAGCCTACGAAAAAAGCCCAGCCAACACACTGGGCAGTGGTGTCGGCCGGGCTTATTCTTGGGGCATTTCTAACGATCGGCTCGCAGGCTCGTGCTTCATCAACCGAACGTAACCACCCAGTTATCGGACG
>JBGSJL010000254.1:0-2621 GCA_041741955.1 Pirellulaceae bacterium | reverse complement strand
CCTTAATGCGTTCGGCATGAGCAACTTTGAAATCAACAAGACTTGGCGTCGCGAACCCTATCGCTACGGCGGTATCATCGAGCCGATGGTCGGATTTAAATTTTCGACGGTCAACGATTTCGCGTTGAATCAGAGCTACACTCGCAGTGTCACCGACATCACGCAGCCAGGGGTGGTGACGGCTTCGACCCAGCAGGAAACGCTGTTCTCGGATGAGACCACGATCAAAAATCGGATGGTGGGCGGTCAACTGGGTGCCAGGTACTTCACTCACTTTACCCGTTGGACGCTTTCGGGCGAACTGCGAACCTTCGGTTTGGCCAACTTTCAGGCGCGTGAATATCGTCGGCGAGTCAACACGACTCAATATTCGGGCGCTCCAGCAATCGGCGTTGGCGTTACAGCGACGAACTACACGACCGGAAGCGGTTTCGAGAACACTACCAACACGGAATTTGTATTCGGTTTTGAGGCTCGAGCCGAAGCCGCTTATCAAATCACCAAAGCCTTCTCCATCCGCGGCGGTGTCGATGTAATAGATTTCGCTGACGGAATTTGGCGAGCAGCCAATCCCGGCTTCGGCGATATCAATCTGCACGACCAGGACGTACAACTAGCTGGCTTCACATTCGGGCTCGAACTTAACCGCTAGTCGCGACAAAGCTACTTCCACCAGCTTCGAATTTCACAAACCCAGGGATGAACTCCCTGGGTTTGTGGCATTGATTCTTTGCTAGAGCGGAGCTTTTTTCAATTGTTGAATGCGTGCCTGATAGTCTTTGTTCTCAGGTTCGATTTCTACTAGCATCGCCAAGTATCGGCGGGCCGAGTCGACCAAGTTGTGCCGCTCGGCTAGCTGAGCGGCTGCGCGCAGGGCGCCCGCACGTACTTCCGCACTCGGCGGTGGAACGCGAAACATGGCCGCCTTTCGATAGGCCGATAAAGCTTCAGGGATACGTTGCCCGCTTTCCAAGATCCTGCCAAGTTGCAAACAGGCCTCGGCTCGCAGCTTTGCTTCTTGGGACGTTGTGGCCAGTAGCCGGATCGCCGCGTCGCTGTTCCCCAAATTGTGCAGGGCAACCGCAAGGGGCAAGTTCAAGTATGTGTCCGCTGGATGTCGCGCAAGTCGAGCTCGGCAAACTCGCTCGCGGACCACGTTCAATTGCACTCCAGCTCGCTGCAGTGGCTCTTCGGTCAACCGCGTAGGTTCCGCTTCGTACTCCTTTTGGGCCTCCCAATGCAGTTGCAGTGCCCGTGCAAGCTGGGCTTCCTCCCGCAGGAACTGAATTTCCTCGTGGTCGGGAAAGCGGTTGCACGCCAGATCCAAAACTCGTTTCGCATCGACCCAGCGGCTGCTTTGCAAGTAGATTTTTGCCAGCTCTAAGTACGGCTCGCTATGAATTGGGTTGTCCCGCAGCGCCTGCTCCAGCAACTGAAATCGTTCGAGCGAAACCAGCCTTGTCGCCTGCGGTGTCGCATCGCCTCCATCAACCCAGCGTCCCATTTCGACTGGATTGTGGCGAATCAACAGGTCATTGGGCGTTAGTGGTGGCATAAAGTCGGGCCTTAAAGGCTTGGCAGTTCACGTTAAGTGTGTAGGCCATTATAGCGGATTGTGAGTTCTATCGCGAACCTCAGACGCTAGCCGTGGGCTGTCTTTGTGAACCTCTGGCGCTAGCCGTGGGCTTCGTCGGATGGTGCCCACGGCTAGCGCCTGAGGTTCACGACAGGACGGATCGAGCGGTTTTTGGCTCTGCAGCCACAAGTTTGGAGAACTTTGTATTTTCGTGAATCCGCCGCTCCACTCCGTCCGTAAACCCCGTGACCGAAATTTTCCAGAGCTACACTCCGAAAGGTATTTTCCATGAAGTCTTTGTCACTACTGAGCTTGCTTCTTCTGGTTTCACTGGCGCCTCGATCGCTAGACGCAGCCATCGTCAACTTCCAGCTCCAGGGAAAAGGTGGCTCCGGCTTGCTAGGCGCCAACGAAAATCAAGCCAACCCAGTGAATGGTGGCAGCGGTGGGATGATTGGGTCAGGCATTTTTCTAGACGATGTGACCCGAATTCTAAGTATCAACGTCGGTTGGGGAGCGGGTAATGGGTTCACTAACCTGACGGGCGTCGTCAACGCCATGCACATTCATTTGTCTGCTCCGGACCCTAGTTTCCTAGCCAACGGTCCAGTGCATATCGGGTTGGATGGGCTAGCGGGTTTTAATCCTTCCAGCACTGCTGGAGGCCTCAACGCCACGGTTAATTTGACAGTTGAAGATGTCGGTAGTCTTTTAGCGGGTCGATTTTACCTAAACGCCCACACTACTCAGTTCCCTGGTGGTGAAATACGTGGCAATATTACGGCGGTTCCCGAACCGACGGCTCTTGGCCTATCGGGTTTGGCAATGTTCGGAGTTGGCATGATTCGCCGCAGCCGCAAGCCATCGGTCTTGGCTTAATCGCTTCGCTGACCAAGCGTTGAGATCATTTTTCGGCCGGCATCCTCGTATTTCGGGGGTGCCGCGCCACTTTCTCATTGGCTGTATTAAGCGTGCGGGAACTCAAATTCGCTGGGCAGCGATACACCGCACGCGCTCGTCGATGCGAGTTATTAGCAGAGTGATC
>JBGSJL010000253.1:0-184301 GCA_041741955.1 Pirellulaceae bacterium | reverse complement strand
ACGGCGGGAACTGTCCCGTTGGTAGCGTTTTGCTTCAGGGAATTTGGGGCCGTAGCTCAATTGGTTAGAGCACTGGACTGTCGATCCAGAGGTTGCGGGTTCGAGCCCCGTCGGCCTCGCTTTGGTTTCTCCAAGCGATTTTTTTTGCTAGATCTTTGGGTCATTCTGACCTGAATGCAGTTGTGTTTCCGCTGCTACTTTTTTTTTAAGCGCCCCTCGGATGTACATGATGACAAGCTCGAGCAAGCTTTGAGAGAGTTCGATGACGATGAGGAAGCAGCCTTTTCTCCGGAAAACTACCGTTTCCAAATTCCGGAGCACGCGAATTGGCAAAATGTTTTGCAATGTATTCAACGAGAGACTGCGCAACAAGAACTGGTATCATATGTTTTCCCTATAGGCGAAAGGAAACTTCGCTTAACAGCAAGCTCATGGCAACAGGAGCGTGCCTGCAATCCGTCCATCCGGATGGACGGTTATTTTATTGCGAAAGCTGTGACTGCAGCGAAATGAACATTCGACCTTCCATCACGGTGATCGCGTCGCCGGTCAAATGCACGCGGTCGCCCATGACTTCGCAGTACACCCTGCCGCCCCGCGCGGAAGCTTGATAGCCGACAAGCGACGTTTTGTTCAGTTGCTTGCCCCAAAAGGGTGCGAGGCAGCAGTGCGCCGATCCGGTGACGGGGTCTTCGTCGATGCCGCAGCGGGGCGCAAAGAATCGGGAGACGAAGTCGATACCAGCCGTTTCGCTTGCTGCCGTTACCATTACGCCACGCGTTTCGATTTGTTCCAGTAAGCTGAAAGTCGGACGCAGTGATTCGACGATATTGACATCGTTGACTGCGACAACGAGATCAAACTTGGTACGCAGGACAATCGCTTCCTTGAGCCCAAGTGCAGCGAGCAGAGCGAACTTCGTAGTGGAATCAACATTCTCTCTGGCTGGTGCTAGTGGAAAATCGAGCGTGATGCGTGAGCCGGATCGTGAGCACGGCAATTCTCCGCTGCGGGTTTGGAAACGGATCGGCAGGTCAGTGGTAACAAGGTGCTGTTCCATGA
Organism: Pirellulaceae bacterium; assembly: GCA_041741955.1. Classification (GTDB taxonomy): domain Bacteria; phylum Planctomycetota; class Planctomycetia; order Pirellulales; family Pirellulaceae; genus Aureliella. The sequence continues at coordinate 183,239 of JBGSJL010000253.1, read as the reverse complement.
GCGTGTGTGCGGCGGCCAGTGTGGCGTGGCCGCACAGGTCGACTTCCGTGGTCGGCGTGAACCATCGCAAGTGAAAAGAGTTTGCTTCGTCGGTGGGTACGATAAACGACGTCTCCGATAAGTTCATTTCTGCAGCTACGTTTTGCATCCACTCGTTGCTCGGGTAGTGTTCAAGGATGCAAACTGCGGCCGGGTTGCCTGTGAACGGTCGGTCAGCAAATGCATCGACTTGCCAGATGGGAATACCTTGCATTGAACTCATTCAACTCTCGATGCAGATTTGGGTTTAGTTGGGCCATTTGCACCACGTACATAGGACAGAAGTTGTCGCTCGTTGGTTCGCTTTGCGCACAGGGCCGTCGATCCAACCGTAACATAAAGAGATATCGAGCGCCTCTGCATAGGTAATACTCGCATGGCCACTGGCGACTTTGAAGAATTGAATCCACAGGCCACCGCATTCGGCGTGATGTTTGCTAAGCCAGCGTTCAAACAATTCGGGCGTCGCAAAGCTAAGTACCGGTTTTCCATCGGGGGAATTTATTGTGGATGAACCAACAACAAACTCGGAACTTTTCTTGGCCATATTCTCGTTCTAGACATATTAAAGGGGCGCCACACGCTCTAGGTCTATAGCACCACGGCGAAACGCTACCAACCTATGGGGGGTATCTTACCCACTGAAGGCAGTGTTTTCAGTGGTTTTCTCATTCTAACGACGAACGATTGTTTTTTTTGCAACAAATTGCAGCCGGCGGCAACTATCAGGGGATGCCACCCAGCAAACCTGAAGCACTCGATGACATTGACTACTGCTGAAAACTTGTTCGACCCGCTGGAAGCAATGCCAGCCCATGACACGTGGTTGCGGACGGCACTGTTTTCGCGTCTTGGCAATCAGCATGAAGTCGAAGAGGTCATGCAGGAAGTCGCTGTGGCTGCGGCGAGTCGATCGGCCAAGTTCGTGGCGGTTGAAAAAACAGGGCCTTGGTTGTATCGCGTTGCGATCCGTCAGATGCTGCTATTTCGGCGCAAAGCTGGTCGTCAACGTAAACTAATTCGAGGTGTGGCCGAGTTGCAAGGTCGTGGCGAGTGCGACAGTCGCGCTCATTCGCCACTTGAATTTTTATTGAATGCAGAGCGACAACAGGCAGTGCGACACGCTTTGGGCAAGATGGCCGAGCGAGACCGTCAGTTGCTACTGATGAAATATGTCGAGGGGCTGTCCTACAATCAGATCGCGGAATGTTTGGGTGTCTCGCCCAGCGTGATCCAGTCGCGGCTACACAGGGCGCGTGCAATTCTACGCGAGCGACTCGTCCGAGTCGTGGGAAATAGCGAACTACGAAAATGAAGTGTGACATGCACATAGAGTCGATCAGTGACGAATTGTTGGATGAGTTGGCCACAGGAACATTAACGGGCGAACGCTATCGAAACCTGCTAGCGGCTCTGGAGTCCCAGCCAGCCCGCTGGCGGGATTGTGCGCTCGTGTTTCTGCGCGAACAGGCCCTTTCAAAAGAGCTCAAGTCGCTGGCGCGTGGCAACGTTGACTGGAATGGGGCTGACTGGGATGTTGAACAATTGCACGCACTGGCTTCGCCCAGTGAGGCAGTGCAATGGGTCTCTCATGGGACACCCAAGCATAACTTAGCAAGATTCACAAAGTGGTTGTGCTCGTTGGCTGCCCTGCTGTTGCTAAGTTTCGCGGCGGGCTGGTTGGCAGCAGGTCAGCTTGGCTCTACCGCGAACTTAACGGCAATGTCGGATGCGACGGGCCAACGTCCAGCGTCTGATAGTAGTTTCTCACAATCGCTACAGCCAAAAGAATTGGTTCCGAGCAGCCCGGCTTTATCTCCACGAAATGCGGCCCGACAGCAACCCGACGTCGATACGCATTCTGTGCGATTTGTGAGCGAACAATTTGTGCCAATCGACTGCCAAGTACCGGCAGAATTGCTCGATCTGGAGCGGCGCGGTCAAGTGCGTATCGAAACGTTTGACGCGGTGATGCCAATCAGCTTTGAAGACGGTACTGCCGCAATGGTGCCGATTCAACAATTTCGCGTGCTGCCGAACATATTCACTTTCTAAGGCGGAGTCGTTCGCCTGTGTGGTCGTAGATGCTTCGCAGCCAACTCGAAGCGGTTGAGCCACCAAGTACATTTTCCGTTTTCCAATTCTGTTCACAGTTCGCTAAAGGATTTCACGCGATGTTAAGAAGATTTATGAGTTCTATGTGGATGTTAGCGGTCGGTGCCACCGCGACGAGTGGGCTGGTCAGTCCGCTGCCGCTTTCGGCCGATGAGCCAGTCGTCAACGAACCGGTCGTGGTCGTCGCCCAAGTGGACGCACCGAGAAAGTCTGCTAGCGCGGATGTGCAAGCCGATGCTGATGCCGATCCGGGTACCACGGAAACGGATGTTGCGCCACCGCAAAGGCTCTGGCTGGGAATCGCGTTGAAGGCTGTAGAGGGCGACTTGGCTACCTATCTGAAGCGTAGCGATGGAGTCATGGTCGCCCGCGTATTGCCCGATAGCCCAGCCGCCAAAGCCAAGTTAGAGGAAGGCGATATATTGTTGAGTATTGCAGGACACAAACTGGGCTCTCCGAGCGAGTTGCAAACTATTATCAGCGAACTCAAGTCGGATAGTGACAAGCCTACCAAGCTCGATGTAACGCTGCTGAGAAACGGCCAGGAGATGGAGCTTCAAATCGCTCCCGAGCCCGTCGCTGCCGCCAAATTCCAAATCGAACTGTCCGTCGATTCGGACGGGAAAGACAACGAAAAGCAGCTCTTCGAATGGAAGTCGGAACTGCCCAACGAAGAAGTGCGAAAGTTATTGGAAAAAATTGGCGACGGAAAAACTAACCGAGAACTGAATATTTTCCGCTTCGGCAACCCTTCGCTCCGAGCTGCGGATCGCACATTGAAAGGTACCATGCAATTGCGGATCGAACGAGAAGTCGACGGGAAGCCAGTCGAAATTTTGATCGACCGGGTTAATGATCAACCAGCCAAAATAAAGATTGTCCGCGCCGGGAAAGTAAGTGAGTTTAGCGAAGCGGAACTCGACAAATTGCCAAAAGAGATCCTGGTCATTGTAGAGCCGATCCTGGATGGTAACCTGCAAAACGGGGTCTCAATACAGGTCGATGCGTCAGGCTCTTCAGACACAAAGCCAACTTGGAAAATGGAGTTGGATCGTAAAGAGCTGGCAGAAAAGTATCGTAGTCGAGCCGTTGAGATAGCCGAGCAAGCGCGAAGCTCGGCGGATGCGGCCCGACAGCAGGCCCGCGAACTAGCCAAAGTCGCTCAGGAAACCGCCGAACGCTCCATCCAGGGTGCCATCTCACTACCCAAAGAGATGAAGGAGCTGCGCAGCCTAGTCGACGAACTGCGACAGGAAATGAAGCAGTTGCGTGCGGAGCTGGAGAGTACCAAAGCTGAAAAATAGGCTTTGTTGGCGCTTGCATGTTAGCCCATTGTCGGTTGGGACGGTATCATCGACAATACACTCGATCTACTGGCGAAGACAGCTGTGCGATAACTTGACCTGCACCATGGAACAAGATCTCATTCAACCGGAAATGATCGCGATCTTAGCGGTAAAGACAGAAGCTGAGCGTTTGAAGATCGCTTGGGGAATGTGGCGATCTGCGCGCAGGATGATTCAGCGAATGGTAGCGGTAGAGCATCAAAACCTGTCTGAGGAAGAACAGGCGCGCATAGTCGCCAAGAGACTGTCTCATGGAACCTGACGACTTGCTCCGCATCGTTGCGGTCGCATGCGAGAAACTTACTCTCAACTATTTCGTCACGGGTTCCATTGCTACCATCGCCTACGGGGAACCAAGATTTACTAACGATATCGACATCGTAATCGACCTGCCGGCCACCAGTGTCCGGCGGTTCTGCACAGCTTTCGCCGAGTGCGAATTCTACTTGAGTGAACCAGCCGTCATGGCTGCTGTTCAGCAGCAGTCTCAGTTCAACTTGATTCACCCCAGTTCAGGTCTCAAGGTAGATTTCATGGTAGCCGCAGCAACGGATTTTAATCAATCTCGGCTCAGGCGTGTTCGAGAGTTGCCGGTGCTTGAAGGTAGGCTGGTACGTTTCGCATCACCCGAGGATGCCATCTTGATGAAGCTGAAATACTTTCAACTCGGACATTCGGACAAACACCTCAGAGATATTCGCGGAGTGTTAAAGATACAAGGAAACAAGATCGACTTTACCTACCTCGACGATTGGGCGAAGAGGCTTGAAGTCGAACCTGAATGGACGCTAGCGCTAGACGGAACATGAGGACTTGGCGCTAGTCGTAAAACCGGCTGAAGCCGCGGATGCGACGAATGGTCGACAGCAGACTCAGGCCGATCACGGCAAGCCCCATCAAAAAGATGGCCGCAAAATCGGGTTTTACGAAATCGTCTTTGGGTACCAACCAGCCCAACGCCAAAAATCCGACGGCGCAGGCGGCGGTCATGAACAGCACGAATCGCTGGCGATAGAACAAACTGCTAGCGACGATGAGCATGGGATAGCCAATCAGCAGCATCGATCGGGGTGGATCGGCAAAGGCAATCAGCGTCGTATAGATCACCACGTCGACTGTGGCCCAGGACAGACAGGCCACATCCCGCCAGCGGGCTCGCAGCACCCAGAACTGAAGTGCGTAGCAGGCCATGAGCCAGATAAAGAGCAACAACATGCGAAATGGAAATGGTGCCGACGGCTCGCCCCGTGCTAGGAACGAGATGCCGACGATGATCGCCGTGGCCACGATACCGCAAACGTGCGAGACTAAAATCGGTTCGCGGCGCCACCAGCCTTCTAATTTGGCAATCAACGCTTCGCGCGGACAGTCGATGGAATCTCCTCGAAGCACTGCCTGTAAATCGGCGGCTAGGTCTTCTGCGCGCTGGTAGCGGTCGCTAGGTTGCTTTTCAAGTGCCCGGTGGCAGATGTAATCCAGATCAACACTGACGCGGCGGTTTAACTTGGACGGATTCGGCGGTTCGCGGTCGAGAACCTGCATGAGCACATCAAAGGGTGTCGGTCCCGAAAACGGCGGCTGTCCCGCACAGAGGAAGTAAAGAATCGCTCCCAATGAATAGACATCGAAGCCCGCATTGACTTCTCGGATGCGTCCGGCTGCATGTTCGGGTGGCATGTAGGCGGGAGTGCCCAGCAGTTGCCCGGTCGAAGTCAATTGGTGATCGTGATGCGCAATCTTGGCTAAGCCAAAGTCGATAATAATCGGTTGGCCGTTGCGATCGACCAACACGTTAGCGGGCTTGAGGTCGCGATGGAACACACCGGCACGGTGCGCGTGCTCGATGGCCAAGCACATCTTATGCACAATTCTGGCGGCTTCGATGGGATCGAGCGGACCCGCGGCGGCTAAGTCAACTAAATTTTGCCCTTCGATATAAGCCATGGTGTAATAGACGAGGTCACCGAGCATGCCAACTTCATAGATCGGGACAATGCCGGGATGCGACAGTGCGGCGGCCGCTTCGGCTTCGCTGCGGAATCGATGCACCTCTTCGTCGCTAGCCAGTTCGCCCGAGCGAATAACTTTGAGGGCCACAATACGCGAAAGCAGCACATGCCGCGCTCGGTAGACGACCCCCATCCCACCGCGATCGATCTCTTCAAGAATCTCGTATTCGCCAAAAACCTTAGGGAGTCCGGAAGTCAGCAAACTATTTGAAAGCGGTAGGTCTGGCGCTGACGGACCAAATTCGACTGTCCTCTGTGAATCGCTATAGGCCGAATCATTTCCAGCCGCGGGTGAAGTGGCTTGGACTAGCTGCTCATGCAACTGAAAGAAATCAGTCAATTCGCGCGCGTGCTCGGGGTGGTCTAGTAGCAATTGACGGCGGTCGAAAGCCATACCCGATTCTTCGGCTGAGACAACTTGCGCAATGAGTTGCTCTAGTGATTTCTTGATTGGCATTGGAATGGCCGCTTCGATCCAGTAACTATTTTTGGCACTCACTCGTTATAGATTCCGCTGAGCACATCGTCTATCGTATCACTTCACTCGATTACGCGAACATTCCGTCACTGGGCTGCTTGCCCCAGGAGCTTAAGATGCAAATCACTCGACGCGATCTCATTCAATGTTTGAGTGTTGTGGGCTCAGTAGCAACTTTTGAGAGCTTGCAGGGCCAGGAAACTAAAATATCTCGCCCTATCAAGGTTGGCCAAATCGGCACAGGCCACGCGCATGCTAATAAGCTTTCTGTCTACTTGGAGTCCGACGACTACGAGGTTGTTGGCATCGTGGAACCGGACCCCAAGTTGCGTGCAGAGGCCCAGACACGCGTACCATTTCGCGACGTTCCATGGATGACCCAAGAGCAGTTGCTCAACGTGCCGGACCTGCAAGCCGTCCTGGTGGAGACGCCCGTGAGGGACTTGCTGGGCGTGGCGGAGTCGTGCGTCTTGGCTGGGAAGCATGTCCACATGGATAAGCCTGCCGGGGCCTCGCTGCCCGACTACCGACGATTACTAGAGCAGGCCGCTAGTCGGAAGCTGATGGTGCAAATGGGCTATATGTATCGCTACAACCCAGCGGTCGTGCTGTTAAAAGAGTTCTTGCGTCGCGGTTGGCTGGGCGACGTCTTTGAGGTACATGCCGTGATGAGCAAAGTGGTTGATGCTGCCAGCCGAGAAAAATTCGCGGAGTTCCCAGGCGGAATGATGTTCGAACTGGGTTGCCACCTGATCGACTTAGTCACTGGTATTGCTGGAACACCAACCAAGATAACTTCCTTCTCTCAACATGCTGCTGCCCGTGAAGACTCGCTGCTCGACAACATGTTAGCCGTGTTCGAATATCCGCGTGGATTGGCCACGATAAAGACCAGCGCTATGGAAGTCGATGGTTTTGCGCGAAGGCATCTGGTTATCTGCGGAACCGGCGGGACATTCCAAATTCAACCGCTAGACAATCCAAAGGCCAGATTTACCTTATCCGAAAAGCAGGACGACTACGAACTCAGTCAGGAGATCAGTTTTCCAGCCTTTGAACGCTACGTGGCCGACGCGGCCGATATGGCCCGCGTCATTCGCGGCGAGCAGGAAGTTAAATTTGACTACGCTCACGATTTGGCGGTGCAAACCGCCGTCTTAGAAGCCAGTTCCGCTGCGGCCTGCTGAAAGACGAGACGGTGCATTGCGATCTCAAGCGGTTGCAACATCGACGGACACGCTGATTTGATGCTTGCCGCCGCCGAGGAAGACGCCACGAATCGGCATGACGTCGTTATAGTCTCGGCCCCAAGCGATCGGTATGTGATCGATATTGCAAAATTTGTTATTGGTGGGATCCAGATCCACCCAGCCCAGTTGCTGTCCACAATAGATCGACAGCCAGGCATGCGATTGATCTGAACCCACCAGCTTGGCTTGACCGAGCACTGGCTGGGTGCGCAGATAGCCGCTAACATACCTGGCGCACAAGCCGATGGATCGCAGGCAAGCGATTTGGATGTGCGCAAAGTCTTGACACACACCCCGGCGCAGCTCGAAGGAATCCTTGGTGGGTGTATGGACATCCGTAGCAGTGGTGTCGTATTTGAAGTCCTTGAAGACACGCTGCGTCAGATCTAAAGCCGCTTCAAGAATTGGCCGAGCAGGTTTGAAGGAAAATTTGGCATATTCGGCGTACTCGGTCAGCGCTTGGATCCGATCGGAGTTGAAGCGAAACTGGCAGGCTTCCAGCCAACGCGGATCGGTTTGTAAGAGTACCGAGTCTCTCACATGTTCCCAGGTAGGGCTGCTATCCATGGGCGGCAAATCTTCGTATTCCACTTCGACCCGTCCTGTCGCTGATACAACAAGCTGCCGGTGGCTCTCTTCAATCGAGAATGCATGGATCGTGTTCCCAAAATAATCTTCGCGGCGATTGAGCATCAGCGGATGCGGCTTGATCGTAACGCGATGATTGATCGGACGAACCACGAAATCGCTGCGAGGCGTTAGCATGACGAGGTTGTGGCAGACACGGACAGGCGAGCTGTAGGTGTAGGTCGTAACGTGCGAAATGCGGTAGGCGACAGCTTCTGTCATGGCAAGACGGTTCCTTTGGGAACGTTTTCTACGGTCATGGAACTAGCGAAATGACGTTGCAAGCCTGCGTGTATTAGGAATCGACCGCTAATCGTATCGGACAGTTCAGGAAGCTTTTCGAGCAACCGGTTTAGAACGCGATGCAAGCCAGTTAGCTCGTGGCGATTGTCTGGCGCTGCAAGTTCAAACACGTCGCTCAGGCGAATCGCATTGTACTGCGATAACGCAATTCTTTGCTCGGGTGTCATGGCTGCTTGCGATTGGGATCGTGGCAGTTGGTCCACATGTTGGTGGACGGCCTGCAATTGGAAAACGATGGAACGAGGATTGGTTTCGTCGGTGACCAGTAGGTCCAGCACTGCAGCTAGTTGGATGTTTGCGAGATAACGATTCCGGTAGGTCATGAAGCTATCGCAGATCTGCAATAGATATTCCAGGGCACGCGGCTGCTCTGTTTCGTCGGGTTGCAAGGGTATCAGGCTGCGAATCGTCCGCGCGGTCTGGAAAGCGCGTTCGATACGTCGTCCTAGATCCAGAAATCGCCAACCTTGGGTGCGCGTCATACTTTCACTAGCAAGACCGCTAAGCGCGTTGAGTGACGTCATCGCTACGTCTAACACAGAAATCAGTTCCGTCGCAGCCACGTCTTCGTTGGACAGAGTAATTTCAAAAGTGTCGCGAAGATTATTGATAACGCGGAGACTGTCTAGAGCGACTCTGTCGCGGACTTTCATGGCCGAAGCATGTGCGGCTCGTACAACGCTCCTTAGCGACAATCCGTCGCGAGCATCGAGCACGTTTTGTGTCAACCGCCTGGCTAGCAAGCTGCGTGTTTGTGGGATCTCGCTCTCTGCCGAGAGTTGTTTGGCTTGTTGGCAAGCATAGGCCAAGCCCGATGCGAAATGATCGGTGGCCTCGCCGCTGGTCAACTGCTGTAGTGTGATTCTAACCAGCCGAGCTAGCTGTTCGGCCCGTTCGAGGTTGCGTCCGAGCCAGAATAAGTTATCTGCAGCCCGACTGGGCAACTCAGCACCACCACGCTTCAGTTCAGTTAGCGAACCGGCCGTCGACAACAGGGTAATTGGTGGCACGGGCCGATCGGAAACAATCCAAACATCTTGGCTCTTTTCGCCGCTGGTCATATTGTGCAATAGGACCTCCGGATCCGGCGATACACGCGCCAGTGCTCCGGGCAGGGTTTCATACCCATCACCTTTAGCGATCAGGAACGGACGAATCGCCAGCGGCCAAGCTTGCAGCTTTCGATCTTCCCAAACTGGCGCTGTCGAGCGGGTGACGTGTTCTTGACCGATAAACATTGCGGGCGACATCTTGATGCGCTCGGTGAGCTTTTCTTTATCCTTGGTCGACATCAAGTGCGGCTGATAGGGCGGTTCATCCTCGCTGCGGTAGGCGCTTCGAATCGTCAGTTTGTCCAAATGGCTCAATACATATTTCAGAGCGTCCGCGCGGCCACACCACCAAGTTGCCAGCGACGGCAGCTTGAGTTCCATGTCCATAAAGTGCCGACAAATATTAGACATAAAAGCCATCAACATCGGCGATTCCGCTAGCCCGCTGCCGATCGAATTCCCCACGCTCACGTTGCCACTACGGATAACCTCTAGCAGACCAGAAACTCCGTAGCTCTGACCACTGGCCAATTCGGCTGGATCGCAATGATGATCTTCGACCCGTCGCAGCAGCACCTCTACCGGGAGGAGGCCACCCAGGGTTTTGAGCATGACCTTATTATCGCGAACGGCCAAATCATCGCCTTCAACCAGCGCATAGCCCAAGTATCGCGCCAAAAAGGCATCTTCAAAGTAGGCGCGACTCTTGGGACCTTTGGACCAGATCGCGATTCGCGGGTTATCTTTATAGCGATGCGATAATTCGCGGAGCGTATTTTGCAACGCAATGAAAAAGGGAGCCAGACGTTGGACGTTGCACTTTCCAAAAGCCTGTGGCAACATGCGCGAGGAGACGAGCCGGTTTTCCAAGATGTAGCCCAGGCCAAACGGGCAGCGCGTTCGGTCAGCGGTAACCCACCATTGCCCGTCGGGACTGCGCGCAAGATCGGCCGCATACAGCTGAAGGTGCCTTTTGGGGCGTGGGACCAAAGAGTGGTAGGCGGGAAAATAGCGTGGGTGTGCAAACAGTACTTCAGGCGGCAGGATCCTCTCGTGCAGTAGGGTCTGGGGGCCCAACAGGTCCAACAACACCAGATCTGCTAATTTAGCTCGCTGTTCTAGGCCATTCGCAACGTCTTGCCATTCCGCCTGCTGAAGCACCAACGGGATCGCATCCAGACTCCATGGTCGCGATACGCCGCTGGTGTCGTGCGGGTTGAAGGCCACCCCATCGACGTCCATCTGCCGCTCGGCTTGCAATAAGCGACGTCGAATTTCTGTAAAGGTAAGACCGCCCAAGTTTTCGAAAAGGGCCTGCCAGCCTGGACGTAAACTTCCATCGCCGGTCACGGCCTCGTCAAAGCAAGCCCCCGCTGCGCGGTACTCGGCTAACACATTTCGAAATTGTTCCGGCTGCGAGCTAACTTTTTGTGACTCATCCGCCAAAGTTGATTCGCTTATTCCGATCTGGGAGCGCGTCTCAGATCAAGGGTTAATGGGAACGAGGAATTCGTTTCCTTGACTGGTACTTTAATCGGTCCAGGCGTGTGGCCAATCTTAAAAAACCTGGCTGAGCGTCGGGCTTCGGCTTCGGCTGCATTTACCGGAAAAGTCGCATAGGTTCTACCCGCCGGGTGCGATACATGGTAGCAACATCCTGCCAATGATCGACCAGCCGAGGTATCGATGATATCGAATGTAAGAGGTGAATGGACTGGAATCGTCGGATGCAAACAACTCGGCGGTTGCCAAGCTCGATAGCGAACTCCACAAGCGTATTCACCAGCCACGCCCGTGGGATGCAGCGGCAGGCGTCGGCCATTGCAGGCGATAACATGTCGACCATCGATGAGGCCACGAACTTTGACCTGCAGTCGCTCGACCGACGAATCCACAAATCGGGCCGTACCACCCCCAGCGGACTCTTCACCCAGCACGTACCACGGCTCGATCGCCGAACGCAACTCGATGTGAATCGAATCGCTTTGAATCTCGCCGATCAGGGGAAAGCGAAATTCAAATTGGGCCGCAAACCATTCCTGCTCGACCGCTACGCCGCGTCGATTTGCGTCGCCAATCACATAGCAAAAATCATCCCAAACAAAGTGTGGGAGCATAAAACGATCATGCAGGGTTGTCCCCCATTCCATAATGGGCTCTTGATACGGTTGCTCCCAAAAAGCCGCCAGCAATCCACGAATAAGTAGCTGTTGAGTTAGGCTCATTTCCGCGTGAGGCGGCATTTCGAATCCGCGCAGTTCCAGCAGCCCCAATCGGCCACTACTGCTATCGGGCGAGTAAAGCTTGTCGATGCAAAACTCCGCACGGTGCGTGTTGCCTGTTAGATCGATCAGCAAATTGCGAAACAGACGATCGACCAGCCAAGCTGGACACGGTTCCCCCCTGGGCGGAACTTGCGCGAACGCCATATCCAATTCATACAAACTGTCGCGCCGCCCTTCGTCGACGCGTGGCGCTTGGCTCGTCGGGCCAATGAATCGACCGCTGAACAAGTAGGACAGCGAAGGGTGGTTGATCCAGTAGCCGAGCAGACTCTTGAGCAGATCGGGTTGACGGAGAAAGGGACTGTCCGCCGGTGTGGCGCCGCCCATTACTACGTGGTTGCCACCGCCGGTGCCCGTGTGCTTGCCGTCGAGATCGAATTTCTCAGTACCCAGCCGAGTTTGTCGTGCTTCGTCATACAGTGTTCGCGTGGTCGCAACCAATTCGGACCAACTTGCTGCCGGATGCGTGTTAACTTCGATAACGCCAGGGTCGGGAGTTACCTTAAGTACATTGATACGCGGATCTTCCGGTGGTTGGTAGCCTTCCACCACGACGGCCACTTGCAACTGCTTTGCCGTAGCTTCGATTGCAGCGACTAGGTCCAGATAGTCTTCCATGCGTTCGACAGGAGGCATAAAGATGTACAGATTGCCCTGTCGAGCCTCGACGCACAGCGAAGTGCGGATGACGTGCTCAGCCGCCACCGACGGCACCGGTGTTTCATCTTGAATCGGTTCCGCCAGGCGAAGCCTAGGGGGTGTTCTGCCGTACTTGGCCCGGGCTTCGGCCGCTTGACGCAGTTTGAGCGCAGCGATGTCGCTCGAACCAGCGGGACGCTCGCCAGCCACAGCTTGAGGTATGGTCGGCGAAGTCTCAACTGCAATCGATGCCTGCTGGTGGTAGAGTGCGACGGGCAGGCCCGATACTGGCGCCATAGGATCTACCGGACGCAGTGGATCTACGGGGCCAGTGGCTGTGTAAGGTAGCGAATCGAGCGGCAGTCGTAGACCAACCGGCGAATCGCCGGGAATCAAAAACAGCTTGTCGCGAATCGGCCAGGGACCGCTCATCCAACGGGCCTTGGCCTGCCACCACTGGCGACGCAGCGGCAACACGAAGCCCACCGGCGTATTCATGCCTTGATTGAACACGCGCACCAGGCGAGACCGCTCCTCGGGATCAGAAAGCTTTGGGTCCGTCGGATCGACGTTGATCGGCAAGCGTCGCTCGCGAATCAAAAAGTGAGGCACATCTTCGAAGGCAGGCAAGACATAGGCGTTGGGGACTTCCAAGGTCTCTGCCAATGCCAAAATGAAAAGCCGCGCATCTTCGGCATTCAAGCCGTTGTCTTGATCGGTGTTGGCAATTAACGAATCATCATGCCAGATCGCTTGGCCATCCCGACGCCAATAGCAGGCTAGCGACCAGCGCGGCAGCGATTCACCTGGATACCACTTACCTTGTCCATAGTGCAGCAATCCGCCCTGTGTGAATCGCTCACGCAATCGCTTGATCAGCGTTTCGGACAACTGACGTTTATTTTCGCCGACAGCCGCAGTATTCCATTCGGCACCATCCATATCATCGACCGATACGAAAGTTGGCTCGCCACCCATCGTCAGCCGCACATCGCCTGCTTGCAAGCGTTGGTCGATCTGCTCTCCCAGAGCGTCGATTTTCAGCCACTGCTGCGTCGAATAGGGCTTGGTGACTCGCGGGTCCTCATGGATGCGAGTGATCGACATGCTGAACTCGAATTCGACTTCGCACTTGCCAACGGCACCGGTAATCGGAGCTGCTGAAAAGGGATCGGGTGTAGCAGCCAAGGGGACGTGTCCCTCGCTGGTCAGCAGCCCCGAGGTGGCGTCCAGTCCGATCCAGCCCGCACCGGGCACATAGACTTCGGTCCAGGCATGTAGGTCGGTGAAGTCGCCTGATGGTCCCGCTGGACCATCGAGATTCTCGATGTCCGCGCTGAGCTGTATTAAGTAGCCAGAAACAAATCGGGCCGCCAATCCGAGACTTCGTAGAACTTGGACAAGTAGCCAGCTCGAATCCCGACAGGACCCAGAGCCCAGCTTGAGAGTTTCCGTCGGCGACTGGACACCCGGCTCCAATCGAATGCTATAGCTCACATCTTTTTGTACTCGCTGATTAACCGCCACCAGGAAATCGCCGGTGGCCATCCCCACGGTGGGCAGCAACTTCTGGCGAACGCTTTTTACGTAGGCTTCGAGCTCGGGTGACGCCTGCGAAACCTCAAGAAATGGCTTCAATTCGCGGGCCAGCCAGGCTTCGTATTCGAACGGAAACGTGGTTGCCGACTCTTCAATGAAGAAATCAAAAGGATTGATGACCGTCATATCGGCAACCAAATCGACTTGAATCTCCAAGCTTCGCGCGAGCTCTGGAAATAGAAATCTCGCTAAGAAATTGCCGTGCGGATCCTGTTGCCAATTGACGAAGTGCTCCGCCGGTTGGACTTTGAGCGAGTAGCTATGGATAGGTGTTCGGCAATGCGGTGCTGGCCGCAACCGTACGACCTGTGGATGAATCGTTGTAAGCCGGTCGTATTTGTAACGTGTAATGTGATTCAGCGCGACGCGAATGGTCATTAACTAGGCCGTAAAAATAGAATGAAAAAAACACAAGGCCAAGTTCGCACGCCGTTTGGCCGCGATTGAGGTCAATGTCGAAAACGGTCCCAATTGCATCATCACAGAATGGTTTGCGTTCGTGTTTGGGATTGGGTTTGGGTTTGGGACTGAGATGCGGGCGTGGAAACGATGGGTCGAATGGCAAGAAATGTCTCCTGGATGCCCATGGCGACTTCGTTCAGTTTAGTCTGAAGATCGTCGATGAACTCATGCAACCCGAGGTTGACGATGGATTGCACATCGGAATAGGCCAACTCGGCTTTGAGTCGTCCGAGTCGCTGCTCGGCTGGGTTTTGATAGGTGTTTAAAGGAGAGCCGGAAATCGCATGCAGCGAATCGTCGGCTCGATCAATACAAAATTGGACAGCGCGTGGAAAGTAGCGATCAAGTACTAGAAATTCGACGACGCGATGCACGGTGATCGTGTGGAATTGTTTGCGGTAGGTTTCGAAACCCGATACGCTGCGTAGCACGCTTGACCACTGCAAATCGTCCAGCGTCGTACCTACATCCTTTACATGCGGCAACAACGTGTAGTACTTGACATCCAAGATGCGGCTGGATTTGTCGGCGCGTTCCAGCAGCCGGCCTAAGTTCGCAAAGTGCCAGCCGCTGGCGTGCGACAGCGTCGCGTCGAGGATGCCGTTAAAAAGCTGGCTTTCCTCGCGTACGGAATCAAAAAACTCAGGCGCGTTTTGTGTTGTCGCGCTACGGCCCGCCGTATTGCGCACATTATGATAGAAGCTGTTGATTTGCTCCCAAGCCTCGGACGAAATCGCTTCTCGAACTGTCCGCGCATTCTCGCGGGCTTGACCAAGGCAGGAAATAATCGAGCCGGTATATTTCGCGTCGAATACCAAGAATTGAATAACGTTCTGCTGAGTGGCCTCTCCATACTCTTCGGCAAAGTATTCATGGTCACCGGTAATAAAAACCAGCGGTTCCCATTGGCTGGCCGCCATATTGGGTTGATCGAGAATTAGATTGAAAGTGACATCCACGAATCGCGCAAGGTTTTCGGCTCGCTCAACATAGCGAGACATCCAGTAAATCGAATCGGCAACACGGCTCAACATGAAACTTCAACTCTTAGATTTTGATGGACATGTTTGTAGATGAAACGGTTCCAGGTAAAAAATGACTGATTAAAGACCTGAAGGGTCCAGCTCAAAGCGATTCCTCGATATCGGCCACTTGATCGGGTATGTCCGCCAAGACCCACGTATCTTTGCTGCCACCGCCTTGAGACGAATTGACGACCAGTGAACCCTTCTTGAGCGCCACCCGAGTCAGTCCACCGGGCAAAACCCAAATCGCTTTGCCGTACAAGATATAAGGTCGCAAATCGACATGACGTCCTTCGAAATGATCGCCGACCAATGTTGGCACACGGGACAGAGATAATGTCGGTTGAGCAATATAATTCCGCGGGTCCTTGGAAATGCGCCCCGCAAAGTCCTTTTGCTCATCAAGGGTCGAGTGCGGACCAATCAACATCCCATACCCCCCGGCCTCGTTGGCCGCTTTTACAACCAGTTTGTCCAGGTTGGCCAAAACGTACTTTCGATCCTCTTCGCGGCTACATAGGTACGTCGGCACATTGGGCAGAATCGGCTCCTCGTTGAGGTAATAGCGAATCATTTCTGGGACATAAGCGTAGATGGCTTTGTCATCCGCAATGCCCGTTCCCGGCGCATTGGCCAACGCGACTCTGCCGTGACGGTAGACGTCCATCAGGCCTGGCACACCTAACATCGAATCCGGCCGGAAGACTTCGGGGTCAATGAAGTTGTCGTCGATGCGCCGGTAAATTACGTCGACACGCTTGAATCCGTCCGTCATGCGCATGTAAACGAAACCATCTTTGATCACTAAGTCGCGCCCTTCCACCAACTCGACACCCATCTGCTGCGCCAGAAATGAATGCTCGTAATAGGCCGAATTGTAGATGCCAGGAGTCAGCACGACGACTTGCGGATTATTCACATGCGTCGGTGCGAGATGCACGAGCGTTTCATATAGGTGGCTGGCGTAATTAAAAACAGGGCGGACATTCGAATCCGCAAAAGCTTGCGGAAAGCTTCGCTTCATCAATAAACGATTTTGCAGCACGTAGGAAACACCCGACGGACAACGCAAATTGTCTTCGAGCACATAGATGGCCCCATCGTCGTGGCGGATCAAATCGGTGCCGGTAATGTGGCACCAAATACCACCCGGTGGAGAAATGCCTACGCATTGCTTCCGAAACGACTCGGCGCCCAAAACCAAGTCTCGGGGAATGATCTCGTCGCCAAGGATGTTCTGGCCGTTGTAGACATCGTCGATGAATTGATTCAGAGCGCGGATTCGCTGTTTCAATCCGGCAGAAATATGGCTCCACTGATAGGCTTCGACGATGCGCGGCACGATGTCGAATGGAAATATTTTTTCGGTGCCACTTTCGTCGCCATAGACCGCAAAAGTAATCCCCATGCGATGCAGGGCCCGCTCGATCGATTCCTGCCTCTCGCGGAGCTCACCCTGTGGTAAACGATTAATGAAGTCGTGCAGCACTTTCGCGCCGGAGCGAGGCTGCCCCTTCGCGTCGAATAATTCGTCGTAGAAACCTTCGGTTTGATAGCCGTCAAAGCGGTGGTTGGCTGTCATTATTCACTTGCGTAATACACATAGCGGCGGAGATCGAAGCCGATCCCCGAGTTGAAACAAATTTAGATTTTCGCCCGCCCCAACTAACATGCCTGAGTTGCACATCCTCCCAGATGCACTGTGATTTTACAAGTGTGCAGCGGCCAACTAGCGCCATCTCAAAACTGCGAATTTCCCATCCGCACCGGCTGCAAACATCACGGAACTTCCTGGTCGCCGAGGCACCGCCAACGCATGAAAACCAGTATCCGAAATCCTACGCCAATTTTCACCGGCCTCCGACACGTCCGTCCCGCTCGGACCAGTCGCTAGGAACCAACCGACGTTTCGGTCGAGCGGGGGAGATCGAACCACTGCAGAGCGAAATTCCGAAGGTGGTTGGTCGGCCAGTTTCCATTGAATCCCACCATCGTCCGAGTAAGCGGCAACGGTAGCCGATGGCTCGCCAGCGCGATAGTCGCCGCCGACAGCCACCAAGCGTTGCGACTGACCGTCGTAAGCCAGCGAAAAGATGCCTTCGGCCGAGCCACTGCGCATGGGAGAAGGTAGCGCAACCCAAGTCGTATCCCAATCCTCGCGGGTGAATATGCGACTGTTTTGTCCGGTCTGACCGCCAGTGCCAATCCAAACCCTTCCGTTGTCGCCTAGATGCATGGCCGAGTTGCTAGCCGCGAATGCTGCTTCTGCCTCCAGCGAGCCGGGCTGGTCGCTGGTGGTCGCCACAGCCCAAGTCCGGCCCCCATCCTGCGATTCCACCACCAGGAACTTACCGTCGATGGGATCTCCAAAGGCGATGCCACGCTGTTCGTCCCAAAACTTGAGACCATCGAGAAAGGCGTCCGGCGATGCATGTCGATAGACCTCCTGCCAGCTTCGACCGCCATCTGTGGTTCTCAGGATTACAGCCGGCGTACCTGCGCTGGCGATACACGCCGAATTGGAATCCCAAGCGTGGATCGAGCGAAATTCGAGCCATGCGAAGTCCGTCGGACCACATTCGATCCAGCTCGAGCCGCCATCTTGAGAGCGAATCACCGTGGCCGAGCTGCCACAGGCCCACACCGTTTGGTCCGAAGGTGCGTCCAAACCACGCAAACTGGCCTGGGTCCCCGTGGGCCCGATTTCCCAGTTAAATTCGAGCTCCTGAGCGCCTACTGTCGAGACACACAGCCACGACCATAACAACGCAATCCACCAGATCGGCATTCAATCTCCTTCAATGCTTTACGAATCGAACTATAGCAGCCACAATAATCTGCACATCGCTAGTGCTGCAACCACATTAGAACTTTGGGTTGGTAATCGTAGCTGGACTCGCCAGAGTTCAGTTTTCCTGCGATGCACTGAAGTCTGGCGACTCCAGCTAACCAAAAATCAAAAGTGGACAAAGCACTAGGTTCGCGCTGGAGTCTAGTAGCGTCTGAGGTTCACAAGAGAACAGTCGAACTAGCAAAAATTGTATCAGGAATTTTAGAACGAAACCTCATGGTCAAGCTGTCTACACTATCGCTCGCCTCCACCACGGACGATGCTTGGAAGAAAGTTACGGGCTCTGCGTCAGAGCCACTGCTCGTCCAGCCGCTGAAGATTGGCAATTTGACTGTTGATCCACCGATTCTCCAAGCTCCAATGGCTGGGTTTACGAACTACGCCTACCGTCAAATCGTTCGCGACTATGGTGGCGTTGGACTTCAGGCGACCGAGATGGTCAATGCGCGGGGCTTTGTGTGGTTGGACGAACACGAATGCGAACATCCCGATCGCTTGTGGGGAGTTCGCGATGAGGCCCGTCCTTTGGCAGTGCAGATTTGGGACAATGACCCTGCCACGATGGCCAAAGTCGGGCGACGTCTAGTCGAAGAATATCAAGTCAGCGTTGTCGACATTAACTTTGGCTGCCCAGTCAAGCAAGTTACACAGCGGGCTCATAGCGGTTCGTACCTGCTCAAGCAGCCCGAGCGCATGCATGAAATCATTTCGCAGTTGGTTGCCGCTTGCGCTCCGACTCCAGTCACCGCAAAAATCCGCTTGGGCTGCACGCGCAAGTCTGCCAACGCAGCCCTAGTCGCCCGCGTGGTCGAGGAAGCCGGAGCCGCTGCCCTAACGGTTCACGGTCGGACTGCCGAAGATTACTTTAAGGGCAACGCCGACTGGGAACAGATCGCTGCGATCAAGGACCACTTGGTACACATTCCACTGATCGGCAATGGCGACTTAAGTAGCCCCGAGAAAGTAGTACACGCCTTCCGACATTTTCGCGTCGACGGGGTCATGATTGCTCGGGCGGCCCTTGGACGCCCCTGGCTCTTTGCACAAGCCGCTGCAGCCCTGCGCGGCGAACCCATTCCGCCAGAACCCACGCTCGCCATGCAAAAAGCCTGCATGCTCAAACACTACGATTTAGTCGTGCAGCGTTTTGGCGTGCAAAAGGGAACCCATTTGATGCGCAAATTTGCGTGTTGCTACGCGCAGGGTAAATCCGGTGCCCGTCTTTTTCGAACACAAGTTGCGCACGTCGAGGGTCCGGATGAGTTCCATCGCGTCGTCGAAGAAAATTTTCCTCGTGATTGAACTGCGCCGTGCGTTAGGCAACATGGCGACGGGACTTGCTCGGTTGCAACTTGCGAGCCTTCACCATGAGCAGGGCGCGGAAGGCGGAGAAGAGCTTTTGCATGTGCGGACGTTTGTAAGCAAATAGTGCGATCGGATCCATCGCATGCACCACGGCCCCGCTATCCAATTCGAAGACCAGCAAGCGGCCATCTTTCGTTTCGGCGCAATCTAGCGAATAGTAATCCAGCTTGATGATCTGGTCGATCGCGGCCAAGGCCGGACCGTGTTTGGCTCCAAATTCCCAGTCGAAAGAATCCATGAACTTGGCTTCCTGCTTTCGATTGGCTGCGCTGTCCAGCATGTCCGCGTTCAAGTAGTGAACCATCCAGCGCGGCGATACGGCCATGTGGGCTGGGTAGGCCCGTCCAGCCACCGATGCGATACGATACTTACGATATTGCCCGTCAGCACTGCGGTAGTCGACAAACGGGGCTACAAAAAACTCGTCGTCCAGGTGCTCGATCAGGTAGCTCGAGAGCTCCCCAGTCGACTCTATTTTTGACAAACCGCGACCCGCGTGGGAATCGACTGGGCGAACAATAATCGGAAATGCCAGCCCCAAATCCTTAACACTTTTCAGCGCCGCGCGCGAAAATCGCTGGGCTTGCACGACTTCTACGCCCTCCACTTCGCGCAGGTTCTCGGCGACCCGATTGCGAGCCAACTCGGCGATCCGCGCCGGGCTGTTCACATGCGGCTGCGGCCAGTATTCCATGAGCTGATGGAGCTGGCGCAGGAGCGCTTGGTTCTTATCCGATTCGCAGACGGCCACAAAAGCCACGTCGTGCTTGGGTATGTCATGAACCATCGGCAGCCCCGCACCGATGTACAACGTCTCCAGGGCAACATCGGAGCTCTCCAACAAGAATTCGATCGGCGTATTCGCCATCACCTCGCCGGGACTCATGATCGCCAACACGCGAACTGCAGGTTGGACAGGATTGGAGGCCAGACGGTAGTGCTGCTGTTGCTGCAGACCCTGCCACTGGAGCTCGAGCGCGATCTCCGACTGCGCTCGCAGTTGCAGCACGACGTTCATGTCGAGCATGGCGGCCGCGTCGGTCGAGTCCTGCTGGATGCGCTCGGCCAGCGAGTTGTAAAGCAATTCCAAATCGTCGCCATCAAAGGCCATTCGCATGATTTTGGCCAGGCCGAGGAGCGATTGACATCGATTGGTTTGTGGGGCTCTACTCATCGAATTTCTCCCGATACTTTTCGTCCAAAATCTAGCGCTGCGTCAACTAGAACATCCACTTCTTTGCGTGTCGTGCGATGGTTGAAAATGGCCGCGCGAATCGCGATGTGATTATTGATTTCCGTCGCCGAAGGTGCCGCCAGTCCGGACTCTTGAATCGCAATCACGATTTCCGAGTTGACACGGTTGGCGTCCGGGCAGCGGTAGCGAAAACAAACGATGTTCAGCGAAATTGGGGCCAGCAGCTCCAGTTCGTCGCTGGCTTCGATGCGGCTACCTAGATAGCGGGCTAGCTCACAAGTTGTTTCCATCATTTTCCCCAGCCGCTCCGCCCCGTAGACTTGCAGGGTAAACCAGACTTTCAGCGCCTTGAAATTCCGCGAAAGATCCGGTCCAAAGTCGCAGGGCCAAGGCGAACCCGCAGACATGCCGCGCTGCGCGCGACTTAGATAGGCCGCTGGTGAAACAAACGTGTCGTGGTGAAGTTGTTTGTCCCGCACCAGAACGAAACCCGCGTCGTAGGGCACCTGCGCCCATTTGTGGAAGTCCAGCGCCAGCGAATCGGCGTGTTCAATTCCCGCAAAACGTGGCGCCAGTTTTTCAGACATAACCCCTAGCGCACCGCAGGCTCCGTCGACATGGAACCACATCCGCTCGCGACGACAGATCGCGGCCAAGGCGTCCAGATCGTCCACAGCCCCAGTGTCGACCGTGCCCGCATTACCAACGACACAAAACGGCGTTTTCCCAGCGGCTCGATCGTGGGCAATTCTCGCTGACAGATCGGTTGTATCGATTTGAAATTTTTCGTTGACGGCGATCTTACTCAGGCTATTCGCCCCCAGGCCCGCCATGTCCAGAGCGCGGGAAATGCAACCATGTGTGCCGACCGATGCGTAACACACCAATTCGGCAGTTTGACCGCGCAATCCCTCCTGGCGAACACTGCCGGTCAGCGCGGCGGTGCGAGCAACTAAGATTGCAATGAAGTTGGCCATCGACGAACCGGTGACGAACAGGCCGCTTGAGTCGCTGGGAAAACGAAATAGCTCGGCCATCCAGCTTACGATTTGCTGTTCGACCACAATCGGTATGTGATCGCGTCCACCCAAGTTAGAGTTCAAGCCCGTGGAAAGGATCTCCGCCAACAGGCCGACCACAGTACCTCCGCCATTGACCCAGCCCATAAAACCGGGATGGGCATTCCCTACGGCAAACGGGAGGATGCATTCTGAAAACGTAGCATACGTCTCCGCCAGCGACGTGGGCTGCTGGGGCAGCGCGGTGTGAAACTTGGCTTCAACCGCCGCGGGTGCAGCTTGCCACACGGGCCGCTGCGAAATATTCGCTACATAATTCAACATGTCGTCCAACGCTTGGTGGCTGTACTGCCGGAACGCGTCCCAGTCGGAGGGATCCAGCGAGTGAGTGTTGTCGAACAAGTTGTCGTCCTAGCTATGGCTTTCCCTTACGCTTGTGTTTATCGGCAGCGACCGCTGTCGTTTGAAGCAATTTGAAGGCGCACGGTCCGAAAGCAGGCTTCTGGCAGTCTTCACGCCCGCATAGTTTAACAATGCTTGCATTGAGATTGACGTAAATCCACTAATTCGACGGATTCATTTGCCTATTTCGCAGAATTTGTAAGCCGACGGCGCTCGCCAAATAGTGCTCAGCTTCCGCTTGAGTGAGCCTACGGCGCTAGCCCAATGCTCCTTGCTTTCACGGATTTCGTGAGCCGACGGCGCTAGCCTGGACTGCTCAAAGTTTGGGGTTGTGACGAATAACGCCTTGCGCAGGTTTTATCCCGATAGGGATTCGAGCCATTAGCCGGTGGTTGAGCGCAGCGACACCACCGGAAACAGTTGCGCCGAGAACGCGCCGACCCTGAAAGGGTCGCAGAATCTGCGACCCTTTCAGGGTCGGTGCATCGTCTTGTCAGTTTCTGGGGGTGCGCTGCTTCGCAGCGACCCCCAGCTAATTGCTTGAATCCCTATCGGGATAATAGACAATGCATGCGGTATCAAATTTGTACCAACGGAAATCCCCAAAAGGGCGCGCTAAGCCCAAACTTTTAGCAGTCCAGCGCTAGCCTCGGGTGTTACAGGCTGCTTGACGGCCTCGTCGGAACCCGCCCCTAGCGCCGTCGGCTTAAAGTAGAAAGCAATCGAAAGCACATGCTATGGGTTTTCAGGCGGGTCACCATTGCCGCCTTCACCCTCGTCACCAGGGAATGGTTCTAATGGCTGTCCAAGCACCAAAGCCCTGTGAACCTTGCGCAAAATCTGTTTCGCTGCCATTGTCGAAAATGTAGAAGTTATCATCGGGATCTTCAGGTTCGTCTGGCCGGACGATCGGGATCGCAACCAATGAAACCGCTTTATCAGCCGGTGCAGAAGCACCCGCGACTTCTTCGCCAAGACTAGGAGTCTGTTGCAAGGAAGTATTTCGAACGAGCCAGCCCACAGCAACTGCACCAAGCAGTGGAAACGCAATCCAAAAGTAACGCTCTTTCATCAAGACTCTCCCGATTTTATGACTGACTGCGCCTACTACTTTGCTTTCACGTAGGGTGGCGCGTCAAACGCATCGCCTGCACCGACCACGCGGGGATCTCCTGTCGATTCTAGCACTTGCAGCAAGCGTGCGGAGAGCTGCTGCTTGGCGGTCGAAAAGTCAGGATCATCGGCCAGGTTGTGCATGTGGTTGGGATCGCGACGGATGTCAAACAGCTCTTCGCTCGGTCGGAGTCCAAACGTCAATACGACCTGCTGCTGGACGCTGGGTACATCGCGATGGGTCAGCATCCACGCCTTGGTGGGGCTGGCGTCCAAATCGGAAAACGCCGCAAACGTATCTTCGCGAAGATCCTCAAAGGCCGCCAAGTCGCCCTCGGGAAGTCCGAAGCCGGGGGCCGTCCCCATCGGATAGCGATCGGGTTTGAAGTTGCGAATGTAGAGGTAGTCCGCCGTGCGAATCGCGCGCTGTGGATAAGGCAGTTCGCCGGTGCGAGCTTTTTCGACGTGCCGTTCGCGGCCAACAATCACGTGATCGCGCGAGGCATCGATCAGACCAGAAGCGGTCGCTGTGAGCACGTTCGTCAGCGAACGAGCAGTCATCACAGACGGAACCGCAACTCCGCCAGCCTCCAAAAAAGTCGGAGCAAGATCCGGCAAACACACAAAGTCGTCGACGACACGTCCGGCACTCACCGTGCCCGGCCACTTGATGGCCAATGAAACGCGCGTCCCCAAATCGTACAAATTGCATTTGCCTCGCGGTACTCCCGGAATACCATGATCGCCGCTGACGACCACAATCGTCTGCTGGGCTAGCCCGCGATTTTCCAGTTCCGATAGGAGGACGCCCAGTCCTGCGTCGAAGGCTTGTACTTCCCCCAAGTAGTCACAGAAGTCTTGGCGAACCTCGGGTACATCCGGTAGGTAAGCGGGCAACTTGCCGATCAGTTGTTCTGGATCGAGTCCCCAGTGCTCCTTGCCCGACCCCTGGATCCATTTGCGATGGCAATTGGTGGGTCCGAACCAATAACAAAAGGGTTGATCCGGAGGGCACTCTTTTAGAAACGATTCAAAATTGTTGCGCACTTCATCGAGCAGTGTTTGCTTGGCCTGCGACTTGTTTTCGCTCTTCGCGACGTATTGCGAGAAATTGTTGAATTGTCGGCCTGCCGAATTGAAAGCGGTCCGCTGTCCCCCATGCGGCTGATCCACGGGCGTTCCCGGACTCCAGACTTTATAAGTATGGCCAATCTTGTAGCCGGCCTTTTCGAGTTCCAGAGGATACGACGGGATGTTGTCGTCCCACACGGCACCCTGCAAGATCGCACCCAATCCCGTGCGCCAAAAGTACTGACCACTCAGCAGCGAACTACGGCAGGGCGTACAGGATGGCGCATTGACATAGGCTTGCGTGAACAACGCGCCTTCGGCAGCCACTTTGTCAAAGTTGGGTGTGCTGACCAAGTCGCTGGGACCACCGGGCTCGAGCTGCGCATACGCGCTGGCATAACGACCCCAATCATCCGCAAATGCAAAAACAATGTTAGGCCGCTGTTGGGACATGGCCTGTGGCGCCAAACCTGCCGCGAAGAGCAAGCAACCCACGATCCGAGTCAGTGCGAAAAACATACAGGCCGCCTTCTTAGAATTTTTAGTTTACCGCCAACGACTTATACCAGTCCCTTCGACGGCCGTGCCAATCGTCCAGGACTTGTAGCCCAGCGAACTGGCTAATGTCGAAATTTTGTTTGCATAAAACGGGCTGACAATAAACGTCAAGCCGATTCCCATATTAAAGACGCGTGACATTTCGTCTTCGTCGATCTGCCCCAGCCTTTGCAGCCATGTAAAGACGTTGGGTGTTTCCCAGGAGCCGCGTTCAAAAACCAAATCCACGGCGGGAGGCAGAATACGTTGCGTGTTCTCTAGCAGGCCACCTCCGGTGATGTGGGCAATGCCATGCACGACGTTCTTGATCTTGTAGTGCCCCAATACTTGTCGAACCAATCCAGTGTAGATGAAAGTGGGTGTCATGAGCGCATCGCCCACCGTGGATTGCAATTCGTCGAAATGCGCATCGACCGTCAAGCCGGCTTTGTCGAAGACAACTTTTCGTACCAAGCTGAATCCGTTGGAGTGGAAACCCGAGGACTGAATACCGATCACAACATCGTCGGGCGCAATCTGTTGACCAGAGATCAAGTGCTTCTTCTCCGCCACGCCAACGCAGAAGCCCGCTAAATCGTAGTCGTCGCTCTGATACAAATCCGGCATGATGGCTGTTTCCCCACCCAGTAGCGAACAATCGCCGCGCACACACCCTTGACTAATGCCATCGACGATTTGTTCGAGCAACGGAGGATTATCGCGACTCATGGCCACGTAATCTAAAAAAAACAGCGGCTCGGCACCGCAGCACAAGATATCATTGACGCACATCGCCACCAAATCGATGCCTACTGTGTCATGTCGACCCAACAACTGAGCTACTTTAAGTTTGGTACCCACACCGTCGGTGCCGGAAACCAGTACGGGATCTTTGTAGTTTCGCGAGAACAGACTGCAGTTAAAATCGAGCTGAAACAGGCCCGCGAAGCCGCCATCGTTTTTCATCACACGGGGAGTGAAGGTGCGATGCATCAGCTTTGGCAACCGCTGCATCGATTGCTCGTACAGCTCTAGGTCGACTCCGCTATCCTTGTAGGTGGTTGGGCTCATGGGTCCAGTAGGGTTTAAGTTTAAGATAGATATGGGAATCCGAGGCAGTCAACGGCTGGGCCCAATTATTGCCATTTCCATGCAGACTGCCCACTCCCTAACGCAAGCACCCGCGATTTATGCCCAAAGCTCGAAGTGCCTATATCCATGTTCCGTTCTGTGGGCACCGCTGCGGCTATTGCAATTTTACGCTGCTAGCGGGTCGCGATGACTTGATTCCGGCCTTTTTGGATGCGCTGGAAGCCGAGCTTGCTCAAACGCTCGCTGAGCCCCAGACGGTGGACACAATATTCTTAGGAGGCGGTACACCCAGTCATCTGGAGCCCGCAGACCTACGGCGACTGCTCGATATGATTGCGAAATGGTTGTACTTGGAACCAAGTGGCGAATTTTCATGCGAAGCCAATCCGTTGGATTGTACCGACGTGCGATTGAAGGTTTTACAGCAGGGTGGTGTGAACCGCATTAGCCTCGGCGGTCAATCTTTCAACGACGCAAAATTGCGAACACTCGAACGCGATCATAGCGGACAACAATTGGCGGCGGCGATCGAGCGCTGTGCTGAGCTGCTGGGCAACGTCTCGCTCGATTTGATTTTTGCCGCTCCCGACGAGACACTTGAAGTGTGGCAGCGCGATATTGAGTTGGCGCTGGCCAGTCCGATTCGCCACTTGTCAACTTACGGGCTGACCATCGAACGCGGTTCGGCGTTTTACGGACGCACGCTGAAACAGCAATTAACCGAAGTTCCCACCGATTTGCAACTGGCCATGTACCGTCATGCGATCGACCAACTCAAGCAGCAGCATTGGGAACACTATGAGGTCTCAAGTTTTTGTGTGCCTGGATTTCGGTGTCGCCATAACGAAGCCTATTGGCGCGGGGAGCCATGGTGGGCGTTTGGTCCCGGAGCGGCTGCTTTTCAGGTCTCAGATGACGGCCAGTCGTTTACCCGGACTGTCAACCATCGCAGTACAACAGCCTATCTGCGAAAGCAGAAAATGGGGCAAAGTCCGGTGGCGGAGACAGAGCGTTTAACGCTCGAGGACTACGTGCGCGAGCGACTGGTGTTCGGATTGCGGCGGTTGCAGGGTGTGCAGATGTCCGAGCTGGATCGGCTCTGGTTGCGACCGGCCCGAGCATTATTCGAACCCTATTTGAGCGACTACATTCACAGTGGCTGGCTCGAGCAGGTTGGCGACTCGGTTCGCCTGACCTCGGCAGGACTGGTCATCAGCGATAGTCTGTGGCCCGATCTGCTCACGGGCTAGTGCGAGGAGCCGCAAGCACTTTTGGGTTGTTATCCCAACCGTTCCGCTCGGGAAAGGCTTTTCGGCAGCTCGGTCTGTTTGTCGAGTCGATCGATTGTTTAACCGCGAAGCGCGCTTTCACGTTGGATCGAGCGCAAGTAGGCAGTTGCTCGCAGCACCATTAGTCGCTCCAATCAGCGCCGCAGTTTAGCTCAGTAATAGCGGGAGAATAAGCCTAAAACGCTGCGCGGTTAAACAGACCAGATTGGCGTCGATCCGTAAGAGCAGACTTGAAACACGGAACTTGCGGTTTCTTGCACACGCTACTTACGTCCGAATTGTCCAACTGTGTGAAATTGCAGCGCTCGCATCAATTCGCCTCACCTGTTGCGTAGCAGGTTGCCCCGTTCCGGCGCCACGGGGCCTTGGTACGCCATATGCTTAGGCAGAATGACAAAGCGAATCGAAAGCATTCGAACCGCACGCACAAGTCAGACCGGAGCACGATAATGAAGTATTCGAAAAATTGGGCATGTCTCGCGCTGCTAGTATCCATGGGTTCGGCCCTTTTGGCCGACGAAAATGGAGCGGAGAAAAACCCGCTTTCTGACGTGGACTCCCAGTCGCAGCTTGCTGACGACTCGCAGCCAACGGATCTATTTGCGGCCATGGCCAGTGGTGCCGTCCAGGTCAAATTTATTCCGCTGAGTTCAGAGAAAGCCAACGTACAAATCAAGAATCCGGGCAACGCCGCCATCGACATTCGTTTACCCAACGCCTTTGGAGCCGTGCATGTGCTGGCGCAAGCTGGGGGTTATGGTGGCGGCGGCTTGGGTGGCGGTGGTCTCGGCGGTGGTGGCTTAGGTGGCGGTGGCTTAGGTGGCGGAGGCGGGTTTGGCGGAGGCGGAGGAGGTCAGGGTCTAGGTGGTGGCTTCGGTGGTGGTGGGCAGGGTGGAGGCGGTTTGGGCGGCGGGGGTTTGGGCGGCGGCGGTTTGGGTGGCGGGGGATTTGGTGGCGGCGGGCAGGGTGGAGGTGGTGGCTTCTTTCGTTTGGAACCGGGCAAAGTCAAAAAGCTTTCCGTAAACACTGTCTGCCTGGAACACGGCAAGCCCGATCCATCGCCGAGATTGGTGTACAAGCTCGTTCCACTTGAAAAGCTCAGCACCAACCCGGTCCTGCTCAACCTGTGCCAGCGCTTGGGTGACGGACAAGTCTCGCAGCCGGTCGCACAAGCTGCCGCTTGGCACTTGGCAAATGGATTGTCATGGCAAAAATTGCAAAGTAAGAATCGTCACGAGAGTCTGTACACAGGCAACATTAGATACTTCAGCGACGGCGAATTGCAACAAGCCATCGAGTTGGCTAGAGTATGCCAACGCACGGCCAAAGAGCTGGCCGTGAGCCTTTCTTCGTCCTCAAGCGGCAGTTTAGAACGTTTTTAGTGACAAGTAGATGTAGGGTGGGTCGGGCGTGCCGATAGGCCACGATGACCCACCATTTTTATGTGATTGCAGTTTCGGTGGGTCTTCATCTCTATCGCGATTTGACCCACCCTACAAAAAATCACTGAGTAAAACGGTACGCGTACTCGAAACGCCCGAGTATGCGTCCCAGGCTTGCGAGTGGAGAATAAGTGGTAGCCTGTCGTTGCGGTATCGACAGGCTAGAGACTCATTCCACGTTGAAGCGATGTACGTTGGCTCCACTGGCTGAACATGAAGTCTATGCGGCGGTGGGCGAAGCGGGATTTGAACGGCTGTGCGCTGCCTTCTATCGGCGCATTCCAAGCGATGATGTGCTGGGCCCCATGTATCCGCCCGATGACATGCTGGGTGCGGAGCAGCGTCTAAGGGATTTCTTGATCTATCGCTTTGGTGGCCCTCAGCGCTACATCGAGCAGCGTGGCCATCCGCGATTGCGCATGCGGCACGCACCGTTTGCCATCGACACGGTAGCACGAGTGCGGTGGATGAGCCTGATGCACGAGGCGCTAGCAGAAGCCTGTCTTCCCGCTGCCGCCGTGGAAACACTCTCCGGCTTCTTCGAGCACATGACAACTTTCTTAGTCAACCGCGCTTAGCTACTGGGGGCGCAGTCGGATTTGGGGTAGATTATCGGTTTGATACGGGATATCTCCGGTGTGGCACCTGGGCTCGACGCTTTCGCTCTTAGCAATGCGGGCTGTTGAATTCACCGCCACCCAGCGACTGGCGAACCGGAGGTTTCCATTTGGACCCGCTTATCCACTGCGTTACTAGGAGCTGTTGTCCGTGAACACCTTAATTGCATTTCCCGCCCGCAGGTGGTCTACGCCCTATCTGGCCGCAGCACTCGGCATATTATTTTCTGCGAACTTATTGGCTCAAGAAAGCCCTGAAGCGCAAGGTTTTCCAACCGAAGTAGTGGTGGTAGAAACGGTATCTGCGGATCCACCGCCTAATCAGTCCGATGAATTTTTGGCTGGCCCCGAGTCGGCTGCGCACAATGCTTGGATGCTCGTAAGCTGCGCACTAGTGTTGTTCATGACGGCGCCTGGCCTGGCCCTATTTTACGGCGGCTTGGTCCGCAAAAAAAATGTGCTGAGCATTCTCATGCAGTGCATTTTTCTGATGGGGTTGATGACGGTTTTGTGGGCGTTGTACGGCTATTCACTAGCCTTCGGAGGTAGCAATCCCTACATCGGCAATTTGGATTACCTGTTCATGCAGGATGTCGGCCGCACTTGGAATGATACGCTCAATGCCCCGCAAACGCCCATGTTCAACGCCGTCCTTCCGCGCATTACTCACATGCTGTTCCAAGGTATGTTCTTCATTATTACCCCAGCGCTTATTTGTGGTGCGTTCGCCGAGCGGATGAAATTTAGCGCGATGGTCTTGTTCTCGATCCTGTGGGGTACGATCGTGTATTGCCCGCTGGCTCACTGGGTTTGGGGCGGAGGAATTCTGGCCTTTGGCGGCGAGAATTCTTGGGGCGGCGGAGCGCTTGATTTTGCCGGTGGCACGGTCGTTCATATTAGCTCGGGTGTTACCGCGCTGGTCGCAGCGCTGGTGCTTGGTCCACGTTTGGGGCATCGGCGCGAACCCATGCCGCCTCACAACTTGACTTACACGGCCCTGGGTGCGTCCATGTTGTGGGTGGGCTGGTTTGGCTTCAATGCCGGCAGCGAACTGGCCAGCGACGGCATTACCGCTAGCGCGTTTGCTGCCACTCATTTTTCGGCTGCCGCCGGCGCAGTCGCTTGGGCGGCGATCGAGTGGCTCAAGGGTGGCAAGCCAACTTTGCTGGGTGCCAGTTCGGGTGCCGTAGCAGGATTGGTGTGTATTACACCCGCCGCGGGCCACGTCGGGCTGATGCCCTCGCTCATCATGGGTGCCGCCGGTGGCCTCGTATGCTATTTGTCCTGTTCGAGCCTCAAAGCCAAACTGGGCTACGACGATTCCTTAGATGCCTTTGGAATTCACGGTGTGGGAGGAACTTTGGGTGCGCTGCTGACTGGAGTTTTTGCCAGCCGAGCCATCTGGGATATTGCGGGCGGCCAGCCGTTGGGCATGATTGAAGGCAACTATGCGACGATTGTTGGTCAAGCCGTCGCGACCGCTGTCACCTGGATATTTGCGGGTGTCGTGAGTTTTGTGCTTTTGAAAATTATCGACGCAACCATTGGTTTGCGAGTTTCCGCCACCTCCGAGCGCCAGGGCTTGGACATTACCCAGCACGGCGAAGAAGGCTACATCTTCCTGTAGGAGTACTTCCTTTTGACTACGCACCCTACTTCGTTGATCCGCTGGGCTGAAGTAAATCTTCAGCGGATTCCGTGAAGCGGAAGTAGTTGGCGTTATTTGCTTGACCGCCAACCAATCGATTCGGGTTATGATTGCCAGCTAGTTGGTGCTGTCCAAGTAAATTACAGGTGACAAGATGAATGCGACCGAAATACTAGCGGAATTAAAGTCGTTAGGTACTGCCCAGACGCTCAAGACCTTTCTGCGCCATGGGGCTCAGGGCGATGTATACGGCGTCAAGGTCGGCGACCTGAAGAAAATCCTCAAGCGCATCAAGGGGAATCAGGCTGTCGCACTGCAACTGTGGGAAACTGGCAACTCCGACGCGATGTACCTAGCGGCCATGGCCGCCGATGGCAAGCAGATGACGCGTGCTCAACTGAACGCCTGGGCAAAGTCGGCGAGCTGGTCGATGCTGAACGAATATGCAGTGCCTTCCGTGGCCGCCGAGCACCCCGACGCGACTGCGATAGCCACCAAGTGGATCGGTAGCAAACAAGCACTTGTGGCGGCTGCTGGTTGGAACACCTACGCGTTGGCGATTGCTGTTCGACCCGATTCGGAACTGGACTTTGCAGAAATAAAGCAGTTGCTGAAAACCGTCGAAGCTGAAATTGCGACGGCTGAAAACCGGGTGCGTTACTGTATGAACGCTTTTGTAATTTCTGTTGGATCCTACGTAGAACCGTTGCTCAAAGCGGCCAAGAGTACAGCTAAAAAAATTGGCATCGTCCACGTGGATTTAGGCGACACGGCTTGCAAAGTTCCCTTAGCGTCCGACTATCTGCGAAAAATTGAGGACATGGGACGCATCGGGCAAAAACGCAAGTCGACGAAATGCTGAACCGCTAAAACCCAGAGACTCAACCCAAGCCCACTAAACGTGCTTCGGTATTTTCTTTTGAAGTTGTAGGGTCAGCCTGTCGATAGATGACAAGTGCAGTTGCCTTCCGAGGTCACTGCATGTGACGGGCGCTGCTGGAAGGTTACGCAGTGCATTCAATCCATTCAACCGCACATCGCATGGAAGTGGCACGCGGATCTTACGTTCGGCTAACGCTGAACTAGAGTGCCATGCAACGCCAAAGTTTTGTTGGACCACGCGGCTGGGCCATGTTCATCCTGTTATCTGGAGCTGCCTTGGCGGCACCCTTCTTGCGTCCGCCTCAGGTGAGTACCGGATCGCCGGCTCTGGATGCGACGGTTTCAGAATCGCCGCTGTCGCCAAACTATGCCACTGGACAATTGGCGTCGATGCGCTACGAAGCTGCCACGGGTGTCGCAATCGGTAGGCCTACCACCGCCATCGACAGCAAGATAGGAACTGGATTTCAACTGCCCAGCGCTCTACCAGCTTGGGCAACCCCGGCTTCTCCGCTTGACGCTTTGATCTCCCAGGGAGCAGCACCTGCCTGGAAATCGGGGGCCAAAGCGGCCCCTCTCAAGCAGCTCCAGCCTTGGCTTAACAAGCAACTGGACGGTCGGGGCTTGCCTTCCACAGATCCCGCCAGTTTCAATGGGCCTCCGACATCGCAACATGCAATTGGCACACGAGCGTCGCCATGGGGCTCACCGTCGGCGCCGCTACCAGCCAACGCGGACAACGGTCGCGCTTCCAGCCAGAGCCTGCCGCAGTGGCCAGAGGCCCTGCCTCATCTGCTCGATCATTCCAGGCCGGCTGTCTTGGCCAGCGAACGCGGGCCCGGCAGTTTTGCAGGTGCGACTTTGGTGCGACCGCCAGTCGGCTCAATGAACCCTACGCAACCAGGCGGTGGAGGCACAGCACAACCGAGTCCTTCTGCCCCTCCTAAGTTCGTCTTTCAACCGGGCTACAAACCCTAGCTGGACAGGGCCAAGTCTGGACTGCTAGAAGTTTGCGATCGCAAAGTTGGAATCGAGTTTACACCCACCTGCATACAAGAACCCGAGCAAGAGTATTCCCACTGATGGCAGGATGGAATTTCGCTCGGTAGCTCTTCAATATAGAACTCGAATCGAAGTTGGCCCATATCAGAATTGTACCTTTATGGCTCTGTTTCAACTAGTTTGGGGGTATTCGAATCTCACTTAGGTGTAGTGTCGTCTTTCGTTGGTTACGAATTATTAACGAACTGATATTTGCAGTTCTTTGGCCGAACGGATAGATTGCTATGGAGCTTTATTTGTCGCTATCTCTGGTTTAAAGGGCACATGCCATGTCTTCGAAGGTTACAGGTGGGATTCGCGGATTCACGCTAGTGGAACTGCTAGTGGTAATCGCAATTATCGGAATCTTGGTGGGCTTGCTTTTACCCGCTGTTCAAGCAGCAAGAGAAGCGGCGCGTAGAATGCAATGCAGCAACAATCTCAAGCAAATGGGGTTGGCAGTTTTGAACTATGAGAGCACCTACAAAAAACTTCCCAACAAGACAGGTGGCTCGGCGAATGGTTGCGGAAACTGCCCAGAACGAAATGCAGCCAACTACGAGCGTCTGAGTATTTTCGTGCCGATGTTGCCGTTTATTGAGCAGACTCCTTTGTACAATCGGATTCAAGCAGGTAATGAAATGAGTACCGGCACGGTCCAAGTACTGTGCGCTCCTGGTGGCCCATCGGGTTGGTTTCCAAAGAACGACGGTTCCGCTATCTATTACCCATGGGCTCAGGTGGTTCCCGGCTACCAGTGTCCATCGGACATTCCAATTCCCCTTTCCGCTGGTGGTCACGGTACTAATTCCTATGCCGTCAACATTGGCGATCAGATGTTAAGCGTTAACGGAGCGCAGCAGCTACGTGGACCATTTGGCGGAAGCCGCAACTACAAGGGCATTGGAGCGCTTACGGACGGAACCAGCAACACAATTGCATTCAGCGAACGTGTCGCGCACAATTCCAACAATTTGAACAACGGCCAATGGGTTGTGTCCACAGGTAGCCAGTTGGTCACTCGCTATGAAGCTCAGCAATTGAGTATTCAGACCAGTCCCAGCAGTTGTCTCGCCGTAGCGATCGGCAACCGATACGCACCAGGCGTGAATCTAAAAGCGCGTTTTTCAGTTCTGTGGACCGACGGCCAAGCTGAGCGAATCGCTTTCAATACGATACTTGGGCCCAACAAACCTGCTTGTTTTGGCGACAGTGTTTTTGCGGCTGACTCCGGAACAGTCATCCTGCCCGCCAGTAGCATGCACACTGGCGGCGTGAACACTAGCTACTGCGATGGCTCAGTTCACTTCATTTCCGATTCGATTGATACAGGCAACACGTCTGCCATCAATGCGACGCCAGCCGCGCCACGTCCAACCGGCCAAAGCCTTTACGGCGCGTGGGGCGCACTTGGCACAGCCGACGGTGGAGAAGTTGTCCAAGCCATAGAGTAAGTTTCGCATATTGAAAGTCAAATCGGCCACTGAGACATTTCTCAGTGGCCTTTTCGTTTGTTGAAGTTACTCGGAGAGGTTTTCTCGGCAATTCGCAGCCTAACCGCAGAACCTGAGTTTCGGATTATGCTTTCGGAAGCATAGCGAAAGGCAATCAAAATAATTCACAGCCTAGGAGCGTCTCAATGTTTCTGAAAAAATTCCTGTTGTTGGGTACGATTTACGCGTTATTGGTCGGATGTGGCGGTAGCGATGGAGATCAACGACCGACTGCTCCGGTAACAGTAACGGTCAGCTACAAGGGAAAGCCCGTCGAAAAAGCGACTGTGCAATTTGTCACAGTGGACGATCCGAAACCCGCCACGGGAACCACCGATGCTTCGGGTAGCTGCACTCTGACAACCTACAAACCCAATGATGGCGCGATCATCGGCAGCAATCTAATAATGATCTCCAAAACCGAGGTGGACAATAAAAATGTCCGACCTGTCGCGCCGGAGGATATTGACCTGATCGGCATTGTGCCGCCCCCAATTCTCAAGAATCTGATCCCAGCCAAATACGCTTTGCCGGGCACCTCTGGGCTGAAAGAAGAAGTGAAGAAAGGCAAGAATACTTTTACGTTCGATCTAAAAGACTGAGCGTGAGGTGGCTCGGTGTTTTGGTTCACCGGCCAATGCCCTGGGGGTCACAGCTTTTTCATGCGCACAGGCTTGAAGAGTTCAATCCGTTCATCGCGAGTAAAACAAAGGTGAGTAAAACAAAGGTGTCAGAGTAAAACAAAGGTGTCAGGAGTCATTGTTGCTTTGAATGGGCGCCGGTATGACTGTCGTAGGCTCAGACCTAAACGAGCCGATGAAGCCGATTGCGCTCACCACGCGCTGAACCGTGGTAATGCGCGGAGTGCCATTTTTAATAAAGATGCTGATTACCACGCCTTTGAGCGAATTCTGGCCAAGGACTGGAGCGCTATCCATGTCGCATCCTCAGCTATCAATTGATGCCCAATCACTGGCACTTCGTATTACAGCCAACCGAAGATGGTGGAATGAGCAACTTCCTTGACTGGGTAACATTGACGCATACCCAGCGATACCATGCTCACTACGGAACCTCAGGTCAAGGACATGTTTACCAAGGGCCGTTCAAGAGTTTTCCATTCGAAGACGACGATCACTTTTTGGTCGTCGGTCGGTATGTAGAGCGAAACGCCGTACGCGGCAACTTGGTCCAGCGAGCAAAAGAGTGGCGATGGGGATCGTTGTACCGCTGGTTGAGCCAACCAGAGCCTGATCCAAAACTACTTTCAGCTTGGCCGATCGCCAGACTTCCCAATTGGGTCAATCGCGTTAACGAACCGCTAGGCCAAAAAGAAGTCGATGCCGTTCGATGGAGTATCAAGCGTGGCAGTCCCTTCGGTAATGAAACATGGGTTGAGTCAATCGCCCGGCGACTTGACCTAGAGTCAACTTTACAACCGCGTGGACGCCCAAGAGTCCATCAACTACCAAACAATGACTCCTGACACCTTTGTTTTCGAACCAATACGCTTGAGGACTGTATCGAGCGTTGGACGTAGGGCGGCAGCGCTGCTGCGGAGGCCTTGCATCTCTTTGGGCCACAACTCTAGTTCAAGACGGTCCACGGCCCCGCAGCTACCCACAATCGTTGGCACCGAAAGGGCCACGTCGCGAATACCGTAGCAACCACTTTGCACAGTGCTGACGGGCAAGATTTTGCGACTGTCCAACAGGATGGCTTCGATCACATCGCGTATCGCAATGCCAACCGCGAAACCAGCGCCACCCTTCTTGCCGATCATTTCCGCGCCCGACCCCTTGGCTCGCGTGAATATCTGATTGGCCGTGTTATTGCACCACTTCGGATATTTTTCCAGTGGCAATCCACCTATCGTCGCACTGGACCAAATCGGTACCATGCTCTCGCCATGTTCTCCTAAAATGAGCGCGCGAGTTTGCGTGGGAGGAGCCTGTAGGTTTTCAGCAATCAAGCTGCAAAAGCGAATCGTATCGAGCTGTGTTCCTAGGCCGATGACTTGCTTGTCGGGTAGGCCCAGGTACTTGGCGGCCACGTAAGTTAGGATATCGACGGGGTTGCTGACGACGACCACTTTGGCCGACGGCTTCAATCCTGCCGACTTGACCTGCTTTAGGATTTCCATAAACAGATCGGTGTTGCGATTGATAAGGTCCAATCGCGACTCGTCCGGTTTACGCCGCAAACCAGCCGTGATGCACACTACGTCGCTAGAGGGAATGTGCTCGTACGATCCCGACGAGATAATCTGATCGGCCACGCTGGGACCACCATGTAGTAGATCGAGGGCTTGACCCGCCGCCAGATTGGCATTCACGTCGAGAATTGCAATTTCCCGGGCCACTCGGCCACACTGAAGTGCAAAGCCCGCACAGGAACCTACTAGCCCGCCCCCACCGATAATACTAACTTTCATGGATATGCTCTTTCATTGAGTGATCGAAGACACGAACGGCTAGCGCCTGAGGTTCATATTGGTTGGCCCACGGCTAGCGTGAGGTTCACAAAGGAGGCCCACGGCTAGCGATTCAACTGGCTCATGACTTGTTCAGTAATTAACTTGATCAAACGCTCTTCGTCGATGTTGCCTGGCGCTGCAGATGCAGATGCGACTGCGGCTGCGGACACGGCCGCAGCCGACTTGGCGGGCGGTGGTGCGTCGAAAGCCTTGCGGGCAACGCCCGAACTGGCCCAACTCTCGCGGAAAATGTCGTTTGCGCAGATATCACAATTCTGGTAATCGGTCGTGTTACGTGGATCGCTGAAGCCCCATTTGTCCTTGAGCTCGAGCAACTCTTGACTCTTCTGCTGGTCCAAGTAATTAACGCGGCCCAGTTGCTTGGACAGCAGCAGAATTCGGCAGTAAGCATCCAGAATTTCGGTCCACCAATAGGCCTTTTCGACATCCTCGCCAAAGCTGACGGTCCCGTGATTGGCCAGGATCATCACATTGCACTTGTCCACAAACGGAATGATCGTATCCGCGAAGGCTTGTCCACCGGGTGTCTCATACTTGGTAATCGGTACATCGCCCAGGAACACTTCGACCTCCGGCAGCACGCATTGAGGGATTGGCTCGCGGGCGACAGCAAACGCGGTCGCGTGCGGAGGATGGCAATGGACAACGGACTTGATTGCGGGCCGCTGTTTGTAGATTTCAAGATGCAGGAGCGCTTCGCTACTGCGCTTTTTGTTACCAGAAATCTGCTTGCCGGTCATGTCGATCGTACTAATATCTTCAGGCTTGAGAAAACCTTTGGAGTGCATCGTCGGCGTACACAGCACTTCGTTATCACTAATACGAACCGTGATGTTGCCGTCGTTGGCGGCAGCGAATCCCTTGTTGTAAATGCGACGTCCGATTTCACAAATGTCTTGCTTGATTTTGTGGGCGTTGATCATAGGTTTGGTCTCAGTGTTAGTTGTTGAATTTGAGTTTAAGTAAGTTTGATGGACTTGAGCGCCTGCGGATCGATGTGGATCGTGTCCAGAATCGCTGCGCAGTAGGCATCTACGGGTTTTAGCAGAGGTCGAAAGGGCTGGGCGGCTTCGGCTCCATCGCTGACCGCGATATTCGAATGCATGCCAGCCCCGAGGTCATCCCACACAATGACGAGATCTGGCTCCGAGGCTGGTGGTCCGCCTAGCAGCGTAGCGTCCAGCGGCTCGGCGGCCATCAGCCGCGCGCCTGCGTAGCTTGGATGGCTGCGGCTGAGCGTCACGTTTCCTAGTACTTTGAAAATTTTCATGCGGCGCTGCTCCGGCTCCAAAGGCGTGCAAGGTTGGCAACTGAGGCGGTGGACCAGTTGCGTTCATCGAGTATCAAGGTGTTCGGACTGGCTTGCTCTGTTGCCCGCGATAAGTCTTGGAGCCGCTCGAGCTGGACAGCAATCAAACTCTGCGACCTAGCCGCCGCCGCAGCGGCTGCAAAGGGCTGGTTCGAACACCATAGGCACGCCGCCCCACCAGATAAAAAATGATCAGCAATTGCCTTGACGGTTTCATGGCAATCGCTGGGAGCAGTCCTGCACTGGGCATCTAGGTTCGCCAGCGAATCCGCCAGTAGGTTGGCATTCTTGTTTGGAGTTAGGATCAGTAGTCTGTGGCTGTGTGCGTCCGACTTGTCGCGACTGGACGGATGGCTGCGAGTCAGCGTGACGCCGCGCTCGCGCAGTTCATCGCGAACAGCGGGCGTGATAATCGCTTGCCTGCCAACTTCTAGATACTTAAATGTGTTCCAGTGGTCGCGCAAATCGTCGAGCGTAATCAGTTTGCGATGCAAACGCAGTGTGTTGGGCGATGGCGTGTCCAGCGAGCTCACTGTGTGCGCAGCGTCGGAGCCGCGCAGACGTTGTAGTACAACGCGCACGATCGCTTCGATCTCTTGAGTAGTGGGAGCCTGAGCTCGATCGGGTTGCATTCTCATTCCACTTATTCACATGCACAGTTGGATGTGAACATTTTCATTTTTTTGTTGTCAATTAAGGATCAAGCGGATAATAAGTGGGATAGGCTTCCAGCCTGTCATGCGGAAATCGACAGGCTGGAAGCCTATCCTGTGTTCAGTATCAAACAGTAATTCTCCGCACGATCCTAAACGTCCACAGTTTTTCGTCGTCAACGTCTTTCGTCGTCAACGTCTTACGTCGTCAACGTCTTTCGTCGTCAACAATGCCGAGGACGGCCCAGCGAATGGGCGAGTCTTCGACGCCAAACATCTCGCGAATCGCTTTGCCATCGCTGGTCAGCATCACACGTTGACCGACGCCGGCACCCAAGCGATCCACGGCTAGCGTGGGAGCCCCGTCGGGCGTAGCGCCGTCGGACAGCAAGGGCTGCGTGACCAGCAGCTTGTGCGACGTCAGCGAGCTGTGCTTGACGGTCGAGTGGGTGTGGCCAACGACGAGTGCGACTTGCATGGGTCTTTCAGTCGAAGTATCGAATTCAAAACGAAATTGCGATGGGCAGCGCTCGGCTGGCACTACTGAATACCCGGATCGCCGAGGATCCACAGGTCTTCGATTAGGCTACAGCGTCGCTCGCGTGTGAATGTCAGTGGCGTGGTTACGCCTTCGCCGGTGGGCCCGGC
Organism: Pirellulaceae bacterium; assembly: GCA_041741955.1. Taxonomy (GTDB): domain Bacteria; phylum Planctomycetota; class Planctomycetia; order Pirellulales; family Pirellulaceae; genus Aureliella. The sequence continues at coordinate 143,846 of JBGSJL010000253.1, read as the reverse complement.
GATGGAAAACGATAGGTAGCCCTCGCCACCGAGCCCCAGGGCGGCCATGCAGGGTCCATTCTTTACAAATAATGTCGTGTCCATTACGCGGCCCATCTTGGTCATATTGCGCACGTCTCGCGAGTGGATCAGGCTGGTGTGTCGGTAGCCATGTTCGTAATGTTTGGCCAGTTCGATTGCATGATCTACATGGCGGCAGCGAACAAAGGGCACAAAGGGCATCATTTGTTCGACGTCGACAAATGGATGATCTTCGTTTGTTTCGCCGAACAGTAATTCGGTTTTAGGATCCACCGTCACACCGGCAGCCGCGGCCAACTTGGCTGCGTTTTGACCGAGTAAGTCTTTGGTGGGTCCGAGGTGTTTATGCGCGCCTTCGCCCACCTCGTGGAAGGCCGCCTCGGTTAGCTTGGCGATCTGAGATGAGTTCAAGCGGACTGCACCGGCGCGCTCCATGGCGGCCAGCATTGCATCAAACACGCTGGCCACCACAAAAACTTCCTTCTCGGCGATACAGAGGAGGTTGTTATCGTAAGCAGCGCCTTGGATGATGCATCGCGCGGCGCGATCGAGGTCGGCGGTTTCGTCGACGACCACGGGCGGATTACCCGGCCCTGCCACGATGGCTCGCTTACCGCTATGGAGAGCCGCGCGTCCCACCGCAGGGCCTCCGGTGACGCATATTAATGCCACATCGCGGTTCGAAAAAATACTGTTGGCCGTCTCGAGTGTTGGCTCCGTCATGACGCAAATCAAATTGTCGATGCCGATATCGGCCGAGATCGCTTGATTGAATCGCTTCACACCTTCGGCGGCAACTTTGCGTCCGCTCGGATGCGGGTTCACGACCAGTGTGTTTCCGCCGGCAAGCATACTGACGGCGTTGCCCGTAATTGTTGGTAGCGAATGGGTGACGGGCGTGATGGCACCGATGACTCCAAAGGGAGCATGTTCGATTACCGCCAGGCCCTTATCGCCACTGTATGCCTGGGTGCTGAGAAATTCGGTGCCCGGCGACAATCGTCCCAGGGTCTCCAGTTTGGCAATTTTGTGCTCGAGTCGTCCAATCCTGGTCTCGTTCATTTCCATTGTGCCCAGTTCGACCGCTTGGCTAATCGAAATGTGGCGGATGTGATCGATGGCTTTTTTGCGATCTTCCATGGGTCGCGCTCGCAACTGTTCGAACGCGCGACGGGCGGCGGCGACGGCTTGAGTCGCGCAGGAGAACTGTCCCCACCGCCCCGAGTCGGGGCTGGACGCAGGCGGGCTAGGCAACCGCGATCCGTTGCGAACTTCTTGAATGACCTGTGAGACCACACTACGGATAAGTTCTTCGTTGATTTGCATAATTTTTTCTAAGGTGTTCGGGTTCGCTGACGGCGCGATGTTATTGGGAGTCCATCGAAATTCAAAAATGTGCGTTTAATGAAGTGCTGGTGCAGTCCGCCGGATGGATGAAAGGGCCTAGGACGTCCGACTGTAGACTTGGTGTTTTTCGATATTGACGGAGTCGACGATACCGATCACAACGCAATCGATTGGTAGCTTTAGCGTTTCGGGTGTGAAGCGTGCGCTGCTACCTTGCACGATCAAGACGAAGTCATCCACACCTGCACCGAGCGTATCGACGGCGACAAAAGTACGCCCCGTCGTGGTCAGTTTGTCGCGGGCCGCATCGAGTCGATAGGGCTCCACGACCAGCAGTTTCTGGCCGATCATCGAATCGACTTTGGTCGTCGATACGATCGATCCGGTTACTTTGGCAACAAACATGGTTTGACCTTGTACTTCGTGGAGTGAGCTGGCCTCACGCGGTTCCTAGTGCGGCGACCGTTTGTCGCGCGACGATTAATTCTTCGTTGGTCGGCACGATCCAAATCTGGCTGCGGCTGGCGGACGCGTCGAGGCGCGATTCGCCCTTGCTATTCGCATTCTTAGTCGCATCGAGTTCAAAACCAAGCTCGCTGAGCCCTTGGCAAACAGCCTCGCGAATTTGCGTGCCGTTCTCGCCAATCCCGCCAGTGAACACTAGGGCATCGCAGCCACCGAGCGCCACCAACATGCCGCCGAGCTGTCGGCGTATTTCAGCAATGTAAACATCCAGAGCCAACTGAGCGTCTGCATGGCCGGAGCTGGCCGCCGCTTCCAAATCGCGGATATCGCCGCTTAGTCCGCCGGAGATGCCCAACAAACCGGCTTCGGTAGATAGGGCCGCCAGCATGTCTTCCAAGTTCTCGCCGGTATGCTGCATGAGCATCGGCAAACAAAAAGGATCGAGATCTCCCACACGATTGTTCTGTGGAAGACCGGTTTGAGGACTCATGCCCATGGTCGTTGCTACACTCTTGCCCGCATCGATAGCGCACAAGCTGCTTGAGCCACCTAAGTGGCATGAAATCACTCGGGCATTATTACGACCGAGCAGTTCTGCCGTGCGGGTGGCGATGTATCGATGGCTGGCGCCATGAAAGCCCCACTTGCGAATCGGCAGTGCCTCGGCCCAAGCCTTGGGAAGTGCATAGCGTTTTCTGGCTTCGGGGATTGTCCGATGGAAGTCGGTTTCGAACGCAGCGACTAGCGGAATGTCGGGGACCGTGGCTGCCAATTGCCGCATAGCCGCCAAGTAGGGCGGATTGTGGGCAGGCGCTACCGAAGTCACTTCATCCATTGCATCCAAGACTTCTGCGTTGATACGAAAGACGCCTTGCAAACGACCGCCATGGACGGCCTTAAAGCCGATCGCGGCAATTTCATCGGCACTGTTCAAACAACCATTCACGGGATCGGTGAGCTGCCCAATGCACGCGCGCACGGCCACGCCGTGGTGCGGTACTTCCATTTCGAGGGCACCCTGATAGCTGCCTATTTGCACCGAGCAAGGACTCATGTTGGATCCGATCCGCTCCACGCCCCCGCGCGCCAGCTGTAAAGCTGGTGCACCAGATTGTTCTGGAGTCATATCAAATAATCGATACTTAAAGCTGGTCGAGCCTAAGTTGGCGACTAAGACCTTCATCTTTGCTCCTGCTGACAATGGCCGTTCCGGTTCCACGGTCCGAACGATTTTGTTTGGCGCTGGCTGACCTGTAGCCAGGCCGTTTACGCGAAAAAAGCTTCGGCCAGTCCCTCTGCAGGCCGTGGGATGATATGGCTACTGACTAAATCACCGACTTGGGACGCCGCGCTGGCGCCGGCTTCGACGGCTGCACGGACGCTGCCCACGTCACCGCTGACGACGGTGGTGACCAAGCCGCCGCCGATGTCGACGCGCTTGACGATTTCGACGTTGGCCGCCTTGACCATGGCGTCGGTGGCTTCGATCAGTGCCAGCAGTCCCTTTGTTTCGATCAATCCAATCGCATTTTGCATGTTGCTACCTATGAGTTTGAAATATGTATTTTTGGAGTCCGGGCGGGACAGACGGTGGTCTTAGCCTACCGAGCTATCTTTCTTACCGACCTTGAGAACCTTCGATAGGTCCGGGTGGGGGCGGGCGATAACTTGCACGCTGACAACTTCGCCCACGCGACCTGCGGCCGCTGCTCCGGCGTCGGTGGCAGCCTTTACCGCAGCCACGTCGCCCGTCACAAAGGCAGAGACGAGGCCGCTTCCAACCTTATCCCACCCTAGGAATTGCACGTTAGCTGCTTTCATCATGGCATCGACCGCTTCGACCAGGGAAACAAATCCCTTGGTCTCGATCATGCCCAACGCTTCTGAAATCTGCGCCATGTTCGATTTTCTCCTCGCTTTTGGCATTGGTAAGTCAGCCTTAAAATGGCTGTAAAAAAGGGTTGTCGTTTGAAGAGTCTGCGAAGGTCAGGCATCGCGGGTGCAGTGCAGCACCCCATTCGCTCCGGCGATTGGACCCTGCCCCCGCAACTTCGTTAGTGATCCTTGCATTTGCAATCCGCCTGGGGCTTGAGCTCGACCGAAGTGGCTGAGTCAAGGTTGCAGGCGTTTCCTTCATCGGTATCGATGTGCACTTCTAATTTCGCGTTGGCGTCCGCTCGCACTAGCATGTCGTCAAACGAGACGCTGCACTGCGGACTCTTAATTTTGAGGGTCATCATGTCGCCGTTTCTGACGCCATAGAACTTGGCTTCTTCAAAGCTCATGTGCACGTGTCGAGCGGCTCGGATGACTCCTTCGCGCAGCGTTACAGTGCCAGCCGGTCCGACCAGGACACAGCCTGGCGTACCCGCAATGTCTCCCGAGTGCCGGACAGGTACGTCGATCCCCAGCGAGATCGCGTCGGTCAGCGCCAATTCGACTTGGCTGTGCGGTCGAGTGGGCCCCAAGACGCGAACTTCGGGCAACATGCGTTTGCGGGGGCCAACGATCATGACCGTTTCCTGGGCCGCGTAAAATCCGTCTTGGTAGAGTGCTTTTCCGGGCGTCAATCGATGCCCTTTACCGAAAAGCTGCTCGACATGTTCGTCCGTCAGATGAACGTGCCGCGCGGAGATACTCACGCGCAAATCGGGTTGGGTCGCAGCGACGGGCGAGCCCGGTTGGGCATTGATCACGCGACTGATGATTTGACGCACAAGCGATTCTACTTGTTGTCGATCTACTGCTGAGGCAGTCATGCTTGATTCCGTATTATCTAGTGTTTGTCGGCTGGTTGTTCGGCTGCTTGTTCGACGTCTGCTAAAACCAAATTCACCCCAGCCGCCGTGACTTGATCTCGCCACTTTGGGCTTAAGCCATGGTCGCTAACCAAGGTATGTACTTGGCTCAGTTCGCAAAGCTTAGCCAGCGAGCTCCTACCGAACTTGCTGCTGTCAGCCACTACGATGGTTTGGTCCGCACAGCCCATCATCGCCCGCTCGGTTTCAACCAGCAACAAATTGCTGTTGTAATATCCGCGGTGATCGGCTCCAGCGATACTGAGGAAGGCTTTTTGCACGTTTAGTGAAGCGAGCATTTGATTCGCATAAGGCCCCAGTGAAACCGCGGTGCGGCTGTGAACGTATCCACCCAGCAAGACCAAGTCGACTTGGTCGCTAGCTGCAAATAAGTTGGCTACTGGCAGTGAGTTGGTCACAATTTGCAGCGGTCTTCCGACCAACTGTCGCGCTAGTTCATAAGTCGTGCTGCCGCCGTCGAGCAGTAGCGTGTCGTGGTCTTCAATCAGCTGGCTGGCCGCGATAGCAACCTGGCGTTTTCCCTCCCAGTGGCCCGCCCGTCGGTCTTCAAACAGACTTAGCGACGCTGCCCCACCGGTGTAAAAGACGCCGCCATGCGTTCGCTGGGCCTCGCCCTCGGCGACCAACGAATCCAAATCTCGGCGAATGGTCGATTCGCTGACGTCCAAAGCGGCACGTAAATCGGGAATGGACACGAATCCCTGGCTACGGATTAGCTCGCGTAGCTTGACTCGTCGCCCATCAGTCATCCCGCCGCCGCTGCTCAACATCAATCACCAAAAGCCGCCTTTACGACAGAAATCCGCCATTCGTTGACTCAAGGCTATCACAGATTCGCAGATATTCAATCGTTGGCCGCGACAACTGCCTGAATAAATGCCGCATTTTAACAATACGAGTTCGTTCTGACTGATTTCGTTCAGTTTTACTGTAACATTTGCAATGCGCCCCTCATCCCCAACCCTTCTCCCCCAGAGTACTGTGGGGGAAGGGAGCAAGAAATCAAAGATTGATTGAGCAAAACTGATCTAGCAAAATTGACCAAGCAAAATTGACTTAGGCATCGAACGGATAATTAGTGTCGGTTTCTCAACATGGGATAGGCTTCTAGCCTGTCGATTTCCGCCCGGGATTAGGCTTCTAGCCTGTCGATTTCCGCCTGGGATTAGGCTTCTAGCCTGTCGATTCCGCTTTGATAGGCTGGAAGCCTATCCCACTTATTTTCCGCGCGATCCTTAGCGAGCAGAATACGCTTGGGAATAAGTATTTCTGCGTTTTGGTATGCGTATCAAGGCAGCCAGACTGTCTTCGCTCAAATTTCTCCGATCAGATCCGTCAGGCCAGCCAAGCCTGGCACTGGGAATTACTTCTTTCGGGTGTCATGGCCCCTCGTGGCGTGGGGCCTATTGACGATTTGCGGAAAAAACCTTTAAATTTTCGGGTTCCCCTAACCTGCCTCGCGGCTTTGGCTTAGGTCGCCAGCGTAGCTTCAATTGGCAGAGCACCGCATTCGTAATGCGGGGGTTGCGGGTTCGACTCCCGCCGCTGGCTCTAGAGGGATTGCCACTTGGTGCCTCCACCGCTTGTCATAATCAAGCGCGAGTGCAATTTTCCGTAGTAAAAAATAACGAACACCCAGGAGTCATTCCAGGATGACGGACGCGTCGGTAATTGATATGCGTGATATGGTGGTATCCAACCATTCATTTGGTCCAGGCGAAATTCGGCAAATCTGCAACACGATTTCCGATGACTACAGCCAATTGGGAATACTTCGCGACGCGGTAGGCGAATTGGTACAGTTACCAGACCGCAGTCCTGCGCAAGCAGTTCGGCTGGGGGTTAGCCAGTATCTGATTGGCAAGTTTGTAGAAGCAGCCGAGACTTTGGCACGGGCTGACGGCGGTGCTTTGGCGCTTTTCTATTTGGCCAAATCAAAATTTCAGCTCGAACAATATGACGATTCGCTGGCCAATTTTGCTTCTGCCAAAGCCGCTGGCTACGACGCGGACCATTGTCAAATCGCGTCTGCTGAGGTGCTTCGCTATCAGGGGCGACTGCAAGACGCGATGGACATTCTGGACAATATATTCGGTCCCGCCGAGCAGACCGCCGACTACAATTACCAACGCGGCGCTACAGTCGCCTGTCGCGACGGACATACTGAAGAAGTTTCGCGACTCTACAATCGCGCGCTGCAGTATGACGATCGCCATCCCGGAGCGCTGTTTGGTTTGGCGCTGGAAAGCGATCGTCGCGGTGGCGATGACCATGCGCTGCAAATGTACGAGCGAGCAGCCTCGTGTTTTCCGGCGCACGTGGGCACGCTCATCAATTTGGGTGTAGTTTATGAAGACCGCAATGAGTTCGCTAAAGCGCAAGCGTGCTACAAACGTGTTTTGGATGTATTCCCCGATCATCCGCGCGCCCGTCTCTACATGAAGGATGCTTCGGCCTCCGGCAGCGTGTTCTACGACGAAGATTCGGCTCGCCAGACCGAGCGATTGAGCCAACTGCTGAGCATCTCCGTCAACGATTTCGAGTTGTCCGTGCGCAGTCGCAATTGCCTACAGAAAATGGGTGTTGAAACCTTGGGCGACTTGGTTCGTACCAGCGAGCAACAGTTGCTATCGAGCAAGAATTTCGGCGAAACCAGTCTGCTTGAAATTCGCGAGATGCTGTCGTCCAAGGGCTTGGGACTGGGACAATTTGCCGATCAGCAGCGCGAACCCGATCCACCGCTGGACACCTCGGGTATGACGCCCGATCAGCAAGCGATCCTCGACCGACCCATCTCCGACCTTAACCTGTCGGTGCGGGCGCGTAAGTGCATGGTACGTTTGGGAATCAACACGATTTCAGAGCTCATGCGCAAGACGGCTGACGATCTGCTCGAGTCGAAGAATTTTGGTGTTACCAGTCTGAACGAAGTCCGCGCCAAGCTCGAAGGCATGTCGCTCAAGCTGCGTGGTGACTGATTCTTTGGCCACGGGTTTTCGGTTTGAACTGCTTGCCAACGACCCTGGATCTGCGGCGAGACTCGGTAGGCTAGACACGCCACACGGTGCAGTGGACACACCCGTCTTCATGCCCGTCGGCACGCAGGCTACCGTGAAAGGTTTGACCGTCGATCAAATCCGCTCGACCGGTGCGGGTTTGATACTTGGCAATACCTACCATCTAGCGCTGCGGCCTGGTGGCGAGCGGATCGAGCGTTTGGGCGGACTGCATGAATTCATGGGTTGGTCTGGCCCGATCCTCACCGACAGCGGCGGCTTTCAAATTTTTAGTTTGGCAGACCGCGCTACGATTACTGAGCAAAGCGCACAGTTTCGCTCGCACATCGATGGCAGCTTATTGGACTTGACGCCCGAGGAATCGATTCGGATTCAAGAACGATTGGGCAGCGACATTGCGATGGTGCTGGACCACGTGGTTGCCCTGCCGTCGGAGCGCACCAAGGTCGAAGAAGCCATGCATCGTTCGACCCGTTGGGCGGCGCGGTGCCTGGATGCAGCTACGCGCCCCGAGCAAGCCAAGTTTGCGATTGTTCAGGGTGGGCTCGATGAAGAGCTGCGAGCGGCCAGCGCCGCCGGCCTGACTCAGTTGCCCTTTGATGGTTTCGCAGTCGGCGGACTCAGCGTGGGCGAACCGCCGGCAGAGATGTATCGCGTAATTCGTGCCGTTACTCCGCACTTGCCAGTGGACAAGCCCAGGTATCTGATGGGCGTCGGTCGACCCATCGACCTGCTCGAAGGGATTGCGGGTGGTATCGACATGTTCGACTGTGTGATGCCGACGCGAAATGGTCGCAATGCACTTGCATTTACTTGGCAGGGCACGTTGCGGATGCGCAATGCGGTTCATGCCGACGACTCAGCACCGATCGACACAAGTTGCCCCTGCTTGGCCTGTCGCCACAGCCGAGCCTACTTGCGACACTTGTTCATCGCTAAAGAGATGTTGGGCCCGATTCTTTTGACGCATCACAACCTCACGTTTTATCAGCAATTGATGACCGAAGCTCGTCGCCAGTTGGCTGGCGGAAATTACACGCCGTGGCTCCAGGAGCGGCGTTTGGCATGGTCTGGCGGTATTCTCGACCAGGGACTAGACCAAAACCAAATTTGATAGGATGCTAAGACGACCGTTGAGTCCATTACTACCTGTTGTAGCTGGAGTCGCCTGACTTCAGTCCTCCAGAACCGAAGTCTGGCGACTCCGGCTACGATAATTTTTTGTCTGTGAACTTCAATCTTTCGATAGTGGCCCGCCATGTTTGAGTCGCTTGCACTTGCTCCGCCCGATCCGATACTCGGTTTGACCGAAGCTTTCCAGCAGGACCAGCGCGCGGACAAAATCAACTTGACGATTGGCGTGTTTCGCGACGACTCGGGGAAAACACCCGTGCTAGAGAGCGTCAAGCAGGCCGAGCAGCGCTTGCTCGATCAGGAGACCACGAAGGGCTATTTGAGCATCGACGGCTCAAATGAGTTTCGGCGGCTGGCCACCGAACTGACGGTTGGCGATTTTGTTCCGCTGGATCGCGTGGCGAGTTGCCAAACTCCTGGCGGCACGGGTGCTCTGCGTGTGGCGGCCGATTTCTTGGCAAAGCAGGTGCCGCATGCTCGCGTTTGGTGCAGCACGCCCACCTGGCCCAACCATACTTCCATCTTCGAAGCGGCGGGACTGGAGACGAAGGCCTATCCCTATTTGGCCAGCGACCGGCGCACGCTTGACTTTGCAGCCATGCTCGACGTGCTCGATCGCGAGGGTCGATCGGGAGACGTGCTCTGTTTGCATGCTTGTTGTCACAATCCCACGGGCATCGATCCCCAAAGCGAACAGTGGCAGGAAATCGCCGAGCTGACGGCGCAGCGGGGAATGCTGCCCTTGGTCGACTTTGCTTATCACGGATTTGGAGTCGGCTTGGAAGAAGATCGCGTGAGTATCGCCGCACTGTCAAAGCACCACGAAGAGTTTCTCATCTGCAGCTCTTATTCCAAGAACTTTGGACTCTACAGCGAGCGGGTGGGCGCATTGCTGGCAGTTTGCGATTCAGCGTCTGCGGTGCCACGCGTGACTAGTAACATTAAGGTTGCCGTGCGGTCCAACTATTCCAGTCCACCGCGACATGGCGGCGCCATCGTCGCGGAAATCTTGGGCGATGCAGCGTTGAGAAGCCTGTGGCAAAGCGAACTGGACGCGATGCGCGGGCGTATCCACTCTGTCCGCCAGCAATTTGTGGAAGCGATGAAACGGGCAGGCAGCTCGACCGATTTTTCGTTCCTCCTAAATCAACGCGGTATGTTTTCCTATAGCGGTTTGTTGCCGATGCAAGTCGATTGGCTGCGGACTCACAGGGGTATCTATATTGTCGGCTCGGGCAGGATCAACGTGGCTGGAATAACACCCAGCAATATCGATGTGCTGGCGGCGGCAATTGTCGAGGCGATGCGCAACTAGCCCCAAGCCTAGACAGTTGCAAGACATTTCAGCTTCGCAGATTGGGACGATGATCTGGTCCAGTCGTACAAATTGTGGCTGGCCATTCAACACCTGGTGATTCGAACAAGGTCCACAAGTCAATGCGATATCTTATTACCGGTGGCTGCGGTTTCATCGGCTCGCACCTCGCCGAGGCGCTACTTCAGGACGGGCATCATGTCACGGTCTTGGATGATCTATCCACGGGCCGCATTGAAAACATCGCACAGGTCGAGCATAGCGCTCAGATGCGCATTTTGATCGGCTCGGTTACCGACGAGTCGCTGGTACACGAGGCAGTTAGCCACTGTGACGTCGTCTATCACTTGGCCTCTGCGGTTGGGGTGCGATTGATCATGGACAAACCCGTAGAAACAATCGACACGATTGTGACCGGCACTCAGTTGGTGATGAAGCAGGCCAACCGCTATCGTAAGCCCGTCTTGCTGACTTCGACATCCGAAGTTTACGGCAAATCGACAGCAGTGCCGTTCGACGAGGACGGCGATCGACTATCAGGGCCCACGACCAAGCATCGTTGGGCCTATGCCTGCGCCAAGGCACTAGACGAGTTTTTAGCGATGGCCTATTGGAAGTCGACGCGACTCCCCTGTGTCGTGGTTCGCCTGTTCAATACGGTCGGTCCAAGGCAAACAGGACAATACGGGATGGTGGTCCCCAGCTTTATTAAGCGTGCCTTGGCGGGCGAGACATTACAAGTCTATGGCGACGGGCGGCAGTCGCGTTGTTTCTGCCACGTGGCCGATATCGTCCGCGCACTAACGCTGCTGCCGAACTGTATCGCCGCGCAAGGGCAGGTGGTCAATTTGGGAGCAACCGAGGAAGTCACTATTGGCGAATTGGCTAAGCGTGTTATTTCGGAGACCAGGAGTCGTTCTGACATTCGCATGGTGCCTTATGACGAGGTATTTGGCGAGGGCTTTGAAGACATGCAGCGCCGCGTCCCATCGATCGCCAAAGCCCAGCGGCTCATCGGCTGGCAACCCGAAAAATGCTTGACCGACATTATTCGCGATGTTGCACAACTCTAGGTTTCTCGCACTAGCGCAGGAAAGTATCTGCATGGAACGCTAGGCCGGGCGATATTTTCGCCTTGACTTCGTCAGCGTCCAAAGCCCAATCGGGATGAATCTCCACGCGAATATGTGCTGGAACTTGGACGCGCGCTAACTGGAGCCACTCTCGATGCATGGCCATCAGTGCAGCTTGCGTGTGAGCAGGTGTGTCTAGGCTGGCACCATTGGCGTTCTTGACGGGCGCGAAAACTTTGGCGGCATCACCTTCGACCACAAAGGCCCGCTCAGCCAGCGGCAGCAAATCGAATACGAACCGCTCGAACTTGATGCCGTTGGCTTCTTTGGGCTCCACCAGTCGGCCAGAGTCATCAACAAAAGGCACGGGTTTGGCAGCGCGATGGAAGGGCAGACCGTCTTGGCTGGTCACGACGGCCTCGAGGAACTTGCGGTCGAAAACATGGACGGCGATATTACCAGCCCACAGTTTAAGCTGCCCTGATGCATCGCACTGTTCTGCTGCCCTGTCGGGTAAGTCGCTGTATTCGATGATCTGTACTTTGCCATCGATTCGGACAACATTGCCGACTTTTTCTTTCGCAAACCGCTTCTTGACGACTTGGGTCGTCAACTGACTACCGGACAGCACATGGTATCCAATAAGTTCCGCATCGCATAACTCGGCCAGCGGGTTGTCGACTTGAGCGTAGTACAACAAATCGATGCCACGCTGTAGGGCGTGCTTCAAGCAGCCATGTTTGTCGAGCGCTTCGATCAATCCACCGTGACCATCGGGGCTCAGCGCCAAACTATGTTTGGAAGCCAGGAGGGCTTTACCCGTTTTTGCATCGACGGCGGGCATGGTGCCCTGACAAAAAATGACGAGCTGGTCTGCGTTCAATCCGCATCTGGCCTGTTGTTGGAAGTAGGCTCGCGTTTGCGCATCGGTAGCGGGGCTGGTCATCACGTACATAGGGATGGAAGTTCCAAAGCGTTTCATGACCGCCAGCAGCCGATCGCAGTGCATCTGGAACAGAGTCCGCTGGCTGAGAGGTCCGATGGGGAACATGCCTTTGGGTTGATCGAATCCCAGTCGCGTCCCCTGCCCCCCAGCGACCAAAATCATGCCCACGCGTCCGCTGCGGAGAGCCTGTTTACCCTCCGCGAGAGCTTCGTCGCTGGAGCACTGCGCGTGCTGGCGGTCCAGACGCACGGCTGGCGGTGCCTCGGCTCGCTGAGCCAGTTCTGTCCAGTTGAGCCCAGTATCGGCACCCGAGGTTAGTCGCGCGAGCTGTGCGAAATCGACCTTATCGAGTTGTTGGTGCAGCTCGCTGCGCTCAGCGGGGGTCAATTCGGCGTCGAAGCGGAGCAAATGCTCTTGGGCATATTGAGTAAGTTTAGCGTTCAGATTCATACGACTTGATTTGCAATGGGGATAGCCAAGGACTAGTTGAGTTACAGCAGGAAATTGCCCAAGTTGAAGCCGGAGCGGTTCCGAGCGTGAATCCCGCCCTGCGGGCACGGGCTTGGCCCGAAACACTGGAACTATAGCAGGCGAGCTTAGGATGTAGCTACCGCAAGCGGGCTCACTAGGTTAAAATGCGTTGGTCCGTTGCCTGGAGAAACCGGCCGGTCGTACGACTCTCGATAACAGATTGCTCGATCACTGCCATGACGGTAACTGCCTCTCTCGTTCAACGCCTGCACCGGATCAATCGGCAAAAGACCGACTTGAAAGGGCAACTGGTGCGCGGACCGCGGTTGGTGATTGCGGCGACTCGCAAGCTCCAGGCCGCCCAGCAGCATGTGACAGATACGCGGTCGAAGCTGATGAAGTTGAAGGTCGAAGCTGATAGTAAACAGTTGCAAATGCGCGAACGCGAGCAGAAGATTCATAAGTGGCTGGGAAACTTGAACTCGGCCAAGGAAAATCGGGAGTACCAGGCGCTCAAAGACCAGATCGCCGCTGATGAGCAAGCCAACTTGGTCCTTTCCGACGAGATCCTGGAGATGCTCGAGTCGATCGACACGGTGGCGGAGGGCCTAGTTGAGTCCGAAGCCAGCGTGGTTGTATTGAAAGCCGAATTGGAGTTGGTCACCAAGCAGGTTGCCGACCGAAAAGTTGTATTGGATGGTGAACTGGCGCGGGTCAATGCAGAGTTGGCGGAGGCCGAGCAGGGGCTGGAAGGCGACTTCAAACGCGAGTACCTGCGACTGGTGGTGGCCAAGGGCGAAGATGCGATGGCCGAACTCGAAGGCAATTGCTGTGGAGGCTGCTACCAAATGCTGACACCCCAGATGCTCGATAAATTGCTCCAAGGTCAGCCCGTAATTTGCCCAGCGTGTGGCCGGCTGATCTACCAGGATAACGATCGCTGAGCAACGCTGTATCGGGGTAGGCTCAATGCGATATCGGCGCAAGGGTTGGATACTGGGCAGTCAATCTGCTTGACAATTGACTTAAAAACTTCAAGGATATAGGAAATAAACTTATCGGCATCGCGACCTCTTTCTCGCTTGGGAGAAAGAGGTCGTGTTTTTTCGTGCATCCACTGAATTGTAAATGTTGGCTGAGGCCCGGGGCTATTCCCCCCCCCTGGGCACCGTCAACCCCTTGCTATGCTTTTCTTGTTAGGGAGTAGATAACATGTCGGATATGGTTCCGATGACACGCGAGAAATATAACTTGCTGCGTGCGGAAATCGATCAATTAGAAAACGTCGACATGCCTTACGTCGCCGAAAGAATCGCCGAAGCTAGGGCCGAAGGCGACTTAAAAGAGAACGCCGAATATCACGCGCAGCGCGAAAATCAAGGCATGCTTCAAGCCAAGATCAATCAGAAAAAGCAGATGATTTCCAATGCGTTCATCATTGATCCCAGCAAGCAGCCCAAGGATCGAGTTGCCCTGTTGGCTACAGTGAAGGTCAATGACCTAGACTACGACGATGAGGAAGAATTCACGATGGTTGGGGCCGGAGATGAGGACTACGATGCGGGCAAAATTCTGTCCACCAGTCCCATTGGTGCGGCGCTGATGGGTAAGAAGGTCGGCGACAAAGTTGAAGTCGATGTTCCAAAGGGGAAGCTCAAATTTGAGATCCTGGCAATCGAGTATCGCTAGAGCCGTATGCACAACGAGAATAAAAAAACGAAACCTGCCGACGCGCGGCCTGGCGATGAATCCACAGCCAACGCGGCGGTCCCAGACGCGCACAAGGAACCGTCGCTTGGTCCGGCCTGCTTGGTGGTTGCCATTTTGACACTGGCTGTATTCTCAAGCGTGTGCGGGATTTCGAGCTGGTTTATCTTCAGCGATCAGTATCCGTATGCTGAAAAAGGCATCACTCAGCAACTGATACCCTGGGTCGAAACCAGCCAATTGGCCGCGGAAGACAAGCAGTCCATCATTCAGCAACTCAACGCATTGGTTCCTGTGTTGCAGGCTCGTGAGATCGACAAGCGCCAATTGACTCGACTACATTTTTGCTTGCAGGATAATCCTGTCTTGCTCTGGGGTGGCGTCCAGTCCATACTCATTCAGGCCTCCAGTTCTGAGCTAACCGAGACTGAAAAAGCAGCCATCCAGCGTGCCAGTGAGCGATTGCTGTGGTTGGCCACGGATCGGCAATTGAGCCGTCGCGATCTCGAATTTACGCTCCAGAATTGCAGCCGTGTCCGAGCCGACGGTGCGAGTATCGAGGTCAAGGACGATTTGACCATCCTACAGCTTCGCGATTTTTTGACTCGAGCCGAGCAACTAATCACCAATCAAAATGTACCCAACGAAGCTTACGACAAAACGCCCGCCGAAGCATTCGCTATATTGATCGACAAAGCTTTGCATGCGGAACTCGAACCCGCAAAGTAACCGGGGATCGGCATATCGCAACCACGGCTGCAATTGACGCGACACCCAATTTGATGCGATTCTACGTGGATTGAACATGGCATTTCTAACAGCGATCAGCGGCCCCGGGTTCGGCAAACGATTCGATATCGAAAAGAAAGAGACCATTCTCGGAAGACATCCCGATTGCGACGTCACCATCGAAGTGGGGGCCGTCAGCCGCCAACATGCCAAGATCGTCCAAGTGGGCAGCGTGCTGCAACTCGTCGACCTGGGCAGCCGCAATGGTACTTTCCTCAATGGACAATTGATCACCGCACAGACTAAGCTGTCCGACGGGGATTTGATACGGATCTGCGATGTCGAGTATGCGTTCCACGCGGAAGAAGATAGCAGCGGACTACTAAGCGGTACTGCTATGGGAGGCTCTTCGTTCGGCGTTGTGCTCGTCGACGATGGCGGTCAAAACGAAGCCTCCAGGGCCGTGAGTAGCAAATTGGATATTCGCGGCACATCGCTGGGCTCGCAATTGACCACGGGTGCCGAAATGCGGTTGAAGGCGATGCTCGAAATCACCCATAACCTTGGACGAGCGGTCGCAGTGGAAGAAGTGCTTCCAAAAGTTCTCGATACCCTATTTAAGATTTTTCTCCAAGCCGATCGCGCATTTATCGTGCTCCGACAGGGCGAGGAGTTGGTCGCGCGATGGACCAAGACACGCCAAGAGGACCAGCAGGAGGCGTTTCGTATTTCGCGAACGGTCATGCGCGAGGTCATGGAATCCAGGGAGGCCATCATTACCCTGGATGCTTCGAGCGACGAGCGTTTCGAGATGGCCAATAGCATTTCAGACTTTCGTATTCGGTCGATGGTGGTCGCACCGCTGCTCGATAGCGACGGCGAACCGCTCGGCGCAATTCAGATGGACACCTTGGACTCGAAGCGGCAATTCGAACCACGCGATCTGGAAATTCTTTCGGGTGTCGCTACCCAAGCCGGAATGGCCATCGAGAAAGCTCAGATGCATGAGCAATTGATTATCCAGCATCGCGTGGAACAGGACTTGCAATTGGCCCGGAGCGTCCAGCGGGCGTTCTTGCCATCTAAAAACCCAGACTATGCGGGCTATGATTTTTACCACTACTATTTGCCAGCCGACCAGATTGGCGGGGATTACTACGATTACATCTCACTGGCCGATGGTAAAGTCGCTATCATCGTGGCCGACGTCGTAGGGCATGGTGTTGCCGCTGCCATGCTGATGGCTAAACTCTCCGCGGAAACTCGATTCTTGCTCGCTAGCCAGCCCAACGCGGCGGTAGCGATTACTATGCTCAACCAGCGGATCAGCGATCTGGGCGTAGAGAAATTCGTGACGTTGCTATGTCTGGTGCTCGATCCGGCCAGCGGCCACGTAGAGATCGTCAATGCGGGCCACATGGCACCCCTTTGGCTCAAAGCCAACGGCACGGTCGAAGAACCCGGCGACGAAGCGGCTGGGGTTCCCATCGGCATCATCGACGGATTTGAATACGAGCTTGCGACCATTCAAGTTGCTCGTGGAGATCGGCTGATTCTTTACACCGATGGTATCAACGAAGCACCCTCCCAGGCCGGCGACATGTTCGGGATCGAGCGATTGCAGAAGCTCGTGACGCAATGCACCGGAACACTACAGGACGCGGGCGATCAGATTATTGCCGACGTGCGTAAGTTCGTAGCCGGTACCGAACAAGCCGACGATATGTGCTTGGTTATGATCGGTCGCAGCTAGCTAGCCTTCTTACTTTGCCTTCTCTTCTTAGTTGCCTTAAGTGGTCGCCTCGGCCAGTCAGGATTCCAATGTCAGAGAAAATATGTCGCTGGGGGATATTGGGAACGGCGGGCATCGCTCGCAAAAACTGGGTTGCCATGCGCTTAGCGGGTAATGCCCGCGTGGCCGCCGTAGCCAGCCGCAGCGAAGACTCGGCCAATCGCTTTATCGATGAATGTTCGGCGGACGTGCCGCAGGTTTCTCGGCCTGTGGCCCTCGGTTCCTATGAAGCACTCCTGGCCCGAGACGACATCGACGCGGTCTATATTCCTCTCCCAACCGCCCTGCGTCACCAATGGGTCATCCGCGCTGCGGAAGCGGGTAAGCATATCATCGGCGAAAAACCAGCGGCATTAAACGCAGCCGAGGTTGCTCACATGCTGAACGTCTGCCGGCAACACCATATTCAGTATATGGATGGCGTGATGTTTATGCACAGCCTACGTCTGCCGCTGGTACGGCAGTTGCTCGACTCCGAAAATCCCGTTGGAAATTTGCGACGCTTGACAGCTCAGTTTTCATTCGCCGGTGACGAGTCCTTCCGTCAGTCGAACATCCGCACCCACAGTGAACTTGAGCCGTACGGTTGCCTGGGCGACCTGGGCTGGTATTGCATTCGTATTTTCTTGTGGGCTATGCAAGGCCAGATGCCAAGCGAAGTTCGCGCTCGTACGTTGTCGACTTTGCAAGGCACGTCGAGTCCCGATTCGGTTCCTGGAGAGCTCAGCGCCGAACTCGTCTTCCCGAGTGGTGTCTCAGCTAGCTTCTACAGTTCTTTCGTGACCGAGAACCAACAGTGGTTTCACGCCAGTGGAGCCAAGGGCTATTTGCGCATCGACGACTTCGTGTTGCCTTACCATGGCTCGCAGGTTACGGCAGTATCTGGCCAAGACGTGTTCCATGTCGACAATTGCACCTTTCACATGGAAAGCCACCAGACGCGACATGCGGTTGGCGAATACGATGCCGGCCACAAATCTTCGCAAGAAGTCCGTATGATACGTACCTTCTCGCAGCAAGTACTCAGCGGACAGATTACCGACGAGTGGCCGACGTGGACACTGCGAACTCAGCAGGTTTTAGACGCCTGCTTTGAGTCCGCCCAGAACGACAGCGCAGCGACCAAAATTGCCGACTTGTAAGAACCGGGTTTACTACTAATTCGATGGTCCCATCCTGCGCGTAGACAAAGTGGGACAGTCGAACTATGCAGCGGCGCGATCTCGTGAAGCGTCGCCTGCGCGTCTCTTCGTGTCAGCTCGGTTGGCCGCCCGCCGCCACAGCTCGATGATGGAACCGGTCAGAGTAACGCGCGTGGTTTCGTGATACAGCGAGTTTGCGGGCAGACCGGCTGCAAGCCGTTGGTGTGCCACCTTTAGATTGTGGTAAGGGATGCTCGGAAATAGATGATGCAGTGCGTGAAATCGCGTTCCAATTGGGCCCCACAATTCGGTGATCCAAGGACGATAGGGATAATTGACGCTGTCGAGCAATTGCTCCTCAAACGACAATTCGCTTCCATCTCCGGTCCAGCGATGCGCTCCGAGTGTCCGCACGTTGTTGATTAGAATTAGGGTAACACTGATCAAGTATGCATGTATGAGAAAGCCGTCAATAATTTGACCGCTCGCAAGCGGCGCTCGCAGGACTAGCGCGATGCACCAAAAGAAACAGGCCACTTCTTGCACGCGCATGATTCGTCTGGCCTGAGGCCCGAAGTCTCCCCGCAGGTAGAAAATATCGACGACCATACTGCTGGCCCGTCGCTCGACCCATTGGCGGAACGCAGGAAAGAACCAAGAAATCGGAGCCAAGATGGCAAAGCGAACAAACGCAGCCAGTGGGACCACTAGTGCCGCTCCGATAAATAACAGCAGGTTAGCTGGGTGGCGATGGCTCAGATCGAGATACTCGCCATCGTGGTCCGTGCCGTAGTGCTTGCGACGATGATGGTCGACATGTGGATAGTAAAGAAACGAGGGAACCAAAAAAGGGATTCCGCAAAGCAGATTCCAAAAGACACGAAAGCCCTGGAAGCCCTTGGCGGGCAAGTGAACCAGTTCATGAATAAACATCGCTGCCCGCATGTACAATACGGCAACCGTCGCGAACAACGCGAGCTTAAGAGCCCACAGCCCAGAACCCGACCAGCCGGTAAATCGCGCCGTATTTATCAAAAAGTGGAAGGCCGCGTGGCCAGTAATAATCGTTGCGGTAAAATCAATCCAGTAGATCGTCGGATTTGGACGCGACAAATCCTTTACCAGCGATTTGGCTTGCTTAATCGAGAATCGCTGGCTGAGTCCGGTACGGGGCGCAGCGGAACGCGCGGGCTGGCCAACACCCAGAGTCTCTCCATGGGGATTGCTTCCCGTGGGATGACCAACACTGAGATCGTTTGCGGCATTGGTTGACATCAGGATCACCTCAAGGCAGAAGTTCTTCGATGCGACGACTTTGTTTTAGGAAATATTTCGGCAATCCACAAGTATTATTTATACAGCAAATTACGAACCGGCAAAGTCTTCCTATTGTGCCAGCGCATACGGCGGCAATCTGTTACCGCTCCCCTCGCAGGAAATTCGCTGGGCTGCACCTTTAATTTCATAATAGTCCGATTTTGGGAACAACGATGAAGATTCAAACCACACCACAGTTGGCGACTAGCAAGTGCGTACCCTGCGAGGGTGGGGTGCCTGCCTGCACCCTTGCCCACTCCAAAGCGCAGCTTGCTGCGCTCAACAATTGGCAACTCTCCGAAGACGGACTTGTCATCTCCCGAAATTGGAAAATGAAGAATTTCGTACAGGCCATGGAACTGCTCAACGCATGCGCTGCCGTTGCCGAAGAACAGCAGCACCATCCGGACCTTCACTTAACCGGCTATCGACTAGTTCGTGTCGAATTAACCACGCACGCGATTGGCGGCTTGAGCGAAAACGACTTTATTTTGGCAGCTAAAATTAATGCGGTTTCCGAGGCGATTGGCCTGTGAAACGGATCGCAGTCATAGGCTCCGGCATTAGTGGGCTAGCCGCCGCGTTGAAATTCCATCAGTTGAACCTTCAGACAGGCGACCCAGCTTGGCAAGTCACCGTTTTCGAAGCCTCGGGCCGGGTGGGAGGCGTCCTGCAAACCCTCAACGATGGACCCTATTTGATCGAGTGCAGCGCGGACAATTTTGCCACACTCATCCCCGATGCTTGGCAGATGTCGCAGGAATGGGAATTGGATTCCGAGTTAATTCAGCCGAACGTTGAAAATCGCCAAGCACTCGTGCTCAATAGATCTCGGTTGTTGCCCATTCCGGCTGGATTCAGTTTGATGCAGCCCACGCGTTTGGATTCGATCCTGACAACACGTACTCTCTCCTGGCCAGCCAAGCTGCGATTGTTAAGTGAATATTGGGTGCCACGGCGACGTGAGACCAGCGATGAATCGCTCGAATCGTTCGCCGTTCGTCGCTTGGGACGGGAGACTTATGAAAATCTCGTAGAACCCATCGTTAGCGGAATTTTTACTGCCGACCCTGCCACGCTCAGCATGCAAGCGACGATGCCGCAGTTTGTCGAGTTGGAGCGGCGGGCCGGTGGTCTCATTCGCGGTCATCTCGCCGCGAAAAAAAATAACTCCGCTGCAGCCGCGCGCCGCGCTAGCGGTGCTCGCTATGACCAATTCGTTGCTCCGAAGCACGGCATGACCCAGTGGGTCGAGGCCCTAGCCGCCAAATTGCCGGTCGGTACCCTAAAACTGGAGTCTCCGGTGCAAAGTGTCGTTCTCGATCCGACACAAGCTACAGGTTGGTGTGTGAATACAGCTTGCCAGTCGCTAGGGTTCGACGCGGTAATCTGCACAGCTCCAGCCGCTGTCACAGCTCGCCAACTTGCCGCCGCGCTACCCGATGTGGCCAACCGTGTCGCCTGCATTCCGTATGCATCCAGCGCGGTCGTTGCCATGGTCGTTCCCAGGTCGGAATTGAAAAACCGCATTGACGCCTTCGGTCTTATCGTGCCTCGTAAAGAGGGCCGCGACACTCTGGCGATCAGCTTTACCAGCAACAAATATCCGGGCCGTGTTCCAAGCAATGAGATCCTATTACGGGTTTTTTTGGGCGGAGCGCTGCGGCCCGAAGTCATCGATAAATCCGATACGGAGCTGGTAGAACTGGCATACGGCGAGCTGCGCGCGATATTGGGTTGGACCGGTAGCAGGCCGCGTTGGCAGGCTGTACTGCGCTGGCGAGAAGCAATGCCCCAGTACTTGGTCGGTCACGTTGAGCGGATGCAAGAGTTGCAAAATGCTTTGTCAGACCAGCCGACGCTCAAGCTGTGTGGAGCCGCGTACGCGGGAGTAGGTATTCCGCAGTGCGTCCGAGGAGCCAGGCAGGCCGCCAGCGAACTGGCAGCCTACTTTGGTACTACCCCAGATCCAAGCAGCTAGCTTGCCTGTTGTCAGGCTGTCAGTTAGAATCGAGGGCGTCAAACGGGATTTGCGGCCGCTTGCAGCCAGACTGCTAAAGAGCCAAACACGATTCATGCTAGCTAAAGTAATACGCGGCTGCCTGAATTTAAAAAAATTACAAGCTGCCGCAGTCCATGACACCTAAGATTGGACTTGCGGCATTTTCGTTTAAGAATCGCGAGCAAGTCGTCTTTCATCAACATCCAGCAATCGGAATATCGCAACCGATGAATGAACCAGCCACGATGAAACCGACATCCGACAATCCAACGCCTGCCTGCACTCCGCCGACACCGGTCCGGCTTGGTACATCCACATTGAGCGTGCATGGTGGCGAGTCGCGCACCAAGCCATCCGATGCGGTCACGGACTCGATCGTTTGCAGTTCGACGTATACCTTCGATGACACGCAAGCGATTATCAACTTTATCGAAAATAAAGAGCCTCGCGAAGAGTACGGCCGCTATGGTAGCCCCAACGAAAAAGTCGTGGAGGGCAAGTTGGCGGCTCTCGAGGGTGGCGAAGAAGCCATTGTCTATTCAAGTGGCATGGCCGCGATCGTGGGCCTGCTGATGGCCAAATTAAACTCTGGCGACGAAATTGTATTCTTCGACCAGTGTTATCATCGCAGCCGAGAATTTTGCTTCAAGCATCTCGCGCGATTTGGCGTGATCACACACCAGGTTCCAACCGGCGACTTTGCGGCCATGAAGGCCGCCATGAACGGCCGCACAAAAATGCTGATTAGCGAGTCCCCCACAAATCCTCATTTGACTTGCATTGATCTAGAACAATTCGTTGCACTTGGGAAATCTCACCAAGTTGAAACACTCATTGATGCGACGCTTGCCACGCCGTGCAACCTGCGACCGCTCGAGTTTGGAGTCGACTATGTGTTGCATTCGGCGACCAAATACCTCGGCGGTCACAACGACCTGCTGGCTGGCTCCATCACCGGCTCGCGAGAACAGTTGGAAGATGTCCGTAACCTGCGCGGAATTATGGGTGGCATCAATTCGCCACACAACTTGTACCTGCTCCAACGGGGACTTAAAACGTTCGAACTGCGGATGCGGCGGCATAATGAAAACGGTCAAGCGATCGCGGAATTTTTGCACGAACATCCGCGTATAGAACAGGTTTACTATCCCGGACTTCCCAGCCATCCTTCGCACGCGATCGCCCAGCGAACAATGAGTGGTTTTGGTGGCTTGGTGACCTTCACGATTAAGGACGCAGACTGGCGCAAAACAGCAGACGTCGTCGACCGGGTAAAGATTCCCAAGATCGGTCCCAGCCTGGGCGGCGTCGAGTCGCTCATCGAGCAGCCGCTGGTGATGAGCTACTTCAGCCAGACGCCAGAGAATCGGCGCAAATTCGGCATACCGGATAATATGATTCGCATGGCCTGCGGTATAGAGAATACGCAGGATCTTATTGACGATTTGCAACAGGCGCTGGAATATTGAGCACGTCGAACCACAAATTTCGCACGCGGGCCATTCATGTGGGCAATGC
Source organism: Pirellulaceae bacterium (assembly GCA_041741955.1). GTDB lineage: Bacteria > Planctomycetota > Planctomycetia > Pirellulales > Pirellulaceae > Aureliella. Next base: position 121,031 of record JBGSJL010000253.1, on the reverse strand, counting down.
GCCCGACCCAGTCACGGGAGCGATCATTCCGCCGATCCATCCGTCGAGCACTTTTGTGCAGCCCGGCGCTGGTGAATGGGGGAAATTCGACTATTCCAGGAGCGGCAATCCCACTCGCTCTGCCGTTCAAGAGACACTTGCCTCGCTTGAAGGCGGCTGCGGCGCGCTGGCTTTTTCTTCGGGCATGGCGGCGACTCATTGCGCGAGTATGTTACTCGGAGCCGGTGATCATTTGATTGCTGGTATGGACATCTACGGTGGCAGCTATCGGCTGTTTCACCGCGTCTGCGCAATGTCGGGAATCGAAGTTACGCTGATCGACTTGCAGGATGCTGGCTCGCTGACGAAGAGCATTCGTCCCGAAACAAAAATGTTATGGTTGGAGGGAATTGGCAATCCTCGCTTAACCATTCCAGATCTGCCCAGTCTCGCACATACGGCTCACGCTCACGGTCTTCTAGTTGCCGTGGACAACACGTTTGCGACTCCCGCGCTGATGCGTCCCTTGGAGTTGGGTGCTGACATTGTCATGCACTCGGCGACCAAATACTTGGCCGGACATAGCGATTGCTTGGCCGGCGTCTTGGCGGTCAAATCGCCCGAATTACTCGAGCGACTCTATTTCATTCAAAATGCGACCGGTGCGGTACTATCGCCCTTCGAATCGTTTCTGCTAGCCCGTGGACTCAAGACCCTGGATTTACGGGTTCGCGAGCAGAGCCGTAGCGCGTTGAAAATCGCCGAGCACTTGGAGCGACACTCGCGGGTAAAGTCGGTGATTTATCCGGGCTTGGCGTCGCATCCAGACTACGCTCGGGCGCAGGCCCTACTGGATGGTGGCTTTGGTGCAGTGATTACTTTCGAAGCAGATTGCGATTGCGATACGACCAAACGGATCGTCAAATCAACAAAGCTTTTTCGATTGGCAGTCAGCCTGGGAGCGGTAGAATCACTGATTGAACAACCGGCCACGATGTCCCATGCCAGCTATGATGCGGAGGCTAGGCGGCAAGCCGGCATTACCGATAGCTTGATACGTTTGTCGATTGGTTTGGAGGATGTCGATGACTTGCTGGCAGACCTCGATTATGCCTTGAACGTTTAGCGTCGCTCAGTCTGCTTGGTGCCATTGGATGCTATTTATTAATACGCGAAGTTAGAGCCAATGACCGAACCTGCGAATTCCGGCAACGTGGCGGATCAAGATAACAGTCCGTCCAAAAAGCCAATCGCTTTACGCGAAGTAGAACTGTACACCGACGGTGCGTGCAGTCGCAATCCTGGCCCTGGCGGTTGGGCCTTCATACTGCGCGATACAAAGACTCGTAAGGAATTAACAGGCGCCGGTGGAGAACGCGACTCGACCAATAATCGAATGGAACTGAAAGCGGTTATCGAGGGGCTCAAGGCGCTCAAAAAGCAGTGTCGCGTTAGCCTGTATTCGGATAGCAAATATGTACTGCAAGGGCTCCAGGAATGGATGGCAGGCTGGAAGAGAAAAGGTTGGGTACGCATGGAAGGCAAACAGAAAAAACCGATCAAGAACATCGAACTCTGGCAGGAGCTCGATGTGCTCGCTGGACAGCACAAACTGAGCTACCACCACGTCCGTGGGCACAGCGGCCATATCGAAAATGAACGCTGCGATGTGATGGCCGTCGAGGCGAGCCAAAATTTTCGCTAAGGCCGCGCCTCTTTGCCGTGACTAGGAACTACTGCGACCCGAAGACTTGGCCGCAAAACCAGTCAACACCAACAAGCCAAAGAAAACGGCGATGCCAATAATGGTGGGGCCCGCCACCGGATCGACGACCTTCTGCGACATTGCCGAAGCCGCAGCCACCAGCGCACCAGCGACAGACAGTCCCATCAGCACATTCCATATCCACATTCTCATCCCCGTTGGCTTTTCATCGCCTAATAGTTCGCGGCTATTCATCATGAAGAAGAATGCGATGTAGGCGATCGGTAGCAGCATCGCACCAAACGTCGAAGTTAATATGGCCAACCAAAACTGCGATTCGCCTGTCCATACCAGTGGCCACGCAGCGCCGCTCAATCCTGCCACGACGCAGCCGAGTATGTGAGCAGCTTGCGCGAACTGGGGCGGTGCCAGTTCGCGAAACACATAGCCATTGATCAGCATCAGGATGATGATCGAAGAAAATCCCATGCCCAGGACGCCCAGGCCAAAGATCAAGTTCGACCAGCGTTCCCCTAGCAGCGGCGACAAAGATTGCGCAAGCTGCAGTGCGTTGCGTTTAACCAGTGTACCGGCCAAACGTTTTTCCGATTCGCTCAGTGCTGCAAAACGCTCGGCGCGCTCTTGGAGAGTCAGCTTGTCCCAGGCGGCTTGTCCCTGCCCATTGGCAAATTTGGCGTCCAGCAGAGCCGCGTCAAGTTGTTGGTCATTGTCGTTGAGGGTATTCTTCCAGATCGTCTTTTCTTCCTCTGTGGCTGTAGCCAGCGATTCCAAGCCAAGTTGCTTTTGAATGCGGGCCGCCAGCGGGCCCTGCGCGCCCCCATAAATATCGCTGGTCTGCATGACCTTGGGATCGCTGCTCAAAAAGGCCTCGTCGACTTTCCCATGAAATGCAAATGCAGACGCAATGACCACGCAACTGGTGACCAGCACATACGGGATCGCCATGCCCGTCGACAAATCAAAGCGGGCCAAGCCGCGGAAGGGTTTATCCCAGCCGCGTGCTAGCAGCGAGTAGGGCAGTAAGAAAGTCATATTGATCCCCACCGCAGCGGCCGCCGCTCCAATCATCACGTCGCGCTGCTGCGCAATAATGCTGCTCGACCAGAGTTCGCGAAACTCTGCGGGAGCTTGCTGCAACAATTCGACCACAGTTCCCGTAGGCCGATTCCATTGACTTAGGTCGGGAACAAAACCTGCTAGAATGGTTCGCCACTCCAAGCCCTGATACAGCGTCAGGTAAACGACCACCCCAAAGAAGCACAGGACTACCATGCCAACCAGGGCCTTTAGGAATCCATCAAAAATCTGAGAGGCTAGTCCACGCCGCTCGTTGAGAATCACCAACGTTAGTGCCGCCACAAACAGGACTGCCGACACGGCCATTTTCGAATTGAGATCGCTGCCCAAACCTCGAGTCAAATTTTTATCGAGCGCATCGTAGGACAGGCTAAATTGCGGCATGCACCAAATCATATTCGCCGCGCTGGTTGCCAGCAGCCAACCACAACCCAGCACAGGATTGATGTACTCATTGATGGCTTGAAAGGGACGCTTGCCCGTCGAAAGTGTCACATAACTAATTGCGGAGAGCATGACCACACCCATGATGATCGCGATCAATTGCAGCCACAGCATGCTCGTGCCGCCTAGAACCCCGAGAAACAGCGCACCGGTGAGCGAACCGCCACCCAGCGTAATCGCACTCTGTAGCCAGCCTGGCCCAGAAAGACGCGTGAAGGCTCCGAGAACCGCGAGGCCACCACGCTGCTGCGCTGCGACCAAAATCTCTCGATCGGCATTGATTTTTGGAGAGTCCGCCATGCCCTAGTGTCTTTCCAACAAAGTTCTGCTTTCAACGAGTTGGGCCAATCCCCACCCCCGCTGAACAGATTAACTGGAAATCACACCCAGCGGACAAGCATCCACGTACTTTTGTAATAATTCCGTGTTCTATCTCGATGGGCCACCTGCACATGTTAAAGTGCTGCTCCGGCGGGCCGTGCCGTATAGCACTTCAGGTGCACTAAGTTAAAATTGCGGAGGCGAGTTCAAGATGTCTCCCAATCGAGGTCCGAGGAATGACCGGCATCGTTATTTCTGACCACTGGACAATCCCTGACGAGCAAATGCAGTGGTCATTCGCGCGCAGCAGCGGACCTGGCGGCCAGAACGTGAACAAGGTCAATAGCAAGGCCACGCTGCGATGGAAGCCGGACATGGAAACGCTCGTTCCCGGCGGGCTCACCCAAGCCGCTTGGAATCGCTTTCAGCGCCAAGCCCAACGCTACTTGACGGCTCAAGGTGAGATTGTCATACAATCGCAAGAGCATCGCGACCAAGCTCAGAATATCGCTGCCTGTCGGCAGAAACTACAGACTCTTCTCATAGCTGCCATGGTAGCACCCAAACGACGCGTCGCTACTCGTCCCACCAAGGCCTCGCGGCAGAGGCGATTGGATACCAAGCAGCGAACGTCCGACAAAAAGAAATCGCGGCAACCCAAAGATTTTGGATAGTGGGATTCGCCAGTACTTTGACAAAGCACTAACCTCACGATTAAATCGCAATCGAACGACTATGACGTCAAGCACACAAGAGCATCGACAGGCGGCACCGACTCAGTTGCGGTTTGCGGTCATCACGATCAGCGACACGCGGACGTTGGCGACGGATCAAAGTGGCCAGATGTTGGTGGATAGTTTGACCACCGTGGGACATCACTTGGTGGAGCGGTGCATTGTACCGGACGAACTCGTCGAGATTTCAACTAGCGTTCGGCAGATGTGTTGTAGTCCGGGCATCGACGTGCTGCTGACTACAGGCGGTACGGGCATTTCCCAAAGGGATCGCACTCCCGAAGCGGTCGGTCCTTTGTTGGAAATGGAATTGCCAGGCTTCGGGGAATTATTTCGCATGCTCAGCTATGCCGAGATTGGTGCGGCTAGTCTACTGAGTCGAGCCTTTGGTGGTCGAATTGGAGCGGTGTTGGTTTTTTGCTTGCCCGGCTCGACTGCCGCCGTGCGGTTAGCGGCGGAAAAAATTCTGGTGCCCGAGCTGCCGCACTTGGTTCACCACTCGCGAGGCTAAACGGATCGGGCAACGCGACAATTTACTGCCCACCCGCCGCCTTATCCCCTAGCTCGTGTGGACTGGGCGGTGGATTGGCGATACTGTCCGGCAGTGAACCGGCCAACTCGGCGGAGTGTTCGGGCATCAAGCCGTGCTCTAGGTAGTCCGCTTCTCGATCGGCCTCGGCCCCATGCGCGGCTGCTTGCTCCATCATATAGTGTTCGAGCAAACGGTGGTCGCGAACGAAGGACAAGGCTTTGAGCAAGCCTCGCGGCGTTAATTGCAGCGAACCGTCTCCGGCCAAAATTACGACATTCTGCGCATGCAAACGCCGCGCGATACGCTGCGCCTTGGCCGCTGACCAATGGCGATGCTGGCAGACACTCGACAGAAAAATTGGCTGCGACGACTTCAGCTCGCTCCCCAAATCGGGCAGATTATTCTTGGACTCGAGAATTTCGTAGAAGGCCCGCAAGAAGTGTTGCATGTCTTGCTCGCGGCGCAATTCGTAGTTCCGCACAAGGCGCCAGGCCACACCGCGCTGCCGACCGAAGGCGAAACTCAACAGGAAAAGTGCACAGGCGGCAAGAACAATGGTGGCGCCGCTGGGAAGTTTGGCAACTGCGGCGCTCAGCAGCGTACCGGCGGCGCAACTGATAGCTCCGATCACTGCGCTAATCCACATCATGTGCCGCAGGTCATGAGTCCAAAAGCGCGCACTGGCCGCAGGGATCACCAGCAGCGCGATAATCAGAATCAAACCTACGGCTTGAAGCCCCACGATGGTAACAGCAACCACCAAGCCAATTAGTAAGCTATCGAGCGCTAAGACGGGCCAACCCTGGCTGCGTGCGAGCTCGATGTCGAAACACAGCACGTTCAATTCCTTGCTAAACGCGATCAGAGCCCCCAGTACTATCAGGGCAACGATACCACACAGCCAGACATCTTCGCTGGTCATCGAAGCGGCTTTGCCATAGATGAAGGCTTCCAGGCCAGCCGAGTTGCCTCCCGGCTGCTGCTGCACAATGGACATCAGCGACACACCCGCACCAAAAAAGACGCTGAGAACAATGCCGAGCGCTGCGTCTTCGCGAATCTTGGCGATATGGCGCAGGGCGAGTACAACCACTCCACCCATCGACCCACTGATGGCTGCACCCATCAGCAGCCAGAGCAGCGATTTTTCCTGTCCGTGGCTGAGCGTCCACAGATAGGCTAGCGCCACTCCCGGTAGCGTCGCATGGCTAATCGCATCACCGATCAACACCCGCCGACGCAACAGCAGATAAACGCCCAGAAGACCTGCTGCGATCCCGAGTAGAACTGTTCCAAGTAAAACGACACGCGTGTTGTAATCTTGCAGCATGAGGACGCGCCACAGCGAACTGGCTGCCATCAGTGGGAGCCAGAAAGCATCGGCAATGATCGTTATCACTAGGCACCTCCGGACCGAAGTCGCATCGCTTCGCCAACTTCCTCGAGCAGCGTCAGTTTACCGCCATAGGTCTTCTGTAAATTGTCTTCGGTAAAGACTTCAGCCGTAGGGCCCGCCGCCACCAGCCGCATATTCAAGAGTACCAAATAGTCGAAGTAATGTGGCACGCTGTGCAGGTCATGATGGACGACCAAAATCGTCTTACCTTGCTGTTGAAGTTCGCGCATGAGCGTCACAATGGCTCGCTCCGTCGATGCATCGACGGCCGCGAACGGTTCGTCCATCAAATACAGATCGGCTTGTTGCACCAGCGCTCTGGCTAGAAACGTGCGCTGCTGTTGGCCACCCGAAAGCTGACTGATTTGCCGCGACGCAAGGTGCTCGATCTCCATTTTCTGTAGCGATTCAAGCGCCAGCTTACGCTGTGTTTGACCGGCCCGCCGGAACCAACCGAGCTTACCGTAGGTGCCCATCAACACGACATCCAGCGCCGTGGCTGGGAAGTCCCAGTCAACCGTCTCGCGCTGCGGGACGTAGGCCACGCGGCTGCGCGTCTTGCGGTACGGCTTGCCGAACACGGCCACTTCGCCGGAGATCCGTGGGACCATGTCGACCACCGTTTTTAGCAGAGTGCTCTTCCCCGCACCGTTGGGCCCAACCAGACCCACCAGGCTACCTGCCGCAATATCGAGTGAAAGATTCCACAGCACGGGCTTGCGATGGTAGGCTACAGTCACATCGCGGACAGTTAGCGGACCATTAGTGGTCCAATTATCAGCGGATTCAGCAATGACTTCTGGAGAGCCCGCAACTGCTTCGCGAGAGCCTGCGATAGCTTCTGGAGAATTGGACGGCGATTGAGAAATCATAGTGCAAAATGGCTAATGAGAACTAGCGGGAATCGAACGATCGGGCAAAGAAACGGCCGATGGTAATTTATTTGCCAAGGGCTCATCCAGGGTCTTGCGAAAACCTTCGACCGAGGGACAACCCAGCGAGCGGGCGATTAAGCTGAGGTTGTGGTCCATCATCCCGATGTAAGTGCCTTCGTAACTTCCCGCCTCGCCCATCGCATCGGAGTAGAGACTTTCGTCGGGGATGCGCACGACGTGTCCCTTGGCCTGAGCGCCGCGCAGCAGCGCCTGGATACTATCTTTGGGAACACTGCTTTCGGTAAAGATGGCACCCACTTTTCGATCGACCAGTAGATCCACCAGCTCGTTGATGCGACTCAAGCCAGCTTCCGACTCGGTGCTCAGTCCTTGTACGGCTTGAACTTCCACGCCGTAGGCTTCGCCAAAGTACCGGAAGGCGTCGTGCGAAGTTACCAAAACGCGCTGCGGCTCAGGCACGCAGGCCATGACCGAGACACCATACTCATGAAGTCTTTCCAATTTGGCACGCAGCTTCGTGGTAGCTGCGGCGTAGTCGGCAGCGTGCGGTGGGTCAAATGCGGCCAGCTCGCCACCAATGGCTCCTGCGACCTGGCTCCACAATTGCACGTTCATCCACACATGAGGGTCGGGGTGAGTGTGCGCGTCGGCCCCGTCGCTTCCCCACACTGTTTTGGGTAACGACTCGCCGGCCGCGAATGTTCGCGAGCGGTGCCCATGCAATGTCAGCATCTCTGCCATTTTGCCCTCCAACATTAAACCGTTGTAGAACACGATATCAGCGTTGCGTATCGCGAGCGTCGCGTCGCGGAGCGGTTTGTAGAGATGCGGATCAACTCCCGTTGCCATTAATTGAGTGACCAGAATATGTTCGCCACCGATTTCGCGGACTAAATCGCCGATCATGCCAACGGTAACGGTCGCCTTGATGGGATACGTACCAGCAAAAGTCGCCGTGGGTGATGTCGGCGATTGATCGCGACAACCCGCACAGCTCACAGCGAATACGGTTCCCAGAACCGTCCTAAAAGTAGAGCTGGCAGAAAATAGAGTTGCTGCGTGATAACCGCAAGCTAACGCTCGGCGGCTGATTAAATTGAAACGGCTTCTAGCCCCAGCGGCAAGAATAACAGCGGCAAGCCTGAAAGTTCGACCCAACGCACAAGACCGATGTACCCTGGGTGCTACTACGCTAGCAAGCCAGATTGAAGAGTTGAGCATTGTCGGAACCAAATTTTAGACTAGTCAAAATTTTTTTTTCGGTCACCCGAAATCTAGTGGTAGTATGAGCCATAAAAGGAAGCAGCTCAATGCCGATAAAAGACTTCCGTAGCAGATCAGGGGCAGATATACTGTAATCCATGTCTATGCTCGTACCGTGATCTGAAAAACCGAGCAGCTCGTAGTAGCAATTTACCATCGATCACATCGCTTCAACCCCCACATTGGGAGGGCTATTTAGTGGCTTCTGGGAAATATTTATTCACTAGTGAATCTGTCAGCATGGGGCACCCCGACAAGCTGGCCGACCGGATTTCGGACGGAGTTTTGGATGCGATTCTGGCGCAAGACCCTAAAAGTCGTGTGGCTTGCGAGACGCTAGTGACTACCGGTTTGGCGATGATTGCAGGTGAGATCACTACGAGTGCGAATGTTAATTATGCGAAGATCATTCGCGAGGTGATCCGCGAAGTTGGCTATACCGACGACTTGATGGGACTGTGCGCAGATACCTGTAACGTGATGGTCGCGCTGGACGAGCAAAGTGCAGACATCGCACAAGGGGTCAACGAAGACGAAGCTGCTGGGAAGGACATTGGCGCTGGCGACCAGGGCCTGATGTTCGGTTATGCCTGCAATGACACGCCTGAAATGATGCCGATGCCCATCGCTTTGGCCCATCGCATTACCAATCGACTTACCGAAGCCCGCTTCGAGAAGGAAGTCGACTGGCTGCGTCCAGATAGCAAGAGTCAAGTAACGGTCGAGTACGACGGTTACAAACCGGTTCGAATCGATACGGTTGTTGTCTCGACCCAACACGGTCCTGAGGTCGACCATGCCACGATCCAGAAATTCGTGATTGAGAAAGTGATCAAGCCCTGCCTGCCACCAGCCTTGGTCAAGGGTGAGATCAAGTATCACATCAACCCGACGGGTCGCTTTGTAGTAGGCGGGCCACACGGAGATTGCGGTTTGACCGGCCGCAAGATTATCGTCGATACCTACGGCGGATGGGGACGGCACGGCGGCGGAGCATTCAGCGGCAAGGATCCTACGAAAGTAGATCGCAGTGCTGCTTACATGGCGCGACACGTAGCCAAGTGCATTGTGGCAGCTGGTTTGGCGGAGCGCTGCGAAGTTCAATTGGCCTATGCGATTGGTGTTGCAGAACCCGTGAGTGTGTATGTGGACACTCAGGGCTCCGGAAAAATCGAAGACGGCAAAATTTGTGAAGCCGTGCGCAAGCTTTTCCCGCTGTCACCAAGCGGCATCATTAAGTACTTGGACCTGCGTCGACCGATCTTCCGCAAGACTTCGGCGGGTGGCCATTTCGGACGTACCGAGCCGGAATTTAAGTGGGAGAATACCGAGAAGGCCAAGGAACTGGCCAGCGCGCTGGGTGTCAGCAAGACAGCGGCCGCGGCCACAGCCTAGTTCCGCTTCGGCTTCACTGACGGATATACTGAATTGCCTCGAGCCTAACGGCTCGAGGCAATTTCGTTGGTAGCCTGCGCCTGTCAAACAAGGGATGAATACCTTGCGTCTACTGCGATACTTCACCGAGCTTCACGAGCATGCGACCGGGCTTTACATAGCCGCGATCTGGGCCATGGGCGGCATGTTAAGCTGGCTGTGGGCGCTCGCGATCGACCAGCCCTGGTCTGGATCAAGTAGTTTGCTCACATTGATGGCGGTAACGTGTACTTTGATATGCATCGCGGTGCGGTTGCCAATCCTGGCAGTCCGACCGCAGACGGCTGTACTGAGTGATCATCAACTGAGTGATCACCTTGCGTGGCTTTTGGGCTGTTTTGCCTCAGCCAACTGGCTGGGTTTTTTTGTCCTGCTGTCCACGAATTGGACCGAAGCAATTCCGGCCAGCGTGGTATTCCTGGTCGCCGAATTATGGTTTCATATGCAAGTTCGACGCACGGGCTCGCTGCCCTGGTTGACTCAGGACGCACCCTCGCTAGGCTCCAGCTCGATCGATTTGGTTGAGGAGGAAGATTTGGTTGAGGAGGAACAAGAGGGACTTGTCCAGCGGAGCGTGATCGAAGGCATCGATGCGGGTGGCAGCCGCTACATGTCCGGAGATATCCGAGTCAGCCTTGGCGCAGGGCAAGCCAGCGAATCTGTGGTGGTGGGCTTCTGCCCCGCCTTCGAAGGTCCGCCCACGGTGGACTTGGAATACGACGCCGCCGACGTATCCGCCGACGTGGTCCACTGCACGCCGGCCGGTATGCGGGTCGCAGTTAGAAGCTCAAAAACGAAGCTTCCCGTCGTTTTTCAGCTACAGTGGTTCGCTTCTCAAGTAGAATTAGGGGCGTTACGAGCCAAGTCCCGATCGCGTGTTTTGCCCTAATATGCGATGGGTGGAGTAGGGTAAGGCAACATTTCGTTCGGAGAATCTTCTCATGTGTGATTCATTGATTCGGCTGCGGATCCAATTTTTTTTTAGTGCGGTTGTGTTGCTCTGTGCAATCGGCTTCAATCCTTTCCAGCCAAGCGTCTGCGCACAAGTCGAGCCTGCACCGACAACTTGGACCAGTGCCCAAGGGCAAGCCATCGAAGCGGATTTCGTTCGCTTAACGGAAGATGCCGTTGTACTGCGACTCAAGAAGAACGGTACGGAAGCTACCGTGCCGCTCGCATCGCTGAGCATCGACAGCCATTTCCAAGCCATCAAGCTCGGCAATCCGGATGCCTTCTCCAAACCGGTGCCCAAGGCAGAGGTCAAACCGGTTGCTGTCGCGGTCGAGCTGCCGAAACTGAATCTTAGCGTCGACGAGATCTTGAAGTCGCCATTTCCTGCCAACCCAAAGCTCGAGCAATTCTTGGATATCACCAAACGAGAATTGGCGGCTGGGGACTTCATGGTGCTGTGGCATATGCAGCCCTCGAAAATGCAGACAGATGTCGAAGAGGTCATTGCCAAGTCGATCGAAACACTAGGTCCCACTACGATCAAACAAATTCAAATCTTGATGCGCGATCTGAACACGGTCGTACAGGACAAAAAAGAGTTCCTATTTGCCAATCCGGCTATCGCGAGCCAAGCGGCTTTGGTCGAGCAGCTCGAACTGGAGTGGCCTTTGCTCTCGGGCTTCATGGCCGCCGTCTCACCGGAGGACAATTGGCAAGTGAGCAACTTCCAAAAAGGTGCTATCGTTCCCTGGATGGCAAAAATGAATGTAAGTTTAGCTCCTTACATCCTGGCCAGTCTTCAGGCAGCCAAAACGAGCACGCAGTCCACCGCTCCCGTTTTTAATATCTCGGATATTCAGTACAACATCCTCAGCCAAACAGCCGATTCGGCAGAGGTCGAATTTTCGGTGGAAGGTTATCCGCCACTGAAGAAGCGCTTCCAAAAAGCCGGTGATATCTGGATCGACCCTGCTCTAATGAACGATGCGCGAAAAACTCTGGACGCTGCCAAGACACAGTTAGCGGGCGGAGCCAAACCGCAACTGGCGATGATCAATACCACGCTGGCTACGCTCATTGCAGCCGTGGGAGGGCTAGCCCGAGCCAACACGCAGAGCGATTTTGATCAAGCCGTTGCGCTGCTGCAAGATATCAGTCGCGGCTTTGCGCAGCTTGCCGGTCCGCCACCTGCGGGGCCACGGCCTGGTGGACCTGGAGCTGGTGGACCGAGAGCTGGAGGGCTTAGTGGACCTCGAAGCGACTCAAGCCAGGATGGCCCCAGCCGCTGAGAACCATAAGTGAATCACCTTGACCCCAGTCGCACTATCGTGGCGGTCAGCAGCGGTCTGGCAGCCGCCCGAAGAGCCATCGTGCGGATCAGCGGCCCCTCGACTCGCGAGATCTTAGACCAGTTACTCGACGGGCCAACGCCAACTGGCCAACTGGCCAATTCGGCCGCTGCCGTCTATTCCTGCAGTGTCCCGCTCGGCTGGGGCGCGCGACGACTGCCTGTGCAGCTCTACTATTGGCCAGATCACCGTAGCTTTACGGGCGAACCCTGCGCTGAGCTCCATTTTCTCGGCGCACTCCCCTTGGTCGAAGCTCTCGTCGAACATCTGCTCTCGCTGGGTGCCAGTGCTGCTCAACGCGGCGAGTTCACGCTCCGCAGCTTTTTAGCCGGCAAGATCGACCTCACTCAAGCCGAAGCGGTACTTGGTGTCATCCAAGCGGATACCAGCTCCCAACTTGCGCAGGCGCTGGAACAGCTTGGCGGAAATTTATCGCAACCCGTCCGCAGCTTGCGCGATCAACTGCTGGAGCTTACCGCTCATTTAGAAGCCGGCCTCGATTTTGTCGAGGAGGATATCGAGTTCATTACCGCTGCTGCGTTGACAACTCAGCTCCGCGCCATCGAAGCGCAGTTGTGCCGTATCTCCAGTCAGTTGGAAAGTCGCAGTCACAGGTCGCGTACGGCCCGAGTTGTCTTGGTGGGTTTGCCAAACTCAGGCAAGAGTTCGCTGTTTAATGCCCTGCTGGGTAGTTCGCGGTCGATCGTCTCGCCGCAGGCCGGTACCACGCGAGACGCCGTGGCTGCCCATGTGCAGCTTGGCGAGCTACAAATAGAACTCGTCGACACCGCAGGCTTGGAGGAATTGCGGGAATCATCACCCCGCGGTCTTGCTCAAAGCGTACTCCATCAGCGATTGCGCCAAGCCGACGCTGCGGTGCTGTGCGTGGATCTCCACAGTTTTTCGCTCCACAATATTCCGGCTGGTAAATGGCTCGAGCAGCAGTTGGTAAAACTCCGCTCAACGATTCCAAACGTCCTGCTGGTGGGAACCAAAGCCGACTTGCCGCACAGCGCAACTGGAGATTTTGACGGGGGTTGTTCGCTCAGTACGCAACAGCCCGCCACGATCCAGCGGCTGCGCGCAAAGTTGCAGGCAGCGCTGCGGACAGCCCGACAGGATCTTCAGTCCGAAGCCTTGCATGCCACGGCCATTCGTTGTCGGGATGCACTAGGGCGCGCAGGACGATCGATATCCACTGCCCTAGCTCTGGTGGCGGATGGCGGCCAAGAAGAGTTTGTCTCGGCTGAGTTGCGGCTGGCCATTGACGACCTGGGGGCCATCATTGGCGAAGTTCACACCGAAGAGATTCTCGGCCAGATCTTTAGCCGCTTCTGCATCGGAAAGTAACCGACGCATCTTCAAGCTAACCGCTCGTCAGGGTAGACTGCCACAGTCGTTTCAACTGCGACCCACGACTTTCTTAAGCCCTTCATGGATCTGATGCGCAAAATCTTAGTTACGGGAACGGCTGGCTTTATCGGCTTTCATTTAGCCAAAGCACTGCTGGCGGCTGGCGAGCAGGTAATTGGCGTCGACAGCCTCAACGACTATTACAGCGTGCAACTAAAACGCGATCGACTTGCACAATTGGATGGAATACCTGGCTTCACTCAGATCGAGCTCAATTTGGCCGATCGCGTGGCTACCAGCGAGCTGTTTGCAAACCATCAATTCGACCGCGTGGTGCATCTGGCGGCTCAAGCCGGCGTGCGCTACTCGCTGACGAATCCGCAGGCCTATGTCGAGAGCAATTTGGTCGCGTTCACCAATGTCCTAGAAGGCTGTCGGCATTCGCACGTCGGCCATCTTATGTACGCCAGCAGTAGCAGTGTCTACGGCAGCAACACGGATCAGCCCTTTTCCATTCATCACAACGTAGACCATCCGGTTAGTCTATATGCTGCGACGAAAAAAGCCAACGAGCTGATGGCGCACACTTACAGTCACCTGTATGGATTGCCAACGACCGGTTTGCGTTTCTTCACAGTGTATGGTCCGTGGGGCCGCCCCGATATGGCCGCCTACTTGTTCACCAAGGCGATCTTCGCCGATGAGCCGATTGACGTTTTCAACCACGGTCATATGCGTCGCGATTTTACTTATGTGGATGACATTATCGAAGCGCTGGTGCGACTGGTGGACATCGTGGCTCGGCCAAACCCCGCCTACGACCCGTTGCGTCCCGACCCAGGCAGCAGTAATTCGCCCTATCGAGTCTACAACATTGGTCACAACAAACCCGAAGAATTAAAGCGATTCATCGAAGTGCTTGAAGACTGCATCGGACGCAAAGCCAAGCAGAACTATCTCGACTTGCAGCCCGGTGACGTCATTGAGACTTATGCGGATGTCACCGACCTAGAGCAGATCATCGACTATTGCCCAGCGACCCCAATCGAAGTTGGCCTAGCCAAGTTTGTACTCTGGTACCGCGCCTACCATTTAAGCTCATAAACTGCCCTCACCCAAACCGGCTGGAATGGAGCCATCAAGGTGCTATGTCCCCAGCGCTTTTTACACTCAATATTTCTTCGATAGACTTGTCATGGTTCGTATTCCCAATGCCCAGGTCCTCCGAAACCGAGCTGGCCGAGTAACCGTCCAAGAGCATTCAAGCGTGGGCTACCTAATCTTTTCGCCTTAGCATGGTCCGAATGACAAACTCAGACAAGCAAGAGAATCCTGAGCAGACAACTTCGTCCGCGCGAGGCGAACGTATCCAGTCGCCTCACGATCGGCTGATCAATCAGACGTTGCAGCAGGCCGAGGCAGCGCGCGCTCTGCTGGCTCGACATCTGCCAAGCGAAGTTGTACGGCACTTGAAATTAAGCACATTGACTCCGGTCGACACCAGCTTCATTGATCGGAACCTCAGGCGTCGATTTGCTGATCGGCTTTTTTCGGTCGAAGTGTCTGATGAAATCGTCCGCAGCCTAAACATGCGGAGCAACAATATCTATGTCTTGGT
The DNA here is from genome assembly GCA_041741955.1 of Pirellulaceae bacterium. Taxonomy (GTDB): domain Bacteria; phylum Planctomycetota; class Planctomycetia; order Pirellulales; family Pirellulaceae; genus Aureliella. Next base: position 105,958 of record JBGSJL010000253.1, on the reverse strand, counting down.
GCTGATCGACCATAAGAGTACCGACGAGCCCCATGCGCTGATCCAAATGCTGGGGTACATCGTCCGTATATGGGAAAACGCTTTGGAAAATGGCCAACCGCTGGTCCCGATTTTTCCTTGGGTGATCTACAATGGAGTTAATTCGTGGCGAGCCAGTCGCAGCTTGGCAGAACTAATTCCCGTGCCGGCAAGCTGGAAACGGTACGTGCCAGCGCTGGAGCTGTCGATTCTGGATGTAAGTCGCATGGACGACGCGGCCATGGCCGGCGAACCATTTTTGCAAGTCGCCTTGACGCTGTTAAAATATGGCAGAGCGGCAGAACTGGACGCCGTGCTACGGTCACTGTTTCAAGTGCTTTCTCAAGTAATCAGCCCTCAGCAAGCCAAGAATTTACTGGATACGATAAGGGTCTATGTGATGAGTGTGAATCGGGTGGTAGGTGAAGAAAAGATGAACGAATTGGTCTCGGAATTCTGGCCCGTCCAACCAGAACCCGGCTCGATTGCTGACCAATTGATAAAAAAGGGAGAAGCCCGCGGAGAAGCACGCGGAGAAGCACGCGGAGAAGCGCGCGGAGAAGCGCGTGGAGAAGCACGCGGAGAGGCCCGTGGAGTAACTCAGGAAAAGGCAAACACAATCCGTATTCTTCAATCGATCTTGGGCGTTCCGGAATCGACCGCTGAAGAGCTAACCGGCAAGAGTCTGAGCGAATTGCAAGCGACCATCGAAACGCTTCGCGAACAGATCGGCAATCGTCCCAGCGAGTGACGATGCGAAGCGCAACGACCTGATCGGAAGGTCTCACTTTTAGGGGACCCGAGGTGTCCATCGCTAATAGTGATCATGGTGCTCCTATGTGACCGCCGGTATTTTGAAATACAATGAGTTGTCTGCGGTTATTCGAACTAACGACCGCTCTTACTGTTTTCACAATCTTTTTTGACGGCGAATTGAAATGCGTGCAGCGCTGACAATAGCAGTGTTACTATCTCTGCAGGCAACGGTCGCGTTGGCTGTCGCTGACGAACGTCGCGATGTCAACTTCGAGCAAGTGTCATCAATCCTCAACAAATATTGCGCTGGCTGCCACAACGCCGAGGATCGTGAAGGGGAATTCTCCGTCAGTTCCTTCCAGGATCTGCTGGCTGGGAATGACAAGGGCGCGGTGATCGTGGCTGGCAAACCAGAAGAAAGTAAGCTGCTACAAGTCTTGACCGGCAAAACCGAATCAGCCATGCCGCCCAAGGAGGAGCCGCAACTGATGGCTGCAGATATCGGACTGCTCCAGCGCTGGATAGAACAGGGTTCACTGGGTCCAGCCGATGACATGACTTCCCAGAAACAGGTTTTCAAGGCACCGCTACTCACCAAAGCCGACTTGCGGTTCCATCATGTCGGTGCCGCATGCAGCGTGACATCGCAAACGATAGCATTGGGAAAGCTTGGGCAAGTGATGCTAGTCGATACGGAGCGACAAAGTCCGATTTGGACTGCGAGCGGCTTGGCGGGCAAAGTCAATTCGCTGCGACTGAGCGCCGACCACAAATCGATCGTGGCTGGAGGTGGTGTCGCAGGACTGGCAGGCGAGGCTGTATGGCTGTCGGCAGACGACGGAAGCCTACTGCGTAAGTTCACAGGTCATAACGATACCATCTATTGCGCTGCGCTCAGTCCCGACGGACAAATACTAGCCACCGGCAGCTACGATCGAACCGTCATCCTCTGGAATGTTGCTTCGGGTGAAATACTGCGCAGCCTTACCGGCCACAATGGCGCAATCTACGATTTGGATTTTGATCCGTCCGGCCAGTTGTTAGCCACCGCAAGCGCCGACCAGACGGTGAAACTATGGCGGGTAGACACCGGCGAGCGACTCGACACGCTGGGACAACCCGAAGGCGAACAGCGTTGCGTCCGCTTTAGTCCCGACGGAAAATTTGTGTTTGCAGCCGGCAGCGATAAACAGATTCGCAAATGGCAAATCGTCGCTCGGGACAAGCCTGCGATCAACCCGATGCTTATAGCCCGCTATGCACACGAATCGGACGTGCTGCAATTGCATTTTCTAGACGATGCCAGACTTCTCTCCAGTTCGGCCGATCGCACCGTTAAGCTTTGGCAAGCCGAGCAAATTGCTGCTCTGGGGACCGTCGCACTGCTCGATGAGATTCCTGTCGGAATGTGTGTGGGTACTACTCCAAATATCAACCTGCCATTTCTCGATGTACGGGTCGTCGCTCTGGACGGCCAAGTGGTCACCGTTCCGCCAAACAAGCTCGCCAGAAAACTACACGAGCAACCATCCACAGAACCAGCGGTTGATCCTTCCACCATCGCGACAGAGCAAAATGTTTCTGGGACGATCAGCGTGTTCAATGAGTCCGAACCTAACGAACAGCTAGCTGAAGCGAATCCTATCGAGCTACCTGCGCAACTCGTAGGTGTGCTGGAAGCCGCCAACAGCGATGTCAGCTCTGCGGGTGGTGCTCGGGATTTGTTTCGGTTCCATGCCGAACAGGGCCAAGTCTGGATTTTTGAAGTAGACGCCGCGCAAAGCAAATCGCCACTTGATAGCCGGCTAGAGATACTCGATGACCAAGGTAACGGAGTCGTGCGCACTCGATTGCAGGCGATTCGTCAGTCCTATCTCACCTTTCGCGGCAAGGACAGTACCACTAGCGATGACTTTCGCTTGCACAAATGGGAGGACATGGAGCTAGACGAATTCCTGTATTGCAACGGAGAAGTGAGTAAGTTGTGGCACTATCCCCGCGGCCCCGATTCTGGATTTCGCGTCTATCCTGGGTCCGGTAGTCGCCATGCTTTTTTCGATACCACACCGCTTGCGCACGCGCTGGGGCAAACTACGTATATCGTCCGAGAATTGGCCGATGGTGAGGAACCACTGCCCAACGGTTTGCCTACTTTCCCAGTCCTATACGAAAACGACGATGATTCTCTAACTCAATTAGGAAAGGATTCGCGATTGACCTTTGTCGCGCCCGCATCGGCTGGTTACATCCTGTCGATTCGCGATGCACGCGGTTTCGGTGGCGACGATTTTCGTTACAAAGTTGCCGTCCGCCAGCCGGTACCCGATTTCGAATTGAAACTACGTGGAAATCAAATGGAACTACCCATTCAAAGCGGCCGCGAGTGGTCCGTCACGGCTCGGCGCATCGATGGTCTGGACGGTGCGATCTCTGTCGAGCTGAGTGGTTTGCCCGAAGGTGTGATCGCTACAAATCCGTTGATCATCGAGGCTGGACAGCAGGAGGCGCTGGGGTCCATCTATCTAGCCGCTCCATTGCCGGAAAGCGAATCCGCTGACGAGCCATCTAAGATTGAAGTCGCCGTCACCGCCACCGCGTTTGTCAATGGACAGAAAGTCGTCAAGACGCTGAAGGAAAAGCTAACCATTACAATAAGCGAAAAGCCCGAGGTCCAATTGCGACTTGTCGATGCCCAAGATAGCCAAGTTGAACTCGACGAACTGTCGATTCGGCCTGGACAAACCGTAACGGCCCGAGTTGTCGTGACTCGAAATGGCAATGCGACGCGGATCGGTTTCGGCAAAGAAGACGCTGGTCGCAACCTGCCTCATGGCTCCTTCGTCGACAACACCGGACTCAACGGTCTACTGATCACCGAAGAGCAAAGCGATCGCGAGTTCTTCATCACGGCTGCGCCCAAAGTTCAGCCAGGTAGGAGACAATTTCACCTTCGGAGCGATACACCCGGTAGTCCCACCAGCCGTCCAATTTGGCTCAATGTCCTGCCCAGGGACTAGTGCTTCATCCCAATAGCTTAAGCCCTAGTGGCAGCGCTTCTCCCAACACTTGATTGGCCACTTCTCCATCGAGTTGTCCTCCTTCGCGCACCAGAGCGATCGCGGCCGGTGAAGCCTTCAATTGTTCGAGTCGATCGATCACCAAACGACGAACATCGCTGGGTAAGTCGCGGTACCGATCATTGACTCTTCGAGCACAGAGCATGAGAGCCAAGCTCAGTGCGGAACTCGGAAGTTCGTCGCTGCCGGATGTTAGTTTTCGCAGCCAAGCTGCGACAGGTTCGACATCGACGACGCTGTTGAGCGGCCCATAGGTTGGGACGCGGCTACCGATACGACCGATGGCCCACAGGGTTGTATCGCGGCAAGCGGCCCATTTTTTTACAGTCAGTAGACTCACTAGCCAATCACCAAGCTGCGTTTTTTCCGACTTGGCCAACAATTCTAGCGAGGCGACCAGCCGTAATAGTTCAACCAAATCGTGAGGGCTGATCGCGAATCCGCCCTTACCACGCTTTGCTGGATCGAGCACATGTCGCAGCGGACCAGCGACCTGCTGGTAGACCGTCAATTGCTGTCCCGCAGTAAAGCCGCCAGCGATTCGCCGCCAAAGAATGAGCGATTCATTGCGCGAACTCGCCGAAGCGAACGCCAGTTTGCCATAGACCGTTCGCCAAGTCTCCGCGACTCGCCAATCGTCAGCGGCCAAACCAAAGCCCGGGCGCAGCGTGTAGCCCAGCAGGTTCAGCCAGCGGGATTCGTGTTCCGCACTCTGACCACGGCCGGCCTGCAGCTCGATCAACGCCGCCCACATGGCGCGCAGCAAACTTGGTGGCCAGTCGCCTCTACGCAGGGACAGACGATCGGCCAGGATTGGCATCAGTTGCGACGGCGCTAGCGTCCTCTGTGCTCCAAACACTTCTATAAGCGCTTCGCGGGCCACATGAGCGGCTTGCTCGTCGAGTATTCCCGCATGATTAGCGGTCGCTTCTAGGCTTGTATGGTCGGTTTGCGTACTCCCGCGCACGTCGAATTCGAGTTTCCAACGTTGCTCGCCAGCGCTCGCATGACAATAAATTTGCAGCGTACCAATCTGGCTCAACTCGACTTCGACATAAACCGGTAGCGCTGCCTTTTTTCGTGAGCCACTCATTTCAATGACGGTTCGCATGGGTGGCAATACCGCAAAGTGCTCGTCATCGATCGTGACGCATTGACCGACGCGATCCGACAGTCGTGTAGTGGAGTAGACGATAGGAAATTGAACCGGCTGCCCAACGCTTAGTTCCATCGGCTGTTCAGACAAATTGAATCGCTCGCCGGGACTCGCAGAACCTGGCACGATGCACACGGCCAACGGCGGATTGTTCGCAGTTTGGATATAGTAAGCGCAAGCCAATTTGGCTTCGATCTCGACACCCGCTCCACGCCGCACTTGCCCGAAGTAGGTCGCGCCGCGAGCCACGGCTAGATCGAGACTTTCGCCGTCAAGCAGTTGGGGCTGCCAGTCCTCTGGAATTCCCTCCTGTCCTGCAAACCAGCTCCCGACGACGCTCGTGATGCGTTGACAAAGTTGAACGCTGGTCATCACACCGCCATTAAATAGGACCCAGTCGGGACGGGCTGCGGCCAAATTGCTCAGTGACGCCTCATCGTCCGTTCTCCCGTCGCGACGATGGTCCCATAAAAACGCCGACAGGTGTCGCGTCATGGCTGGATCGCGAGCGTACGGTAAACCGAATTCGCGAAAACCCGAAAGCGCAAGCAGAGGTCGATCGTTCAGCCCGCAATGCGGAAAGAAGCCATCGAGTACACACGCGCGAACTTCGTCGCGCGAGATTTCGATTTGATGTCCACCGCCAATCAAACGCGAACCGCTGCCGGGCAAGTGGATGGTGTAGACCTCAGGCGGATGCTGACCTAGCAACGTTTCTTTCGCGACCCGGCATGCTTGGCGGAGTGCGTCCCAGCCGCGCGGTGGTAACGTTTTCTCAGGTTCCGTGCGGCCCTGTGTCGATGGTTGGTTAGCAAACAGCTTCTGTTCTGCAAACTTAGCGAGCGCCAAGTCAATATTGTCTCCACCCAAAATCAAGTGCTGGCCAACAGCCACGCGATGGAGCGATAATTTGCGACGCGTCTTCTCATCGAGAGTTTCCGCCAGTTGAGCGTTCACAACCGTATTCGAAGCCTCGCGCACGCGAATGAGGGTAAAGTCCGTGGTACCGCCACCGATATCGCAGACCAATATCGTTTGTCCGGGACGCACCAACTCTTCCCAGTTGTCGGCGTGCCGCGCCAACCAGGCGTAGAAGGCAGCCTGCGGCTCTTCGATGGGTAACACGCGACTCAGTCCGGCTATCGCTGCGGCTTCGATCGTCAGCTGGCGTGCCACTTGGTCAAACGACGCCGGTAGCGTCAGCACGATATCTTGTTCGGACAATGGATAGGCGGGATGAGCCTTTTCCCACGCGCTGCGAATCTGCGCAAGGCATAGCGCACTGGCTTCCACGGGAGAGATTTGCTCGATACCCTCGTCGGCTTGCCATGGCAATATTGGACTGCGGCGATCCACTCCATCGTGACATAACCAACTCTTGGCGGAGGAGATCTGTCGGCCAGGCAACTGTAGACCGCGGTCCCTGGCGAGACTTCCCACAATCCGCAGGGATTGACTGGATCGTGTTCTAGCAGACCCGTTACCTGCTAAAGTCTTACCTTCTTCCGGTAGAGGTTCGTACAAGAACGAAGGCAACAGGTCGCGCTTTTCGAGCGTGCCGAAGTCGACCCACTGTTCGATAGGAAAGTTCTCAATGCGCGAAGACTGCAAAGTGTCCCAATACGCCACGGCGCAGTTCGTGGTACCCAAGTCGATGCCGATCACGTAGCGGCTAGGTTGCTCGTCAAATCCGTCCTCGCGATCATCGTTCACGGGCTAGCGACCTCGAGCTCGTCGCGCACACTGAACTCAAGTTTCCACTGCTGACAATGCGCCGTGCTTATCTCACCAGTGTTGATATCGCCAGCGATTGCTACAGCACTCTTGCACCACAGTTCAAATACACCCAGCTCGGAAATCCGACTGTAAAACCGCACCGGCACAAATCCTTCGTCAGGCGCATCTTGGATTGCGAGCGTCAATTCCATTGGCGCCGTTTCGATCAATTCCTCTTCATCCCAGTCCCTCAGGATTGTGCCAACTGTATCCTGTTTGCGATTGGCCGCGGCAAAAAAACGAAACTTGGCTTCGCGTCCCACCACGAGACCCACTTCGCGTCCCGGTACGTCCAACGCACTTCCTTCTTCCATCCCGAATGGAACCACGCACACGGCTTGCAGTGGCCGGGGCATACCCGGGATGGCGAGTCCCGCCGACTCAATACCGACGTAATAGCTGCGAGCGGTGCCGCCGCGAATACGAACGCCACCGGCCTGTTTCGTCCAGCCATAGTAAGTGGCACCGCGGGCAACCGCGTAGTCCAAATCTTCGTGTCCGCAAATCATAGTGGCCTGCTGCTCGGTCTCACGACCTGGCTGGTCACCGCGCATGTGCGCGATGGCTTCGCGAAGCCGCTGCTGTAGCGCGGGCGATTTGAAGACGCCGCCGTTGAGCAACACATGCAATTGCGAAGCACCATCCATTTCATTCGTCGATAGAAAAGCTGCTATATGCCGCGTAATGGCCGAGTCGGGTTCGAAGGGGAGGCCGATCTCCTGGAATCCAGATTGCGGCTCGCGGTGAGGCCGCGCGTCTGAACTGCACAGGGGGAGGAAACCATCGACCAACAAATTCTGGGCTTCCTGTCGCGAAACCTCGATGCTCACCGTGCCGCCGATCAGTTTGGCTCCGCGACCGAGTACCGAAATCGTCTCGCGGTCCTTGCCATGCTTCGCCAAAAGCGATTCCTTGGCGCGACGGCAACTGTGCCACAACGAGATAGATTGCCAGGCATTGAGCTTTGTACCCTTGGCAGCAAATTTCTGTGCGGCCATATGGGCCAAGGCCAGGTCCATGTTGTCACCACCGACTAGAAGGTGGTTGCCGACCGCCAATCTTCTCAGGATTAACTGGCCTGCTTCCTGCTCGACACGAACTAGCGTCAAGTCGGTTGTGCCGCCACCGACGTCGCACACCAACAGGCAATCGCCTTCGCGCACGGCCCTTCGCCACGCTTCGCCAGATTTTTCGAGCCAATGGTAGACAGCCGCTTGAGGCTCTTCGAGCAAGATGAACTCGTCCGGGAATCCGGCCGCCAATGCGGCTTCACGAGTTAACTCGCGAGCCGCCATGTCAAACGATGCTGGGACAGTCAGTGTCACGCATTGTTCTGCCAGCGGTGCGTCGGGAAACTCGGAATGCCATGTCGACACCAAATGCTGTAGGAGTAACCCAGATGCTTCGACTGGCGACATTTTTCCCTGCTCAAGCGAACTACCCCAGGGAAGGATCGGCGCGTGGCGATCTACGCCGCTATGGCATAACCAGCTTTTGGCTCCCGAGATAGTCCGCTCGGGTTGCTCAGCCGAAATCGTTCTTGCAAATTCGCCATTTACAGTCGCAGTACTCGCCCGATCGGGTAAAGCAAACGACTCCGATGCAACTTCGTGTTCTGTCGGAATATAGAGAAAACTCGCCAAGCTCGAAAGCGATTCCGTTTGGTTGGGTGCGGTAATTTGTGGAATCCGCAAGAGTTGAATCGTAGGCTTGTCTGCTGCCAGTTCGGCATAGCCCACTACGCAATTGGTAGTACCCAAATCGATACCGACAGAGAATTTTTTCATAGATCTATTCGTTAGTTGCGGGTGCGATTACGAGCGACCCTTAGGCTACATCCACTTCGATCGGCGCTAGGATCAGCGATTCCTCGGACGTGCCAGTCCAGTTGGGGATTTCGCAGCGCTTGGCTTGCCAGCCGCGATGGGCAATCGTGCCCGAAGTGCCAACAGACTTGCCCACCAAACGAAACCTAGCAGGCGAAGGTTGGCTTGGCAAATTGCAGGTAGCGCCTTCGTCTTCGGTGGCCAGCGGGCATACTTCGAAGATTCGATCCAAAGTCTTGCGACTGTCGCGCAGAACTTCTCGTGCAGCCGCACCGATTTGCGCATCTTCGAATTTGTCGAGCGGCTCGAGCACTAGGTCCAAGAATCTCGCTTCGCGCTGAAGTGTGCTCAGGAGCGTGATGGCCTCGCTGCGACGCGGCCTTTCAGTTTGAACTTTTTTTGGCGACTCCTGCGGCTGTTGGGACGCGCTAGGTCGAGTCAATTCGGGGACTTTGGGCTGAGCCGATTCGGGTTGCAGTGCCAGCCGCACGCGGGCGGCAGTCTGCGGATTGAATAGGGTTGCAAAAAAAGCCTTCAGCGCTAAACCAAGGGACATCGATACCTCAAAGATTTTGAAATCTGCGGACAGTCCGCTGAATTGCGTGGGTCATGGATCATAATTATGCTCCTTATTCTAAGCCGACGCGGAAGGGTTGACACTAGGCCAGTGGGGGCCGACTTCGGATGCAGATGGACTTCGGCTACAATTAGAGGCACGGGGTCTGGCATGCAATCCAATTTATAAGAGACGCTCTACGGAAAAAGTTATGAACGCTTGGCACAAGACGTTGATGTTCCTGGGACTTTTCATCTCTCCTTCGCTGTGTACGGCTGACGATTGGCCGCAATGGATGGGCGAAAACCGAGATGGTGTGTATCGCGAGCAGGGAATTGTCGATCAGATTCCGGCTGAGGGCCTGGAGGTTTTGTGGCGGGCTCCTATCGCCGCTGGCTACTCGGGCCCAGCCGTCGCGGCTGGCAAGGTTTTTGTGACGGACTACCAAAAGACCGGTGGCACGAACACAAGCAACCCAGGCGGTCGCGACGCATTGACCGGCACAGAACGCATCCTGTGTTTTGACGCTAAGAATGGGAAAGAACTTTGGAAAGTGGAATACGATCGACCCTATAACTTGTCCTACGGCTTGGGGCCTCGCGCAACTCCCACGGTGGACGCAGATCGAGTCTACGCATTGGGTGCCGAAGGCGATCTACTTTGCCTGAAGGTAGACACCGGCGAGACCGTTTGGAAAAAGCAACTGGCAGCGGACTTCGGCACTGAGTCACCCATTTGGGGACACGCGGCTCATCCGCTCGTCCATGGAGAATTGCTGTATTGTTTAGCCGGTGGCAAAGACAGTGTTGTCGTCGCCCTGGACAAGATGACCGGCGCGGTGCGCTGGCAGGCCTTGTCAGCTTCCGCGATAGGCTACTGCCCACCGACAGTTCAGCGTCTCGGAGGCACAGACCAGCTAATCATTTGGCATGCGGACAGCCTCAATGCGCTCGATCCATTGACAGGAGAAGTGAGTTGGACATATCCGCTGAAACCGCGTTACGAGATGTCGATCGCAGCCCCGCAGGTCAGCGGACAGCGACTCTACGCATCAGGTATTGGCGAGACAGCCGTGATGCTCGCTCTAAACTCTGATGGCAGCCCTGGTGAGGCTCTCTGGACTGGAAAGCCGACGATTGGCGTTTACAGCGGAAATGCAACTGCGATTTTCGATGGAGACACGATCTACGGAGCCGACTGCGGTTCGGGGGCTTTCATCGCCGTCAATGCCGCCGATGGCTCGCGATACTGGGAGACGTTTTCATTGACCACGGGTGGCGACCGTCGTGCCTCGCACGGCACGGCCTTTGTAGTCAAGCACGAGGATAAGTTCATCCTGTTTGCAGAAACCGGCGACTTGATTTTTGCGAAATTCGACACGAGCGGTTTTACCGAGCTAGGCCGCATGCATGTACTCGATCCCATCAGTCCTGGTTCGGGTCGTCCAGTGATTTGGAGTCATCCAGCCTATGCCCAGAAGTGCTTTTTCGCGCGCAACGATAACGAACTAGTCTGTGTTAGCTTAGCTGAGAAGCCATAACGTGCTCGCGCTCGAACACTATCAACTGCACGCTGCCGCGCAACTGCTTACGCCGTGCCTGTTGGTTTATCCGGAATTGATTCGAGCCAACCTGGCAGAAATGATTCGCATCGCGGGCACAGTTGAGCGTCTGCGCCCGCATGTGAAGACTCATAAAACCCCAGAAATCGTTCGGCTCGCCATGGAACTGGGGGTCAACAAGCATAAGTGTGCGACACTTTCCGAAGCAACCATGCTGGCCCAGTGCGGTGCGCCGGATGTGCTTATCGCCTATCCCCAAGTGGGCCCAGCCATCGACAGGCTCATAAAAATCGTTGACGAGTTTCCGCGAACGCAGTTTTCAACCGTCATCGACAATCCCGTTTCCTTCCGGCAATTGGAAAGTGCATTTAAAGCGCACCGCGGAGTCCTGGGCATTTTCTTGGATTTGGATACCGGCATGCAGCGCACGGGTATCCGCGTGGGTAGGCCAGCCGTTGAACTGTATTTGCAGATTCACCATTCAGAAATAGTTCACGCGCGAGGCCTGCATGTCTACGATGGTCAAAATCATCAATCGGACCTGAAGGAGCGGCGCGTGGCGGTGAGCAGTTTGATGCAGCCGATCCTACACATGGTCGCCGAACTGAATTCGCAGCGGGTGGCGGTACCGGTGCTGGTTTGCGGTGGTACTCCAACGTTTCCTGTTTTTGCCGAGTGGGACTATCCGGATAGCGCGACACAAATCGAAGCTTCGCCGGGGACCTGCGTACTATCGGACTTTAATTATGGCCGCGACTATTCGGAAATGACTGGAATACACCATGCGGCCGTGTTGCTCACACGCGTCGTATCGCGTCAGCACAAACATCGTTTGACCGTGGATCTCGGTTACAAAGCCGTCGCCTCCGATCCGCCCGCTGGTCGGCGCTGTCACTTTCTGAACCTGCCCGATGCGATCGAGATTCAGCACAGCGAAGAACACTTGGTCATCGAAAGCGCAGCGGCCGATTCGATTCAAGTTGGCGATGTGCTGTATGCGTTGCCCGCCCATGTGTGTCCCACCGTAGCCTTGCACAGTCATCTACATGTCGTCGAGAATGGTCAAGTTGTCGACCGCTGGCAGGTGCAAGCCCGCAATCGTTTGTACTAAGAGTGGATCAGTTGCTGGACCGACCATTTTCATCCTTATCCAAAGGGCATTCACACGTGGGGCTATTTGACGGCACGCCGCTGGAGCGGCCCGTGCTTTGCGATCGGTGCGGGTACAAACTTAACGGCTGCGATTGTGCCAGTTTACCCCCTGCGGATGTTGACCCCAAAGAGCAGCATTTGCGAATCCAGATCGAAAAGCGAAAGCGTGGCAAGGTCGTCACGCTCGTAGCAGGTTTCGCCGGTCCCGCAGAGCAAATCAAGCGCACGCTCAAATCGCTTAAAGATTTCTGTGGGGCGGGAGGCACTGTCGAAGATTCAACCATTGAAATTCAAGGCGACCACCGCCTGCGTGCAGCCCAGTATCTGTCCGAACTGGGCTACAAAGTGGCTCGCAATTGAACGCTCGTAAAACGAAGGTCCCGAAAAAGTGTGGCTCCGGCGGACATTAGCAATACTAGCTCGAAGCGCCAGCCAATGGTTCGGTGCTTTTCAGGCTTGGCAAAGGCGCTAGTTGCGGCTCGAGCACGCCCTGAGCTTTTTTCCAGACGAAGGCGGCTTCGATGAACATCCAAATTTGCAGAATCAGAATACCGAAACCAAAACTGGTCAACAAATATTTACGCTGCGGTATCCAGTTGTTCCAGAGCTCGTAACTCATGGCCCAACCGGGTACCAACATCATCAGCACAGCCGGGATAGCGATAAAGGCAATCGTTTTATTGCGGCGCCAAAGATAAAAAGTAGCCACCATCATTGCCAGACCGGCCAGCAATTGGTTGGTAGCACCGAACAAAGGCCACAGCAGCAAACCGCCCGCACCCGGTTTTTCGCCACCGAAAATTGCGATAGCTCCACCCACGCCAACAGCCAATGAAGTGGCAACATATTTATTCTGCGTGGGCAAATGCAAGGCTCCTCCGAGTTCTTGAATGACGTACCGTTGCAGTCGCGTGGCGGTATCCAGCGTGGTGGCGGCAAAGCTGGCGACCAGCACGGCCACGATGCCAACTCCGAGTCTCAGAGGGATGCCAATGGAGGTGAGAAAGTTCGCACCGCCCTCAATGAAGGCTGCTAAGTTTTTTTGCAAATTCTGTTTTGCCCAGCCGCCATCTTCTCCCGCGCGATAGTAAGTTCTCCAAGCGTCGCGACCTTTGAGCGGCAGGCCATCTGCGCCTTGAACGTGCTCATATTCGAGCGGACTGCCCGCCGAGGCCACCCGAACCGCAGTTCCTGTTGCAGGCCTTTGGAGCGAGCCCATTCCAACTCCGGCTGTACAAGCCAAAATGACGATCACCGCCAATGCCGACTCGAGCAGCATCGCACCGTAGCCAACCGATTGAACGTCGCTTTCGCAGGCGACTTGCTTGCTGCTCGTTCCCGAGCTGACCAAGCAGTGAAAACCACTGCAGGCTCCACATGCGATCGTAATAAACAGGAACGGAATGATCGGTGGCGCGTCGGCTGGGATTGTCGTCGAAATGGGTTCGGCGGCTGCGAATAAGTCCGCTTGTCCACTGAGGCTAGAGACCACCAGACCGATCACCAACAAAGCCAGCGCGACATAGAGTTGTTGACTGTTCACCAAGTCGCGAGGCTGTAGCAGCAACCATACAGGCAACACCGAAGCGGCGAAGCAGTAGGCCAGTAGCAACAGGGTCCAAAGTACGATTGGATTCCAGAGCGTGTCGGCGTTGTCTGCGGGTAGCCAACGATTGAGGTCGATCGGCAAGTGATAGACGCCGACATAAACGGCGACATATAGAATAATTAGCGAGCCTATCGAAGGGATTGCCAGCGAGCGTCCACCCCGATGGGACCACAAGCCAATGGCGACGGCAATGGGCATGGCAATCCATACCGAGAGAACACTCTCGGGATAAAACGCAAAAATATTAGCGATCGTTAGTCCGAAGATGGCCAGTACGATCCACAGCGCCAACGCCAGAATCGATAGGAACAAAATCTTGGCTCGAGGCGATATCATGCGGCCAGCGATTTCGCCAATCGTCTGTCCTCGGTTTCTCATCGAGATGATCAGGGCTGCCATGTCATGCACACCGCCAATGAGCACAGCTCCCAGCACGACCCACAATAGGGCTGGAAGCCATCCCCAGAAAACGGCAATCGCTGGACCGACGATGGGACCAGTGCCAGCAATACTGGTGAAGTGATGGCCGAAAATTACACTCTTGGGCGTCGGTACAAAGTCTTGGTCATCTCGCAGAGCCTTGCTCGGTACCGGCGCATCTGCCGACAACTCAAATAGTTTGGAGCTGAGCCAATGCCCGTAAGTGAAGTAGGCCACAACCAAGATGGCCAAAGAACCAAAGCATACTGCAAGCGTGTTCATAATCGGGTTAACTGCATGAGAGGACAGTTTTGGCTAGGGGTGCCAGGATGTAGTTTAGTCGACCGCTGCGGTAAAGAGAGGCCCTTACCGTGTACAATTGGGAATCAAAATTGAAATCGACGCTGATGGCGATGAACTGTGAACCACTAGCGTTACAATGACGCGGCAGAAGAAAAATTTATGCTAGTGCTTCATCCAACTTTAATTTGGGGGTAGCTGGAGCCGCCAGACTTCAGCGCGTCACGGAAAAACTGAACTCTGGCGAGTCCAGCTACAATTGCCTACCCAAAGTTCTAATGTGGTTGAAGCACTAGACATCAGCTTAGTAACGAGCCGGTGGACATTACATAACGAAATTTGGATACATAACGAAATTTGGAGCTCAGCGTGAAACTCGAACTTCATTGGCAGATCCTGCTCGGCATGGTTGTCGGAGCGATCATTGGCGTGGCGATCAACGTCAATTTCAGCTCGCGGCAGACGCAGCTTGACCAGGGACTGCCTAAGGGAATCGACTCAGCGTACGTTAGCGACTCGACCGACCTAATTGAGATACGTTGGTCGGCGGACGGCAAGGAAGAAAAACGCATCGTCGATCCGACCGGAAAAACACCCGACTGCGTATTAACGCTCGAGGATTTAGCCGTCGACTCTCCCTTGGCCGCCAAGCTTTACAACTTGGCACCCAGCTATGCAACGACCGTTGGACGCTGGTGCAAACGACTGGGCGGATTGTTTTTGCGACTGCTGCAAATGGTTTCCGTCCCGCTAATCATGGCCTCGTTAGCCTCTGGAGTCCTTGGACTGGGCTCAAATAAGGGATTCGGAAAAATGTTTTCGGTAACGCTGAGCTACTATCTTATTACCAGTCTGTTGGCGATCGTAACTGGCTTGGTTGTGACCAACGTGTTCAATCCTGGCATCGGTACCGAACTGCGCTTGGACATTGCCAAAGCCCAAGTGGCCCAGTCGAGTATTGGCGAAGTCATCATGACCCAGATTGAAACGATGATTCCGACGAACCCTTTTGCGGCGATTGCCCAGTCGTCCTTTCTTTCGGTGATTTCGTTCACCATTGTATTTTGCATTTTTTGTTTGCAAGTGGGCGGTAGTACGCTCGAGCGGTTCAGGCAATTGGCTGACGATGCCTTTGCGGTCATGATGAAGTTGACAACTGCGATTATCAAGCTGGCACCGCTGGGGGTATTTCTTTTGATGATTTACGTTACGGCCACACAGGGTCTGGTGGTTTTTTCGGCGCTGGGCTGGTACATGTTAACGGTCGTGGTGGGCTTGGCCTTCCATGCGCTGGTGACCTTGCCTCTCTTGGTTTGGCTGGTGGCTCGCCGCAGCCCTTGGTCGCTTTTGCAAGCCATGACGCCAGCACTACTGACGGCGTTTAGCAGCGCCAGCAGCAATGCCACCTTGCCCCTGACGCTTAACAACATTGAAAAACGCGCGGGCGTATCCAACCGCATCAGCTCGTTTGTGTTGCCGCTTGGCTCGACGATCAACATGGATGGTACGGCGCTTTACGAAGCGGTGGCGGTGTTGTTTATTGGCCAGTTAGCCTTTGGTGCTGATATGAGCTTAAGCCACCAACTCATCATTGCACTGACAGCACTTTTGGCGAGCGTGGGTGCAGCGGGCATTCCGCACGCGGGGCTGGTGATGATGGTCATTGTGCTGCAAGCGGTAAACTTGCCGATCGAGTATCAAGGGATCATTCTCGCTGTGGACCGAATCCTGGATATGTGCCGCACGAGCGTCAACGTATGGAGCGACTGCTGCGGAGCGACGGTCGTGGAGCGGGTTGTGTTGGGCGATTCGGCGGGCGAGCTCGCGCCGACCTAGTGCTTTAACAGAGCACTAGAGGCGGCCCAATCGTCAAATTCGCGAAAACGGGAGCGGTCTACGCAATCCTTTAGATTTACCTGATTTATGCAGGCCAAACACTTAACTGGAGTGCACTAAAGGTCAGACGTATGGTATTTGTTAGCGGCGAGCATTGCAAGACGTACTTGCGCTTCAATTTACTTGAGGGCCTTGATGCTCGGCCAGCAGTCAACGTGGTAAAGCCCTAGCCTTCCGCGCTGCAATTTTTGTTTGGTTCAGATACGGAGTCCGATCGGTCATGCTACTCGCAAGTATCATTCTGCTCTTTGTGTTGGGCTACATCGTAATTGCATTGGAACATCCGCTGCATATCGATAAGGCGGCCACCGCACTCTTCATTGGATCTGGCTGCTGGGCGTTATACGTCCTGGGACTCGATACGCTTTTGCCCGCCGACCAAATCCCCGACCTTTTCCGCGCCGAAATGGCCGCCCATGGCGGGCCAACGGAAGGCCATGAGTTGGCGGTGCACTACGCCACCCATGGTCAATTTCTGCCGCTGATCGGCGAGATTGCCTACATCTTATTTTTCTTGATGGGAGCGATGACGATTGTCGAGCTGGTCGATGCCTACGAAGGTTTTTCGATCATCACCGATCGCATTAAGTCCCTGAACAAAGTCAAACTGCTCTGGACCGTTTGCTTTCTAACCTTCTTCCTCTCGGCCGTGCTGGACAACTTGACAACGACCATCGTCATGGTGTCGCTAATGAAAAAGCTGGTCAAAGAGCGCGAGACGCGTCTATTCTTCTGCGGCATGATTGTGATTGCGGCCAACGCGGGCGGAGCTTGGACCGTCATCGGCGACGTGACTACGACCATGCTTTGGATCTCAGACAAGATCTCGACGGTTGAGGTCATGAAGGCCCTGATTCTTCCGAGCTTGGCATGTATGATCATCCCACTGATTATCGCGTCGCTGATGCTCAAGGGTGATGTTGAGCGTCCCAACAAGAGCGGTGCTCACCACGATAAAACCCTCAAGCCATGGCACTCGAATCTGTTCCTAATGCTGGGATTTGCCGGACTGATCTTCGTGCCGATATTCAAATCGGTTACGCACTTACAGCAGTTCATGGGCATGATGTTCAGCTTGAGTGTTATTTGGATTATTTCAGAGTTTGTTAAACACGACCTAGATGAGACGACTCGTTCGAGCACCAACGTGGTTGGCGTATTGAAGAAGA
Organism: Pirellulaceae bacterium; assembly: GCA_041741955.1. Lineage (GTDB taxonomy): Bacteria > Planctomycetota > Planctomycetia > Pirellulales > Pirellulaceae > Aureliella. Next base: position 88,686 of record JBGSJL010000253.1, on the reverse strand, counting down.
TTGACACGGCTAGCATTCTCTTCTTTTTGGGTATCCTACTGGCAGTGGGTACGCTTCAGTCCTCGGGCGTTCTGCGCTACGTGGCGGCTTGGTTAACGGACAATGTCTCAAACATGCAAGTGGTCGCTTTAATTATTGGTTTGCTCTCGGCGGTGGTCGACAACGTGCCGCTGGTAGCCGCTGGTATCGGCATGTACGACTTCCCTCGCGACGACACGTTTTGGCTGTTCCTAGCCTACTGTGCAGGAACAGGCGGAAGCTGCTTGATCATCGGTTCAGCGGCGGGTGTGGCTGCCATGGGACTGGAGAAAATCGATTTCATTTGGTACATCAAACGAGTCTCGTTATGGGCACTAGTTGGCTACTTGGGTGGCGCGGGTGTGTTCGTGGTACAAGAAAAGATGTTCCCGCATGCACAGGTCCAGGTTGACGAGCATGTCCAACCGTCGAACCACGTGGCCATCCCAAGCGTCGGCGACAAGAGCCACATCTAACATGGCTTGATCCCCAGCCTGGCGGCAGGCGTGATTCATCTTGAGTCGTGCGGATGTAGTCTGGGGATCGACTTTTGCTGAAGTTCACGTAAAACGGTGCCTTGGGTGCCGTTTTTTCGTAGGGATCAGGCGGAAAATTACTGTCTGATCCTGAGCGTGGGACGGGCTTCCAGCTTGTCGATACCCGCATGACAGGCTGGAAGCCAATCCCACCTATTTTCCGTTTTTTCGTAACACGCCGCTATATTGGGTGATCGACGACATGAAAGTCTTGCCAGGCTCGGGGTCTATAGTTTCCTACGATGGTTCGGCGCTAGTAGTGCTCGCGTTTGAAAAGGATTTTTTTGCCAGTGGCCCAGGACTTGCCAGCCCAGGACTTGGCGGTTCTGTGGCTGGGCTGGATCAAGCCGCTGCCGGCTACTTCCAGCGACTTCACAGCCAAGGCGACTTGCCGACTAAAACGGGCAAAGTCAGTCTGTTTTACAACGTGCCCGGTGTCGCTGCCTCGACCGTGGCGGTGGTGGGCGGTGGGATCGAGGACCAGTTCACCCAAGCTGCCGCGTTTCGCTGCGGTGGCGCGGCCACGAAGCGACTTGGCGAACGCCCGCGAGATAGGGTCGCGCTCGATTTCGGATCCCTAAGCGACACGCTGGTGGAGGCTGCGATTGCGGGCGCGATGAATGGTAGTGTGGGACAAGATATTTTTCGAGCAGAAAAAAACCTAAATCCAATTGCCACGCTCCACATTTTTTCGGCCAGCGTTGAAGCATTAAAGCGCGGCAGCGCGGCGGGCGAGAGTATGCTGTTGACGCGGGAGATGGTTAACCTGCCCGCCAATTTCATGTACCCCGAAGCTTTCGTAGAGCAAGCCGCCAAGGTATGCGTCTCATCGGGCATAGAACTCGAGGTCTGGGACGAACTGCGACTCAGACGCGAACGTTGCCAGTCGCTGTTGGCAGTTTCGGCGGGCTCTGCTCGACCGCCACGATTGTTAATTATGCGGTACCCAGGCCGTAAACAGCAGGCTCCGATCGCACTGGTGGGTAAGGGTGTCACGTTTGATAGTGGTGGTTTGTCCATTAAACCCACGGACGGCATGTTGTCCATGAAGTGCGATATGGCGGGAGCCGCCACTGTCCTGGGTGCAATGCAATGCATCGCGCAGCTCCAGCTCGCCGCTCCAGTAGTTGGGGTGGTGGGCCTGGTAGAAAACATGATCAGCGGTGCGTGTTTTAAGCTGGGGGATGTGCTGACGGCACGTAGTGGTAAGACGATCGAAATCCACAACACGGACGCCGAAGGCCGGTTGGTACTGGCCGATGCCCTGAATGTAGCCTTGGACGAAAAACCTTCTCACATCGTCGATCTGGCCACGCTCACGGGTGCTTGCCTGGTGGCCTTAGGCACCGATATCGTTGGGCTGATGAGCAATCATGGCCCGTGGCAGGCAAAGCTCGAAGCGGCCGCTGCGGCGGTGGGTGAAATGGTTTGGCCTCTGCCGATGCACACGCATTTTGCAGAGCAAATCCAGAGTAAGGTCGCCGACATCAAGAATGTTGGTGAAGGTCGTTGGGGTGGCGCCATTACGGCAGCCAAATTCCTAGAAGAGTTTGTCGATGAGACGCCCTGGGTGCACCTTGATATTGCCGGCCCTGCGTTCCTAGATTCTGCTAAGAATTTCATGGATGCCGGCGGTACTGGGGTCATGGTCCGCACGCTCGTGCGATTGATCGAAGACCTTTAGGGCTTGGCATAATCTGCACGATTGCAGCAATCCGAAAATTATCATTTGCAATGGTTTGCAGCTCCCGGGCGCTCGATAACAACACTGTGCGCACTGCTTGCATGCTGTAAGCGATATCACCATCTTCAGCGGGGGAATGATTCGTGGATTTTGATCGCAATCGCTACTTCATGATTGGAGTATTACTATTCCTGCTGGGAATTCAATTTCGGATGGTTGAATCGTTTGTGCTCAACGAGACGAGCACTCGCGCTTTAGCCAGGATTGTCAAAGACAGCCAAATCGCGTCCCAAGACTTTAGCTCTTCGATGTATCTCAGCGTGCACCCTTCGCCCAAGAAGACGGTAAAGCCGCCGCATTGGCTGGGTTGGGCCCTGTTGACCAGCGGCGGGGTGATATGCCTGCACGCGATGGTGCTGCCCAAGGTACGCACCTGATCAAGCTAAGTTCTGCTGTAAGATTGAGTTGGATTGAAACATGCTTAATTTTGTGCGAAAAATAGTCGGCTTCCCAGCATTTTGGATTGTCGTGGGTCTACTGGGAGCAGGTTTGATATCCAACTTGGCAAGTGGGCAATCCGAGGATTCGAGCAAACAGAGTGAATCGAAGGGCATCGAATCCTCAATGTCGCTGATGCGCGAGGGCACGAAAGTCGTCAATGCTCATGCTTTTTGCCGCAGCAACGGCGACCGACTCGTGGTAGCGCTGGAAAATCAAGACCTGCCCATTGTAGCGCTTGAGAACCTAGCTGCACAGAGAATTCTCAAGGCCGTGATGGACGATCTGAACGACGAGCGATGGGTGGTGAACGGACAAATTACGGAGTTCCAGGGTCACAACTACCTATTGCTAGATCGCGTGTCTCGCGAAGCGCGGGGCAGCGTTCAATAAGCACCCATCCGACGCGATTTCAACTTTGAAGTTTGCCACATCTGGCAACCGTGGCTTGGATCGCTTTCAGCATAGCCCCAGCCTTATTCAAAGTCTCTTGATATTCGGCGGCCGGCACACTATCGGCAACGATGCCTGCTCCGGCCTGAATGTAGATCTTGTCGCCGCAAAAAACGAGCGTACGCAGGGCGATACAAGTGTCCATATTGCCCGAGTAGTCGATGTAGCCTACTGCACCAGCGTAGGGACCACGCCGATGTGGCTCGATCTCGTCGATGATCTGCATCGCGCGCACCTTGGGTGCTCCGCTTACCGTGCCGGCTGGCAAACAGGCTTTTAGGGCATGCATGGCGTTCATGCCGTCGCGTATCTGACCCTGCACATTGGAACTGATGTGCATGACATGGCTGTAGCGTTCGACCACCATGACATCGCTTAGCTCGATCGATCCGTATTTAGCCACGCGACCAATATCGTTGCGTCCCAAGTCGACCAGCATCACGTGCTCGGCGCGCTCCTTGGGATCCGCCAACAACTCGGCAGCCAGCTCCTGATCTTCTTTGGCTGTTTTGCCTCTGGGGCGCGTACCGGCCAGCGGCCGCACGGTGGCCACGCCGTTCATCACACGGCACATGACCTCTGGCGATGAACCGACCAACGTGACGGCTGGCGTCCGCACGAAGAACATGAATGGACTCGGATTGACCACGCGCAACGTACGGTAAACTTCGAAGGGATCGCACAAGTTCGGCAACTCGAGCCGCTGACTGATAACGACCTGAAAAATGTCGCCAGCTCGAATGAACTCCGTACACTTACCTACAGCAGCTTCGAAACTCGCCTTGGTGAAATTGCTGCGGGGCTCGAGCTCTTCGGCGACAGGCTGATCAAAATTCGATGCAGACAACGAGGGCGTCGGCTGCTGCAGCTTGGCAATGAGCGTATCCAGTCGGGCGACTCCGCCGTGGTAGGCCGCTGCTGGTCCCACGAATTCATCGCAATGAACGTGCGCGACAATGAACAACGATTTAGTCACGTGGTCAAAAATGACTAGGTCATCGAAAATTGAAAAATCAAGGTCGGGCAGATTCCGGTCGTCTGTCGGCGCATTAGGCAAGTTTTCTACATAGCGGACAACGTCGTAGCTGGCATAGCCAATTGCCCCGCCGGTCAGCGGCGGCAACTCGGGGAGCACTGCGACACGTTTTCCGGCGACGGACTGCCACAAACTATCCAGCGGATCGACGACTGGGCCAGTAGACGTTTCGACGGCGATCGAATCGCTTTCAACCCCGCTGGCTGCGGTCCGCTTAGTGGTTCGCGAAACAGTCAATTCGGAACCAAAGGCGGAAATCCGACTACTGGGCCCGACGGCAATAAAGCTGTAACGTCCAACCTTTTCCCCTCCGATCACGCTTTCGAACAAGCACGCGGCGCTGCTACCGTCGTCCAATTGGCGAAACGCCGAAACGGGCGTGTGAGAATCGCTCAGTAGACGCCTGTAAACAGGCACCAGCTCATGCTCGCGCGCAAGGTCGACGAAGCGTTCCAAACTCGGACTGGCGGTCATGGGTTACCTTGAATTGCGGAAGATGGTCCAAACGGCGGCGCATACTCGACATTCTAATGGGCCTGCTCAGTAGGTGGCAATGTCGCCACATGAAACTTTGATTTGCCAGGCTACATGCAAATGCTATTGCCTTTGAAGCAATCAGTTCTGTATGACACCCACAGATTGTAGTTTTTTGTTAACTGTCTCCCCAAGAATTGCTACTTCCATGCATGCAAGAATAGCTATGATGGGCCTGTTGCCGGTGATCTCTGCCATGTTGCCAACTTTGACTCAAACATCGCACGTGGGTTGTTTTGCTCAGGATACTGTCTCGACATCCCAAGCTTCATTCCGTGTGGTCACCGATATTTTTTTGGGGACTGAGAAAAAGCCCGCTCAGCAAACACTGACACTTTTCTCCAGCGGTGTGGCCTACGATATTTCTTTTGACGATCCGAACCAAATCACGATGGTGGACCCGCAGCGCGATCGCATCGTGCTGCTCGACAAAACGACCAAGACGCGAGCTCTGATTGGATTGAAAGAACTTAACCAGTTCATTGAATCGGCCCGAAAACAGGCCGAAACTTCGGAGCTGGCGATCTACTTGAAAGGCGCCGAGAAGATTGATGTTGCCGATAATGTTGTAAGTGTAGGCGATAGCGTTTTGAAATATCGTTCGACGCTGCAGCAACCGCGCGACGAACAAATGGCGGTGCAGTACGCCAGCGCCGCCGATGCACTCATCCTGCTCAATGGATGGCGTTCGGGAATGCCACCCTTCGCGCGTTTGGGTTTTAACAGAGTGGTCGCAGAGCAGAAATCGCTGCCGCACGAGATCACGCGCACGGCAGGAAGTGGAAATCACACGGATGTGGTCCGCTGCTTGTTGCACGCCAACTGGCGGCTATCGAGCGACGATGAAAAGCTGATCGCTGAGATTGGCAACATGCTAACTTCTTATCAGTCCGTGCCAGCAGCTCAGTTTTTTGCAGATCAGTCCAAGGCAGCCAAAGTAAAGTTTGCCGACAAAAGTAATACCCAGAAAAAGTAGTTTGGGTGTTATTCGCGGTTTCTTCGCCGCAGAGTTGATTGGCTGACGCAGCCATCGGGCGCTTGAGTCACCGAGGCGGCAAAGTCCGCCAAATAGCCGCGAGAATATTCCAGCTCGCGGGGTATCCAGGCTCCCCGCCGCTGGTTCAACAGCAATGCGTCAACATGCAAGGTCACTTCACCCTCGAGCAGGTCGAAGCTGATTTCGTCGCCATCGTGCACCAGTGCAATGGGCCCCCCCAGCACCGCTTCGGGACTACAGTGAATGCCGATTGCTCCATGCGAAATCCCTGAAATGCGCGTATCCGAAACGACAGCCACCTGACCCACCAGTTCGGGAATACTAAGGGCCGATGTCGCTAGAACAATTTCCGGCATACCACAGGCAACCGGACCCAGCTCGCGAATGACGACCACATGCCCCGGCCGGATACGCCCCGAATTGACCGCATCCACAACCTCTTTGCCGCTGGTGAAGCAGATCGCTGGGCCGCGAAACCTCGGTTCGTTCAAGCTTGAAACCTTAAACACCATTCCTTCGGGTGCCAAGTTGCCGAAACAGATTTGAATGTCGGCAAACGGCTTGAAGGGGCTTTCTTGGGGTGCGATGAGCGCATGACCTGGTGGAGGAACGCCGGCTTGGGAGACGTTCTCTGCCAGCGACCTGCCTGTCAAGGTGATCTGCGTACCATCGAGTAGGCTGGCGCTCAATAAATGTTTCAGTAGTACTGAGGTCCCGCCGATGCAGTGTAAATCGATCATAGTGTGTTGGCCGCGCGGCGCAAAATTGCACATGACGGGCGTACGCCGAAATATCGCTTGCAGATCCCGCAGCGTGAATTCCACTCGAGCCTCCCGAGCCAATGCCAATAGATGCAGAATGCCATTGGTCGAGCCGCCGGCTGCCGCGATGATGGTGGCCGCGTTTTCAAATGACTTCCGCGTCAAAATGTCGCGCGGGCGAAGCTGTAATTCGAGCATTCGTCGTACGAGGGCGCCCGCTTGCTGACACTCTGCCTGCTTACCAGCATCGATCGCGGGCGTGGAGCTACTTTGTGGTGGCATCAGTCCGATCGCCTCCATGGCCATTCCCCAAGTGTTGAACGAGGCCGCAATGCCGCAGCCTCCCGGACCTGGGCAGGCAACCCGGCGCACGGCCTCGGCAGTCTCCTGCGAAATCAGGCCCGCGTCCGCTTCGGCTTGCCGGTCATAGACATCCAAGATGGTCACATCGTGGCCCTGGTAGCAGCCTGGCTGAATAGTTCCACCGCTCATTATGAAGCCTGGAAAGTTGGTTCGAGCTAGCGCCATGGCAAAGCCCGGACCGTTTTTATCGCAGTGATGCAAGCCGATCAGCGCATCATAGCAATGCGCCGTAACCACGCACTCGGCCGAACTGGCGATCAAGTTGCGAGAGACGAGACTCGCGCTGCCGCCTTCCAGCCCCTGCGTCAAATTATCGCTGACCGCAGGCGTGCCGAACGGAAATCCTAAGAGTCCAGCCCTACGGCAGCCACTGGCAACTTGCTTAGCCAGTTCATACGCATGGACGTTGCATAGGTTGCCTTCGAGCAATGGTACGCCAATGCCGATTTGTGGTTTACCAAAGTCAACTTCTGAGAATCCCAAGCCGTGAAAGAAGGACTTCACCCCCGGCTGCCAACCGGCCGTAAGTTGACGACTATTCCAATTCAATTCGGGCATGTGGCGTTACCAAACGGACTCTTAGAATCGATCTTGTTAAACACCGGATAAAATCCCGTGGACGATCTGTCCATGCACGTCGGTTAGACGATACTCACGGCCTTGGTAACGAAACGTCAAACGCGTGTGATCGATACCGCATAGGTGCATGATGGTGGCTTGCATGTCATGTACGTGTACCGGGTTCTCGGTGATGTTCCAAGCAAATTCGTCGGTAGCCCCATACACGCAGCCAGGCTTTACGCCACCGCCGGCTAACCACCAACTATATGCCTTGCCAAAATGGTCGCGGCCCTTGGGGCTCACGGGATCTCCCTGGCCAAAAGGAGTTCGACCGAATTCGCCGCCCCAGACTACCAGCGTGTCGTCGAGCATACCGCGTTCTTTCAAGTCCTGCACGAGTGCGGCGGAGGGACCCTCCGTGTCCTTGCATTGCTGTTCGAGTTGCGTGAAAAGATTGCCGTGTTGATCCCAGCCTGAGTGCATCAATTGCACAAAGCGAACGCCGCGTTCGAGCAGGCGACGCGCGATCAAACAGTTGTTGGCATAGCTCCCTTTGTTCAGTGCATCCGGTCCATATCGCGCGAGCGTCGAGGCAGTCTCGTCTGAAAAATCGACCAGGTCGGGCACGCTGGTCTGCATGCGGAATGCCATTTCGTACTGAGCGATCCGTGTTTCAATTTCGGGGTCGCCGTAGTCGGCCAAGTGCGCAGCATTCATGGCGGCCAAATCGTCCAAAAGCGTGCGACGGGCTTGCATACTAACGCCTGGTGGATTGGCCAGGTAGGGAACCAGATCGCCCGTGTTGCGGAACCGTACACCCTGAAAACGGCTGGGTAGGAAGCCGCTGCCCCAGTAGTAGTCGAAAAACAATTGCCCGCAAGTCTTAGCTTGGTCGCTGGATGTCATCACCACAAAAGTCGGCAAGTTCTGAGTTTCGCTGCCTAGACCGTAAGCCAGCCAAGCACCCATGCTAGGACGGCCGGGTATCTGGGCACCCGTCATGAATAGCGTCACTCCCGGAGCATGATTTACGGCTTCGGTGTGCAAGCTGCGCACGACACAGATATCGTCGGCGAGCGCACCTATGTTTGGAAGCATCTGACTGAGGCTCGTCCCGCACTGCCCGTACTGTTTGTGGGGCTTGATGGCAGGCACACAAGGCCACTTGCCATACCCAGAGGACATCGTCGACAGCCGCGTCGTTCCTCGTACGGAATCGGGAATATCTTGACCGGCCAGTTGCCGGAGAGCTGGCTTGTCGTCAAATAGATCGACGTGCGATGGACCGCCACCTTGCCATAACACCACCACGCGTTTAGCGCTTGGCTGGTGGTGCGGTAGATTGGCTAGGCCCGCATTGCCGATTCTGGTGGCGTTGTTACTGTCGGCTGCATGCAGTTTGTCTTCCTGCAGAAGTGTGGCTAGGGCGGCAGTCCCGACGCCACAAGCTACTGAGCCAAAAAGCTGGCGACGGCTAACGCGCTGGACATTCTCTTGGTACGAGTCCATCAACATTTTTGGGCTACTACTTAGTTGGGTTTCTGGTTTAAGTCGCGATGCGACGCGGGATGATGGTCTGGATTGCAAATCGCAGGTCGCACTCAGATCAATATCTAGGCTGGTTGTATCCATGGTACCGCGCAGCAGCTAAACTATACTCTCCCCATTCTAACTCAAACCATCCCATTTTCTTGGACTCGGAGAAGCCTGTCATGCGCATCGTTACTCTCATGTTGTGCTCGGTTGCCACACTACTTGGTCGTACCGAATTGTTTTCACAGGAGGCCGCCAAGCAGGTTCAGAGCAGTATGCAAGAGATCTTTAATGGCAAAGACCTCAGCGGCTGGAAGGGTAATCTCGATTTGTGGTCGGTCGAAGACGGTGCGATTACGGGCCGTACCAAAGCCGAGAAGCCCATCGAGTTCAATACGTTTTTGATTTGGCAGGAAGGCAATGTAGCGGACTTCGAATTGGAGTTGGACTATAAAATCGATGGCGGCAATTCGGGTATCCAATATCGCAGCAAAGTGATCAACCAGGCGGACTTTGTCGTGGGTGGCTACCAAGCGGACATCGATGCGACTATGAAGTTTGCGGGTATCAACTACGAAGAACAAGCTCGAGGTATCTTAGCTCAACGCGGCCAACGAGTGCGTATCGCCGCAGATGGAAGCAAGACGAGCGAAGACTTTGGCGATGCGGCTGAGCTCGGCAAGAAAATTCATGCCGACAAATGGAACCATTACCGCGTGGTCGCCAAAGGAAACACAGTAAGTCACTATATCAACGAACAACTGATGTCGGAGGTTATCGACGACGAGCAAGGCAAGGCCGCCTCCGAGGGTGTGCTCGCCTTTCAAGTTCACAAAGGCGATCCGATGGTAATACAGTTCAAGAATGTTCGAATCAAGAAGCACTAAGCAGCCCCGGGATGGGTCTGTTTCCAGTGCTTAATAGCTGGCTTTATCTCGCGCATGGCAATCCAGTGGCCATGCGTCTTGCTCGTGCTCGAAAGCAGCGTGTCGGGATTGACCTCACCCTTCTCGATGCGGACGAGCAACTCCTTTTCGCAAATCGGTCCTATTCGTTTGTGGCGATAAAAAAAGCCACTGCTCATAAAATACCAGTCAGCAGACATGGGTGTCTCCCTTACAATTTCAAACCTCCGGCTATGCGGGCGGGAGTACAGCCGTGTACTTGGCAAGCTTTCAAGCTGTAACTTCATGATGTTCCAGCCTTTGTTTTCGGATATTTGAAGCGCGAATGCAAGCATTAATCAGGCTGTATCTCGCATAATCGGTGAATAATGTTGCTGTAAACGACCGTATTTGCGGCTGGACGACCCCTGCTATCCCAAACCCTGCAAGTCGCAAAAACACTCGGTCGTTTCTTTCTTTTCGCGAAAGAAATTTAGCGATATGGATGTGGTTCTGTGAGCGGCTCTATACCGCTGTCCTATGTGGTCTCGATCACTCGCTTGGATTCCCAACGCCCGCCAAAGTAGCGGGCGGAGAACACGAGTCCCATGGCCACCACCCAGACGAAAATCACGTACCACCACAACAGCAAGCTGGCCCCAAAATAGTTTTGGCAGATCCCACCACCGACGACAACGGTAGTCGAGATCATTAGCGTGGCGATTAGGACAAACCAGGTGTCGCCAGCGCCTTTGATGGCACCCACAAACACAACTTGAATCCCATCAAATATGCAGTACAAGGCAATGATCTTGAGCAGTGGCAATAACAGCGGGCGCATCGTCTCAAATCTTTCGCCCGGCGTTCCCCAGCCGTAGAGAGCGATCATGGCATCAGGAGCCAGGCCCAAAGTCAATGCAAAGCAACCGGTGTAAAAGCACGTTAACCCCAATGCGCAACTGACCGATCTGCGGGCTAAGTCGATACGACCTTCGGTGAGATGCTGGCCCACCAAGACGCCCACACCGATGCCTAAGCCAATCAACGGTACGAAAACGAGTGCATTGAGTCCCAGCGCGAGCGTCGTGGCGGCCATGGCCTGTTCCCCCAAACGCCCAACTTGCAACAGAATTAAGGAAAAACAGCCAGCTTCGGCCAGCAATTGCAAACCCGACGGAGTTCCGTAGGTGATCAGGCGCCGAAAAAGGCTCGGTTCCCAGACAGCCGGCTGGCCTACGCCATATTCGGAAACCAGTTGCCGATCCGAAGCGATAATCCAACTAGCGATGGGTATCTTGAGCCAGAAGGAAAGCGTGGTGGCCAAACCCGCGCCGACGATGCCCAACGCAGGAATGGGACCGAATCCGAAAATTAGGATAGCATCTAAAATTAGGTTGACCACGGTCGCTATCCCATCGATGGCTAAGACGGTGGCGGTGCGGCCCTGCCCAGTCAGCAACCCGCTCTGAACGCTATAAAAAAGGACACCGATACCGCCGAGCGACAAGATGCGCAGATAGGTCGCCTCCTGCTGCGCCAATTGAGGAGTGTGTCCAGCCCAATCGAACAATTGCCGAGCGATTGCGATCGCGAATAACAGCAGGGGGATGATGGCCCAGGCCAGGGCTAGGGCGTGTCGATAGACAACTCCGATTCGCGAAACCTGCTTGGCCCCACGATACTGCGAAACGAACGTGCTAACGTAGCCCAGCAGACCCATCGGTAGACAAATCAAAGACCAATAGACGGTTCCCGCGACCATCGCTGCTGAAGCCGATGACTCCGATTGCCAGTAGAGCAAGGTGCGGTCGGTAAACAGCGTCACGGAGACAAAGCCAGCCGAGATCATCAGCGGCAATGCCAGGCGGATCACGGGTCCAGGGCCCCAATCCGAAGCCCACCACATCCGAAATTTGGCTAACCAGCTTAAATCTGTGCTCGAATCGGTTGCCGGCACTAGGAATCGCCTGGGTTGAGATATGTGAAAGACATCGGGAGGCCGTTTCAAGTCCGCTGGCTACGAGCTGGCCGCCTTGGCCGCCAAACCGCCTTGTTAAACCGACGCGGTTGGGAGATTCTATTAGGCGTGTAGTGTTTCGACTATCCAGCGATCGGATGCGGCATGAGTCCCAATGTTGTTTTGTGTTACCCCGTCGAGGAGCGTCACTTGGCGCGCTTCGCTCAAATGGTGCCCCAAGCCCACATCATTAACGCGGGCCAAGAGCGAATAGGCCATGAGATTTTCAACGCAGACATTTTTGTGGGACACGCTAAGGTGCCCGTCGACTGGGACTCCGTTGTCGAGGCCGGTCGTTTGCGACTCATCCAAAGTTCTGCAGCGGGCTTAGATCATTGCCTGGTGCCGTCTGTGGTCGCATCAGATATTCCAGTGTGCAGCGCTTCCGGCTTGTTTGCGAATCAAGTTGGCGAGCAGGCATTGGCGCTGCTGCTCGGCCTACTGCGCGGGTTGCCAACGTTTTTTCGTCAGGCGCAAGCCAAAGAATTCGTGAGACGCGCGACAGACGACCTTCACGGAAAACGCATCGGAATCGTTGGAATGGGAGGAAACGGCCGTAGATTGGTCCAAATGCTAGCACCATTTCGGGTCACGATTAGCGCCACGGACTATTATCCGGTTCGCAAGCCCCCGGAGGTGGCCGAATTATGGGGGGCCGAGAGACTACTTGATCTGGCAAGTCAAAGTGACATCCTAATCTTATGTTTGCCTTTGAACGCATCCACGCACCAGCTGATCTCAAGTGAAGTCTTGGCGGCGATGCCCTCGGGGGGTTATCTAATCAACGTGGCTCGCGGGCAAGTCGTCGACGAAGACTCGCTAGTGGCCGCGCTTAGGTCCGGCCATTTGCGCGGCGCTGGCGTGGATGTAACGTATGCTGAGCCACTGCCTACGACGAGTCCTCTGTGGGACATGCCCAGCGTGATCATTACGCCGCACGTCGGAGCCCAGGCTGCTTCACGAGTCGACGATTCGACAGAGCTAGCTATCCAGAATCTGATCAATTACTTTTGCGGCCAGCCACTTTTAAATATAGTGGACAAAAAGCTCGGTTTCCCACATCCGGATGTGATGGCCATTCTTCAGAACCTCTGAAATACGGCCTAACTGGGTCCCTCGCATGCCAGCCTGTCGATTTACTCGTTTGACTTAATAGCCGAAGGCGTAGCCTTTAACGTAAACGGTCGCCTAAGGGCTATACTAGATGACCTGTAGACTTATATTGCGATCGCCATCAGCAGGGGCAGGGTAGCCCAGGCAAGGTTTTGGCGGTCCGCTCTCAGAGCGGCCCTGGCGCTGACTCAACCGGTGAAACATGTACACGACGACCATGTCTGAAGAAGAAAAAACACGTGCCTTTATCGACGGCGAGCCGCTGGTTTCGTCCGATACGTTGATCCAACGATATCAATCGTTGCTACATACGCGTCGCGTGCAGTGGACGACCTATCACCGATTCATACGCGAACTGGGTAGCGGCGGCCAAGGGATCGTATATCTGAGCGAACGCAAGGGTGCCGACGGCTTTAATCAGCCTGTGGCCATGAAGGTTTTTTCCCCAGAGAGATTCCCCACTAGCATTGCCTACAAGAAGGCCATGGAGCGAATTGCACACGTCGCTTCGCGTGTGGCCACTATTCAGCATGATAACTTGCTGGACGTGCAAGATTTCGTCGACCGAGACCGGATTCGGATCATGGTCATGGAATGGATTGATGGCTACGATTTGCGGCAATTGATGAATCCCAACCGATTGACTCTGGTACGCGAATTGGCCGACGCGGAGCGTTGGGAGCATATCAACAGTGTCATCGTCACCTTTGGACCTGAGCAGACACGTTTTAAGGCCGGTGTGGCCGTGGCTATCGTAAGGGATTGCTTGGCGGCGCTGGCCGCACTGCACCGCGAGCGGATTGTGCATGGTGACGTTAAGCCTGCCAACATCATGCTCAAACGCACTGGACATGCAAAGTTGATCGATATGGGTTCGGCATTTGAACTCGATGATTTGCCACCTAACCGCGCCTGCACCCCCGCTTACGCGGCCCCAGAAGTGCTCGAAGGCGCCAGTTGCACGCCGCGCAGCGATCTGGCCAGCCTGGGATATGTGCTCATCGAGTTGCTCTCCGGCTGCCCCTGCTTCCCCAGCGACACTAATCTAAAAGACCTGCTGGAAATGAAGCGTCGTTTGCCTCAGCGTTTGCATGAAATTCTACCGCCAGAGGTTGCCTGCAATAGTCATCTAGTCAACCTCTGCAAGCGCTTCGTGGCGGCAGACCCCGCCCGCAGATTCCCGAGCGCCGAAGCGGCTGAGCTGTTCGAGGATGGCGCGGCACAATTTCATCGACAGTTGGTGTTCGGCGACTTGGCCAGCGAATACGGTCACGACATGTACATCTGGATGGAAGAAATCCGTAAGATCGACGAATTGCACGTCGATCAGGGCAATGTTCCGAGCGATTGGGACAAACCAGTCGCGTAAGACGCACACATCACTCTCAACGTGATGCTCATCTGCGAACTCATCACTCTCCGAGTCATGCTCAGGCACTCCGATTGATGCTCAGGCACTCCGATTGATGCTCAAGCACGACGACAGTTACAAATCGGACGCCAGTCCAAATAAAAGATGGCCTTCCCTGGCCAACATGTCGTCCCTGCCACGCCGAAGCGGCTGCCTCTATGCGATTGAGTGAGCAAGCGCTACAAAGTCGTCGGGACCCCTCTTACGAACATGTCCTCGAAGCCGATGCAGCAAGTCTCACCACGTGGAAAATTCCATTCGTGATTTATTCAAGTCGCACGATGTTGAGTAACTGAGTTGAAGAAGAGCTAGTGTGCGACTTATACGATAAGTTTGGGGTAATTTGTGAGCTGCCGGCAGCGATCGCAGCACGACTTAACCACTCGCCTCATCGACACAGGGATTGTGCGGATGTCGGCGAGTGTTGTCAAGCGAGTCAAAAAAAAATTGTCGATTGCAACGACGGCAACTTCAGTTGCTCGTGATGAATGGTATCTTAGAACGCACTCGGTACCGAGGCATTTTTTGTCGAGCGATGTAGTTGAATCCAAACGAACCAGACGCGGAAATTCATTTGAGCAGCTTGCAAGCCAAGCTGTTGGATCAAGTCTTAACCAACGATGTCTGCCGACGACTAGGGATCTTTGCGATTCCACCCGATTTCCGTTTGACGGTAATTATTCCAGTGTTCAATGAGGTCAATACGGTTTTAGACGTTATTGCGCGAGTTCGTCGAACGGCATTGCCACTGGAAATAATTTTGGTGGACGATGGTAGCCAAGATGGAACGCGCGAGAAGCTGGGCGAGCTGCCAACTGCCGACGATTTAAAAATCATTCTTCATCCTACCAATCGAGGTAAGGGAGCAGCGTTGCGCACTGGATTCGAACACGCGACGGGCACGGCTGTCGTGGTGCAAGACGCAGATCTAGAATACGATCCAGACGACTTTCGCTTCTTAATTCAACCGATCATCGAAGGGCAGGCAGATGTTGTCTATGGTACGCGTTACGGTCATCACGACCGTCAAGTCCCACCCCTGTGGCACGTGATTGTCAATCGCTGGATAACGCGTTTAGCAAACCTACGCACGGGACTCTATTTGAGCGATGTTGAAACCTGTTATAAAGTCATTCGCCGCGAGCTGATTCAAGAGCTCGCACCGCAGCTCAAAGAAAATCGGTTCGGGATCGAAATTGAATTGACGATCAAGCTGGCCCGCAAACGCGCCCGATTTTACGAACGCCCCATTCGCTACGATCGTCGCGGCTTTGATGAAGGCAAAAAAATTGGGTGGCGCGATGGCGTCCGCGCGTTATATTGCATGCTGCGCTATTAAATCTCTGCATGATCAAATTCAGACGGTTCAAGCTACAAACAGCCAGCTACAAACAGCCAGCTACAAACAGGACGTAGACTGCTTTGAATTCCTCACCGCCGACACACGGTCTACCAGCCATGGCTGCGGCTGGCCAGCCGCTATCTCCGGACCGCGAGAGCCTTTATACCCCTGCTATGTTGGCGGAGATCTTGGGACTTTCCGTTCGCGTTGTGCGCCGCTGGTATCAAGTCGGTTTGTTGCGCCCAACTACCGAAGTCATGCAGTTGCCCTATTTCGATTTTTCGCAATTGGCAACCGCCCGTCGGCTGCACCGATGGATGCTGCAAGGTGCCACGGTGCAGTCGATCGGTCGTCAGCTCCAGTTGCTCCGCCAGCGGGCTGACGGAAGTATCGATGCGGATTTGTTGACCCTTGATAACCTGCCAATCACTGCCGAAGGCAAGCGACTGGTGCTCCGCAGTGGCGATAACTTTGTGGAGGCTTCGGGACAGTTGCGATTTGGGTTTGAGGCATTGGCTGAAGCGGGCGAGCCAACCTCGATGCCAGCCACCGTTCTGTTCCAGTCTACACCGAAGCTGCGCAGCGTCTCGAAGACTGCGTTTTCGCCGAACCAACTAGCGCGGCTCAATCGAAGTTCAATTCAAAGCGATGACCGTCTGACGCTGGCCGCACTGCTGGACCAGGCCGTCGAGGCAGAGGACATCGAGGACTTGCCGGCTGCCATCGAGTGGTATCGGACCGCGCTGGCGGCCTACGGTGCCAACGCAGATATTTGTTTTCAGTTGGCTGAGTTACTCTATCGCCAGGGCGATTTGTGCGGTGCTCGCGAGCGATACTTTATGGCCTTGGAGCTTGAGCCAGGTCTCGTCGAGGCGCGGGCCAATTTGGGTTGCGTACTGGCAGAGTGCGGCCAAACCGAATTGGCGATCGCTGCATTCGAAGGCACGCTGGAGCAGTTCTGCGACTATGCCGACGTCCACTTTCATTTGGCTCGGGCCCTGGACGATGCCGGTCAGGCACCCCATGCCACGGAGCATTGGCAGCGGTTCTTGGAACTCGCGCCAGCCAGTCCCTGGGCCGAGGAAGCCGCCCACAGGTTGAGGCAACTTTCGCCACTACTTGACTTCTAGCTACCGGTATTGATGGCGGGTCGTATGCCGGTCTGGGACGTCACCCGACCTTCAGCGATAGCGGACATAAAGGCTTGGCTAGGACGTCGGCTGTGTTCGTTGCTGCGAGGAAATGGACTCTCGATCCGCGCACAGTTTAGAAAATCGCAGATCCATCCGAATCCACTTGTCTCCAATTGCCGAATGTCGGCGATATCCAGCAGGTCGCTTTCGCGACCGGAAAAATAGGCCGCCACGCGGTGCTGATACGCATGATAGGCCTCAATGTAGATTTCCGCGTCGAATTTGCTCTGACCAAAAGTCATCTCGCGAAGTGCCAACATGACGCCCATGAAACGCTGCTCTGCTTCGGTCGCCTGTCGCCCCTGCTTGACCAGTTGCAAGCCTACAAACTGGCGTTCGACGGACTGAATCCATCGATCAACATCATGATCGCGCCGCACGTTGACAAATAGACTGCCCGGATATTGCCGATCGAGCTGCGAAAATACTTCAGTCGCACAAGCAGGATAATCTGCTAGGCCTCGGCATTCTCGCAAAATATCCAGATCAAAATCACCCTGAGAAATCTGCTCGTAGATCCGCGTCAATCGAACGGGATTATTGTGTTCGCTCGTGTCCTCACCATAGATACGTCCGAGGTGTGCAGTGGGTATGCCAGCCATTCCCAGAGCGTCGCACATGGAAACCGTGGCGCAGCGCGGCAGCGCGATCACAAAAATCTTGTTGAATAGTCGCATGCAAAATCCTTGTTGCGGTAGGTAAGAGCCTTCGCAGGTAAGCAGCCCAGTGCAGCGCTCAAGTACCAGCGCAGTAATCAAGTGCCAGCGCAGCGCTTTGGCGCCAGTGCCAGTCCAGACGCTCGCAGTACGGCCCCCGTTTTTATGTAGTATAGGTCGTTTCCTGCGTCACGGCTTCGCCAG
This sequence comes from Pirellulaceae bacterium, assembly GCA_041741955.1. GTDB lineage: Bacteria > Planctomycetota > Planctomycetia > Pirellulales > Pirellulaceae > Aureliella. Next base: position 70,892 of record JBGSJL010000253.1, on the reverse strand, counting down.
CGCGGGCGTTGCACGCTAAGAATCCTAGAAACTTTATCGGGGTTTTGTGAGTCGACGGGGCTAGAGCTGAGAAGTTTTGCTTTGATATTGGCGCTTGTTTTGTTGCCACGCTTCGACTTGTGATTCTTGCTTCAGGCTTCGATAAAGTTCGATAATTCGATCGAAGGAAGCCAGCGTAAACTTGTACCGAATGGGTGACGGGATTTCCGCTTGTCGAGCTTCCAGTGCTTCATGAGCAGCCAACAATAATTCTTCGGCCTTCTCGAACTGTTGAGTACCCGTCAAGCAATTCCCTAGTACGCTGCGCGCATTGAAAAGTCGCCAGTCATTTGGGAGCAGTACTTCGGCCATGGCGACCGATTCGGCTGCGCATACTTCCGCCGCTTCGAAATTCCCGAGCCCCGTCTCCGCTAAAGCAAGATTGACGAGCATCCCGCGCAACTCAATCGACCGGCCGATATCGCCGGTTGCTTCGCCCACTGGACTTAGCGCAGCGCGAAAGTTCTTTACGGCCAGCGTCAACAGTTCACGAGCTGAATTGAATTCTTCGGCTTGTAGATATATCAGAGCCAGTGTGGCTTGGCCGCTGGCTAGGACAATATCGTCTGCGGGCAAGTGCTGGCGCATCATGTCCACAGCCCGAGTACTCGACGCAAGGGCTTCGGTTGACGAGCCGGTGTTCGACTGGGCTGTGGCCAAATTGAGGAAAGCACTCCATGTATTGGGGGATTGAGCACCCTCAGTTTGAAGCAGCAATTCTGAATGCTCTGCAAATGCAGCAATGCCCTTATCGGAATCGCCGGCCATTAGATAACTGAAGCCGAGGTTATATAGCGTCGAAATTACGACCGGATCGGTAGCGGGCAAAATGCTACGCCGCAGCTTAAGGCACTCCTGGTTCAGCTCGATGGCACGCGCGTGTTCTTGAGCTTGGTCGTAGACCGTGGCCATATTATTGAGAGTTGTAAGTGTTTCTAGATTGGTCGCCCCCAACACGCGTTTGCGTCCCGCGTACGCTTGCTCGAAGAGTGTGAGCGACTCGGCGATTTGGCCAGCACTCGATAGTGCATTGGCATAAATGTCCAATGTGTTCAACGTATCTGGATGGTCGGCGGAAAGCACTCTTTCCTGGGCTTTCCAAGCGGACTGAAGAATCGGGAGGGCTTTGTTGAATTGAAAGTCCTTGACGTAAGAAGATCCTAAATTTGCCTTAGCGATCAAGGTTGTTGGATGTTCGGGACCCAGCGCAGACTCCATCCGCCAAGTCGTTCTCTCGTGCAATGCAATCGCCTCCGCCGTATCGCCTTCTTCACACAGGAAATTTGCAAAGTTGTTAACGCCGATCAAATTGTCTGGGTGGGCCTCTCCGAGCACTCGCTCGGTCTTTTCAAGCAATCGCTGGAAAATCTCTTTAGCGCGCGCACGTTGAGTAGCCTCGCCGTAGCGCAAGCCTTCGACCAAGTTTTGCTCCGCACTGATGACTTCCGGACTATCTTGAGGGAATTGTCGCAACATTTCTTGGAGCACATGTTCGTAGAGCGCAGTGGCTTCGGCAGTACGCCCCATCAATCCGTAGCTTATCGCCAAATTGTTCTCAGAGATGAGCACGTGGCGACTGGCTGGGCTTTCGAGATTGCGAAAGGCTGCGAGTACTTGTTCTTGGATTCGAATGGACTCTTCAGTTTCTCCCAGTGCACGCAGCGTCGACGATAACTCGTGCAGGTTCTTTAGGTGTTGCACGTCTTGGAGCCCTTTGGGCTCGAGCAATTCGCGAACCCGCTGCTGATGAACTTTGGCGCGTTGGTAGTCGCCGAGCGCATACCAAGTTCGTCCGATTCCCGAACGTGTGGAGGCTTCTGCTTCAGGATTGTTTTCAAAGAGCGTATCGATCACGGGCTCAGCGGCCCGCAGAGCCTCGACCACAGAAACACCGATGCCCAGACCACCTTCCTGTCCCTTAGGTCTCGCTGTAGCCAGAATATGGTCTATTAGGAATTCGCTGAACGCAAACGTGTTGGCTTGGGCTCGGTTCGCAAATACTTCCGATTGCTCGGCGCTGATACGCGCCGCTTCGGCTTGCTGCCTGCCCTTCTCAGCTTCTTCGGCGGATTTAACGGCTTGGGCTTGCGCGACTAGCAGTTCGCTATTCTTTTGCGTCAGTTCGCGTTGCTTGGCACTGAGAATGGTGGTGAACCCTCCGAGTCCCAGAGCGGATAGGAGCACCATGGCGGCCGCCGTTGACGTTAAAGCCGGGTGCCGACGAACCCAGCGAAGAGCGGTGACGAGCACAGAGTCTTTGAGCGCTTGTACGGGCTCGTCGGCCAGAAAACGTTCGAGATCCTCTGCCATCTCACGGGAGCTGGCGTAGCGTTTGCTCGGCATGCGATCCATGGCTCGCAAACAAATTGCTTCCAGCGCCTTAGGGATCGTTTTGTGAACTTCGCGTGGTCGTGGAAAATCGCCTTGCGTTACTTGGCGCAAGACGCGTCCGAGGTCCACGGCCGCGTCCTGTTTCCGACGAGTATCAAACGCCGTCCGTCCGGTAAGAACGTAATACAAAGTGGCACCCAGCGAGTAGACATCGCTAAGTGGACCGATTTGATCGACTCTGCCTGCCGCCTGTTCGGGGCTCATGAAAGCGGGAGTCCCAATTACGCTGCCCAATTCGGTGGGAGCAGTACCGCTGCCCGAACTGGGAATCAATTTCGGCTCTAGATCGAAATTCGGTTTAAGGGCCAAGGTAATGTCGTCTTGCCCCACTGTTTTGGCTAAACCCCAATCGACGACCAGTGTCTCACCATACGGACCGAGCATGATATTCTCAGGCTTTAGATCGCGATGCAGTACGCCGCGACTGTGCGAGTACTCGATTGCCTGGCAGACGTCGATAAATCTACCTAGCAACTTTCTCAGCTCCAGCACGCCACTGCCGCTGTGGGGCGCAGGAAAACTTCGGTGGAAGCCATCGGTTGCGTCGCGTAGGCTCTCGCCGCGAATGAAGCGCATCGCATAAAACGGGCGTCCGTCGCCGAACGTACCCATGCCATAGACCGGGACGACACCAGGGTGCTCAAGCCCACCGGTGACTTCGGCCTCCAGAACAAAACGCTGTCGCGCAGACGGGTCATCAGCGTAGTGCGATTGAATTTGTTTGAGCGCTACTTGCCGGTGCAATTCGTTGTCAAACGCAACAGACACTTCACCCAATCCACCCTTGGCATGTAGGTGCAAAATGCGATAGCGAGCACCACGCTCCTGGGCCGGACTTGGCACGAGCGTTTCGAAGCTGTCTGGGCGCAGGGTCGACTGGTCGTGCTTGGGAAGCATGGTGGCCAGCGTCATCTGAATCGACGCATCGGGTAGCGATGCCAGTTGCGAATGGAGCGATTGGATCAATTCGCGGTCAACACCTTTGGGGAGCGAAGGGTGGCTGGTGAGACCGCCAGACTCGTTAGAGGTCGGCCTAGGGTTGCGGTTAGCCGGTCCTTGTGCCAACTCCGCCCGTAGGCATTTGTCTGCCAGACCGCTCAGCAGTTCTTTGGTCCTAGAATCGATCCATTTTCTTTCGAAGAAGATCGATTCTAGCGAATCGCCTTTATTGGAAGCCCACACGGTCATCGCTTCGATAAGTCGATCGCGGGTGACAAAGTCGAATTGCAGCGCCAGAATTCCGACAAGCAAATTTCGATCGGTGGCTTGAGGCATAATTCCAATTCGTCGTTCGTTTGCGCGGCTCGACCGCTCGTTAACCGGCACAGACCTGCAGATCAATAGGATCGTCGAAAAACATGATCCGATGAATTACTTGATCCGATCAATTACAACGATTGGATTTGTTGAATGAGGGCCAGCAACTGTTGCGCCCGTGTAATTCCGCCTACCGATTGCACATAGTCGACCGTGGCCTCCAATTCAAAGATTGTGACCGAGCCGTTGCCATTCTCTTCAGCGACAAATTCACCGGTAGTGACCGAAGCCGCGACCACCGCTGCAGCGCGCGAACGACGACGCGTATACTTTTTCTTCAATTGGGTTTTCGCGTTCGATACGTCTGCGGCTGTCACACCGTACTCGGTCAACGCTTCAACGACATCGCGATTGCGCGACTGGGGGCTCGCCCGCAGGTAGTCTTGAATACGCTTGGATTTGCTGGGCTGTAAGCGACTCATGTTCATAACTATTGGTTGGGAGGACAGTAGCGGGCGAGCCATTCAAAAAATACGCGACTCCACAGGACTCCGTTCTGTGGTGATTGAACCCAGTGTCCCTCGTTGGGGAAGTACAGGAATCGACTGGGCACACCCTGCACTTGTGCAGCAGTAAAGGCTTCCAGTCCTTGCGTCAGAGGGACTCGAAAATCCTTTTCTCCGTGTATCACCAGCAGCGGAGTCTTCCAGTTCCCTGCAAACCGGTGCGGCGAGAACTTAGCGTACCTAGCGGCCACCTCTTGGCTCTTCCAGTAAGCGCCCCCCAAATCCCAGTCTACAAAAAACAACTCTTCGGTGGCACCATACATGGCTTCCAAATTGTACACGCCACAATGTGCGATCATCGAGCAGAATCGATTGGCCGCGTTTCCCATCAACCAATACACCGTATAGCCACCAAAACTGGCACCTACAGCCGCCACGCGATTGCGATCGATTTTAGGGTCCGCCATCATCCCATCGGTGGCCGCCAAGATATCCTGCATGGCCTGTCCGCCCCAGTCACCGCTAATCTGATCGTTCCATTCTTGGCCGAAACCCGGTAAACCGCGCCGATTGACGGCAAGCACGACATAACCCTTAGCGGCCATCAAATGGAAATTCCAACGATATGAAAACCATTGCCCGATCTGTCCTTGAGGGCCGCCTTGGCAATAGGTCAGCATGGGCCATTGGGTGCCGGAACTCTGGTCGAAATCGGGAGGCAAAATTACCCAGTTGTGTATTTTCTTGCCGTCGGTGGCCGTGAAGAATCGCTCTTCGATCTTGGGCAGTTCCAGATTCTGATAGATGTCGGCATTGACGTCGGTGATGGTCGTTATTTTTGATTTGTTGGCATCGATCAAACACAATTCCGTTGGACGGAGCATGCTCTGCTGGCCAGCCAACACCAGCGATGTTCCGGGCACGACTGCGATAACATTGAAGTCAAATCGTCCCGTCGAAATTGAATGCACGACGGTTGAGTCCACGTCGAGTTCGAATACTTGTGTCGTACCGCGAGTCTCGCTGTGAAAGTAAATGCGTTTGCTGTCGGAGCTCCAAGTCGCATTGTGGGCTGTTTGATCCAAGCCCGCCGTCAACTCGCGCGTCGTGTGGCTGCTACGATCGTAGAGCATAATTCGATTGCGATCCGCTTCGAAACCTGCTCGCTGCATCGAGTGGAAAGCGATGAAGCGTCCGTCCGGCGAATACCTTGGCTCCATATCATAGCCGACCAGACCTGGGGAAATGTTTTGCAGCGAACCGCCACCCACGTTTATAAGGTAGACGCTCGTGTCGGTGCTCTCGGCTGGATTATTGACCAACTTGAGGGTCATCGCGAGCTGTTGGCCATCAGGCGAAAATTCGAATTGCTCTGCGCCACCGAAAGGAGGTACTGGGCAATCCGCTTTCAGTGAACCCATTAGATCGATAGGTTCTGCGACCGTTCCAGCAGCGTCAATTTTGGCAACATGCAAATGGCTGTAGGCGTAGTCGTGCCAAGCATTCCAATGGCGATACATCAGTGCATCGATGATGCGCGCATCGGCTTTGGGAAGGTCCGCATAGAGCTCTGAGACCTCTTTGTCCATCTTTACATCGATCGTAAATGCGATCGCGTCGCCAGTGGGAGAGACTTTGAGATTGCCTATTCCATCTTTGGCATGGGTGAGCTGCTTGGGCGGACTGCCGCCCGCAGGATCAAGCAGCCAAGCTTGCGGCTTACCATCCTCACCATCCGTCGGTGCGATGTAGGCCAGCTGTGCCCCAGCGGGTCGTACAATCCAACAGAGCGACTGGAGGCCTGACACATTTTCCAGTAGAGTCCGCGCGACGGGAACTGCCAACGGAGTATCGAAAGCGGTGGCGGTTTGGCTTCCCAATTCGCTAAAGTTGGAAGGCAGTGGCTGAATTCGCAAGCTAGTCTTGCCAGCGTTTTCCGCAAGATCATAGCGGGTCACGAGATAGGCCAGTTGCCGGCCATCGGGCGAAACAACCGCGTCGCCCAAACGTTGTAGATCCAGTAAACGCTCCGGTGTCATACGTTCGGCGGCAGCGGATTGAGTACTTAGGGCCGCAACGCAAGCCATCGCCAGCAGCGCGGCCTGGGCCAGCCCGCCAAAGGGCAACCAGTATTTCATAGGGAAGGCTCCTCCAAAATTTTTTTTTTGCAATCGAACTGATTGTAGTCACTAGGCGCGTAGCATGGCCATCAAATCTTCGGTCGAAAGTTTGGCTGCCGCTGAAGTACCCTCCATAATGCCAGCCACCAAATCGCGTTTGGTATCGTGCAGTTTTAGAATTTCTTCTTCGATCGTGCCCTGCGAGATCAAACGGTAGACCATGACGGGTTTGTCCTGACCGATACGGTGTGCGCGGTCGGTTGCCTGATCCTCGACCGCCGGATTCCACCAGGGGTCCATGTGGATCACATAGTCGGCGGCGGTCAAATTTAAACCGGTACCGCCGGCTTTAAGCGAAATCAAAAAGACACTGGCATCGCCCTCTTGGAATCGATCGACCCGCTCTTGTCGAGCTTGCGGGGTGGTGGAACCGTCGAGATACTCGTAGGTAATTTTCTCTTCGTCGAGCATTTCTCGGATCAAACCTAAGTGCTGGACGAACTGGCTGAACACTAAGACGCGATGGTTTTCTTCACGCAGTTCGTGTAACGTTTCACACAATTGCTTTAGTTTCGAAGATCGCTCCTGCCAAGTGTCATGAACCAGACGTGGACTGCAGGCCAATTGCCGCAAACGAGTCAGCAGAGCCAATATGCGGAATCGCTGGTCTTTCACGTCGGATAGTTTGGCGATCTGATCGATTTCGCCAACGGCCGACAACCGCACTTGATTGTAAATTTCGCGCTCGGCGGCACTTAGCTCGATCACTAAGTTCATTTCCGATCGAGGCGGCAGGTCTTTGAGAACTTGACTCTTGGTCCGACGCAACAAGAAGGGTTTGAGTCGATCGCGCAGGGCTTCACGCCGCTCTTGGTCATTGTTTTTCTCGATCGGGGTAGCGAAGCGGCGACGGAATTGTTCCCAGCCGCCCAGCACGCCTGGCGAGACAACATGGAACAGACTCCACAGCTCGCCGAGATGATTTTCAACCGGTGTTCCCGTCAGCGCTACTTTCCAATCAGCGGGAATGGTGGCGATGGCGGCTGACGTCTTGCTACGGCTGTTTTTGATGGCTTGAGCTTCATCGAGAACTAGCGTGGTCCACTCGATGCCAGCCAAGGCTTTGGCATCGCGGAGCGCCAATCCATAGCTACAGACCACTAGACTGCCGGGTCCAACTTGTTGCAAGAAATCGGCGCGATCGGTTTCGCGATAGAGGTGTGTGTCGAGCTGCGGTGCGAACTTGGCCGCTTCTCGAGCCCAGTTGAAACCGACCGAAGTGGGTGCGATCACTAGGGTGGGGCCGAATTTGGAGCGATCGAGGATCACTGCCAGAGTTTGCACAGTTTTGCCCAGGCCCATATCGTCGGCCAGAATGCCACCCACGCCCCATTCGGCCAAGCGTCGCAACCATTTGAAGCCCTCGTGTTGGTAGTCGCGCAAGTCGGCTTGCAAATCGGCTGGGAGCGTCGGTTCCAGCTTTTCGGCTTGCTCAAGTCGATTGAGGCATTTCTCCCAGGCTTGATTGGACTTCATTTGCACTTGTTCGGCCATAAAACTGCGGATCGCCGGCGCGCTGGTAGCGTCGAACTTGAGCGAACCGCGTTCTTGGCTGACCGAATCGTAAAGCTGTTTGAACTGAGTGCGCAAATTTTCGGAGATTTTCGCCCAGCCCTTTTCGCCCAGACGCACATAATCGCCGCGAATCTCGCTGGCACCCGCCGCTTGCAAGCCACTGATCAACTCGCTCAAATCCACCGACTCTTTGCCGAAGTTGCACGAGCCCGACAACTGGAACCAATCGCGCTTTGTCGAGATGCCAACGCTGACATTCTTGCTCGATACCGTACCGAGCAAGCGCATGGGTTTCTCCGAGCTCTTATCCCAAAGAATTTCGATTTCCGATTCCTCTTCGGCGGCTTGCGCTTGCGCGATGAAATTTAATGCAGTTTCGAAGTCGTGCAGCGAGCCGCTCGATTCTTTGGCAGGCAATCCAAAACGCTCGGCTACGTTGCGGGCGATTTGGAATTCGCGATTCGTCGATCGCTTGATTTGTACCGGCTGGCCCCCACGCTCGGCAGATCGTACCATGCGGCCGCTGCCGGCCTTGATGAGAGTGCCCAGCGAATCGCGTAAGCGGATACCGTAGTCCAGCGCTCCGTCGGTTCGAGAACGCAGCAACAGCGCTGGTCGATAGTCCTCTTCGACAACCTTGCCAGCTACCTCGTCGGGCAGATAAATGGTCAGCAGCGATTGAAGTCGCTTGGCCGTGTCGATCATTTCGCTCTCCATTTCAAGCGGCACTTGGGGCATCTTGACGATCGATTGGAGGCAAGCGAGCTGCTGTGTTCCCAGGTAGCAAATTTGAATCGTATTCGCGTCGGGGCGCAAATGGATAAGGCTCCCCTGGGCAAACACATAGTGACTCTGACCAGCGTGCGAACCATCGATGATCAATCGCAGACCATCGGCAGAACGCTGCAACTTCAGGGCGGCGTCGAATAGGCGAACTTCGGCAGGCGAGCCATTCATCAAGACATTCGGCTCGTCGACCAGCTTTTGAATGGCCGAGACGCTGTCGATCAAATAGCTGGGGCGATAGGAGCGGGCTTCTATGCGCACCAAATCTCTGACGCTACGGTCGGCGGCCGAAAAGCAATCACTATGTTCACTCAGGCTTTCCATCGCCAACTTGCGGCCCTTGGTCCAACCGTCGCCTCGTTTTTTGGACACCTGCAACATCGGCTGGATTTCTAGGTAGCCATGTTGAAGAACGACGTTCCAGGCAACGCGATTGGACGCAGCCTCGACCAGTGGCAACAGGGACGCATCTTCGATCACAGCGGGGGCAGGAGCATGCTTGGGGACCAGGTCAGCCAACATTTGCCGAATCCGCTTGCCACTATCGTAGGCGTAAAGTTCGGGACGAGGCCGCTTGGAATCAAAGTTTCCATGGCGAATGCGTGCGCATATCGTACCAGCGTTACTGTCTAGCCGATCCGTTAGATCATCCAGGAATAAAAACGAATGAATGCATGGAGAGACCCCTCGAGACTCAGCACAGCTGCAACCGGCGAGTGGTGTAACGTCGGGGAAATTTACGAAAACGTGATACTGCCCGTCGCCGCCGATGAACTCTCCAGTGACATGGCCATCAGAAAAAATGCCAGTTACATGTATCTTCGCGGCCTCCGAGTCGTAGGCTCGGTCCACAATCGAAGCGGGGTACATTTCCATGGATTCTAGATACGAATCGAGCCACTCCTGAATGGGATCGGATCGCGAAGGCCGACGTTGGCTGCCCAGGATCTGGCCCATCATTTCTGCCAGCTTTGGGTTTGAAGTCGGTCTTCCCAGTCCCAGCATCGAGCGTATCGAGGCCATCGATGGACTGGCACCCGCGTTGGTATCCAATTTTTTCGGGCGGAGATTTCGACGCGACATCAAAGATTCCTTTCAAGGCATGTTGTTTTCTGCTGAACCACTAATGTACGCCAGTCAGATTACTTCTAAAAGTGCAGTCGGAATGCTCCAGTAGCTTGGAGCCAGCTTCATGGCCTGTTGCTCACTGGATTCATCGAGCCAAATATTGTATCCACGATCCGACGCCGACTCGTAACTTGCCAAAATTCCAGCAGAGTTCGTGTGCGGTTTGCGCGGTCCGTGCGACGATTTGAATTTGGCCCGGGAGTCGCTGCATGCATGGCAACTGTGTTTGATATCAAAACCCCTTAGGGCCCTGCTGGGACATGTTGAACTTGCCCAAAACAACACAATGCACTCGATACTGCCAAGTTTTTTGGATGTTTTTGATATACAGTATCGTCGCTGGCTCAGGCGGCTGTCGGCCTTTGTCGCCCAAGTCGATCGATGCCACACGCATCTATGACTCGCCCCTGCTGCTGGATACCGAGCCTCAAATTCAGCGCGGAGCGCCACGCAAAGTCATCGACGCAATTGGCTGGGTCTGGGGCGTGCCGAGCAAGCTGCTGCTCTGGAATCGCCGAGTTGAGAACCACAACATCAGCCTCCAGACCGAAGCTGCCATCGCCAGCTACCTGTATGAGAATCACTTGGAGACCGTTCGCGTTCGACTCAATCAATACCGACCCGGCGAGGACTGGAGCCGACTGGTTCGCAATAAAAGCGTAGGTCCAGGCTGGCGATACACAGTAGGTGCTTTAAGTGTTTTGGGGGAAACAGTGATACCGGGCCGAATTTTCGGCGGCGATCACTTCAATCCATTTACCAACACGGTCCATGTCTATTCCGACATCCCAGCGATCGCCATGCACGAGGGCGCTCACGCCAAAGATTTTGCAAGGCGCAAATGGAAGGGCACCTATGGCGTAGTCTACCTGCTGCCCGTTGTGCCGCTGTACCACGAATCGGTGGCCAGTCGCGATGTGGTGGCCTACCTGGAAACACACGGAAATCCCGAGCAGCAGGCCGCAGCACGCAAGATTCTCTATCCTGCCTATGCTACCTATGTGGGCAATGCTGGTGGTTATGTCCTGCCCAGTTTGAGCTTTCCCCTTTACTACGGTTCGGTGGTTGCTGGGCACGCTTGGGGGCGTTACGAAGCGCACGAGATTCTAGCTAACTCCTCGACCATCGAACCCAGCTCGTAGTCCCAGCGACTTTAGAATAACTCATCTGCGGGTGGTCCAATCTCATGACGCTTCTGAAATCAAAAAAGCTGCTGTGCGGCGGTGGCTGAAGAAATTCAGACTCATTCAATGGGACTATAAGAATGTTGTCCGCAGAAAAGGCAAGCTGGTAAGACTGGACTAGATCATCCACCTAAACCATGGTCGCGAGGAGTTCAGCTAGTTCGATGGTGGCAAAGGTCGTTGCGTAGTCCGACATGGCGTAGGGAATTATAAGGTGATGACTGTGGACGATTGCGCCACATGTGTAGACAACATTGGGAACGTAGCCTTCTCGTTCGGCTTCGTTGGGAGTGATGAGAGGTTCATGCAGTCGGGCAATGATTTTGGATGGATTGTCTAAGTCCAACAGCATGGCACCAATGCAGTACTTTCGCATGGGGCCGACGCCATGGGTCAGCACCAGCCAACCGGCATCGGTTTCGATCGGCGAACCGCAATTGCCCATTTGCACGTATTCCCAAGGGTTGGTGGGTTTGATGATTAGTTCGCTGGTGTGCCAAAAGTAGAGCATGTCGGAATACATCAGGAACAAATGCTCGCCGTCCTGTCGACCCAACATCGCGTATTGGCCTTTAATCTTGCGTGGGAACAATGCCATCCCCTTGTTGGAAACTGCGGGACCATTAAGCGTGTGCATTTTGAAGCGCAAGAAGTCCTTGGTTTCCAGCAGCTGTGGCAAAACCATCCGCCCGTCGTAGGCGCTATACGTGGCGTAGTATCGGCTGCTGCCGTTATCGTGTTGAAAATGAACAAATCGGGCGTCTTCGATCCCATTGGTTTCGGTCGGGCTGAAGGGGAAGATCAGGCGCTCGGATAATTCATGATCTGGCGTGTATTGGATTTCGTAGTTGGATTTGGCCAGCATGACGACTTGCGCCACCAGGGGCGCGAGTTCATTGTGACGAGGTCGGTGCTCGCGAAGCGCACTTTTCAATCGTGTTTCGAGTTGATCGAGGGTGAACTCCGCAGGCAGCCCAGCCAGAACTTCGTAGGTGAACGGAGTTCCCAAACCCAGCTCAATCAATTTACGTCGGAACAGATCGTTTTCGTAACACGAATCAGGAACAAAACGTGGCGTCGTGACGAAGCGATTGGGCTCATCGATCGCAATTTTCAAGTCGCTGCTAATGGTCCCGCTGCGAAACACAATGGACGAGACGTGCCCTTCACCAACCGCGCGCAGGCTCATGGCAAACCGCCGCGCGCCCTCCGGAAGGTTCGTCTGGTCAGGATGCCACACCAGCGAAGGATTGAATAGTGCAGCCGATTCGAGTGCGTACTCTTGAGTGAAGTAAGCTCCTAGTAACAGCCGGCGGTTTTCAGTTAGGGGCGTATCGGTAAGAAGGTGGTGCCGAAGGTCGTGAAACCGCCGCTCGAAGAACGCCTTTGGCTTTTGATGACGTCCATGAAATTCTTCCAGCACGTGTGCGAGCAGTTTGTCAACTTCGTGTTCCGACAGCGTGCAAACGCGCGCGATCACGCGGAGTTTGCGGTCATCGCCGGGCGGCTGGAACGGTCGCAAAACGACACGTTGTTTATTAGGAGAGAGTACGATTCCGGTCCGTTTGATTTGCATTAATGACTGTTTGATAGTGAGATTAGGGTGATCGCAAAGCTTTTTTCTTTTTGCCGCGCAGGTACAGCCTCCGGTGCTACTGGAATTTCTCTCGGTAAAGGAGTCGTACGAAATCCGTCTTGGTCGCGGTTTAGGGGGAGCTTGACATGACGCGCATAGTCGCGCTCAGCCCGCGCATTTCGACGAGAGACAATAGAAACGCAAGTGTGGATTCAGCCCCCTGGTTTTCGTTGACTTGGTTTTCCATCAAGCCATCGTTGCAGCCGCCAGTGGAGGCATCGTAGATCGGTTGGCCGAGATCATTGCGGCCCAGAAACCAATCGAAAGCCAAGTGAGCTTGTTCATTCCAAAACATGTCTTTGCTGACGGCAAAGGCCTCGATCGAGGCCGAAACCATCGCATAGGCTTCAATCGCTTGCTGGTCAAAGACCGCCAATACGCCACCCTTGCGATTGAAGCCGTTGGACCCGATCGGGCGGAAGCGTCCAAGGGGCGAAAGCTGTTTTTCGCAGAGCCAGCGCAACGATTTCAGGCCGATGTCTGCCGCCCGCTCATCGCCCGACCAACGACCGTGGGCGATCAAGGCCTGCGACAGCTTGGCGTTGTTATAGGTCGCAATGTCCTCAAACCAGGGCCAATCCTCCGTGGCAGTCGCGTTGTACATGTCGATCAGACGGTCGGCGAGTCGCTGGCTCATCGTCGCAGCAGCCCGGTCGCCACTGAAACGCCGAAGGTATTCGTGGATCCCCAGGATGCCCAGTGCCCAAGTTCTGGGTGACGTCGTCTGCTCACATACTGGCAGTGCTCGATGGAATATTTCGCGAGCCCATGCGGACAACCCTGCCCGCCGCGACCGACCAACACAAGTTCCCATCGCCCACAATGCGCGCCCTTGCGAATCGTCGGAGCCAACCTCTTCCAGCCAGCGGCGGTCGAAACTCATGAAATTGCGAAAGCGGCCAGTGTCCCGGTTGAAGGCGAAATTCAGGAAGGCTGCGTAACGCGAAGCGAGTGCATGCAATTCCGTGGAATCTTTGCCTTGCTCCTCGATCAGCACGGTCAAGATCAAGGCCCTGGCATTGTCGTCGGTGCAGTAGCCGTGGCCATGATCGGGAATCGAATAGATCGCGTGCTGCACGATACCTGTTGAATCACTGAGGTGCCGCAAGTGATCGAGCTGCATCTGAGGCAGCGCCAGCGGTTGCTCGTCCAGAGTCCGGACCGCTAGCGGTTTACATTGATGGCTGTGTTCCTTTCGAGCGCGGTGGAACGACCCAAGGTAGGACTTGGAAACATGATCCCAGGTCATGCTCTGGCCCAAAGCGCGGGCACGCGCTCGCATCTCCAACCGGCGGTCGACGTTCTCCAGCAGCTCAATGATTTCGCGAGCGATGGCGGACGGGTCTGCGAAGGGAACCAGCACTCCGCGGCCATCGGCCAGCAGTTCTTCGGCGTGCCAATACGGCGTCGAGATGACCGCTTGGCCACAACCAAATGCATAAGCTAGCGTACCCGAAACGGCTTGCTGCACATTTAGATAGGGCGTGATGTACAAATCGGCGGCGCCGATGAACTCGGTCAATTCGTCCAGCTCCACAAAACGATTGTAGAAACTTACATGCTTCGTGATACCAAGCTCTTTCGCCATCCACTCCAAACTGATCCGATAGCGCTCACCTTGCTCCCTAATCAAACTCGGGTGTGTCGCGCCCAGTATGAGATAGATAAATTCTGGGAAGCGGGCCACAACCTCTGGGATCGCGCGCAGGACGTGTTCGATTCCCTTTCCCGGAGAAAGCAATCCGAATGTCAGTGCGACCGCTTTGTCTTCAACATTGAATTGCTCTTTCAAAACTCGCTGATCGGTTTCGGGAGCATTGGGAATGCCATGCGCGATCAAATCGACCTGTTCACTATCGACAGAGTAAGTATCGGTAAGAGTCTTTCGGCAGCGCTCGGTCATGACGACCAGTCGTGTGGAGAGTCGAATTAGCTCCGTCATGACGGCACGCTGCGTTGGATTGGGCTCCGATAGAACGGTGTGTAGCGTGGTGACGATCGGCATCCGTAAGTCTTGCAGGAGTGCCACAACGTGGCTGCCGCTAGGGCCACCAAAGATACCAAATTCGTGCTGCAAGCAGGCGACGTCGACGTTGCTGAAATTTAAAAAGTCGGCTGCGGCGCGATAGTCTTCAATGTCCTGTTCCGCGACTTGGAATTCAACTTCGTTCCCATATTCGTAGCCACCGATGGTATCGTCCATAGGGACCACGATGCACTTTGCATTAGACGCCTTGGCTATCGCACCTCGCAAATCGTGCGTGAACGTTGCAATGCCACATTTGCGTGGCAAATAGTTTCCGATGACGGCGATTTTTTGCAGTTTGGGTTTGATCATGATTTGTAGTCGCTTTACGAACCAAGAGCACTTAACGTGCCAAGAATTGATCGCTTCGAAAACCGCGTCATCGCGACCGATGTGTCGGCAGCCCCGTAGAACACTTGCAATTCGTGGCTATCTTCTAGCACGGCCGTTGGGAAAACGACGTTGGGGACAAAGCCGTCTATTTCATAATCGGTCGTTGGCAGCATGATCGGTTCGCTCGTCCGAGCAATTACGCGACTGGGATCATCGCGGTCCAGTAAGAGTGCTCCAGCCGCATAACAGCCAACGGTGCCGACGATGGTGGATGATGCGCTGCCGTGGTAGATCGTTAACCAACCTTCGTCGATCAAGATCGGTGGCGTTCCGCTGCCCACGCGATCGCCTTCCCAAGCGTGGACACCACTCAGGATCGGTTCATGGCGGCCCCAGTGAACGAGGTCGGGCGAGCGCGAAATCCAGATTTGTGGCGGGCGGAAGTGTGATCTCGGATTGGGGCGATGCAGTGCGATGTAAGCTCCCGCCAGGCGTTTGGGGAAAAGCACAACGTCTTTGTTCTCGCTGGCAAAGATGACACCGTGACGCTGGAACTTCGCCAAGTCCGTTGACGACATTAACGCGGTTGCAGCACCCGCTCGGGAAACCACCACATAGGTGAGCCAGTAGGTAGAGTCGATTTTGGTAACGCGTGGGTCCTCGATACCATATTCTTCCATTGAACTTTCGGGCAACAGGCTAGCCACGTGTTTCCACACTACTTGATCTGGCTTGGACTGACGAAATATTTGGAAATGAGAAATCGAGGTCAATCGCAGGTCGCCGCTGGCTTTCAGGCTTACAACCCGCGCATCGGTTTTGTGCAAGTGCTCATCGCGAACCCAATCAACGGCCACTTCTCCCGTGGGTGACCACCGCGGAAGCGCTGTCCATCCCAGACGCTTCTCGAGCGGGCGCTCGGCGACTCTGGCGATCATGACTTTCTCGTCGCCAATCATCGTAACGGCAGGATTGAAAACTCCGATGACTTCCCAGCCAGATTGTGAAGATTGGATATCGCCAGGTCGCAGCAAAAGAGAATTGGAAAGCCTAGCGATCATGGGCTAGACTCAAGTCTCCGAGTTGAGGCCAGCTCGTCCAATGAGGGCTGTGGGCAAGACGAGCATGGCAGACGGTCTTTCACATGCAACATCAGATGTGGAGTCTTTGCAAATCCATCCACCATGAGCGCCTCCCAGGGCAAATAAAAGACTGCCTGCGGTTTGTCTGCCGAAGATCAATTTCGACAGAGAATCTTCGACAATGGCAAAAAGGCGAATCGCCAGGCTTAAACAGCAAGAAACTCAGAAGAGCGCGTTGTTGATGTTACGCTCTCCCTCTGTGCAACTTACCACGATTCCGAATGCAGGACAAGCCGCACGCAAGGGCACCCTGCACGACTCGCTCATTCCCCTGCAACTATGGAAGAAGTTGCTCTGGCATGGCTGACCAGATAGAATCTCCGGAACCGCCTGTGTCGCGCGCTGCCAGTGACAAAGCTCGGCTAGCATGCTACCCATGCAGCCTAAACGCGGATAGATCACGATTCGTTTTGGCCCCCAAGGTAACAGTACATGCGAACACTCGCAACGTTGTCGGTCCTGCTGTTGATTGTGATCGAGTGTTCGCCAAACGTGCGGGCCGACGAAAACCAAAGTCTTGACACGATTCGTTGGGTTCTGGGCGACTGGACCTGCACGACGGACAAGGAAATTGCAAGTGAGTCGTGGAACGAATCTGGCGAGGGAATTTTCAGAGGACGTGGGCAGATCGCATCGAAAAGCGATAGCCAGATACGCAGCCGTGAGTCTCTATTGCTCGTCGAGATGTCAGGCGAAGTGTTTTACATCGCCAAAGTAAAGGAAAATGAATCACCCGTCTCATTTAGGCTAACCGTGTCGTCGTCCAGTCACGCTGTTTTTGAGAATATGAAACACGACTTTCCAAAAAGGCTCGAATACCGACTCGAAGGGAACAGTGAACTCAAAGTGACTGTCAGCGATGGTGATAAGCGATCGTTCGTACTACACTTCTCAAAACTTGACCGGCGGCAGCCGAACGCTGGAAACAACTAGACGACGAACGGCACGGTACAGAGCTCTCGATTCCGCAGTCCATTGCTTGCCATTATTAACGTACCTGCTTGGATAGCGTTCTGAAATTGAGGATGGTACGGCGCGATGTTTTACAAATGGTGACTCCATAAAAAATTTTGGACACTCGAAATGCATGATTGGATGCAGGTTATGATCCCTCGAATCGCAATGCGTTGGCTAGTTATTTCAGTTGTACTTTTCTGCATGCCTTGCGTCGCCGAAGAAAAGCTCTCGGCGATTCGTGTTTCTAAAAGCGGCGAATATTTTGTGCGCGGTGATTCGGACGATCGTTTCGTCGTCTGGGGCGTCAATTACGATCACAACTCAGCCGGCGAATTGCTGGACGAGTATTGGATCGAGCGGTGGGATGAAGTTGTGCAAGACTTCGCTGAGATCAAACAACTCGGTGCCAATTGCGTGCGCGTTCACCTGCAAGTCGGAAAATTTCTGGACTCACCCGATCGGTCCAATGAAGCTGCATTGAATCAACTAACTAAGTTGTTGGATTTGGCCGAGCAGACGGGCCTGTACCTCGATATTACCGGCCTGGCCTGTTATCACAAAGCCAACGTGCCCGCGTGGTATGACGCACAGACTGAACAAGAACGCTGGCAGACCCAGTCATTTTTCTGGGAGTCTATCGCGAAAGTTTGTCGCGGGAGGACAGTCGTCTTTTGCTACGATTTAATGAACGAGCCGGTACTAGGCGGTGCGAAAGCGGAAACCGATTGGCTCGCTGGCGAGCTGGATGGCAAGTTTTTTGTCCAGCGTTTGACATTGGACTTGGCTGGCCGTACGCAAAAGGATGTCGCCAAAGCGTGGGTCGACCAGATGGTGGATGCGATACATAAATACGACGAAGAACATTTGGTTACGGTGGGTGTGATTCCGTGGGTCTTCGCCTTCGGCGGTGGGAAGCCGCTTTTTTATTCGCCGGAAGTCAGTCAGAAGCTCGACTTTGCAGCAGTACATTTCTACCCCGAGGCGGGCCAAGTCGGCAAAGCGATCGCCGCCTTAAAGGCCTATGATATTGGCAAGCCACTGATTGTCGAGGAAATGTTTCCGTTGAAGTGCTCTCAAGCGGAGATGGCCGAATTTGTTCGGGGTTCACAGGATTTTACAGACGGATGGATCAGCTTCTACTGGGGATCAACGGCCTCGCAATTGCGAGCGGCTCCTAATGCAACGATTGCAAAAGCCCTCACCGCGTCCTGGCTAGAACACTTTCAAGCGCTGGCGGACCCGATCTTGGAATCACAACTGTTTTGCTGCGACATGGCCGACGCGCAGGACCCACCCACGATGACTCATGGACCCATCTTGGGGCGCCCTACGGACCATAGCATGGGCGTTTGGGCGAGAACTTCTGAGCCGTGCGAGTTTACCGTTCGGTTTGGGCCGCAGCCATTGCAACTGGACCATCAGATCACTTCGACCAAGACCCAATTCGGTCATGATTTGACAGGCTGGGTGGAACTCGCTCCCTTGGCCGGCGACACCCAGTACTATTATCAAGTTTACATTGGCGAGTGGCCGCAGGGCTCGGTTTCGTCATTCAAGACACTGCCCGATGCGCGCGATCTGGCGGAGCCCAAATATAATCCAAAGGGACTGTTCAATTTCAAGTTTGAGATTGGCTCGTGCGCTAATCAGAATCCGATGCATGGCATCGGCCATTCGCTGCCCACTTATACGACGATGAACCGCGAGATTGCAAACGAAGTCGATTTTGCGATCATGAATGGCGACTGGTTATACGAGGAGCTGCGCGATACGTCGGCGACAGCCTGGGCCGCCAAAAATCGTGTTCCATTGCATGACGTGCCGCGCGCAGTGGATGTCATGCCTACGATTGTTGGCGTGTGGGAAAATTATCAACTTTACTTATCGCGTGGGGTTCCTCTGAGCCAGTGGCATCGTCAGGTTCCCAGCTACTTCACTTTTGACGATCACGAATTGGTGAATGATATTTGGGGCGCGGGTACAGCCGGTCGGCGCCATCGCCGTAGCGTCTTTCGGGATATCGGCACGCAAGCTTGGTATGACTATCTGGGCTGGGCTAACCCGACCGCCCACGATGCGCCGATTCACTTTGGACGAGCCGAATTGACGGCGGGCAGTGATTTGTTGGTCGATACGTCGTCCGATTTTACACAGTTGCCATTGGCGTCTATGTCCAATCTGCACGTTCACTGGGGAACGCCTACGGCAGGGATTAACGAGATCATCTACGATGACGACAGCGGCGATCTCAATTCGCGTGTCTACGATATCAAGGAGATTATCGATGCACATACGCTGCGTTTGCACATGCCGGCGGTCAATACGGGACCATCGTCTTACTCGATCGGTCGCCGCAGCTATGGCAAGGTGCGCGTTGCCAATTGCGAAATCTATTTGTTGGACACGCGCAGTCACCGCGAGATGCACGACATCAAAGAGCCCATGAAGCCCGGACTGACGATGCTTGGCAAACAACAGCGGCAGTGGTTGGAAGATTCCATGCGTGCCAGCGATGCAGAATTCTTCTTTGTGGTTTCGAGTGTGCCGATGATGATTCCACATAGCGGTGCAGGTGGTTTTGAATTCGATGAAGGCAACAAAGAGGAAGCTTGGGTGGCGTTCTTGGATGAGCGCGAGGCGCTAGTCCGCTTTTGGGACGAACTCAAGCGGCCCGTCATGGTCATGACCGGAGATTTGCACAATAGCTTTGCGATTCGTATCACCGACCGCGTCTGGGAATTTTGCTGTGGGCCGCACAACTCGGTCAACCACGTGCCGCAGCTTGACGAAGACGATCGACCTGCGACGGGCTGGTACGACTCTGGCCCCAGGCGTTGCGATATTCGATGGTCTAGCTATATCCTGCCGGACATTCCGCGATTGGATCGTTGCTACCCATTCTATTGTGTTGTACAAGTTAACAACGTCTTCAACATGCCGCAGAAATTGGGTGGCCAGCGACTGGTGGCCTACCCTCATCCCCAAGTGATTTTGCAGTATTTCGACGGACGGACGGGGCAACTTGCCTACTCCGAAACGATCACCGCCGATCACGGCTTATCGCCTTGACGAAAGAACGCCTACCAATATGCGAGTTACCTGCAGTAGTTACGACTTGAAACTCCGCGATCCGTTCACGATTGCGCGAGGTACTGTGACAGTACAGCCAACATTGATTGTGCAGGTCGAGCACGATGGCTTGGTGGGGCTCGGCGAGGCCACTACCAATACGTTCTATCACGCCACGCTGCAAAGTATGTCGTCTGCCTTGCACCGCGTAGCGGGTCGATTGCAAGACTACAACTTAGAACATCCTGACGAGCTGTGGGGTGAGCTGGATCCAATTCTCCAGGGTAGCCGTTTTGCGCAGTGCGCACTGGATTGCGCCATGTGGGATCTATACGGGCAAATGCATCAACAGCCTCTGTGGAAACTGTGGGGACTGCGCGACGAAGATCCTTGTCCACCAACATGTTACACGATCGGTCTGGATAGGCCCGCAGCGATGATTCGCAAGATGAATGCGATGCCCGGCTGGCCGGTCTACAAAATCAAGTTGGACGCATCCCGCAGTGTTGATTTGATACGGCAGCTCAGAGCGGAGACAACGAGCATCTTTCGAGTCGACGCGAACTGTGCCTGGAAAGCCGCGGATGTACCTGCTAAAGCCGATGAATTGGCCGCACTCAACGTGGAGCTAATCGAACAACCTTTAGAGCACGATGCCTACGATGCGATGCGGGCACTCAAAGGACGATGTGCAATTCCCCTGATGGCCGACGAGAGTTGTCAGGTAGAAAGCGACGTCGATCGTTGTGCAGATTCGTTTGATGCGATCAATATCAAACTGGTCAAATGCGGTGGACTGACACCCGCACGACGCATGATTGCGCGCGCGCGGCAGCACGGACTGAAGGTCATGGTAGGCTGCATGACGGAATCCAGTATTGGCATCGCGGCAGGTGTGCACTTACTACCGCTGCTAGACTATGCCGACCTCGATGGTGCGCTGTTACTGGCGGAAGACATTGCGCGTGGTCTGGATTGGAAGCAGGGTTTCTGTCAACTGCCGCAAGCACCTGGGTTAGGCGTCAAACTTCGCGATGCACAGTAGGGCCACTGGACAATCTCAACGCGCCATTTAAGCCGCTAACATTTTAACTGGCGCTCGGACCAGTCGGCCACGGCATTGGCGATGGCGACCACGTTCTGGGCGTGCTTTTGCAGTGTTTCAGTCTGAAGATCGCGGGCGAGATGCTCGAGCCACTGCGCGTACTGGGCAATGCGATCGAGTCCCACGTAGCGGACATTGCTCTTAAGCGTGTGTATGGCGCGACGCGCTTCGTTGATATTTGCTGTTTCCAGCCCAGATTGAAAACTGCGGCCCAACCGCGGAGCCTCGCGTGCGAGCAAAGCCAACACATCGCGCAGCAAGTCTTCGTTGTCGTGCATCAGTCGAATCAATTCCTGCCAAGTCGGAGGGTTTTCGAAAGCCTGCTGAATCGTTAGTCGGCGTTGATCAAATTCTGCGTTGGGAGTCAGCTCCTCATCGCTGGTTAGGAGCGACGCACGTGAGAAATCAGTCTTGGCACCCTCATTTTCAATGGTGGACTTTTGGACGGCTTCGCTCAGTTGTTCAAGAGAAATCGGTTTGACTAGGAATCCATCCATGCTGGCCGCCTCGCACTGGGCTCGATCTTTTGCCGTTGCATGAGCCGTGAGCGCAACCAATCGCTGGCGATAGCTGGAACCGCGTTCGTTTTGGCGGATAGCGGCAGTGGCTTCAAAACCGTCGACTTCGGGCATTTGAATGTCCATCAAGACTAGATCGAAGGGTCTCGCCCTGCAGGCCTCAATTGCTTCGCGACCATTGTTGGCAACCACCACGCGATGCCCCAGACTATTGAGCATATCCTTCAGTACGGTTTGGCTGATGGGACTGTCCTCCACCAGCAATATTTCGGCGGTCCGACGGTGGACGGATTTATTTGTCTCCCTGTCCTCCGCCGCAGTCTGGAGTTGCGAGAGCGATAGGGCGCTGCATAAGTCCTGTCGACAAATCGGTCGAGAGAGCCAAGTTACGTTGGCATAGCTCAGCCATTTCGGTAGTACGCTTGGTTGTGAATTGGCTAGCGGTACCAGTAAAACCCATTTTCGCACCACAGGAGCCGCTGCCCAATTGAGCGCCGATAGTTCTCGGTAGTCGGCGAAAATGAGCGTGTTATTGCCAGCCGAAAAAAGCCTCGCTGGTTGTCGCGAGCTGAGTTGATCGAGCGTCAATACGAGCGGTTGTAAGCCCCACGCGGCAATATCGCGACATAACAACTGTTGCCAGGGACCGAGCGAAGCGGCCACCACGATATCGGGACGATCGTGCATGGCTGTCAGGCTCGGCGAGTTGGGAACCGAACGGCTGGCCGCCTGAGTCGTGGACTTGATGGGTAGATCAAAATAGAAGCAACTGCCCGGCGCTGTCTGTCCGGAAAGCCGTTTGGAGTCTGCGATACCGATTTGCCCATTCATTTTAGTGATTAGGTCGCGGCAAATTGCTAATCCGAGTCCAGTGCCGCCATATTTCCGCGTCGTACTGGCATCCGCTTGATGGAACGCTTCGAAAATCTGATCGCGTTCAGCGGCATCGATTCCAATCCCACTGTCGTGGACTTCGATACGTACTTGTGCCAGGGGGCCTCGGTGCTGAGTCTGGACAACGATCCGTATGTCGCCCTTCTCGGTAAATTTGATCGCATTGCCCACCAGATTCGAGATAACCTGTTTGATGCGATGCGGATCTCCGATGAGCCATTCCGTCAGATCCGGTTGGAGGTCGAGCAGCATTTCTAGACCTCTCAGTTGGGCTCTGGCTGCTAAGGAAACGGCCGCCTCTTCGACGCATTGGACTAGAGAGAATTCGATTTCCTCGAGCTCGAAATGTCCGGTCTCGATTTTGGAGAAATCTAGGAGGTCATCGATGAGCGTCAATAGATTTGCGGACGAGACCTTTGCCAGTTCGAGATAGTTGCGTTGTCGATCGTCGATGTCGCTGCGCGCGAGCAATTCGTGCAATCCGATAATTCCGGTTAGAGGCGTCCGCAGTTCATGGCTGACGTTTGCAACAAATTCGCTCTTGGTGGCGTTGGCTTGTTCGGCTGCTTCTTTGGCCTTTCGCAACTCTTGCTCGGCCCGCTTGCGTTTAGTGATATCGCGAATGAAGATGGCCCAGTTTTGGAATCCTTCGACAGCTAGCGGGTGGGCCGAAATCTCCGCTTCGAACCATACATCGTTGCGTCGTCGCAAGCGTGCCTCGATGCGTCTGCCAGTGGCCGTTTTGAGAATTTCGCTAACCCTCATCTTGCGCTGATAGAGAGTGCTGTCTTGAAGCAGATCGGATGCGCGGGCACCGAGTTCTTCCACGCTGGTTTGGATCATAGAGCCGAGCAAGGGATGCGAGGCAACTTGATCCTGCGTATAGCCTAGGATGGCTTCCGAAGCGGGGTTGGCCTCCAGCACACGCCCCTCGGCGTCGACGATCAGTACAGCATCCAAAGCGGCGTTGATCAGGGCTCGGGCCAGCGACTCGATCCGCTGCAATTCTTTGCGGCTGGCAAATTCCTTGGTAACGTCCCAGAAGATGCCTTGTACGCCAATGACCTCGCCCGTGGCCGCCAGGAGCGGTGCCTTGCGAACTTGCATGTAGCTCGTTTTTTCGTTGGGCAGTTGCGTACTTTCCACATCGTCGAACACTTGGCCGCTGGCCATGACGTTGCGGTCATCTTCGATGAACTTGCGTGCGGCCGGTTCCGGAAAGAGGTCGTAGTCTGTCTTCCCGATGACATCCTGGTAGTCGCGTTGGACGAGATCGCAGAACGACTTGCTGACGAAAGTGAAGCAGCCGTTGAGGTCTTTTTGTACGACGTGAACGGGCAGGTGTTCTAGCAAGGCGCGACGGTCGGCTTCGAACTGCAGCACGGTTCGTTCGGTGGATACCTGACTTTCGCGAGCCGCCTGAAGTTGGGCGGATTGACGGCGCAAGCGGCTCGACATTCGCGCGGACGCTCGCAGTAGGCCTCTTGGACTGCGGACAACGACAAGCCGAGCCAGTCCCACAAACACTTCGCACAGGGCCAGCAGCCAGACGGAATTTTGGCTGTCTATTTGTGTGCCGTTGAATAGTCCACAGAGTACCGTCGCAACGATGCCCACACACGCCACCAGAGTCACATGCCGCTGAGTGAACATTAGGCAGATACTGGTCACTGCGAAAGCGATCAGCAAAGTTGCCACATGCGATTCCGAGGGTAGTAAGAGGCAGGCGTGAGCCAGCGCGATCGCGGTCAAACCGCTGATTAACCAGAATGGCCGCGGCATTAACTTTAGGATGCGAGTTAGCATGGTGGCCCTGGTGTTGGCTGAGCAGAGTTGCCGAGTGATTTTTGACTGGGTAGTTTTGGTAGGGGAGTTTTGTCGGAGATAACGATTATGACGGCCCAGATTGGTTCTCAACAGCGATTGCTCGACGGGGACGTAATTATTTACTTCATTCTAATTATTTTCCTGCCCGTTAAAGTTTGACATGCACGGTTCCTGTCCTAGATTTCTAGTGCATACCGAAAGCGGAATGTCTCATGTCGAGGCCTGCCGCAGGGTTGCGTCGTCGTGAAGGTCTAGGGTTCGGCATCGGTGGCGAGGTCGATAGCTCGGGACTCACGTTTTACGTTTCTCGTTTGCCCGCAAAACCGGGTACCACGCATTGGAGAGTGCTATGAAGAATTTCGTGAACAAAGTAGAGCGTTTCTTGAAGTCGGAAGACGGACCAACTGCCGTTGAGTACGCGGTAATGTTGGCTCTGATCGTAGTAACCTGCTTGAGCGCTATTACGACTATCGGCAGCAACGCCAAGTCGACCTTCACCAAGGTAGCTAACCAGCTATAAGCTGATCTGCCAAGGTGCGAGTCGGATACGACCGACTTGACCATGACATTGATGCAAAAACTGGCGGACATTGGTTTCACTTACAGGCCAATGCTCGCCAGCTTTGTCTCACACCCGACGGATTTCCTCAACGCCAGGAATCTATCGAACCTCAGCATAATTTCGGTTTACTTCCTAGTTTTAGGATTGCGCATGACACCTTACCTAATGCCGGCCGAGTCGATTTCCGGTCTATGGGAGATTGCCTGTATAGCCGGAACGCTCTTAACAACAGTTTTTGTTTGGTTCTGTAGTCTCCGTTAGCGGTTCGAGCGCGGCGGGCGACGGTCAGCAGTCACGGGTCATACACATCGGACTAGCAGGTTCACGACTAGATTGGTCGCATATTGAACGGGTCCAAAGCCAAACGGGGAAATAGGAACGATGGACATTTTCATATCGCATCTGATAGCTAATGCGGTCATGTGGGCCGTGTCGATTACGCTCATTGTGGCTGCGGTCATCGATGGCATGTATCTCAAGGTGCCTAACAAAATTACCTATCCACTCATCGCCGCAGGTTGGATTTACAGTTTGGGTACTGGCGGACTGGTGGGCTTGGGGTGGAGTTTGGCTGCGACATTCTTTGGACTCGGACTGCTCTTCGGACTGCACTTGATCGGCGGCATGGGAGCTGGTGACGTTAAGTTACTTGCAGGAATCGCCGCGTTCGTTCATATCGAGCACACGTGGTATATTTTCGTGGCCACAACGATTGTGGGCGGCATCATGGCCCTGATTCAGATTGCCATGAGTGGCGACTGGATCAAGCATTGGACACAAGCACAGGCCTTGCTCCAGGAAATTGCGATCGTTCGCAATGCGGACAAACTGTACGAAATCTCGCAGGAGCGCAAGCCCCGCATGTTGCTGCTGCCCTACGGAATTCCCATGACCGTTGCCGCAATCGGCTACTTCGCATTTGCCGGTTTGATCTGAGCCGAACCATTGCTCGCCTTTACTTAGTTGGTGGGACGAAAATCGGGCGCTAGAGCGCGATCCTTCCTGCCTGGTAACGAATTCGCCCAGTGCGCGACTTCTGAGGTTGCGCGCAATTGCAGATTGGGCAGGCAGTCGAGTAACTCCAGCCCGATGGCTGAAAAAGCCTGGCCGCTGTTTTAGCTCCAGTATTCGAGCCAGCACGGCAACTCGGATGTGCCGCGAAGAATTTGCACAAGAGCCTGGACTGAAGTTTCTTAGTCAGCGAATTTTGTTGAAGTTGACGATCATGAGGTCGTACTTCGCTACCGACAGTACCTACCCAACTTCAACGGAATTATTTAATTCTTTCTAATAATTCCCCCGCTCCTTAAAGTTTGACAAGTATGGATTCTGTCCTAGATTTCTTATGCATACCGAAATCGAAATGACTCATGTCGAGGCATACTGGACGGTTGCGCGGTCGTGAAGGTCTAGAGTTCGGCATCGTTGGCGAGGCCGACAGCTCGAGGCTCACGTTTTTATGTTTCCCGTTTCCCGTTTGCCGGTGAGCCGGGAACCACACATTGGAGAGTGCTATGAAGAATTTCGTGAACAAAGTAGAGCGCTTTTTGAAGTCGGAAGACGGACCAACTGCCGTGGAATACGCGGTAATGTTGGCTCTAATCGTTGTAACTTGCCTGAGCGCAATTACGACTATCGGTACCCGCGCCAAATCGACTTTTACCAAAGTTTCCAGCCAGCTATAGGCTGGTCTGTCCCGGTGCGATTTTGACCATCGAACTACAGGTGTGCGCAAGATGATGGGCCACTGCCGCTTTTCGCGACTTTGCCGATTGCGTAATTTCTGAGGATTCGGGTGATTAAAACGAGGCCTTGGGGTCGAATAATTCTAGTGCGGGTGCTGAGGCGTGACTTCTGCATAAGCCTGTGAAAGCTTTACGATTAGGGTGATATGCCCATTATTACGCCTTGTCACGATCGACGAATTCCCAGTGAACTTCTGCTGGCAAGAGTGCCAATGATAGCTATCGATAGAAGGCTCAACCCTGGCAACACAAATCCTTCTAAGAGTCAATACAACCAAAGCATGGGATGCAATGGTCAAACTAGTGACGATGCGTGCATTGATGGTTCGCAGGATGCGACTCGCCGCAAAATAAACAGCGTGAAGGCAACCGGCGATGCGAGCTAAATCACTAATTTTGTTGGTTATAGCCTTGGGCTGCGGCATGATCGCGGCGGTGGGCGTGAGCAAGGCGATCATGGACAAACCGCCTACCGAAGCGGCGGAAGCCATGGCCGAAATCTTCGTTGCGGTCAAAGATCTCCCGCATGCTCAAAAGATTTCTCCAGAATCTGTCAAGCTGGAAAAATGGCCCCGCAGCCGATTGCCCGAAGGGGCTGTCACCGTCTTGCAACAGGTCGAAGGCAAGTTCACCAACCAGATGATCTTTGCAGGCGAGCCGATCCTAGAGCGAAAGCTAGCGGATTCGCGCGAGAGCTTCTCCACAACCATTCCCCCTGGGTATCGCATCTTTGACATCCCAGGCTCGGCCGGCTATATCAAGCCCGGCGACCATGTGGACATCCTCGGTACGTTTAATCCTGGCGGTCGGGGTTCTGTCGCCGAGACACGTACCGTGATGAGGAATGTGCAGGTATTCGGTATCGACGGCGTGACGAAGCGAGATTCTGAATCCAGCAATGCCAGCAATCGCGGATCAGTTTTTCAATTGCTGGTTAAGGAAAGCCAACTCGAAGCCCTCACACTAGCCAATACAATGAGTGAGTTGCGGATGAACTTGCGGCCTTTCGGAGAGACGACCGCCGAGGGCGCGGACAACGGCGAATCTTTCTTAAGTTGGGTGCAGGAATCCGAGAAGCAACCTGAACCCGCTCGGCAAGAGCTGGTGAGCGCGGTGTCCAATTCCGTACAGAGTATTTTCGGTGCGTCACCCGTCATAGCGACTGAGCCAGCTCATGAAATGGTCATTATCACGCCTGCGGGCATGAAGAAGTACCAATGGACTCAGGAAACGGAACTCCCCAAAGAGGTAGTCGACCAGCCAAATGGTGGCATGGAGAGTCCGTATGGCGGAAAGCTGTCAAACGGTAACAATTCTGCTTCTGGCAATGTTTATTCAGGTTATGGCGGTTATACGCCGACATATCCTACTAGCCTCGTTCCGCAACCACCGGTAGACGCCCCCCAGACAAAAGGCGCGTCTAAGTCACCCGTGAACTAGCGCGGAACTTTGCTTGCCTCCGTATCCAAGCATCGCCCTAGTGGGTTGCTGAAGGCTGAGGCCCACACCCACAATTCGACAGTCGATTCGCTTACGATCGTTAGTCACGGAAGACTAATTGTAATCGAATTGCAACGCACAAGGATGTCAACGCATGGCTGACTCGAACACCCGTTCTGCGCGGCGCAGTTGGATTGGACGACTATTACCGAATGTGCTCGTCTCGTCGATAGCCGTCGTATCTCTTTCGGCGCCAATGGCTGGGGCGCAGGAGAAATCGCTCAATCAGTGGGCCATGACCAATACGAATGTGACACTGAGCAGTTCGTCGGCGGAACGGCAGTCGATGCAAATGGTGGTCAACACCAGTCGTGAAATCACAGCCAATCAAATATTCAAACGCGTCCGCATTCAGAACCCGAATGTGTTGAGCGCGGTACCCCTGGAAGGCGGAAACCGACTACAGATTTCCGCGATCGCGACCGGCATCACTCAAGTGGATTTGCTAGGCGCCGATGAATCGGTACACACCATCGAGGTGATGGTTCTGGGTGACGTGCGCGAGCTGGAGGCCATGCTGCGTCAGGAGTTTCCAGACGCTAATTTGCGTGTCGTTCCGGTCCAACAGGGTTGTATCGTGAGCGGGTTTGTGACCAGCGACGAACATGTCAATCACGTAATCCAGATCGCCGAACTCTACTTCCCAACTGTCATCAATAAAGTCACCGTGACAGGTATTCACACGATCCAGCTCGAAACTCAGATTATGGAAGTTTCTCGCACCAAACTGCGGGAACTGGGCGTGGATTGGGTATTCAGCAATGGCGATGACTTTGTCGGCCAGACGGTGAGTGGAGTGCTGACCACCGGCGCCGCTGGTACCGTCGGAAAAACAGGCATAGACACTTTCAGTTTCGGGATCATCGAGAACAACACGAGCTTCTTGACTGCGATTCATGCACTGCGCAGGAACAACCTCGTAAAAGTCCTGGCAAGTCCCACGCTAACGGCTGTCGATGGACGTCCAGCTAGCTTCAACGCGGGTGGTGAGATTCCTATCATTGTGCCGGCTGGACTAGGGCAGGTGGCGATTCAGTTCCGTGAGTTTGGAACGCGTCTCGACTATGTAGCCAAGGTTCGCGGCGGCGGGCGCATCTGGTTGGAAGTTCGTCCTTATGTCAGCGAGATCGATCCAAGCAGAAGTGTTTCGATCAACGGTATTAGCGTACCTGGGTTGCGCAGTCGCTATTTGGAAACAGCCGTGGAGATGGGTGCCGGTCAAACCTTGGCATTGGCCGGATTGTTACAGGTCAAAAGCGAGACGATCAATCTTGGCTTGCCCTACTTGTCGGACATGCCCTACCTCGGCGCCCTTTTCCGCTCCACCAAGGAGGAGCAGAACGAAATCGAGCTGTTGATTACGGTCACGCCGAACTTTGCCGGACCGATGGATCCACATGAAGTTCCGAGAAACGCGCCGGGCACCAGCACGCAGAGTCCAACCGACCGCGAGTTGTATATGCGCGGCTATGTCGAAACACCAGTGACGGGCGTCGACAATGGCTACTCACATGCAGGGGAGAACATGAACAATTATCCGAGTATGGACATGGGCTATGCTCCCGCCGGACCACTTCCAGGGATGCCCGGGCCCAATGGACAAAACAGTTATGCGCCGGGCTACGTCGCACCGCTTCCGCCGAACACTCCCAATCCTGCGGCCATGAGCTTTGGCCCCAATGCGCCCAAGCTGGCGCAGCAGTCTGGCGCCTACGGACAGCCAAGCAACTTCGCCACTCAGCCGGCAAGTGCGGTACAGAGGCCAAGCAGCCAATTGCCGCCGCCTGGGACAATCATGCGCTAGAACTTCGCATCGATGGCTCCCATGCAACTGTCAAGTACACGTCAACTGAGGTTTGAGTAAAATGAGTAACGTCCTGCGACTTGCCCTAGTCGATCCTCAAGATGCATCGCGTGAAACGCTCAAAAAGATGCTCCTTGGCATGGACGTCGTGTGGCTCGAAGCTGAATGCTCGCGCTACGAATTCTTCCCCGACGTTGTATCTCAGTCGTCGCCTGATGTGGGTGTCGTTAGCCTCGATGGCAGTCCCGACAAAGCCATTGCTTTGCTGGAGCGGTTGCGTAGCGAAGCGGCTGATTGTTCGATGCTGGCCGTCAGCTCCAGTGGCGATGGGCAACTGATTCTGCGGGCAATGCGAGCTGGAGCCAAGGAGTTCTTAACGCTGCCATTGAGTCTCGAGGACATGCTGGCAGCCCTTGGAAGAATCTCCGAAGCGAAGTTCGGCGGCGGTGCGGGTAGTAACAATCGATCCACGAAAATTGTGGCAGTGGCAGGTGCTTCCGGTGGCGTGGGCTGTACCAGCATCGCCGTCAACTTAGGTTGTGTGCTCGCCGCCAATCCTCAAAACACAGTGGCCTTGGTCGATTTGGACATGGCCATCGGTGATGCCGACGTATTCCTCGATACCATCCCCGACTACAGCCTAGTGGACGTTACTCAGAACGTTGCCCGACTAGACTATCAGCTACTCAAACGCTCGCTAACCAAACACACATCGGGTCTCTATCTGTTACCCAGACCGGTGCAACTTCAAGATGTGGCCCTAATTACGCCGGAATCGTTGAAGCGGGTTTTCGGACTGCTCAAAGCAACTTTTTCACATATTGTCATCGACGTCTCCAAAGGCTTCTCAGAGACCGACCTGGCCGCCTTCGATTTTGCGAATGATGTATTGATGGTTGTGCAGTTAGACCTGCCCTGCCTGCGGAACTTGGTGCGCCTGCAAATGTCGTTTGATGAGATCGATGGCCTGCGCGAGAAACTGAAGATCGTCGTCAATCGCGTTGGGTTGGAAAGCGGCCAGATAAAACTCAAAAAAGCTAAAGAAACGATCGGTCGCGAAATCTTTCACCAGATTCCCAACGACTACCGTACCATGATTGAAGTTCGCAATAACGGTGTGCCGTTGCTCGAGCAAGCGCCCAAAGCACCCATTACTTTGGCGATCCAAGAGCTCGCAAACCTACTGGCGGGTTCCGTCAAAGGTGCCGAAGGGGAAGAGCAGCAGGAGCCTACAGTGGCTGGTAGTGGTGCTCACTCTTGGTTGAGTTTCTGGCCCAATAAAGCCAAAGCAAAGGGTTGAAGCTGTCTTATCTTGCCTGCCTTGCCTGCTCGGAAGTCGAGGCAACGTCGATCTAAATACGGTCCAGACGGGCTGAGGACAGAGGCAACATAATTCCGATCTGTTTCCTGACTGTCTCAAATTCGTGAGACAGAACCGACTCTGAGTCGTTATTGGACAAGTGCCACTCTGAAGTGTGTGAACACCAGAGCGTCGGCGATGGGAAACTGTCTTCAAGGAAGATTGGGAATGGAAAGTGCACGAGGCTTTCGTGGCTGGCTCGCGGCGATCACCGTTGGAGTTACGCTGACGCTCGTTTTTTTGACCGTCGAAAAGCACATTCGGATCCCTACGGCCAGCTTCTTTAAGTCGCCACGCAGTAGTCAGACTGCCGCTGCCACGACCGCACATCGCGGAATCGTGTTGTCCATCGATCCTGGGTTGGCCGGTGCGTCAGGATTTCCGCCTTCGGATAGGACACCCATCGTGCGGGCCGTCGACACAAATACTCCGAGTCCTTCGGTCGGCCTGCTTCGAAGGCCGCCCGAACCGGCCGCCAGTGTTGTGTTGCAGGCACCGATCGCCGAGTTGGTAGAATTGCCTTTGCATGGAAGTAGTTCGAAGATCGAGTATCTGATGGACGCGCTGGACAAGGCATTCGAGAGCCCCATGCGGTCCGTGAGCGATCAGCATTCCGTAGAACAAGTTCCAAGCTTTCCGCTTCGCACCCAGCCGCTAGACGAACGGGACATCGCCAGCCACCTTCCCGAACCTAAGAGACTGCTGGCTGAATTGGCAAACCTACAGCAACAGATTCGTGCGGGCGAACGCATTGCTGACAGCACGTATCCAGTTAGCCGCCGACCTAGCGTGACCGTGACGCGGGAGGAAGTGGAGCAGATTGGCCAATGGGTAGCTCGCGCACAGACGACCATTCAGCGCCTGGTCCTGCAGCATGGTTTGACACATGCATCCGCTGCGACCGATCTGCAGGAACTCGCGTCGCTGGCGGGCCTCGCGCATGAGTTCAGCAATTCGCTAGCGGACTTCGAATTGGCGCAGCGCTTGATCGGTACAGCTTACAGTTTAGAGCGACATGAAGCCGTCTGGCGTGCCATTCAAGGTTGCGCGGTTGGATCGGAAATCGCGGCTTCGGAGCCTCGTAACCTCGAAACATCGCGGCAGGATCTCCTGAAAACGATTCGCAGCGCAGAGGCCAAATTGGGTCAGACAGGCGACGGTCCGGCCTGGCGCAAATACTTGATGCTGGACGAACTGACCCAGTGGGCTAATTCGTCACAAGAAATATGGTCTGAAGGCAATCACTTGGCTCTGTCCGCCCTGTCGCGTATCCACTGGCAGCGATTGAACGAGAATCAAAAACGATTTCTGGCCGCGCCCGAGTTCGAAGATCTAGCTGCTCATTTACTGGTTTGGGGCCGCGATGCCGTCGACTATCGGCAGCTGCTGACCGAGCTAGAAACTCTAGAAGAAGATCCGATCAGTCGCGTTAGCAGTTCGCTGGCAAGCACGGTACAGGTACTTCGCCTGTCTCGCGAGGAGGAACAAAAAGCGGTGGCCGCTGCCGTCAACGATCACTATCGCAACGCCAATATCCGTTTAAGTATTTCGCAACAGCTCATCGAGCGTCTACTACCAGAGAATGCTGTGGACTCGCGACCCGTGCGCCGCAGCATTTTAGGTGCCGATACGGCGGGCGACAGTTCCGTCCGCACGGAACTAAAGCTCAAATTGATCCCCGATGAGACGGGTTGGAATGTGGGCGTGGGAGTCACCGGCGACCTGGTAAGCCTGACACGCAGCAGCAAAGGGCCGGCCGTGTTTCACAACACGTCGACAGCCCAGATCGATAGCCACCGCTACGTGCGGCTTGACCCGTTGGGTTATCGCGTCTCGTCGGAGCCGACTAACGTACAGTCGCAAGACTACTTGAGAAATATGAGCACCGATTTTGACAGCTTGCCGATCATCGGTGACTTTGCGCGCTTTCTGGTGCGTGAGCAGTTCAATCAAAAACGTGGCTTGGCCCAAAGGATTACCCGACGAATCATCGCCGAAGAAGCCGACGCTGAGTTCGATCGTCGATTGGAAGAAAGCCTTGCCAAAGCTGAAAAGGAATTGCAGAATCGCCTTGTCGGTCCACTGGAGAGCTTAAACCTGAATCCGTTGGTGGTGGCCATGAGCACCAGCGAGGATCGCTTGACCATTCGCTATCGCGTGGCCAATGAGCAGCAAATGGCCGCCAATACACCCCGTCCGCGGGCTCCTACCGACAGCCTGCTGAGCATGCAGCTCCACCAGTCAGCGATCAACAACATGATTGCGCAGATTGGACTCAGTGGCCGCAACTGGACTATTCCGCAACTCTATCAGCGTTTGAGTGAAGTTTTTCAAGGCGACAATTGGGAACTTCCCGCAGACATGTTGGCGGAGGTCAGCGAGATCAGCATCCGTTTTGCAGATACGCGGCCAGCTACGGTCGAGCTGCTCGATGGAAAGCTGCGTCTAACGCTGCGGATTGCCGAATTCCGCCAAGGCGACCGGATGCACATCGAACGTTTCATTGTGTCCTCCAACTACATTCCGGCAGCCGACGGCATGACGGCCGAGCTGATACGCGATGGGGTCGTAGAAATTGTTAGCAATCACGATCGCTTGAAGCTGCGTATCATCTTCGCGAAGGTTTTCGTGTCCAATCCGCAAATCCCTTTGATCAGCGAGCATTGGGCGTCCGACCCGCGCTCCGAGGGATTGGCGGTTTCGCAAGTCGAAATCCGAGACGGCTGGCTCGCTGTGGCCATTTCCAAGTCGGATTCGGAGCGGGCGATCGAAGTTGCCGCCCGAGCCCAGCAGTTGCGACTGCTCAAGTAGCCCACAGCAACTGCGATCGCTAGACCAGTCGCTACAATGCCAAGCTGCGATACTGGATTGGCGCATCAACGAACTGAAGTAAGATGACGAACGCTCCGATACCCGACAGGACACAGCGGCTGACAGGACCGAAAACCCCGCGATACTTGGTTGACTTTCATCCCAAGTCGCTGCCGCACTTCTTTACCGATGTGCTCATTATCGGCGGCGGGCTGGCGGGCTTGCGGGCCGCAAATGAACTCAGCGATGATGTTCATGCCATTGTGGTTACCAAGGACAAACTACAGGAAAGCAATAGCAACTACGCGCAAGGCGGCATCGCCAGCGTGTGGGATCCCGAAGATCGGTTCGAAGATCACGTCGAAGACACGTTGGCTGCGGGCGGTAATCTGTGCCATGCCGACGTCGTTGATATGGTCGTTCGCGAAGCCCCGCTGCGCGTCGAAGAGCTCATTCAATGGGGGACGCGTTTCGATAGCCAGGACGGCCAGTTGAAACTGGGACGCGAAGGTGGTCACAGCCGGCATCGAATCCTACACGCCTTGGGCGACGCCACCGGCAAGGAGATTATGCGAGCCGTGATCGACCATAGTCGTTCGCGAGCCAATGTGCAGATCTGGGAACAGGCCTTTACGATCGACCTGCTCAGTCAGGACGGCCGCTGTCATGGAGCCATCATTTCCCGCGAACAGCAACCCCCGGTGTTGCTATGGGCCAAGCAAACAATTCTCTGCACCGGAGGTTGTGGGCAGGTCTACCGCGAAACGACCAATCCGCGTGTCGCCACCGGCGACGGTCATGCACTGGCGTTTCGAGCAGGAGCCAAGATTCGCGACATGGAGTTCATGCAATTCCATCCGACGGTGCTGTACATTGCAGGTAGCTCGCGAACGCTAGTGACTGAAGCCGTCCGCGGAGCTGGTGCTCACTTGGTCGACAGCAACAACTATCGTTTCATGAGCGACTATGATGCGCGCATGGAACTGGCGCCGCGGGATGTGGTGAGCCAGTCGATCGTGCAGCAGATGGAGAAGACGCGGCACCCTTGCGTGTATCTCTCGCTCAAACACTTAAACGCAAGTAGCGTCCACGACGAGTTTCCAGGTTTCGCCGCCGCCTGCAAAAAATTTGGCTTGGATGCTTCGCGAGATCCGATCCCAGTTCGTCCCGGCGCGCACTATATGATTGGCGGCGTCGAAGTAGACCACTTTGGCCGCACATCACTGGACGGCTTGTGGGCCGCTGGCGAGGTAACCAGCTCAGGTCTGCACGGCGCAAATCGGCTGGCCTCGAACAGTCTTTTGGAGGGCCTGGTATTCGGCGTCCGCGCAGGCCAACTAGCCAGCCGCATAGCCTTAGATACTTTAGACGAATTTTGCGCGCGACCCATTCAGAGTCAACGTTCCTATCAACTGACCGAAGCCCTGGATATTGCCGATATTCGCAACTCGGTGCAAAGCCTCATGTGGCGCATGGTAGGCGTCGAGCGCCGCGGCGAGCGTTTGCAAGAAGCTTTGCAACAGATCCAAGCCTATTCGCGGTATGTATTGCCGCATGCCTTTGATTCTGAAGAGGGCTGGGAGCTACAAAATCTGCTCACGGTTTCGCATCTTATGGCCGAAGCCGCTTTGGCACGAAAAGAATCGCGCGGCGTGCATATGCGGACCGACTTTCCGCAAACAGATGATCAGAACTGGCGGCAACATTTGGCTTTTCAGAATTTGTGAACTGAATGCTAGCGATCATTGCGTCCTATGTCGCGAAGACCTGTGCCCGAGATGCCGGTCAGCTCGTCGCCCAATTCCTGGCGGTACTGCTGGGCAAATTCCGACATCCGCGCCACCACGTCGGGATGAGCTTGAGCCACATTCTGCTCCTCGCCCGGGTCCGTCGATAAATCGAAGAGACTCAACGGCAGCTCTTCGACTCGATAGCCGTGGCGGCTGGCAATTCCTTCGACGCCACTCTCCGTGATCGAACGCGGTTTCTGGGTCCCAAATCCGCTCGGCTTTCCGTCGCTACGCGGTGTACCAGGAATGACGGTCAAGTATTTATGCGGAAAGTGCAGTTTCCAAGTGCCCATGCGGATCGCGTGGAACTCCATGCCCGAATAGAAAGCCAGGGCTGCGTGTGGCTCGGCAGTTGCCCGATCCAAGAGCACGTCGCTCACGTCTACACCATCAAGCGAATAGATGGGCAGATCCGCGCCACTCAATTTGCAAATGGTAGGCAATAGATCGATGGTCATCAAAGGCGTGTTGCATACGCGACCTGCCGGAATCTTGCCGGGCCAACGCATGGCGGTGGGAACTCTGACACCGCCGTCAAAAGCTGTTAGCTTACCTTCGCGGAATGGGCCTGCGCTGCCCGCATGTTCTCCGTAGCTGAGGAACGGACCGTTGTCATTGCAAAAGATGACCAGCGTATTTTCGCTCAAGCCATTGCGATCGATAGCTGCCACGATTTCTCCGACCGACCAGTCAAGCTCCTCGATGACATCGCCATACAAGCCAAAATTCGATTTTCCCTTAAAACTCTCCGAAGCAAAAATGGGTACGTGCGGCATCACGTGAGGCACGTAAAGAAAGAAAGGAGTGGCTTTGTGCTGCTCAATAAAACCGACCGCTCGCTGCGTGAATCGCCGTGTGAATTGCGACTGGTCTGGGTCTGTCTCAATGACTGTGTCCCCGTCGAACAAAGGCAGCGGCGGCATGGAACCGGAGAGCACGGGATGGTACGTCGAGTTGTCATTGGAATAGGGAATTCCCAGCCACTCGTCGAAACCATTTTTGAGTGGACTGAAATAGGGCGGCAGACCCAAGTGCCATTTGCCAAACATGCCCGTCGCGTAGCCCTGCGCTTTTAGGATTTCTGGCAACAACATTTCCGTGGGATTGATGCCGGTAGAGCTGGTATGGTTGAGCGCTCCAGCCATGCCAACTCGATTCGCGTAGCAGCCAGTCATGAGCGCCGCTCGCGATGCGGTACAAACGGCTTGGGCCACATAAAAGTCTGTGAAGCGCGTGCCTTGGGCGGCGAGCTGATCGATATGGGGCGTGCGAATTTTGCTGCCACCGAAGCAGGCCAAGTCGCCGTAACCCAGATCATCGGTGAAGATCAAAACGATGTTGGGCTTGTCGGCGGCAGATATCCAACCGGGCAACATCAGCAGACAGACAGCAATCAGCCATCTCGAAACAGGTGGGTACATTGGGGGCAGTCCGTCGGAATTATTGATTGAGGTAACGGGAGCCGTCATTATAGCCCCATCAGTTTTTCGCCGTAGCAGTCCCGCTCCGGTGTGCCACAGCCCAATGAAATCAACGATTTCCGGCTCCTGAGGACAGCCTACGGAATGTGCCTGCCGAATCGACGCGACAACTCTGCGATTGCAACCATCCCATGGCGCATAAACTCGCTTCAAAGACGGCGACTTTTTCCACAAACCCTGTCTGGTGGTCAGCTTAAGATTGCTCCGCCGCAGCTGTCGATCCGCCCTGCATAGGCCCAAAGCGGCGCTTACGCCCCTAGGATAGATTAATTTTTATTTTTTCCACGTTTTTTTCATAACGGATTGTTAATTCTGGTATAGTGTCTTTCACTGATCCAGCGGACGATCGCCCTCCCGACTTCCGCTCCACTATCTCGCAGTGCGCTGTAATCGCCACTGCGAAGTATTCATTGAAGAGTGAGTTAAGTTCGTATTCGTTCTTTCTACGGGAGTGTATCTAATGTCAAAAGCTTGGGTTAGCTTTGGATCGCGCAGGCCGAATCGTTCAGCGTTTACGCTGGTTGAGTTGTTAGTGGTGATTGCCATTATTGGAATTCTAGTCGGATTATTGCTTCCTGCTGTCCAGGCAGCTAGAGAAGCCGCACGAAGAATGAGTTGCACCAACAACTTGAAGCAAATTGGATTATCGCTACACAATTTCGAGAGCACATTTAAGAAATTGCCGCCAGGTTATCTCGGTCCACCGCGTACCAACCTGTACGTAAACGCGGTGAACGGCGGAAACCAGCAATATTACAGTGTGTTTACATTTCTGTTGCCCTATATGGAACAGACCAACATTTACAATCAGTTTCCGATAGATTTGGCCAAGGTCGAACGAGTAGCCGCATCAGGGGAAGATCTTCGATGGTTCAGAACTACACCTTCCCTACTCGCTGGTAAAACAGACCCATGGGACCTGGCACAGTTTAAAATCTCAACGTTTTTGTGCCCGTCCGACGCGAAGAGTCCGACCGCTGTTTGGACGCGCGGTCATCTCTATTCGACTAGCGCGACGGCCACAGGGATTACGATCCAAGTCTACGTTGGCACACAGGCTGGCGGATGGCCCGTCAACTCAATCGGTAGGACTAACTATTTGGGATGCCATGGACGCCCAGAGGTGGAGGGTGGCAAGTGGCAGGGTATTCTGCGGAACAGATCGGTCACTAAATTCGGATCGATCACAGATGGGCTCAGTAATACGATCGCCTTTGGGGAAAACCGCGGCGGTTCAACCACTGCAACCAATCCGCGAAGTCCAGCAACATTCGGTTGGCTTTCGGCCATCACGCTGCCTGCTTCGGCAACATGGTTGCTTGGAGAAGACAACTACTACGAATTTTCTAGTAACCATACCGGTGTCTGCAACTTTGTGCTCGGAGACGGCGCCGTACGCTCGATCTCAACTTCTTTGGATGGGCAAGTCTGGTTGCGGTCCAACGGCATGGGTGACGGACTGGTAGTGACCGAAGAGCTGTGAGTTTTTAGACGATCAGTCTAAACGTCATGCGAATAGTCTAAACGTCATACGAAGTGTTGGCTGCCGGAAGTTTCGGGAGCCAACGCTTTGCTTTATTCCTAAATTCATAGTTTGCCCTGGGGAGCGGTCCGCGTGAACAGCGTCGCAAAATTAGTGATCTTCGCAGTTTTGGTTGCAACTTTTTCAACAATAATCGGTTGTGGCGGAAACAATACCGCGTCCAAACCCGAAACGTTTGCACCTAAGCCACCGCCAGAGGAGCTGGGCACAGGTAGTAAGAAGACGACGGAACCAGCACAGACTGATTGAGCGCATCACTTGGGTTCGCCCAAAAAGTCAAACTGTGTTTGCGCAGCTAATAAAAAGTTGGACTGATATCTTTTCAGTTCCATTTTTTTTTTGCGCCTGAAGTACAACGAGTTCCCCTTCCTAACAGACACAATCCCATGTCCCGTCCTTAGGAGCATGAAGAAAGTTGATTTTCTGGACCCACAGCGAGTCCGCTATATTGCGCGCTAACGGCATTCTAATTCTGCATGAAACCGCATAAAGGCGACGAAACGCGCATAAAAGCTGGGCGATTTCTTGCATCTCCCGATTGTGGGACCTAAGTGGTTACTATTGGCCCATAGTGGTATCCTCTCCGCGCTTAGGCCTAAAGCTGCGTATACGCCCTTAGGGAGGAATAATTTCGCTTTTTTTGGCGGATTTTTTTTCCGAGCGAATCTTAACGCGGTTATAACAATCTGTGCCTGTGGAGAATGTCGTCCTCCCGATTTCAGCCCAGTCGTCTCGCAGGTGTGGCGTACTAGCCACCGCGTCATAATCATTGAACAGTGAGTTTCGGTCGTATTCTTTCTTTCTATGGGAGTTTGTTAAGTGATCAGAAAATGCGTTAGTTTTGGGTCGCGTAAGCCGAATCGTTCAGCGTTTACGCTGGTTGAGTTGTTAGTGGTGATTGCCATTATTGGAATCCTAGTCGGATTATTGCTTCCCGCTGTCCAGGCAGCCCGAGAAGCGGCGCGTAGAATGCAGTGCAGTAATAATTTGAAGCAGCTTGGTTTGGCTTCTCACAATTTTGAGTCGGCATACAAGTATTTCCCACCCGGCTTTGTTGGTGAAATCCCAGTTGTGGCAGCATTAGATGCCAATAATTCCACCTATATCGGCCACTTGGTTTTTCTATTTCCATATATGGAAGCCACTTCGATTTATGATCTTTGGTCGGCCAAGCGAAAAATCAGCCCGACTGCCAAGGGTGGCCCTACAATTCCGGCTGCCGACGCTTGGATGTATCGACGTTGGGTAAGCGGAAGTTATCCAACGGAAAGTTTGTGGGATCAGCACCAATATCGCGTTTCGACGCTGCTGTGCCCAACCGACGATGCCTACAGCAAATCGACGGGTGTCATCACCGAACTGCGTCCGACACCGACGGGCATTTCGCGTCATGGATACTTGGAACCTACCGAGCTTGGTCTTACCAACTACCTGGGTGCTTCAGGCCAGTTGGGAATTGGTATCGCGTCGCGCGAGCCAAAGAAGGGTATCTTCTTCAATCGTAGCCAGACCAAGTTTGGTGCCATCACCGACGGAACTTCGAACACACTTCTTTTCGGAGAAGTCACCGGTGATTTCACCGATCCTGCAAAGGGAAGCGGCCGATTGCGTTCGTTCTCTTGGAACGCCGGCCCTCAAGTAACCGAATGGCACCGCCCCGTCTACAATTACCAAAACCACAAGCGTTGGAACAATTTCTCATCGTTCCATGCGGGTGGCATCATGAATTTTGCATTGGGTGACGGGTCGGTGCGTGGCATTTCCACGAACATCGATTCCCAAGTATTCATTGATACCTCTTCGATGGCCGATGGTATCGTGGCTCAATTGCCAGATTGATCCAGGTCGTCCAAATTCATACTTGGACAGCTATCGTTTTCGTGCAACTTTTTTTGTTTGAGCTAAATGAGTGTTCATTATGAATAGATGGCGATTCGCGACCACGCTACTCGTGGGATTGTCTACAAGCTTTTTGCTGGGTTGTGACTCAGGCGGTACCAAAATAACGGCACCGAAAAAGTTTCTCCCCCCAACCCAGTCATCGGATAGCACCAGTGATTCTGGGACAGGCCAAAAGCCACGCAATCTTGGAGAGGGCGAAAAATTCGTTCCCTAGTGCCGACCTAGGCAACGTATGCCTTGTCCGAGCTTGTTTAAACGTACAGACTCGCTGGCAGCCCAAGTGGCCGCTGGCGAGTTCTTTCGTTTAACCGCGTGGGCATCGCCCCGCGTTTTCTATTGCATACATGCGCCGGCTCGATGGGCACGCCGTCAAGCTAGCAAATTGTCCGCTGCCTCACACTACCTTGTGAGCCCCCCTGAAAATTCTTTCAAAGTGCTATTGGGATCCTGCACTGGCCTGTGGTAGGGTTTTGCGCCATTCCAGAAAAAGCGTACTGCACTCCCCAGAATTGCAGTAGGCAAATGCATCGTATTCGGCATAAGGAGGAACCTTCATGCACTTGGTTAACATGGACGTAGACGTGCCCGCACAAGAATTGCCCTTTAATCGCTTCGGTTCGACCGCACGTGCTCAGATAGGACCCTTTTCGCCCAGACTCAACGCAGTCGGCGTTGCTAGGGGGGCCGGTCGGGAGTTGCTGCTCAATTGGTTGCGACAAGTGCCCTGGGATTCGAGTGAAAGTGCATTGGGCCAGTACGCACTGGGCCAGTACACGGACCAACGTGGAGGGTATTCCGACAACCGTTTCGGCATTAGCGCGGCGCTGGGGTATGGCAGCGTATCCGTTCGACAACGCGATGTCTTCGGCGCACTCGCGTCCGCGACGGGCAATGCGGATACCGAAAGTCAACTGGATGAAATTGCCAATCGATTCGGTATGCTCGAAAACGATACCAATCTTCGATCCCAGCGCTCAGAGCTGCTAGTCCGGCAGAACGACATAGTAACGCGTCTGGCCAAACTTCCCGCAGTTACCACTGCCCGCGAAAGTCTGCTGAACCGCCATAATGAGTTGCAGGCGGGACTGGATCGCCTGCGGACGCTGGCTGGAGCAACTCCAGCGTACATTCAAACAAACGGTTCACTGGGCTACGGTTCACTGGGCTACGGTTCACTGAGTCATGATGGATATTCTGCCGAGCAACGTCGCTACGAAGATCGCTTGGGTCTCATCGAAGCCGACTTGCAGCGTACGCAGGTGCGCATCGAAGAGCTCGATCGGGAGTTGGCCGGGTTGCGCGGCGAGCTCAAGCTTCTGGAAACATCGAAAGCTTCCGTCGAGGTCAACGACTCCTACCGTCAGCAACTTCAAACCATTGATGAGCGACTCAATCGTTGGCGTCAAACTCTTAAAGATCTTAGGGTGCATCGCAATCAGACCGAGCACGAGGCCACCGACGCGCGACTCGATAGGCAAGTTGGCGATCAGCTTTCAGCGACCAAGCAAGCCGATCCGAGGGCCGCGCTACGGTCGCTGGAGTTCCAGATCCTATCGGCACGCAAGCAATTGGACTTGCTCGTCGATCGCTACAGCATGCCGCATGATCGACGCGACCAGCCTCCTGTAAATCTGGGCGTGTCGGCTGGTGGCAGCGACTGCACGGTCCACAAGGATGCCTACGGCCAGACTCGGATTTCATTTGCCGATTCGTATCGCCATGTCGATTCCAGCAGCCTTCCTGAAACGCTGCGAAGTATGCAGAAAGACCTTTATGAAGCCTGCCAGCAATTGGCGCGGCACGAATCGAAAGCGGCTAGCGAAACGCTCAAACAACAGTCGCAGCAGCTCGAGCGCTGCGAGCAAGAACTGCTGCATTCGGTTGAAAAA
This sequence comes from Pirellulaceae bacterium, assembly GCA_041741955.1. GTDB lineage: Bacteria > Planctomycetota > Planctomycetia > Pirellulales > Pirellulaceae > Aureliella. The sequence continues at coordinate 28,012 of JBGSJL010000253.1, read as the reverse complement.
TTGATCGAAGAACGCGCCGCTTTGTTGCAAAAGATCGCCGACGAATACCACTTGTCGTCGGAGCAATTGTCGCTGGCGTTCGGAAATTGGTGCGACTGCCACGATCATCATCACTTGCGGGATTGGTTGCTCACAGACCAGCAAGTTCAATTGCCGCAGGTAGGTGTTGACCCACTGGTGCGCACGCGTCTGATCGATAGCGTTGCAGCCATCGAAGCGCTGCGAAAAGCGGCTCGCCTGCACGCCGAGGACTGCCGACACCAGCTTCGCGACGCGGAATTGCAGCGGCGCGGCTTGGCGGATCGTAGGGTCGAGCCTCAAGGCCGATCGCAGGCTGAAATACAACGCGAATTCGATAGGGTTACTGGCGATCTACGAGCCTTGGACCAGCGCGAAAGCTGTCAACGCGAACTCCATGAAGTTGAACAGTTGCTCGTTCGCGCGCAGCCCGAAATGACCAACCATGGTCGATTTCGCGCGAGCGTCAATCGCCATATCGTTGGACTGATGGGAGGCCGAGATCGTTTGAGCTTGCGGAATTCGACCAGCTCGCATTCACCGCAGCCACACGGCAATCATACGCAAGCGGACGGTTATGGGTTCGCTGGCGAATTGGGCAAAACCACACAGCGTCGCTATGATCCAGTCGATGGGATAGTCTACGAAAATGAATTTCGGGTAGAGGCCGAAGTTCCCAGCGAGTTGGTTCGCGTTGCGCAGCGATTGGCAATTGCCGAGGCAATGGCCGCCGGCGCGCAACCCATCTCGTTGGTCCTGGTGGAGTGCCTCGACACTTTGCCCGCCGATCTTCAACATTCGGCCCTTACCCATTTGGCGCAGGTGGCGTCCGGTCGCCAGCAAGTCATCCTGCTGACCAGCAATCAGCATGTCATGGATTTGGTGCGCGGACTGCGTGGGTGGGTGGGTTACGTCCCGCGGCCCGCTGGCATGGTTGAGCCAGAAATCAATCGACATTTGACAGCCTTGGCCAATGACTACGAAGCTGCCAAATGGTATCAGCCAAGTGTTGCAAACGAACCCTGGAGAACCAGCCAGCCAGCCCGCGGAGAATACTACTTAACGGAGCGTTCGAGGATCGACGAGTCACCCTCGATCGACTCGACCAGCGCGGCGCGCTGCCGCGCCCTAGGCGTCGAGCGTGTAGGTGACCTGCTGGACGTCGACCCACACTGGTTGTCCGATGAACTTCGCCTAGAGGGTGTCTCCAGCGCAACCATATCGAGTTGGCAGGCCGAAGCCAAGCTGCTGTGCGGCGTGCGACAATTGCGACCGTTTGATGCGCGGCTACTAGTTTCAGTAGGAATTAGGACGCCACAGCAACTGGCAGAAATGCATCCGCGCTTATTGCTCGAGCGCGTCGAACAATTTGTCGCGACCGAGCGTGGGAGACGTCTGTTGCGCAGCGGTAGCAGTTACGAATTGTCGCGGATAACATCTTGGATCGCTGCGGCCAAGAACGGCTCTGCACGCTTTCAGCGATCGAGCTTTGACGTTGAGGCCCATCATCGCGATGTGGACTATGCTGACGTTAATCGCCATCTGAACGATTTCGATCCCGATCTGGAGGATTTTCAGGACACCTCGCCGCAGCGTGTAGCTCGCGACCCCGTTTCGCGGCCAACCCATCGCGATTCGCGTCTTTCAGATCGCAACGGGAGCGTCGATGGAACATCGCGGTCGAGCCGAAATCGAGCTCGTCGCTCATCCGAACGCACCGCACGAGACTATCCAGTGATCAGCCGCGAACATGAAAATCGGACGCGCACGAGTCATTCAGCTCAGCGGGATTCGATGACGTCTGCAAGTGGCGGGGCGCGCGAACGCCGTGAGTTTGAGCGTAGTCGTAACGAAACGATCCGAGGCGACGCACTGCGATTGGCTGGCACGCAAGTCGATCGCGACAATGACGTAAGAATGAAGTTCTTTCTTGAACTGGCCAGCCCTGTCGTAGACGCACCGTCGATTGGGCCGCGAATGGCTGCTCGTTTTGAAAAGTTCGGCGTCCACACGGTGGATCAACTGTTGGCTTCCCACGCGGATTTGCTAGCGGACAAAATCAATCTGCGCCGGATCGATGGGGATACCATCCGAGCGTGGCAGGAGCAAGCTCGACTGGTCTGTCGCATTCCGAACCTTCGCGGCCACGATGCTCAACTGCTGGTGGCCTGCAACTTGACCTCGCCGGAGGAACTGGCGGCCATGGAACCCGCTAGTGTGTTGGCGCAGGTACTGGTCGTAGCAGAAAGTTTAGAAGGCCAGCGAATTCTGCGAGGTAGCAAGTTGCCAGATCTGGCCGAAGTCAACGACTGGATCAGTTGGTCTCGCCACTGCCGTTCGCTGAGTGCAGCGTAGAGAAGACTTGGGGTTTCGGCACTAGCCGCCCGCAGCGGTGACTAGGCTTGGCTCAGGCTGCCACAAATATAAAAACATGGGGAGGCTGCTGCGATCAAGCCCTGGTAGCTTGAGCGGGATCAGCGACGACATTGTGGGCGTGATCGGTGTTACATCCAGTAAGGTGTAGGCGCGATCGTTGTCTCGGCGAAGCATGATCAGGGGAGCCGTTTCAGGCAATTGAGCCAATTGGCGCGCTCGGACGATTGCGTCGTCCAAGTAGCCGACTTGATCCACTAGATTCATAGCTAGCGCACTGCGACCTGTGATCACTCGACCGTCAAAGATGCTCTGGTCCGTCAGGGTGGGCCGAGATGCCGTCACGTGAGCGATAAACCGTGCATGAAATTCGTCAGCCATCGTCTGCAGCATCGCTCGCTCTTCAAGCTGCATCTCGCGCTCGGGTGAAGCGATATCGATGCGCTCGCCAGCTTTGATCGGAATCGACGCAATACTAAACTGCTCGATGGCAGTCTCCATGTTATAGGCGTTCAGGATGACGCCGATGCCGCCGACGATCGAGGTCGGATGAGCGACTACTGTATCGGCCGCACAGGCCAAGTAGTAGCCCGCTCCCGCCCCAACATCCATCAAGCAGGCAACCACGGGTAGGTTGCGAGTATTTTTGACTTGCAGCAAATCGCGGGTCATGATGTCCGCAGCCGTGACGCCGCCCCCAGGGCTATTGATTCGCAGCACCACCGCCGCAATCGATGGGTTCTCCATCACGCTATCCAGCTTCTCGCGGAAAAGGGCAACAGGGTTCTCGCCCAACGAACCAAAGCCACCTATGTTCTTATTGACTAACAAACCGTCCACGTCGATCACCGCGATACAGGCAGCGGAGGGAGAGCCGCCTGATGCGTAGACTGGCACGCTGACCAAGCGAGACGCTCGGTTGTCAGATCGCATCACCGTCGACACCTGCCCAGACATATTCATGTCGCCGTCCATGCGCATGTCGCCGTCCATGGTCATATCGCCGCGCATGACAGTTTGGAACGGGCGCGAATGTCGGCAGGCAGCCAGGGTAGCTACTAGGGTGATCAAAAGCAAAAAGCGGATCATGGCCATTAGTCTGTGCTGCCGAATTAAACGCTGGGACTCGCAACCGAGCTCAAATGAACGCCCAAGCCAGAGCCATTTATTATCTCCATCGGTCGCAATTGCATCAGAATCTCTCCTAGATTGTTTCTGCCGCAGGGTTGCGCCTAGTTACCCTAATGCTGCGAGTTGCCTAAGTTAGTTATTTTCGGCGATATAGCGAAAGGGTAATGCCAAGGCGGCTGAATGCGGTTTTCCACACTTATCTTAAAGAATCTTTTCCGACGCCCCGTGCGTTCGGTACTAACTTTGCTAGCTCTGTCCACCGCAGTTGCGTCAGTCGTAGCCCTGCTGGGCATTAGTCAGGGCTTCACGCGCTCGTTCGCAGGCGTTTACGAATCCCACGCCGTGGACATTGTTGTGTCTCGCGCGGGCTCGGCCGATCGACTCAGCAGCTCAATTGACGAGGACTTTGCCAAGAGAATTGGCCTTTTGCCGGGCGTCGCGCGGACTGCGGCTGTTCTGCTGGAGACCATGTCCCTGGAAGCGGAGGGCGTATACGGCATCCCAAGTATGGGGCTAGCATCCGACTCGTGGCTGCGTAGCGATTACGAAGTTAGATTGGGTCAAAATGATACCGCAATAAATCTGTTTGATGTCGATTCGGGGGCTAAGGGCATTGTCCGAGATAAATCTGCATCCGATTCCAAAACTCTGTGGTTGGGGGTTCACCTGGCCGATCGATTGGGTGTGGACGTGGATAGTTCGGTCAACCTATTCGACGAGAGCTACCGAATTACTGGAATATTTAAGAGCCCCAGCACGTGGGAAAACGGATCGATGATTTTTGTGCTCGACGAGCTCCAACGAATGACGGATAGGGTTGGGCAAGCCACGTACATCAATGTGGTTTTGGATTTGGCAGCGGTGGGCGGCAATTCCACAGTCGTAATCGACTCTATTGAGGCTTTGGATGCAAAGCTACTGCCACTGGCTACATCGGACTTTGTCGAGACGGACACGCGTATGCAAATCGCGGGAGCGATGGCTTGGATGACATCGATCATCGCGATAGTGATCGGATCGATCGGCACCTTGAACACCATGTTGATGAGCGTTATGGAACGCACGAAAGAAATCGGCATTCTACGGGCGGTAGGTTGGCCAAAACGGCGGGTGGTGAGGATGATTTTGCTCGAATCGTGCGGCTTGGCGATCGCCGCCAGCCTGCTGGGAACGCTGCTCGCAATGGGACTTACATGGATGCTAGCCCAATCGCCAGTCGCGAAGGGCATATTGAGTCCTTCCGTTGATGCTGCGGTAGTTCTGCAAGGGTTCCTGCTGGCGATGGTGATCGGTTTGTTAGGTGCGATTTGGCCTGCCTGGCGAGCGGCCCAACTTTTGCCCACCGACGCATTTAGGGATCACTAAGAAATACCGGTTGAGTACGAGAGAGTTTCTATGATTCAATTAAATCGAACCGATGCCCCAGAACCGATCGCGATCATCGGACTTGGTTGCCGCTTTCCTGGCGGCGCCAATGATTGGAGAAGTTTTTGGAAGATTCTCAAAGACGGTACCGATGCCATAACCGAAACTCCCAGCGAGCGCTGGAATCTTCAAAAATTTTACGCGTCTGGAGCTGCCCAACCCGGTAAGACGCAAAGTAAGTGGGGTGGCTATGTGAGCGGAATTGACGCTTTCGACCCACAACTTTTCGGGATTTCGCCGCGCGAAGCGGCAAGTATGGATCCGCAGCAGCGGATGCTGCTGGAGGTGGCCTTTCGCGCCCTGGAGGACGCTGGGCAACCGCTGGAAAGTGTCGCGGGAAAACCCGTGTCCGTGTTTGTTGGTATTTCGAGTTTCGACTACGCAGTTGCCTCTCTGAGCTTTCGCGATCGCGGCGTGATTAACGCCTATTGCAACACTGGAAGTTCCTCCAGCATCGCAGCCAACCGCATATCGTACTGTTTCGATTTACGTGGACCGAGTGTGGCCGTAGACACGGCCTGCTCTTCCTCTTTGGTGGCTGTCCACTTGGCATGTGAGAGTCTCTGGCGGGGTGAAGCTACGATGGCTTTAGCGGGTGGCGTCAATGCGCTGCTGCTGCCGGATTTTTACGTGGCCTTCAGCCAACTTGGCGTGCTTGCAGCAGACGGGCGCTGCAAGTCGTTCGACTCGCGGGCCAACGGCTATGTGCGCAGCGAAGGCGCCGGCATGGCCCTGCTCAAGCCGCTCAGTGCGGCCCTCCGCGACAGGGATTCAATCTATGCCGTGATACGCTCGACGGCGCTGAATCAAGATGGACGTACGCCGGGCATGACTGTGCCGAGCCAAACGGCTCAAGAAGCGCTGGTCCGCGCTGCCTGCGACAAAGCCAACGTTCGTCCTAGTGAAATACAATATGTCGAAGCCCATGGCACGGGCACAGCCGTTGGCGATCCCATCGAAGCCAGCGCGCTAGGTGCCGTGCTCGGCGAAGGGCGGAGCGCGCGTCAGCCCTGTTGGATCGGTTCGGTTAAGACCAATATCGGTCACTTAGAAGCCGGAGCTGGGATTGCCAGTCTGATCAAAGTTGCTCTGGCGCTCCATTATCGCTGCATTCCTCGGCATCTGCATTTTCAACAAGCCAATCCAGCCATCGATTTTGAGCAGCTGCGGTTAAAAATTCCGCTGCAAACGTCGGACTGGAATTCCGATCACAGCCGGCTGGCCGGTATCAACGGCTTTGGCTACGGTGGTGCCAATGCACACGTTTTACTCGAACAGGCTCCGGAAGGTGCAACTGGCGCGATGCACTACCAAAGCCAGATGCACTACCAAGGCCAGATGCACTACCAAAGCCAGCCGCCGAGCAAATTTGGGACTGCCCCAGCCCATGTCGAGGAGGGCAACGCAGAACATTTTTCTGCACCGGTGTTATTGCCATTGTCCGCTCGCAGCCGGCCTGCTCTGCTGGCACGCGTCAACCAGTTAGCCGACTGGTTAGAGACCGGTGGGGCGGACCATCATTTGGCGGAAGTCGCTGGATACCTCGCACACCGACGCAGCCATTATGCCATTCGCGCCACCGTGACCGCGGCAAGTTTTCCAGAGATGATTGCCGAGCTGCGAGGACTAGCCGCCAATGCGCTTACGGAGTCGCCAACCGAGTCAATGGAGGATTTCAGCGCGAACAAGCTAGCGCGCGGGGCGGCTTTTGTATGCTGTGGGCAGGGTCCGCAGTGGTGGGCGATGGGACGCGGATTGCTCAAATACTCACCAACCTTTCGCAAAGCCATAAAACGCTGTGATGCAGAATTTTTGAAGTACGGCGATTGGTCCTTGATGCGGGAGCTAACTCGCGACGAAGCCGAATCGCGGATGCAAAAGACGTCGATCGCGCAGCCCAGTATTTTTGCGATTCAAATCGCGTTGGCTGCTGTGTGGGAGAGCTGGGGCGTGCGGCCCACAGCCCTTGTCGGACACAGCGTAGGAGAAATCGCTGCGGCCTTCCTGGCCGGTGCCCTCTCGTGGGAAGATGCGGCCTGTGTCGCCTTCCATCGTGGCCGCACCATGGACTTGGCGTCGTCGCAGGGGGCCATGTTAGCGGCAGGCTTGGCTGCCGAAGAAGTTCCCAGTTGGTTGGAGGGTATCGAAGCAGACGCTTCACTGGCAGCCGTCAACGGTCCCTCATCGGTGACCATCTCGGGGGCACGCCCAGCCATCGAAGAACTGGCATCGAGACTCCAGCGGGCTGGCGTATTCTGTCGCCGTCTGACTGTCGAGTACGCTTTCCATTCTCCTCAAATGGATCCCGTCCGCGCAGAGCTGCTGGGCGCGCTGGAACACATTCAGCCTCGCGAAGCACACACACCCTTGATTTCGACCGTGACCGGAAAACTGATCGATGGCCGACAGGTCGATGCCGACTATTGGTGGCGCAACGTGCGGCAAAGTGTTCGCTTCAGCGACGCAATGGCCTGCCTCTCGGACATGGGCTATGGGCTGGCCATCGAGGTTGGTCCGCATCCTGTCTTGGCCTACTCGATCGACGAGTGCTTCCAGGACATGGGCCGTTCGATACGAACGCTACCCTCTCTCAATCGACAGCAGGCGGACCTACCGTGTATTACAAAGTCCCTGGGCAATCTGTACACGCTCGGCTTTGATGTTCAGTGGTCGGGTTTTTACAACAAACCCACTCGCCGAATCGATTTGCCCGCATATCCCTTTCAGACTCAACACTGTTGGTCGGAATCCAACGAGTCCCGCGCCAGTCGTGAGGCTAGTGTCGTTCATCCGCTCCTTGGAGAATTGATGGTTTCTCCGACGCCCCAATGGCAGCAGCGAATCGACTTGAAACTACACAGCTACTTGAGCGATCACGCGGTACGAAATATCGTGGTCTACCCCGCCGCCGCGATGCTGGAAACGGCATTGGCTGCAGTGCGGGCTGAGTTGTCGCTAGAAGGTGTCCGCTTGGATCGCATCCGTCTGCATACGCCATGCGTTTTAAGCGAAGATCGACCGCAATGGATTCAAACATCAATCGATGTCCAGCGGCGACAAGTGACGCTCGCATTCCGCGAAGCCGACGAGCAGGCTTGGAGTCCCCTGGCCACAATTGAATATAGCGGGGAGGCACCCGACGAGCACTATTCCAACTCGGCCACCGCGGAAAGTTCACTCGCCGCAGCTCGAGAGCGCTGTACCGAAGAATTTGATGGCTCTCGGCTGTATGCCTATTGCCGAGAACTAGGTCTGAAATACGGACCTGCATTTCAAGGTATTGGCCGGGGACTGCGCCGCGATGGTGAGTCTGTGGCCGAAGTGAACTTGCCTCGCAACGCTACTCTTACCGACCATCAATCCGGTACCTATTCGCTTCACCCTACTCTGCTCGATAGTTGTTTTCATGGCATGATTGCCGCGGATCGTAATTTCGATCATACCCTCGACGGCCTATATCTGCCTGCCGAGATTCGAGAGGTTCGATCGTATCGCCCTGCCACAGACCGGGTGACCGTACATGTGAGGATGTTGCACAAATCGAGCAAGCAAATGCTGTGCGATTTAGATGTCTATAACTCGGACAACCAACTTTGTATTTCCCTGCGAGGTTTTGAAAGTCGCCGCATGAACGGCGGAGTCGCCAGCGAGTCCACCGAGGATTTAATTTATAGTTACTCGTGGATCTCACAGGAGCTTTCGTTAGTCGCGCAAACGGAGCCGAGTGCGGCGGATCGCTGGATCGTGTTTATGGACCTTGGCAGTCTAGGGCACGACTTGGTTGCGAGCCTTAGACAGCAGGGCAGCCATGTGTTTGAAATCTATCGCGATGATGCGACGGTCGCTCATGCGATCGGCAGACACTTTGTGCAGGTCGATCCAAGCTCGCTGGATAGCTTTAAGGTTGGGCTAGCCGCAGCATTCCAGTCGCTCGGGGACTCCCTCAATGGAGTGATATATCTGTGGGGTCTCGATGCGCCAGACGCTGAGGATCTCTCAACAACAACGCTCGACGAGAGCACACGCTTGACGGCGCTGGCTCCCATGCACTTGGTTCAAGCCTGGGAACAAAGTGCTGTGCCTGCCAGTACCCAACTGACCATTGTGACTGCAGGTGCTCAGTCACAAACCGTCCCTGTCGAACTGACTCAAATCGCACAGGCACCGCTCATTGGCTTCGGTCGGGTTATCGCCAGCGAAATAGCCAGCCTGCGTTGCAAGCTGGTCGACATGCCCCGTGATGTGTCTAAACGCGAATTGTCTAAGCGTGAAGAGGCTACACGGGACACCGATTGCTTGATGCGAGAACTATATTGCGGCGACGAAGAAGACGAAGTGCTTTGGCGAGCTGGATCGCGCTGGGTGAATCGCTTTGCACCGCACGCTGGCAAGTCCGCGACACGAGAAGCAACGCAGTTGCTGCCCTCCCAACTGCGCGTTGGCTTAACGTCAGGGATCGACGAGCTCAACTACCAACTCAAGTCAACCCTAGAGTTGGCGGCTGGGCAAGTGGAAATTGAAGTGGTCGCAGCCGGTCTCAATTTCAGCGATGTGATGAAAGCACTCGATCTGTATCCCGGACTTCCCGATGGTCCGATCGAATTGGGTGCCGAGTGTTCAGGTCGGGTCAGTCGGGTTGGGGGCGATTGCCGTTGGAACGTCGGTGATGAAGTCATCGCGGTCGCGCCTGGAGCATTTGCAACCCATGTCACCGTCGATGGGGCTCTGGTCGCTCGCAAGCCAAAAAACCTGAGCCACGAACAAGCTGCCGCCCTGCCGATCGCCTTCTTGACGGCGCAGTACGCCCTGCACGAGTGCGCTCGCTTGCGACATGGCGAAACGGTACTCATTCACTCTGCTAGTGGCGGTGTCGGTCTGGCAGCAATCCAACTGGCCAAACTCGCAGGCGCTCGAATCCTGGCGACGGCTGGAACGCAAACAAAGCGAGCTATGGTGCGCGAGCAGGGAGCATGCTGTGTCATGGATTCTCGTTCGCTCGAGTTCGGCGCACAGACGCTGGCAGCCACGCACGGAGCGGGCGTGGATGTAGTGCTAAATTCATTGCCTGGAGAGGCCATCAAAACGGGCTTGTCGGTGCTCAAAACCGGCGGACGTTTCCTGGAGATTGGCAAGCGAGATATCTACGGAGACACGCCGCTGGGCCTCTATCCGTTCCGCAATAATTTGGCCATGTTCGCTATCGACTTGGACCAGTTGTTCAAGCAACAGCCACAGCGCATGGGAGAAATGCTGCGCGAGCTGGTCGATCGCTTTGAGGCCAACGAGTTGACTCCGTTACCGATCAAAGTCTACGCTGCTGATGAAACTCAATCGGCCTATCGCTTGATGCAGCAGGGAAAGCACATCGGCAAAGTAGTTATTGGCTACCAACGTCGACCCGACGCGATATGCGCTGGTAACCTTTCGCCCGTCCGCCTTGACGATGCGGCTACGTATTGGATTGTGGGTGGCCTGGGTGGTTTCGGTTTGGAGATCGCGCGCTGGATGTCCGCGCGTGGTGCCAAGTCATTGGTGCTCAGCGGCCGTAACGTGCAACTAAGCCCCGCCGCCAGGAGCTTGATCGACGAATTGGAACATGCTGGGACTCGTGTTAGTCTCTTGCCTGCCGACATCACACAGGCCGATGATGTGCGCCGTGTGGTTTCCACAATTGAAAATCGTCTTCCGCCGCTTCGCGGTATCGTCCATTCAGCGATGGTTCTCGAAGACAGGTTGCTGGCCGATCTAGATTTCGACACATTGCAACGCGTCCTGCGTCCGAAGGTGCTGGGAGGTTGGAACCTACATCGCGAAACAAAACACCTGCAGCTTGATTTGTTCGTATTGTTTTCCTCGCTGTCGAGTGTTTTTGGGCATGCGGGTCAAGCCAACTACGCGGCCGCGAACGCCCTGCTGGATAGTCTCGCCTACTATCGCCGAGCCCAGGGTCTACCCGCCACCGTCATGAACTGGGGCCACTTGGGCGAAGTCGGCTACCTCGCACGCCGCGAGCAGCTCGGCCAGCGCTTAGAACGCCAAGGGGTTTTGAGATTCAGTGTGAAGCAAGCGACGGACTGCCTCGAATACGCTTTACAGAACAAAGCATTGCAACTGAGCGTACTGCGAATTGACTGGAGCCTATGGCGCGGGCTGGGCATTACCAACCGCGTCTCACCTCGCTTCGCACATTTGCTGAGCGGTGTGGGAACTTTGAGTCTTGCACATGGCGAAGAACTCCCCTCAGCTCACAGCTTGCGGACCGCTACCGGTCAGCAGAGGTTTGAGCTGGTGGAGCAGTTGCTGCGTACCAAAACCAGCTCGCTATTGGGGATCGCCGCCGATCAAATCCTAGCCGACCGTGCTCTGGTTGAACTGGGGCTCGATTCACTGATGGCTGTGGAACTGCGTAACTGGATTGAAAGTCAACTAGAGGTTAACGTGCCCATTTCGGCTCTACTGCGCAGTGAGAGCCTGAACCTAGTTATCGGACTGTTGTGCGACAAGCTGTCTGAAGCAGCCGACGCTGACGAAGCGAGTGTGGCAGTCGCGATACCATCATCGGCAGCGGAGCTGGTCTCCCAAGAGCGGGCCGCGAGCTTACTAGAACAGCTCCCTAATCTCGGCGCTGACGAAGTCGCCCAATTGCTAGGGCAGATGTTGCGCGAACAGTAGCCCATAGGTTTCAGACAGCGTAAGCCCCGCTATATGAATCAATGCATTGAGCCGGCTGTTGCGTCGAATTTCGTCGCGTTGCAACTTCAGTTGCCACAATGCGACCAGCAGTGCGACAACCGCGATAGCAATGTCCATATTCTCATCCATGAATCGGCTGGAACGGAATCGGCTGGAACGGAATCAACTGGAACGGTCGCCCACCCGCTCGGACATTTTTGAGATTCGTCTACCGCGTGTGAAGAGGAATACTTCGAAAAACCGCCGCCAGCGCTGCCAGGCTTCGATGGTTGTCGGAGTCGGAGTCGCCAGGCAGCGGTTCTGGCGGACCCAAGTCTGGCGACTCCAGCTACAGCGGGCCTTCATCTGGCGTTTTGACCCCACGAGAAAAGCCTGGATCAGGGCCATCCATACTTTCGGGTGGTATGCGATTCTGCTGGCGAGCGCCCAGACCAATGCCGCACGATATGCCTCGACGGGTTTTGATCGCCGCTGTAAACTACTGGATTCGCAGAACTTGGGAGTTGATGCCTCTCATCAATCCAGCCGACCAAACCCAACCGCTCAAACCCCGCCACAGGGCTAGCCTTTGATACTGATTCTTCGCAATGGAGCGACGGACCTAGAAGTCGAACACGTGATCGAGCGCGTTGAGGCAATGGGGTTAGCTGCGCACCTGAGTCGCGGCACGTTTCGCACCATCGTGGGCATCATCGGCGACGAAGACAAGCTCAGGGAAACGCCGCTGCGCGCGATTGCGGGCGTAGCAGATGTGATCCCAGTTTTGCCTCCGTACAAGCTGGCCAGTCGGGATGCCCATCCTCAAGATAGCGTGGTGGATGTCTCGGGGATCAAAGTGGGCGGGGGGCATTTGGGTATGATCGCTGGCCCCTGTTCGGTCGAAGAGCCTGAGCGGATGGAACGTATCGCCAAAGCGGTTCGAGCAAGCGGTGCAAATATTTTTCGCGGTGGTGCTTACAAGCCGCGCACGAGTCCCTACGCTTTCCAAGGTATGGGGGTCGAGGGTCTTCAAATATTGCAAAGCGTTGGCCGCAACCACTCGATGCCTGTCGTCACGGAGGTTACCGACCCGCGCAATGTCGAGATCGTCGCTGAGTATGCGGATATGTTGCAGATCGGTGCGCGGAATATGCAGAATTTTGTGCTGCTGACCGAAGCGGGCAAGACCCATCGACCCGTGCTGCTCAAACGCGGCATGTCAGCCACCGTGACAGATTTGCTGATGAGTGCCGAGTACGTTCTTAGCCAGGGGAATTCGCAGGTTGTGCTGTGCGAGCGCGGCGTTAAGAGCTTTGACCCAGCGACCCGCAATTTGTTCGACGTGGCCTCCGTCGCCCTGGTCAAGCAGCTCAGTCACCTGCCGATCATCGTCGATCCGAGCCATGCGACTGGGCGGCCAGATTTGATTCCTCCCTGTGCGTTGGCGGGTCTGGCGGTCGGGGCAGATGGTGTTCACATCGAAGTCCACGATTGCCCCGAGGAAGCCAAGAGCGACGGCCCACAGGCGCTGTTGCCAGCTCAATATGACGAACTCATGGCTCAAATGAAAAAATTGGCTGGACTTTTTAACAAGAGTATTTCTAGCAAACCTTAGTTGGAGACCCCTAGTTGGAGACAAAGTTGAGAAAGCCATTTATCGCTGGCAATTGGAAGATGAACCTTCTGCGGGATTCGAGCGTCTCACTAGTGCGGAATCTAATCTCGGCGCTGCCCAGCAACCTGCCAGCCGACGTAGCCGTGTGCCCGCCATCGGCGTACCTGTCCGACGTGGCAGCCGCGCTCCAAGGTAGCCACTTGATGCTCGGTGCGCAAAATATGTCGCAAGAAAAAGAAGGTGCTTTTACTGGCGAAATTAGCGGTCCGATGCTGTGCGACCTTGGCTGCGGTTGCGTGATTTTGGGTCACAGCGAACGACGCCAGTTCTATGGCGAAACCGATGCGCTGGTGAACTTGAAAACCATCGCGGCGCTCGGCTATGGCCTCACGCCGATTGTGTGCGTTGGCGAAATGCTTGACCAACGCGAAGCGGGGACTACCGCCCAAGTTATCGACGAAATGATACGCGGTTCTCTGGTCGGCCTGTCCCACGAACAGGCTGGCAGGTTAGTGATTGCTTACGAACCGGTGTGGGCCATTGGTACCGGCAAAACGGCTTCGCCAGCTCAGGCCGAAGAGGTACACGCACAAATTCGCTCGCTACTAAGTCAATTGTTCGGCCCGAAAGTAGCCGACTCGATTCGGATTCAATACGGCGGCAGCGTCAAGCCAGACAATGCTGCGGAACTACTGGGGCAACCCAATATCGACGGAGCCCTGGTTGGCGGTGCTTCGCTAAAGGCCGACAGCTTTGCAGCCATCGTCGCTGCGGCTGGCTAGTTATTACCCAGGGTGTTGTCACATTTGTTTGGCAGTAAGCCAAACCTACATATCAGAAACGCATTGAGGACTTGGACATGTTAGTTGCTGCTTTCGCACAATATTTCTTTGGCATTAGTATTTTCCTGAGCTCGCTGTTCCTGGTGATGCTGGTGCTCGTGCAGCGCGGGCGCGGCGGTGGACTTACCGGTGCCCTGGGAGGTGCAGGTGGCCAAAGCGCTTTCGGAACCAAAGCTGGGGATTTGTTCACGCGCATCACCGTTGGCGTGGCTGCTGTATGGATATTTCTGTGTGCATCGGCGGTGTTCTTCTTGAAGGATCGGGCCCTGCCAACCATGGGTGGGAACGTGTCATCCACGGTCAGCTCCAGTGCGGCCGGCGACATTGGAGGAGTCTCAAGTTCAAGTGGTGTTACCAGTGGCAGCGATGTGGTTCTGCCAAGTGGGGCGACGGCGCTGCCCGGTGGTGCCAACGCTGAAATGGGTAACGACGCTCAATTAACTCCACTCGATTTGCCTGCTGCCCAGGGAGGTGTCGAGCTGGGTACCGAGGCAACAGCAACTGGCACAGCGATCGAGGCAGAAGTCACCGACCCGAGTCAATTAAAGTAGGTTACGGAGTAGGGCTTTGGCGCACGCAGTTTGCCTGCTACTTCTGGTGTGAATGGTTGCGATTACGATAGAAATGGCGAGGGGGGTGCAAGTGCTGTTGAGTATGACGGGACAGGGGCAAGGTCGCCGGCAATTCGGCCCGACGGAGATCTCCGCCGAGGTTAGAGCCGTGAATAATCGGCACCTCAAAGTCCAAATTCGAACCAGTGAAGAGCTCAGCGGCATCGACCCGCAAATCGAAGGACTTGTCCGCCAGTCTCTGCGCCGTGGTTCGCTGCAATTGTCCGTACAACTCAACGGTGGAAATCTAGACAATCAATACATGTTGCGCGAGTCGGTGATTTCGGGTTACCTAAAGCAATGCCAAACCTTGGCAGAAAAAATGGGAGTCAAATCAGAGGTATCCATCAGCCACCTCCTAGCGCTGCCTGGCGTCGTGGCGGACCGCAGGGCTTGGACAACCGAACAAACGTTGCCCGACGAGCTGATCACTAGTGTTTTGGAAACGATTGCCGATGCACTCGCCTGTCTAAATCGTATGCGACGCGTCGAAGGCGATTCTATGGGTAGCGAATTGTCGCGGCAGTTGGACTGCCTAGTAGATTTAGCCAACAAGATCGAGTCGCGTGCGCCGGCGGTTATCGAAGAGTATCGTCAGCGTCTTTCGGTCAAGCTGTCCAAGGCTATGGCTGAGATTGGAGCAGACGTGCAGGAGGTGGACGTGGTACGCGAAGTACTATTGATGGCTGACAGAGCGGACATTCGCGAGGAATTAGTGCGATTGCGAAGCCATGTGGCCCAGTTCGCAAGTCTGCTGCAAGCCGAAGAAAGCCAAGGGCGCAAACTCGATTTTTTAATCCAAGAAATGTTCCGTGAAAGTAATACAATTGGCTCGAAGGCTGGCGACTCGGAAATCGCTCAGCGGGTGGTAGACGTCAAGACGATCATCGAACAAATGCGTGAACTAGTACAGAACGTAGAGTAGGGTAGTAGTGACACAGCGAACTGCATCACAGTTAGGCCACAGCCAATCTAATTTGCCGGCCCTGGGCCGGTTGATAATCCTCTCTGGACCGTCCGGTGCTGGGAAGAGTACAGTCGTGCGCGAATTGCTCGCGAACTGCCCGCTACCGCTGGAACTGAGCGTTTCTGCCACAACTCGCAAGCAAAGACCTACCGAAGTTGAAGGTCGCGACTATCATTTTGTTACCCAAGAACATTTTCGAGCGCTGCGAAGCGAAAATGAGCTGCTCGAATGCAAAGAGGTTTTTGGTCGTGGCGACTGGTATGGCACTCCGGCTAAACAAGTCGAAAATGGCCTTCAAGCGGGCAAATGGATGATCTTAGAGATCGATGTACAAGGAGCCCTGAGCGTCATGGATCAACGGCCTGACGCGATTAGCTTTTTCATCCATCCAGGCTCGCTGGCAGAACTGGCCATTCGCTTACGTCGGCGTGGCACCGACGACGAAGTGGCCGTGACAAGACGACTTGAAGTTGCCGCCGAAGAACTGCAAGCCCTCAAGCACTACCAACATGAGATCATCAATCGAGAGGTCAATCTTTCCGCAGCGGAAATTTGCAACATTCTCCATAAATACTCCTGATCTAGCACCATCCGCTTCGACTCTAATCCCACACCCACAAAAGGCAGAACATGCTCGAAGAACTCAAAGAAGAAGAAATCGTCAACAAAGTTGGCGGGCGCTTCAAGTTGTCCACTCTCATTCAAAAGCGGCTGGTACAGCTCAATCGCGGCAGCCGACCCCTGATCGAAAAGCCACCCGAGAACAAGATGGAGATCGTGCTGCAAGAAATTTTGCAAGACAAAATATTCTTGAGCGCTGCCGGTGAACTGGCTTTGATCGGCGAGCACGATGACGGCGACCTGTTGGACATGGATTCGCTTGAACTATGACCTCCAAGCGGATCGTCGTGGGCATTGGTGGAGGCATCGCCGCTTACAAAGTTGCCTCGCTGGTCAGCCGCTTGATCCAGACGGGGCATCGTGTCGACGTCGTGTTAACGTACGGCGCGACACAGTTCGTCGGTCCAGCTACCTTTTCGGCTCTCTGTGGTCGGGCGCCTGTCATCGATAGCTACGACATGCGTTTTCCACTGGGGGCCCATATCGAGTTGGCTGAGGGAACGGATTTGTTGGTCATCGCTCCGGCCACGGCGCGGATATTGGCAAGTTGCGCTTTGGGTTTGGCGGATGACCTCGTTTCGACGCTTTACCTCGCCTGTGAATGTCCCGTATTGATGGCTCCCGCCATGAGCAGCCCGATGTGGTCCAAGCCTTGCGTCCAAAGAAATGTAGCAACCTTGGCAGCCGACGGTGTCGAGCAAATCGGTCCCAACACAGGCTGGCTGAGCTGCCGTAAGCAGGGTGAGGGACGCATGGCCGAACCCGACGAAATATTGGCGGCCATCGAGCAGAAATTGGCGTGAGCGATGCCGCAAATTCTCATTACTTCAGGGCCTACGCGTCAGTACCTCGATCCAGTGCGGTATTTGACCAACGCCAGCAGTGGTCGCATGGGCGCGGCCCTAGCCCAATCCGCACTCGACAGCGGCCACCAAGTGACGGTGGTCTCTGGCCCAGTGAATGTTGCTTACCCAGCCCAGATCAAGTTGGTTGAAGTGGATACGACCGACGAAATGTTGGCTGCGGTTCTGGAACACTTTCCGCGACACGATGGGCTCATCGGTGCAGCGGCTCCCTGTGATTACATGCCCCGCCGTGTGAGCTCCGCCAAGATTGCCAAAGACGGTCAACCACTGACTTTGGAGCTCATCGAAACACCGGATATTGTCGCTACCGCCGCCCAGTCAAAGCGGGCCGATCAGTGGGTAGTAGGGTTTGCGCTGGAGACCGAGGATCAACGCTTTCGCGCCATTGTAAAAATGCAGAAGAAGTGCTGTGACATTATGGTTTCCAATGGTCCCAGCGCCATCAATTCGCCGGACAACTCCGTGGAAATAATATCATCCAGTGGACTGACATTGGCGTTTGTGACGGGTACCAAGAAAGAAGTTGCCGATGCCATCATCGCGGCCACGCAGCCACTGACCCACCGCGTTGAAAGTAGCGCTCGCTTATGAGTACTTTTCCTACTTCGGAGACTCGTGTTCCGGCTGAGAACGCACTGCCTAGCGCGGAAATGCCTGCTGAGCGAGCAGCCGACTTGCGCGTCAAACTCGGGCGGCTCAACCTGCCCAATCCTATTTTAGTCGCTTCGGGAACATTCGGTTACGCGCGGGAGATGGAGCGGTTGGTCGATTTGAATTGTTTAGGCGGTATCCTTCCCAAAACGATTACTCTGCATGCGCGGCCGGGCAATGCACCATGGCGCACGGTTGAAACCTCCGCTGGCCTGCTCAATTCAATTGGCCTGGATAACGACGGGGTCGAAGCATTTATCCAGGGACACCTCCAGTATTTGCGGACGTTGGCCACGCCCGTCATTGTGAGCATCGCAGGCAAGAGTCGCGAGGAGTTTATCGAGCTTGCACATCGGATTGATGCGGCGGGTGGTGCCGCTGCGCTCGAGCTCAATATTTCTTGCCCGAACGTGAGCGGAGGTGTCGATTTTGGCACCGATCCAGAAATGTGCAGGCAAGTGGTCAGCGGTGTTCGCGAGAGCTGCAATCTGCCAATCTTGGCCAAGCTGACACCAAACGTCACGCGAATCGTAGACATTGCCCAAGCGGCCGTCGACGGTGGCGCCGATGCTGTGTGCTGTATCAACACGCTGTTGGGGATGGCAATCGACTGGCGAAAAAAGAAGCCCATGCTCGGTAACAAGTTAGGTGGGCTGAGTGGTCCAGCAATCAAGCCCGTGGCCCTGCGCTGCGTCTATCAAGTCGCCTCGGCAGTCAAAATTCCGATCGTGGGTATCGGTGGCATTGCCACCATCGATGATGTGATGGAATTTTTAGCGGCGGGAGCTAGCTGTATCCAGGTCGGCACGGCCAACTACTATGATCCGACGCTCAGTCAGCGATTGGTCCAAGCTCTGCCTGGCGCACTTAGCCAACTGGGCGCTTGGCACCTGAACGAAGTGATCGGTACTGTACTTTAATACCACAGACCAAAGTCTTCAGTCTGCGGTCACCCGAGTGTCCTAACCATTTTGATGGACGAGCCATGCGAGTTCTCTCCGGTATTCAACCCACAGGACGTTTTCATTGGGGCAATTACTTTGGTGCCATTCAGCAGTATATCGATTTGCAGCGCGAGCACGTCGGCTACTATTTTATCGCCAACTTGCATGCCCTGACCACGGTCCGTGAACCTGAATTATTGCGACAGCTCACGCGCGATGCCGCACTGGACCTGCTCGCTCTGGGACTCGATCCGGCCCAAGCGACGCTGTTCGTGCAATCGGACGTGCCAGAGGTTTCACAACTAACTTGGATCCTCATGACATGCACACCGATGGGGCTACTGGAACGCTGTCATGCCTACAAAGAGAAAAAGGCCAGGGGCGTGACAGCCGACGCGGGACTGTTTACTTATCCAGTACTCATGTCGGCCGATATTTTAGCCTACGATGCTAACTGGGTACCCGTGGGCCAGGATCAGGTGCAGCACATCGAAGTCTGCCGAGACTTGGCCAATAGCTTCAATCATAATTTCGGCCCAGCATTTGTGCTGCCTGAAGCTCGATTGTTGTCGAACGCGGCCAAGGTTCCGGGCACGGATGGCGAAAAGATGTCCAAGAGCTACGACAATACGATTGGGATTTTCGAAGATGCCAAAGCCATGCGAAAGAAAATTATGCGCATAGCCACCGATAGCCGCGCGATGGAGGAGTCCAAGGACCCCGATACAGATCATTTGTATCAGCTCTTTCAGCTCTTTGGCAGCGATGCTGAAGTGCACGAGATGGCTGACATGTATCGCGCAGGTGGTTTTGGTTATGGGCAAGTCAAAAAATCGTTGGCCGATGCGGCCGAGCGCTATTTTGCACCCGCTTGGCAACGACGTTATGAATTAGAGACACGTCCCGACACCGTGAGCGATATCCTGCGCGACGGCGCTCAGCGAGCCAGGCAGCAAGCCGCCCAAGTCCTCGCTCGAGCCGAATCGGTCTGTGGAATCAGCGCACCCAAGTAGGCTGCGGAGTGAATTCAAACGATGGTGCGCAGTGCAACCTTGCGATCTTTCACAGACACTTGATCGCGGGCGATGGCGGCGATGACTTCAGGTAGAAGTTGCCGTTCGAGTTCACCCACACGGCTTTGCAAGCTGTCCACTGTATCGGCTTCGAATACTGGGCAGGCGCGCTGGGCGATAATCGGTCCGTGATCGTATTGGTCATCTACGAAATGCACCGTACAGCCGACTAGCTTGACACCGCTATCCAACGCCGCTCGATGAACCCGCTTGCCATAAAAGCCCTTGCCACTAAATGCTGGAATTAGCGCAGGGTGAATATTCACGACACGGTTGGTGAAGTCCACTGGAATGGACAGGTGCTGTAGGTAGCCGCCCATAACCACTAACTGCACCTGGTGCGCGCGGCAAATCGAGAAGATGGCTTCGCTGTGCTCTTCGGATTGGGCGAAAGTCGACTTACAAACAATCTCGACCGGAATGCCCGCTTCGCGAGCAATGTCGATGCCGCCCGCTGCGGCGCTACTGCTTATTACGACTTGGAAGTCGACAGGCAACTCGCCAATATACTTCCAGTGAATTAGATTCTGGAGCGTTGAACCGGCACCCGAGATAAGTACTGCAAGTCGAAGATTTCTCATGTGGCTCTTTCCTCGTTGCGATAAGGTCTAGTGCACTGTCAAAGTGATGAATGGAGTTTGCAATTTGAGCCGTTTGGGCGATAGCCCCAGTAGATTGCTGGGGAACCGTGTCTATCGCCAAAAAAGCTCACCCACGTTTTGATTTGCGACAAGTCACTAGCCCATTTTTTCAGTGGCGGGATTCACTTCAATGGCGATGCTCAAAGGAAGTCCAGCAATATCGAATGCATGGAGCTCGATGCCGCCGGGCGGTTTGCCAAAGACAAGTTGAGTAGCAAGTGTTTCTCCCACAATGTACTCCTTGTTCTCCTCCAAAGCTACCAGAAGCTGCGGATCTTGCATGACACAGTAGACGCGAATGCGGTCTGTAAATTGGCAATGGGTTTGCTTTCTCAGGTCTTGAACAAACCGTACGACGTCGCGAGCATAGCCCTCACGAATGAGTTCGGGCGTCAAATCTG
Organism: Pirellulaceae bacterium; assembly: GCA_041741955.1. Lineage (GTDB taxonomy): Bacteria > Planctomycetota > Planctomycetia > Pirellulales > Pirellulaceae > Aureliella. The sequence continues at coordinate 7,161 of JBGSJL010000253.1, read as the reverse complement.
TGGACAGCACCACCACGCAGTGCCTACCCTGTGCGGCCGCCCAGCCGCCCTTTGCCTTTAGACGCACTTCGAGGTCATCGCCTTCCAGTCTGAGGGAATCGCCTTCGAGTTCAATATCCACATGGCCCGAGGTTTGTATCTCAACTAGCAGCTGGCTGCCATCGATGTTGCTCAGGGCTTTCTTAAGCGCTGGCAAGCGTTTTCCGACACGCGGCCCCAGCAGTTTGAAATTCGGCAGTACGTGATACTCGATATAGGGACTGTTGCCCGCGTTGTAGGCAATTTCCTTCACGTTCAATTCTTCGCGAACAATTTGATCATGTTCGACCAGCCAAGCCATGTGTTCATCGCTCGCCAAGCTGACTTCGACTCGCGCCAACGGCTGCCGGACCTTCAATTTTGAATCCATGCGGGCCGAGCGTCCCAGCGAAGCGATCTCGCGGAGTACCCGCATCCGCGCACTCAGCGCGGGCTCGCAGCGCTCGGGCCGGGTCGTGGGGTAGTCGCAGAGATGTACGCTTTGGCGGACTTGCTCGCGCACCGATTGAGTTAGCGTTTGCCACATGGCTTCGGCCACAAACGGTACGAACGGCGCGACTAACTTGCTCAATTCGAGCAGTACTTCGTAGAGCGTCCAGTAGGCATCGGCTTTGTCCGGACTCTCGGCCGCCGTCGCCTTGCCCCAATAGCGATCGCGGCACCGTCGCACGTACCAATTACTCAGCGCATCGACACAAGCGGAGATCTGTCCGCAAGCTCCGAAGCTATCGTAGCGATCCATGCGCTCGATCACGTCGGCGGTTGTCGACGCTAGCTCGCTGAGTATCCAACGATCGAGCTCACCACGTTCAGCCACAGGTCGATAGGTACTCGCTTTGGACAGCTCTTCGCCGGTCAACTGGTCGAGTCCGCCTGGGATTTCGGTGGGTCCAGCGAACTGATCGATTTCGGCGTAGATCGTGAAGAAGCTCAGCACGTTCCACAGCCGCAGCAGGAACTCGGGGATGCTATCGCGAATGGCCCGTTCAGAATAAATGATCGAGCTCCACGGCGGCTGGTTGGCAAAGAAGTACCAGCGCAGCGCATCCGCTCCATGATTGTCAAAAATCTCTTGCGGGCTGCGATAATTGCGGAGTTGCTTGGACATCTTACCCGTCTTAGAAACGTAAGCACTTCCCAGCGCGTCGCGGGCCTCGTCCTCGGTCAAGTAACGTTGTTTGCCGTCTTTGCTTTCGTACCATTCGGCGAGCATTAAACCCAGCACGATGCAATTCTTAAAGGGGTGTGGGAAGTCTACGGCTGGATCCGAATTTTTGCCTCCAAATAGCATCGTGCTGATTGCAAGCTGGCTGTAGAACCAGCCGCGAGTCTGATCGATGGCTTCGCTGATAAAGTCGGCAGGAAAGGCATTTTCGAATTGTGTCTGTCCCTGGTGCGGATAGCCCCACTGCGCAAAGGGCATCGCGCCGGAGTCGTACCAACAATCGATGACTTCCGACACGCGTCGCATGCGCGCAGTGGGCGCGAAGGGCGAGTCGTAGGTGACCGCATCGATATAGGGCTTGTGTACTTTTAGGTCTTCGGGCAAGTCGGGATTTTGCGATTTGGCCGCAGCCCACATTTCTGTCCCAGCTAACCCTGGCTTGTTTAGCACCTCCGCATAGCTACCGACGGCTTCGCGCTGACCGGTTTGCTCGCACTCCCAAATGGGCAGTGGTGTACCCCAGTAGCGCTCGCGTGAAAGCGCCCAATCGACATTGCTTTGCAGGAAATTTCCAAATCGCCCATCGCGAATGTTGTCGGGCAGCCAACCGATCTTCGCATTGTTTTCTAGCATCCTGTCGCGAAATTCGGTCGTGCGGATGAACCAGCTCTCGCGTGGATACTGGATCAGCGGATCTTGATCGGCTCGCCAACAAAACGGGTAGTCGTGCAGGATCTGGTCCAGTAGCAGCAGTCGGCCCGACTCCTTCAACTGCCTCGCGATGGCTTTGTCAGCATCCTTGACCCACACGCCTTGATGCTCTGGCACGTCGGCTGTGAACTTGCCATCGGGCCCCACAGCGCACAGTAGCGACGGCTTCTCAGAGTCGGGATCGAATCGCAGTTGTTCGTCTTGTAAGAGTTCGTAGTCGACCTCACCGAAAGCCGGCGCGATGTGGACTAGACCCGTACCGCTAGCGAGGGTGACGAAGTCGGCGAGTACAACTCGCCAGTAAAGCGGCACCGATGTTCCATCCTTTAACTTGCCGGTCGCGGCGGAATATTGGGTGTAGTAGGTTTGCATCGGTGGCTCGTAGCGCCATCCGACGAGCGCGGACCCTTTGAGCGTGCGCTCGACGACCCAAGTTCGCTTGGCTTTGGCGGCGATGGCCTCCGCCAAAGTGGCGGCGACGATCAGCCGTTCCCCTGAATCATGGTCAATACAAATTGCATAGTCGATATCCGGATGAACGGCTGCATAAGTGTTGCTGGGAAGTGTCCAGGGCGTGGTCGTCCACACAACCAAGCTGGTGCCCGGTTCATCGAGAAGTGGAAATTTGACATACACACTTGGATCGGCCACCTCGCGATAGCCTTGCCCCACTTCGCCGGCCGACAAAGCAGTTCCGCCCTGGGCCCACCACCATACGATTTTGTGGCCTCGATACAACAGTCCTTGGTCGAACAACTCTTTAAGCGACCACCACACGCTCTCCACGTAACTTTGATGGTAGGTCACATATGCTTGGCTTAGATCAATCCAAAACCCGATGCGCTCGGTCAGTCGCTCCCACTCTTGCATGTACCGCCATACGCTCTGCTGGCACTTCTGGATGAAGGGCTCGATGCCGTACTTTTCAATTTCGTCCTTGCCGTGAATCCCAAGTTCCTTGCAGACTTCGACTTCGACTGGTAGGCCGTGAGTATCCCAGCCGGCTTTCCGCTCGCACAGGTAGCCCCGCATGGTCTTGTATCGAGGGAAGAGATCCTTGATCGCGCGAGTCAGGCAGTGACCTGGGTGCGGTAGACCATTGGCTGTTGGTGGTCCTTCGTAGAATACGAACGTCGGACAATCGGCCCGCTGTTTCAAACTTTGAGCATAAATGGCGTTTTCTTTCCAGAATGCCAAAATCTGCTGCTCTTGTTTGGGGAAACTAACATTCGTGCTAACCGCTTTAAACATAGGAGAAGGCAACGACTTAGGTGTAACTAGAAACGCGAACCCGATACAATTCAGAATCCTACAGTTCGCAGATTTTCGCCGTTTCCTCAGCCAAGTCAAAGGCCACTTGCGTCGAAACAGTCGATTCCAGCCGATTCGGGGGCACTGGCGGCTAGGAATGCTGTTTTTATTGCCCAGCGATTGCCGTAAGATTTGACTCCCAGCTGGCCGAACCCCAGCGACTTTACCGACCACGCGATCAGCAAACCTATCGCGTTGCTATCCCCCTATTGCTCAACTTTCAACCCTATCGCTCCACTAGGATTTTCTGCGCTTATGTCTGATGTACCCGACGAAGTGCCCCCAGCGGCCAATCTAGACCTCTTTCCCGAAGCGCAGGGAGAAGACCTTAAGGAGCGTCCCCAGCCAGCCGACGAACCCACCGAAGCGATTTCCAGCGAGATCGATCACAGCGATTTGTTGGATATGATGCACCGCAGCATCGGGCGTCTGGAAAAAGACGGCACGACTCGCGGCGATTTGAAAATCCTGAGTCGGACGCTGCGCGAGCTGCGGTACGCTTTCAAAGTGTTTCAGCCCCATCGACGACGGCGCAAAGTCACTGTGTTCGGTTCGGCGCGGACCCAAGCCGAACATCCCGCCTACCAAACCGCCGTCCAGTACAGTCGCGCGATGGCCAAACACCAATGGATGGTCATCACCGGCGCAGGCGGTGGTATCATGGAAGCGGGACACGTCGGCGCAGGCAAGGAACTTTCGATGGGACTCAACATCATGTTGCCCTTCGAGCAGAGCGCCAATCCGTTCATCGAGGGCGATCCGAAACTGGTGACCATGAAGTACTTCTTCACTCGTAAACTGATGTTTGTCAAAGAGTGCAGTGCCGTCGTTAGTTTGCCCGGTGGATTCGGTACGCTCGATGAAACGGCCGAAGTGCTCACCCTGTTGCAAACAGGCAAGCAAACCATGCTGCCCGTCGTGCTGCTCGATCAGCCCGGTGGCGACTTCTGGAAACATTTTGGCGAGTTCATCGATAAGACGCTGTTGGCCGACCGGATGATCAGTCCCGAAGATAGGTCGCTCTACATGATTACCGACAACGTGGACGCCGCCGTCGAAGAAACGCTGAAGTTCTACCGCGTCTACCACAGTTCGCGCTATGTCGGTGATACGCTTGTCATGCGTATCTACCAAGCCCTCAGCGACGAACAGCTCGACGACCTCAACCATCGCTTCAGCGGCATTTTGGTCGAAGGCCGCATCGAACAAGTTGCCGCATTGGTCGAAGAGGCCAACGAACCCGACCTGGCTGTGCTGCCGCGATTGAAACTACGATTTGATCGTAAACAACTCGGACGCATGCGTCAGTTGATCGACGCCATCAACGAAACATGCCCCACTTGCGCTGTATCGCCTACGGCTCTTTCGAGTTGAATTGGTCGCGATACCGGGTAATGGTCGTTTTTGAGTTCGGAGTAATTTGCTCCGTAGCGGAGTTAAAGACACGCGAGCGTATTCCGTCGCAACAATTTGCAGCCGCCGGACCTTAGAAACTTCAACTTCAACTTCAACTTAAACCTGAACTTCAACTTCAATTCAAATCCAGGAATTTAAGTTCAGGTTTAAGTTCAGGTTTAAGTTTAGTTTAGGATGCGGAGATGGATACAAACAACTTCAAGCAAGCGCTGGCGATAGTCGCTGTGCTGGTAAGCAGTTGGCTGTGTGCCGAGTTTGCTAGCGGTCAACTGCCCACGATTCAGGAGCTTACCGCCGGTGTGGACGCTCGACACAGCGCCTATGGCAATCTCAGTTTCGAGTATGAGTCTCGAATCCGCACGCGCCCGAGCCCTGATGGATATAGAGTCCGACCAGAAGATGATACCCAGGGACGCTTCGTACGCTCTCGCAACATTTTTAAATTACGTGGAATTCCGAATCGAGCAGATGTCGGAGCGATTCAAGCGCATTGGATGCGATTTGAGCGACGAATTTTTGGCAGCGATTTGTTAACCAACTTTCAAGTGACCGACGAATTCCACGAATACGCCTTTGATCGCTGGAATCCGCGTATGCTGGCTGCTGGGGGAAAGAACCAAGGTCACATTCTCGATCGAGCCCATGGCAATGCTGCTCGCTCGGACCTATTCCCCCACTTTCTTTTCTTGCGGCCCAACGGTTTGACGCTTTGGGACATTTACCCAGGTCTCAAATGGGGGGAGGGGGTGTTTGACCATAGACTGTCAGACCTAACACTGGCGAAGCAGTTTGAAGTCAATGGTCAAACTCGCTACTTGTTTCACAGTGGCCGCGATCCTCAGCAATTCTCTTGGTTCGAAGTCGACATGACAGGTAGTCCAGATTTCTCGATCCATCGTTTGGAGGTCTTCCACGAAGGCAAAACTGCCGAACTGTATCGAGTAACTGAATTCGCACACGTCGATGGAAGTACCGTGCCAGCCAAGGGTTTCTTCGAGCGAATTGGCATCGGTATGATCCACCAGATTACTTACGACTTCGAGCTAACGCAGGTGAGACATCTGACTGCCGAAGATGTCCGCACTTGGATTCCATCGTGGCCCGCCAATACATTTATCCAAGACCATAAAAATGGGGTTCTAACCTTCAGTACCGTCTTCCAATCGCCGATCGCGAACAGTTCACCGATTTCCAAAGGCCTACTGTGGGCATTGAGTGGCTGTGCGCTTGCTGGTTCGGTCATTGCTTCGCTTTGCTTTATCTTGCGCTCGTCCAGTTTCGAAGCGAGACTTTTGTTGTATTTGCTTGGGGTTGCGGTACCCACATTCCTCTTGGCAACGCTAGTTGATAACTTTTTTGCCACGCTTTTTGCATGGACCAGTCTACTGGCACTACTGCTGGCTGTCTTGCTCCGCAGCGCGTCAGGAACAACCATGCAGCGCATGAGTTTCCCTACAAATGACGCTTCAACCCTGGCAGTCTCGCTGGATGGCGAACGTTACTCCAGCGAACCAGCCGCCGCCGAACGACAGGCCCTTGACCCAGTCGTGCAGTTGACCTTTCGACATACCCGCTTCGGCTATCGAGAATGGACGATCTCTGGGCTCTGCTTGACTCTAACTGTAGCAATATTTGCAAACTTGCAGTTGGCACTACCCAACAAGGCGGTTGCATTCAGTTACGCCGGAGTTCTGGTTTTCTTGCTGAGCAAACTTTTTCGAAATACGCTCCGTCGCCAGCCGAGTCGGGCGCTTCTGCATTCGCTGGTGCCGTCGATTCTGTTGAGCCTGCTAGCGATGTTTCCTGTAGTTACCTTGTTCGAAGTGAGCTATTTCGAATCCGATACATGGTGGTGTCTGATTCACATCGCCGCAGGTGTCACGGTGGTAGCGGTGGGAGTAGTTTTCCGACTTAGAGGCTGGCGCGTCGTTACCGAGCGATCAATCGCGGAAACTCTCCACCGCAATCGTCAATTCGGGATTCGCGAATTGTGCTTATGGGTCACCGCTGTCGCTGTGCTCATCGCGATGGCTCAGGTGTTGGGTTCTCCCTTTTAGCTCGGATCGCCTGCGAACGCGTCACTACGTTTCGCAATTGGCGATCGCAGCAGAATCTACGAATCAATCAATCAACCCACTCGCTGGCGAGTCCCGCCGGTATTGCCGAGGTAACCACTCACGCTGTTTTCGTATTACACAGGTTTTGGCCAGTGGGATTTCGCAAGATCAATACGCAATCAATTATCGCTGCGAAGCAGCGCACCCCCAGAAACTGACAAAACGATGCACCGACCCTGAATGGGTCGCAGATTCTGCGACCCTTTCAGGGTCGGCGTATTCTCGGCGTAACTGTTTCCGGTGGTGTCGCTGCGCTCAACTACCGGCTAATCGCTCGAATCCCTATCGGGATAAGACCAGCGCAACCAATGCCACCACACAACCCCAAACTTTGAGCAGTTCAGCCTTCAGCCCGTCATGCAACCCATTCATTAAGCGCCAATGAAAAAAGCCTAACGCGTG
>JBGSJL010000252.1:0-1941 GCA_041741955.1 Pirellulaceae bacterium | reverse complement strand
GTATTCTATGGGCGTCGGCAATGTGCCTTTGCTTGAAGGGCTACGGGCTTCTGGCAAAGCTGGATTGATTACTGTTATCGCGCATGAGTTAACATCGGTCACCCGACAGGCACTCATTGACCGGGAGATCGATGCGGTGATTATGCAGAATGACCCGGCGTGGCGGCAAGTGGCAGGTGTCCAATGTGCGGAATTTGCTGGCGAGGCTCGGGAGTTCAGGCAGTGATACAGTGTCGGGGCCGATTATGCGGAACTGGTGTCTACAAATTGAGGAGCAATTCAGGCTCAATCTTCTTTACGCCTCGATCCGTACAATTGTGCCGGGTCTATGCCGAGGTGTAGCTGAGCTTGACGAACAATTTCTTCGCTCAGTTCAGCCGGCGAAAGATCAACCCCTGACGATAGCTGCTCCGCGATCAACTTCAGCGTTGTGACGCGGGCGTACTTTTTGCAGTTCGCTGGGACTGCATGCCAAGGCGAACTGGGAGTGGATGTTTCAAGAAACATGTCGTTGGTAGCTTCTTCGTAGGCTTTCCATTTCTGGCGATTGCGAAAATCCTCGGTGCTCAGTTTCCAGCGCTTCATCGGCTCTAAAATACGATTGCGAAAACGGTGAAGCTGCTCATCTGGGGTGATGTGCAAGAACACTTTGACGACACGGGTTCCGTGGCCGGTAAGCATCCGCTCAAATTCATTGATCTCGGTGTAGGCCCGCCGCCAGTCATCCGGGCTTGCAAGCTCCTCTACGCGTTCAACGAGAACGCGCCCGTACCAGGATCGATCAAAGACCGAAATCGCGCCACGCGGTGGCATTCGTTCAAAGAAGCGAGCAAGATAATGTCGCTCCAGATAATATTTTCGCGGTGCCGCAATAGGCCAGACCTTGAAGCTTCGTGGATCGAGAACCGCCGACATGCAACGGATCGTCCCGCCCTTGCCAGCGGCATCCCAGCCTTCAAATATGATAGCTGCGGATTTGCCCAACTTGAGATAGGCATACTGTATCAGTCTCAGTTTCTGTTGGACCCTTGCAAGCTCGTGACGATAGACCTCGTCATTCAGCGTGAGCGTCATGTCGAGCGCTGTCGTTTTTGGTGGCTTTTGCTGGGTGGATTTCGTTGTTTTGTTCATCGCATTGTATGTCAAAAACCTGGGTAATCCGGACCGTTGAAGCTAATGGATTCCCACTGTGAAAACCATAGCGACCCGTTCGTCACGTACAAGTGGAGTTTGGCACTACGTTGCAAACCACTGGCGCCACCGTGCCAGGCGAGGATTTTTTTTAAACGAATGAATAGCCCCTGGATTTGTAGGCACTTTCTAGCGAGGCGGGCGAGCTAAGTATCACGTTCATTCTCCCCCCAAACCCAACCGTTGTGGCGCTGCGGAATGTTTGATCGGTAGTCTGCCGAGCCAAGATCCTAGCGGTGCGAAAAGTTCACTATGCCCAAAGTTGACCGCTAACAAATGCCGCAGACAAACACCGAGATGATGCCTTTGGTTACGATCGGAATGCGCCAATGCCAAAGTTCGACATGGGCCGCCGCCGTTGCAATCCTTTGGGTTCAAGGTTTAGGCTCTTGATGCAAATTTTGCGAAACCAGACTTTCGGAAGACTTTTGGCAATGTTCCATCGGTTGCTCGTCGCGGTTTTATTTACAGGCTTCCTGCACGCTGTCGCTGGAGCAAGTGGAGTGGGAACGATCCCGTTTGTCGATGGCCGCTGGCGTGGGGATATCGAAACGGGTCCAAACAGCCTGGATTTTCAGGAGTGTTGGGCCAGCACGACGTTTGACGATGGTGTTGATTTCCACCCAGAACTGAGCCAGTTGGGCGCATAATTTCCACTGAGAATTGAGCCATGTGAACCTTCCCCCAAAGCGGCGAGCGGCGGGGGCAACGGAGTGATCCACATGGGACTTTTGAACATTATCCGACGAA
>JBGSJL010000251.1:0-57342 GCA_041741955.1 Pirellulaceae bacterium | reverse complement strand
CACGCGTTAGGCTTTTTTCATTGGCGCTTAATGAATGGGTTGCATGACGGGCTGAAGGCTGAACTGCTCAAAGTTTGGGGTTGTGTGGTGGCATTGGTTGCGCTGGTCTTATCCCGATAGGGATTCGAGCGATTAGCCGGTGGTTGAGCGCAGCGACACCACAGGAAACAGTTGCGCCCAGAACACGCCGACCCTGAAAGGGTCGCAGAATCGGCGACCCTTTTAGGGTCGGTGCATCGTTTTGTCGGTTTCTGGGGGTGCGTCGCTTGGGAGGTGCGATAAACAAGATGCGGAAGTTCTGACGGGCCGAAGGTCCAGCCGATTGTCGAGCCCAGGCTAAACGTAGCGGTGCGTGCGAGCGAAGTGCAGGCCTGGGTCTCGGGCTCCCGGTTTGGTTAGCTGCAGAGCAGCTAACGCAATCGGGAGCCGCAGACGTATCCTGGGTTGCGCTCCGTTCGCTACGCTCACTCTAATCCACCCCAGGCTATCAAAATCCACAGCTTGCGACGTGCGATTTATAAGTTGGGAGAGTGCTTTTGCTAGCATCGTGTAAATGCATTCTCAACCCACTAAAGAATCGCAACTTATAAATCGCACGTCGTTTCGCGACAACAAACACAATTCAAGCACACAAAACTCGCATCAGCTGTAAGCTACGCTAAATCTTGGCCTACGGCCCTTCTACCTCACGTGCGTGCCAAAGAGCCCCACACCTACATCTTTGCGCAACGCCCATCGATCCTTAACGCAAAATTCGCAATTCCTTCATGGGTTCTTAACAATCATCCCTATGATTGTCCCGCGTTGAAGGTCGCGAAGTGCGATCTTGTTGAGGCGAATAGGCATTGTGAGAGTAAAATTCATGAAGAAGTATGAGTTGGTAAGATCAAGTAACCTGCTAGGACGCCAACGTCCTGCGTTTACCCTGGTTGAATTGCTAGTTGTGATTGCAATTATCGGTATCCTCGTTGGTTTGCTATTGCCTGCCGTTCAAGCGGCTCGCGAAGCGGCTCGACGCATGCAGTGCAGCAACAACCTCAAGCAAATTGGCTTGTCGGTCCACAATTTCGAATCCGCCAACCGCAAGTTTCCTCACAGCGGTCAGTGCGATTCGACGGGCTCAAGCTCGACGACTTACATGATCCAGTCGACACCCACTTTGCTGCTTCCCTATATCGAGCAGACTGCGGTCTACAATCTTTTTGACCACTCTTCCAATCCGATCGCGCTCTATTCAGCCACAGCCAGCGGCGCTGGTTTTATCACTCCCTCAGGCTGCCTATTGCACAAAAACGCTATTGGACGCAACTACGACGATCCAGCTCATCCCAACGGTCAAGTAGCTGGCAAGGCTAAGATTGCAGCGTTCATTTGTCCTTCCGCCCCGGTCGGAAACGAGGGTCGCGACCCAGTGCATAGCTACGGCGGCATCGATTATATGTTCGTAGCGCTCTCGGATGTGGATACTCGTCCCGGCGCGACGTTTGGCATGAGGACGCCCGGCAGCGGCTCGGCAGCTTGGGTCAGCCAGGTAGTTGGTGGCATGTTGAACTGCGATGGTGGTGGTTTCGGGCGCGTGACTGACGGCACATCCAATACTTTATTGACGATTGAAGACGCATCTCGTTCGCATCCAAACGTAGGTGCCTTCGGTGCACTTTCTTCGCGAAAAACTCCAGTGAGTGGAGCTGCAGACCCAATCAACATGGCGTCCGGTGCCGACGGACGACGCGTCTTCGCTTGGGTAGATGCCGATGCCGGTACCAACGGCTACTCGGGACCCAGCAATGCCATCAGCCCTGGCTCGCGGGCTGCTAAGATCAACAACTTCGCCAGTCCGACCGGTGGTCCACCGGAGTGCCGCTGGTCGGTCAACAATTGCGGTCCGAACGACGAACCGTTTGCGTTCCATACCGGCGGCGTAAATGCAGCACGGGGCGATGGTTCCGTGTTCTTCCTCTCGGACTCCACCGACGGCATTGTCGTTAAGTGGTTGGTGGGTGCCAACGACGGCCAGACACTGCCTTCGTTCGAATAAGATACAGGAAAGGAAATAAATATGCGCAGTGCCATTGCATTCGCTCTATTGTTTGTCGTTGGATGTTCGAGTTCTGTCGCGCTGAAAAGTGGGCCCACCAAGATTAGCGGGAAGGTGTCCACGGCAGACGGCAAGCCCGTTGGCGGGATCCTGTTGACGCTGCAACCGCTCGAGGATGGCCATATGGCTCCGATTGAAGTTGCCAAAGATGGCACCTTCAGCGGAGAGCTCATTCCCGGTAAGTACGCCTACTTCGTCGGCAAGTCAGCGACTTCCAAATCTTCGGATCAAGTGCTGAAGCAATTGAGCCCCAAGTATTTGGAGGCGGACTTGAACCGCACAGTTCAAGTCACTCCAGGTGAAGATTTGGCGATCGCTTTCGATTAAATTGTTCTTGAGCGTGATTTTGGTGGCCCGTTTCTACGAACCGTGCGGTCAAAGGAAGACGAACGACGACATCCGCAGGCTTTCAAAGTCGGCCGTCGAAAAAGTCAATGCAGTAGCGCGTCGAAAATCGTGCTAGCGCGATCCCACAAAGATTGTACGGGACAACGTTCTTAAAGAATGTTGTCCCGCATTTTTTGGAGGGGTGTGGTCAATTTGCCTTGTAGATGTTGCTCGTAGGAACTGGTAGCCTGTAGATTGTCCGCAAACATCACAGGGCTCGCCATGCATAAATCATCTCTCGTTGTTCGCACCGTTTCTTTGTTATTGCTGGGCTTTACAGCCCACTTCGTTCCAACCCACGCAGCCGAACCGTGGCGTGTCGGTTTTTCCAAAGTCGATATCACACCCGACGAGCCCCAGCGGTTAAGCGGCTATGCGACACGCATCGATTCGCATACTGGAGTCGCGGATCCGCTGTTTGCCCGGGCGATGGTCGTTTCACCCACAGACCCGTCTCTGGATGCTCGGACTTTAGTCCTGGTGTCCATCGACAGTATCGCGGTGACGAGTCCTATAACCGTCGAACTCGCCGCGTGGCTAAACGAAAAGTACTCTATTCCGCGCAGCCAACTTGCGCTATGCAGCACCCATTCGCACGCGGCGCCACACATCGATGGAGCGCTGAAAAATCTATTCCGTCAGCCGTCTACACCAGCCCAAACTGCGGCCAGCCAGCGGTACACGCAGCGGCTGAGTCAAGCGATTCGGCAGGCCATCGAGCAGGCGCTGGCGGCCCGTGATCGAGCCACGCTTTCGATCGGTCAGACCGAGATTGGATTTGCGATCAATCGTCGAGTCCTCAAAGACAATGTGTGGACAGGATTTGGAGAACAATCCGATGCACCGGTTGACAGTCGCGTGCGTTTGCTGATCGCCCATGGCGAAGCGGGGAATCTGATGGGTGCGGCCTACATGGTCGCTTGCCACTGCACGACGCTGGGCGGCGATTTCAATCAAATCAGCGCTGATTGGGCTGGCCTTTCTGCCAGCCGGCTCGAGCTGCTGCACGCTGGCAGCGTATTTCTTCCGGTTATCGGCTGTGGCGCAGACGCCAACCCTAATCCGCGCGGCACCTATGAGTTGGCTCAACAGCATGCGGCCGAATTGGTAGGTGCCATCCAGGGACAGCTCGCAGATGGTGGACAACGAACTCCACTCGACAGCTGGCCGATAGCCCACTTTGGATATGCGGGATTAGCAACCGAACAACCTAGCGAGCAGGCGATTCAGCGGATGCTCGATAGCGAAAAGCCCAACGAAAAACCCTGGGCTCAGCACATGCTCAAGACCAAACAAGACATGGGCCGACTACCCGAAACATATCCCATGCCGATCCATACTTGGCAATTCGGAGAGCAGCTTACCTGGGTATTCTTGGGTGGCGAAGTCGTTGTCGACTATCAGTTTCAGATTGAAAAGGAATTACCGACGCGCGAGACCTGGGTCGCGGCTTATACGGACGATGTGTTTGCTTACGTGGCCAGCGAGCGCATGCGCAGCGAGGGTGGTTACGAAGTGGATTTTTCGATGATTTACTATCAACAACCAGGACGCTGGCAAAGTGGTACACAGTCTTTGATTGTGCGACGTGTGGCTGAGATTCTCCGCGATACCAACGGGGAGGATCGACCGCTGGAAGCTGCAGATGCCTTAGCGTCCATGCGTGTGCCCGACGACTACCGAGTCGATCTGATGGCTGCCGAACCGCTGCTACAAGATCCAATCAACATTGCCTTTGGTCCCGACGGGCGCGTTTGGGTGGTTGAGATGAATGACTATCCGTTAGGAGTCCCTGGCGGAGGAAGGGTCAAATGGCTACGCGATACCAATGGCGATGGGCAGCTCGACGAAGCCCATGTGTTCCTGGATGGATTGCCTTTTCCCAGTAGTGTGATGGCTTGGAAGACTGGTGCACTGATCATCGCTGCGCCCAATATCCTCTACGCCGAAGACCGCGACGGCGATGGCAGGGCAGAAACCACTGAGATCCTTGTCACGGGAATTAGCGAAGCCAATCCACAGCATCGAGCCAGTGGCTTTGAAATTGGCTTGGATGGTTGGCTGCACTTTACGCCCGGACATGGAACCAAGCAACTCACCAGCACCCGCAATAGCCAAACTTACTTGGTCGATCATCGCGATTGTGCCTGGAACCCCGAAACGGGCGAACTGCTGACCACTTCTGGCGAGACGCAATTTGTGCGTGGAAGAGATGCGTACGGCAACTGGTTCGGAAATTCGAACAGCGAGCCCATGTACCAGTACGTCGTCGAGGACCGCTACCTTAGCCATGCTTCAATCTCCGGTGGCGCCAGGCAACATCTTTTGACGCCTGCGGTTGCTCCGCCCGTCAGACCGCGCAGCCGTACGGTCGACCGCTTCAATGACCTGTATGCTTCGAATCGGTTCACGAGCGCTTGCAGCAGCATCGTGGTTCGTGTACCTGGCATCGGCCAAGCCGACCAGACCACTGCGCTGATCTGTGAACCCGTACACAACCTAGTAGCCCGCGTAGCTCTTAACACCACCACGAGCGGCTTCACCGCAGAGCGTCATAGCGAGGATAGCACCTATGAATTTTTCACTTCGACGGATCCCTGGTCTCGTCCGGTTCGCGCGGTGAATGCCCCGGATGGCACAATCTGGATCGTGGATATGGTGCGCCGCGTGATCGAACATCCGGAGTGGATTCCAACTGCATGGCAGGAACGAATGGATGTCCGTAGCGGTTCGCATTTGGGACGCATTTATCGCGTCCATCGTCGCGACTACCAGCCGACTCAGCTACCCAATCTCGTCGATGCGTCCAGCGCCGAACTTGCTCGAGCGCTCGTAGGTGAAAACGGTGCACTGCGAGATTTGGCGTTACAAGTCATGCTGGGCCGCGATGATGCGGATCTTGAATCATCGGTGCGCGACGCGCGCAACTCCGCCACCAGCCCAGCCGCGCGAGCTTCCGTGCTTGGTTGTCTCACGGGTAAGGGCTGGTTGACCTCCGAGGATATCCTCGGTGCCCTGCATGACACTGATGCCCGAATCGTGCGATTGGCGATCGAGTATTCTGAAAGATTGCCCACACTGGACGCACGCCTTCAAAAGACTTTAGACCAAGTGGTCGATCGCGAGCTGGGGCCGGCAGTCGACCTGCAATGGATACTTACCGCCACGCGTCTGACAGACCTTTTTTCCGGTGACGCTAAGCCATTTGACTCGCGATTCGGGCTCAAGAAAATTTCCGCTCGGTCACTCGGCGACCGCTGGATTACGCGTGCGCTGTCGCTGATCGTAGATTCATCGCAAGCCATCGTCGTGGTTCAAGAAATGTTCCAGATGTGGGGCGATCAGCAGGCGGTCCCGGCCAGCCAATTCGCCGAGGTTACCCAAAGCGCTGAAAAGTTATGGAATCGTTGCGAACCCAGCGAGCGAGACGATTTTGCCATTCGCAAGCTCAACGCCATGTTGGACGCAAGCCAATCTCATCTCACCCCCAGCCAAATGTTGCTCGTGTCGGTGCTCGCCGCGTCCAGCTCTAAGACCGACAACGAAGAATTCGCGAATTTGCTTCCACAAGTCACCAAGCGACTGATGGCTAGGATGCTTGCTGGCCAGCTCTCAGAACCCGAGCAACTTCATTTGGTGAACTTGCTTGGTAGTGGTCTATTTCCTGCCGAAGAAGAACTGCTGCTGGCCAGCCAATTTTTGTCCAGCGAAAGGACGCTGCCCGTCCAGCGCATGACGATCGAAGCGCTTAGGCGCTTTCGCGGTCAGGAAATTTCGCAACTGCTCGTAGCCAAGTGGCCCAGCTTCGACAGCAACTTGCGATCTACGGCTGGAGCTACCCTGCTTACACGCCAAGAGTGGACAAGCGATTTAGTGAATGCCTTGGAGGCAGGTTCGATTCAACGCAACGAATTGGACTTGGCAACTCTACAGCAATTGCAGACTTACGATGACCGCGAGCTTCGCAATCGCTGCGTCGAGCTGTTTGGAAAGCCAACGCAGCGCTCGCAAGTCGTCGCCGAGTATTTGACGGCCCTACCCTCTCCGACAAAAACGGCAGCTGGTGAAAAGAGCTTCGCTGAGCATTGCGCGGCCTGCCATCAGGGAAAAGATGGCAAGCAGCAATTGGGACCTCCGTTGGAGAATCTGCGGCACTGGACGCTCGACCAATGGGCCACTGCCATCCTAGACCCCAATCAAGCCGTTGAGCCCAAATACCGTCAAAGCAATCTATTGACTTCGGACGGTCAAATTGTGGCTGGCATCGTAATCGAGCGCGACCCACATCACGTCGTCGTGGCGGTCAGCGACGGAAGCTTAAAGACGCTGGTAACCGAGAGCATCGAGTCGGAAAAAGACACAGGTGTTTCGTTAATGCCCGTAGGTTTTGAGCAGAAGCTCTCGCCGCAGCAGTTGGCTGAACTTATCGGCTTCGTTCGCAGCCGTTGAGCCGACCATTTAACTTTGCAGGAGAGCTGCCCATTGATTCATTGTGACGGAATTCAGAAGAGCGTCATTCAGAACCATTACGACCTGTCGACACTTTTTTATCGCTTGTTGTGGGGTCCGCACATTCACCACGGCTTATGGCATGCGGACGAGTCCCCACGGATTGCTGCGCGGCAGCTCACGGAGCGGATGGCGGAGCTGGCTAAGATTCAAAACGGCGCAGACGTCTTAGATATCGGCTGTGGCATGGGAGGCTCGAGTGCTTGGCTTGCTCAGCAACTGGGTTGCCATGTGACCGGCGTGACGCTTAGCCCCGTGCAACGCCGCTGGGCATCAACCGCCAGCTCTGTAAAGCGAATCTCGCCGCGCCCTAAATTTGTGTGTGCCGATGCGGAAAAAATTGAATT
Organism: Pirellulaceae bacterium; assembly: GCA_041741955.1. Classification (GTDB taxonomy): domain Bacteria; phylum Planctomycetota; class Planctomycetia; order Pirellulales; family Pirellulaceae; genus Aureliella. The sequence continues at coordinate 50,001 of JBGSJL010000251.1, read as the reverse complement.
CCCAGCGGGGAGTGCCGATGTAGTTTGGAGCGTCGAATGTACCGAGCACTTGTTCGACAAACCAGCCTTCTTCCGAAAAGCGGCCACATGGCTTCGCCCCGGCGGAAGGCTCGCAATCTGCGCCTGGCTCTGTGGCGACGACGAACAAGCGGTCGAGACGCAACGACTGGTCGGTGAAGTCTGCGAAGGTTTCTTCTGCCCTTCGCTGGGAACGCAAGCAGACTATCGACAGTGGTTTATCGATGCCGGTCTGACGGTACAAACTACGGAAATTTGGACAGAGCGCGTGCTCAAGACCTGGGAGATCTGTCGCGATCGTGTGATGCGAACACAAGTTCGCTGGCTGGCAAAACTCTTCGGTCAGGAGCACGTCTTGTTTCTCGACCGCTTCGACTCGATTCTAGAAGCCTATCGCACGCGGGCCATGGAATACGGATGCTTCATCGCGCGAGCACCCAAGTAGTGCCATGAATTCGACCGACCGACCATTAAGAAAGCGGGAAACAGTTACGTATGTCAGGATTGTTCTTGAGCCTCGACGGTGTTGACGGAGCCGGTAAGTCCACGCAAGTGCAGATGTTGAGCCAGTGGTTTCGGCAGCGCGGTAAGCAAGTCCTAGCGCTGCGCGATCCGGGCGGTACGCCGTTGGGCGAGGCGCTGCGCGACATCCTGCTTCATCGTCAGGAGATCCCGCTCTCGATGACAGCGGAGATGCTGCTGTACATGGCCAGCCGAGCTCAACTGGTGTCCCAAATCATTCGTCCCGCGCTGGCAGCCGACCAGGTCGTCATCGCCGATCGATTTCTACTTGCCAACGTCGTCTACCAAGGCTGGGCGGGCGGTGAAAATGTGGATCAGATTTGGAGCGTCGGACGTATTGCCACGGGCGGTTTGGAGCCTCAACTGACATGCATCTTGGATGTGCCCGTCGAGCTGGCCCTCCAGCGCATTAACCGCGGGCTAGATCGATTGGAAAGTCGCGGTGCGGGCTACATGCAGAAAGTCCGCGATGGTTATGTACAGGAAGCCCACAACCTAGGCGCGAAGGCTGAGGTCATCGATGCGAGCCAAGCCCCAGCGCACATCCATGCGCGGATTATCGAAGCAATCAACGCGCGCGAGCTGACGTGAGACAGCGGGACAAAGAAGCTACTTCGGTGACACGGTACACATCATACGTTTGCCGTACTGTTGCGGCGTCGCTTCGAGCTTACCGTATGGCAGCAATTCGGTGAGCACGTTTTGCATAACACGTTGGCCCTCTTCGATGTGTGCCATCTCGCGGCCGCGGAAAATTACCGAAACCTGCACTTTGTCTTTGTGCTTTAGAAAGCCAACTGCCTGCTTAACTTTGTAGTCGATGTCGTGAATGCCCGTTTTGGGACGCAAGCGAATTTCTTTTAGTTTGCCATGGTGCGCGGCAGATTGCCCCGCTCGCTTCTTGCTTTTGTCGTACTTGTACTTGCCGTAATCCATAATACGACAAACCGGAGGCTTCTCCGTAGGGGCGACTTCCACCAAATCTAAGCCAGCGTCGCGCGCGCGATTGAGCGCAGCCTCGGTATCAAGAATTCCGAGCTGCTCGCCCTCCTCACTGATCACTCGAACTTGCCGTTCGCGAATATTATTGTTGATCCTAGTCTGATCTGAATTCCTCTCGGTTTTTCGGTCTTTTCCTGGTAGAGCCACTGTTTTTAGGTTACCCCTTTCTAAAAGTTGATGGAATGCGAGCCGCCAAAAAATCGACGGTTAGGGTGGCAAACGCCACTCAAAAATCTCGAATCCGAATGTGTTGCAGCCAGCTTTTGCCACACAGTCTGCATACAGGTCGTAAGTATCCCATATTTCGGGCTACTAAGTCAATATATTGCGCATTTGAGTCTCGAAACACGCTCAAATCATTTTTCTAGCACTTCTTTCGGTTTTTTCTAAGCTGCGATCGCTAAAACTTTCGTGTCCTGCTGCGAATTCAACGGCCATCGGCGGTACCCTCCTTGGTTTCGTGTCCAGTTGGTATATCGAGCGAGCCAATTTTCAATGGGTGCATGACCGCGGCGCTCAGCACCATTGTGACCGCAGCCACTACAAAGGCGGTTTTCAGGTCTTGGCCCAGAGCCAGCCAGCCCCAAACGACGGAACCGATGGCCATACCAATTGCAAAGCACATGAGGTAAGCGGCCATGCCACGCGCTCGGAATTTTCGCGGCAAGTAAACCTGTGCCGTAGCGTTCAACGTCGTCATACTCGACATCCAGCAGGCTCCAATCAACATCAGGGCGGGCAGGATCCAATAGGGTGAGGTGCTCAAGCCGATGATTAGCAGCACAGCCGCGAACATACATTGACCTGCCAGCAAGGTCGCTTCGCTAGTAAATCGACTACGAACGGCTGGTAAAAACCAAGCCGCCACAACGGCGCCGACCCCAATCAGTCCTAGACATACACCAAAACCTCGCTCCTGGAAGCCAAGTTTCTGTGTGGCTACCAGCGATAGGAGGCTCCACAAAATGCTGGCAGATATGGCGAAAACGAGCACCCGCGCCAAGGCATTGCGAAGGGGTAGTGAGTTTTGCACGACGAAAATCCCTTTCCGCAGCTCATTCATAAACTCGGGACTCGCCCGCTGAGACCGTTCCTCTATCTGCGGACTCCACATGATCAAGGCTGCCATCACGGCCAAAAATGAGAGAGCATTCATGGAGAAGGCTACCCAAACACCGAACTGAGCGATCAGCAAGCCCGCCAAAACGGGGCCTAGCGAGCGGGCCAAATTGAACGAAACACTGCCGATCGCGACTGCGGCAGGCACCAGCGCTGGCGGAACCAACTCAGGCGTCAGGGCTTGCCAAGCAGGTTGATTGAGCACCATACCAATACCCATCGCCGCCGTGAGTATCAACAGCAACGTGGGCGTAATCCAATCCAGCGCCGACAGTAAGGCCATCAAAATTGCGATGCTTAGCAGCAAAAGTTGGGACGACAGCAACCATGTCCGACGATTGAAACGATCAGCCCACACTCCGGCGGGTAAGGCCAAGCAGAACACGGGCACCGTCATAGCCGTTCGAACGGCCGCTACCATCGCAGGATTAGGGTCCAACGATATCATCAACCACTGCGAGCCGGTTTCATGCATCCAGGTGCCCATGTTGGACAATAGTCCAGCGACCCAAAATGTCCGGTAGGCTGGAATCGTCAGCGGGGCCCAAGCCTGTTTGTGGACGCTGCCGCGAGCAGGCTTCGAACGGGGCGGTCCATCTGCTGTCGGCCCATCCGTCGGCAAAACTGTAAACGGGTTTTCAGCCGCTTGATCCTGGTTTCCGTTTGTCATGCGACGGCTTTTCCCACGCCCTGTCAAAGCCTTTAACTCTAAGGCATCGCTCGCTTTCCTCCAAGGCCCGTCCTGGTCAGGCGTCGCAGTGGGTGGTCTGACGCAATCGGCTCGGAGAGCCGGGCGACTTTGGAAAAGCCGACACTTATTTCCTGCTCGGTCCTTAGTCCCGCTGCCTTAGGCCCAGATCAGATGCCGCCTCGTGGTGGCTTTTACATTTGCCGAATCCCGCTGCACGCGGCTGAAAACAATTTGTCGTGCATGTTCGACTGCCGAACGTTTTATCGTGGGTAAGAGAGGATCTTCAAAATCGCGAGAATCAGAAAATGGTACCTCTGCGTCGTCGTGCCTAGTAGGCCTGCGCTTCTGAAGCGCACTGCGAATCTCCGTCAGTACTTGTTCCTGCTCCAACGGCAGCAATTCTGATTTTTTCAACACGGCCGCGACTTCCTCCACGATCGACTCAAAGCCCGCTTGGCTTTCTAGAATTGGAAATTCAAGTGGGTAGACAGGCGGCTGGGTGGTTTTCAACTGGGCTTCACGAAGCTCCTTGGGTCCGACGTGCGGGTCGATACTGAGAATTCCCCAAGTTACCAGACAACAAAAAACGCCCAGGGCAGCTAGTCGCAGTGCTGTTTGCATGCTTAATGTTCTCGATGCGAAGGGGATGACGGAGTCTCGGTTGGCCGCCTCTAAAGTGGCAAAACCGTAAGCTACTCTAACTTGGTTCGCTCTGCAGCGCTAATTCTTGGACACTGGACACTGGAACAGGTTAAAAAAATGGCTGAAGATTAAGTCGCGCGCCTGGGGCTTTTATCTGGAAAAACAGGGTAAGCGTTAATGCGCAGATAGTGGCTGGCCAGTGCGCTGGTCATGCTACCGGCGAGCGACTCGACGTGTGGCGGTTGGACCATGCTGTGATGGTGACCAGGCACAAAGTGGACCGCCACCGAATCGGCCAAATGTCGCCAACCGCGATCTTGTGAAACTGGCAAATCAACTGGAACCTCGCGCGGCCGAAATAGCTCGATGCGCTGCGCCAAAAGTGGTTCCAACCGGTACTCCTGCGATAACTTGACGTGGTGATGGAATAAGCTTTGCAGATCGTGCAGGACTCGCGCGATGACTTCTGGCGGAGATTGGTCGTCGATCACGCCCAAGTGTTTGGCGTGTTCCCACAGGAATGGCAGTTGATCCTCGGGCGCCAACCTACTGAGTTGATCTAAGTTCAATTCGATACCGTATTCCAGCCCCACATTGCCGAGCTCCGTGGCTGGGACCAAATCGGTCGAGCCTTCGGGAATCGTCGTGTCAAGCAGCAACAACTGCGATACGCTTTCACCAGCGCGATGCAGTTGCTGTGCCATTTCGTAGGCGACCAGTCCACCGAGCGACCAGCCGCCCAGCGTGTACGGACCCTGCGGTTGCACAGACGCTATCGCGGCAACATAGTCACTGGCCATGGCCTTCAAATTGGCAGGTAGTTCTTCCTGGCCATGGAGACCGCGCGCTCGAATCGCATATAGTGGTTGATCGCTATCCAAGTATCGCGCCAGCTCGCGGTAGCACACGACGATTCCGCCCGGTGGATGCACCATAAATATCGGTGGCTTGCTACCCGTTGTTTTGAGCGCTGCGATCAGCGGATGAGCCGATTGCAATCCCGTCGGCACAAGCTGCGAACGGTGCGCGGTCACACAGGTGGCTCCGAAGCGTGCTTCCATAGTTGCGGAGTGCAACTGTACCAAGCGCCCCGCCAACTGCGCTATGTCCAGCAGGTCAAATAGGAGCGCAGTAGGAACTTGTACACCCAGTTCTTGGCTCAGTTGACTGGTCAGTACGGCGGCTTGCAGGGAGCTCCCCCCAGCGTCGAAGAAATTCATATTGGTACTGATTTTTTCAATTTGTAAGCTCGCACACCATTGGGAGCTCAAATATTCTTCCAGCGGCGTTCTAGGTGCAACGAATTGTTCTTCCTCGAACTCCATAGGCACCGCGCTGGGCAGTCGTTGGCGATCGACTTTGCCACTGGAGGTGATTGGCATGTGCTGGACAACGAGCACGGCGGACGGAACCTTGTGTCGCGGCAGGTGCTCTCTGGCATAGCGACGCAGGCCTACACTCGGGGCAGGCAGCGAAGCGCCGGCTCGTAGACTTACGAAGGCCAGCAATTGAGCTCGATGTGTGCCCGCGTCGACTAATTTTGCAGCAGCCCGCTGGACCAGCGGATGCCTTTCAAGGATGGATTCGATTTCGCCGAGTTCGATTCGATAGCCATGCAATTTGATTTGATGATCCGAGCGACCCAGGAACTCGAACTGACCGCTGGGGAGTCTGCGTCCGCGGTCACCGGTCAGGTAGACGCGTATTGAAGTACCTGCCTGAGGATCGTTGAGCATCACAAAGCGTTGCTTCGTCAGCTCGCTATTATTGAGATAGCCTCGCGCCAACCCCACCCCGGCGATGGCTAGCTCTCCCGGGACAGTGGTAGGCAGCGGGCGATGATGTTCGTCCAGCACCCACACGTCGATGTTGTCTATCGCGTTGCCAATCGGCACGGGCCTAGTTGGATCGTGGTCCGTCACATCGCAGGCCGTGGCCTCGATGGCAGCCTCGGTGGGACCATAAAAATTCCAGAACCTGGCCTTGGTAGCGCTTCGCACGAGGCTCGGCAGGTCCGGCGGCATGGCCTCACCGCCGGTGAAAATCAGCCTTAGACTCTGGCAGTCACGGAAGCCTGGGTCCGACACGAGCACGCGCAGTAGGCTGGGCACCGCAGGCAGCACCGTGATTCTATCCCGAATGATCTGCGCGATTAGCGCTTCGGGATCTAGGCGTTCCGACGAATCGGCCCAAACCAAACTAGCACCCTGCGTGAGTGTAGTCCAAGCAATTCCCAAGCCAGCATCAAATTGGTGGGATAGCAACATCAACACTCGGTCACCGGCCCGTAGTGGCACTGCGCGTTGCCGCCATGCCAACGTATTGCAGACCGCTGCGTGGTCCACCATGACTCCCTTGGGACTACCCGTCGAGCCCGACGTGTACACCACATAAGCTAAGCTGCTCGATTCAGAATTGGGATCGTGATGGGCGGCATTTGGAAGTGGCAGAGCTGGTCCGTCAGTGTCGAGCATTCTTGCGATGTCGATCGTGGGGATCGAGCCGACGTGGGCGAGGTAGGCGTGCCCCACATCGCCCAAGCAGGCCGCCGCACGGGTGTCCGCCAACAAGTCCGAAGCGTTTAATGTCGGCTGAGAAAGGTCCACCGGTACCACTGCGACTTGAGCGAGGTGAGCGGCCAGCATCCCCAGAAGGGCTCGTGGTCCGGATTGGGTACACACAGCTACTAGCGGCCGCTGCGCTGGTGCGCGATTGCTGTCCGCAGCGGAATCTTTGCTGCTATCTACCACCAGCAGGCTGCGCAGCCGCTGGGCGATATGGTTCGCAGAATTCCAAAGCTGGGAGTAGGTCCATTCGCCATCGGAAAACTTGAGCGCACAACCGCCTGCATGTCGCGCTACGGCCGATTGGATCATGGCATCGACTGTGTGTGCCTTTGCCGGCCCACTCGACATACAGGATAAATTTACAGGAGCAACCGACCGCGAGCGCGAGGCATCGGCAGCGCCAGTTGGTGCCCAGGCAACTTGAGAAATGGGCAATTCAGGCTCGCGGAGCAGCGACTGGAGCAGTTGGCTGAAATTGGTAGCCATGCAAGCCATCGAGTCGGCGTCGAAAATTGCATCACAGTAGCAAATCATGCCGAGCAGCTTCTGATCTGATTGCTCAAAAATGAATTCCAGATCGTAGTGGCACGTGGGGTGCGGGACGTAGAAGCCTTCTTGTTTGAGTCCGCCGAAATCGTGCGATTCTACGTCGCGGGGAAACAGAAATGCCGCCCGCCCTACTTCGGATCGCACATGAGACTTCTCAAATGTGCAGGACACTTGAAACAATGGACTGCGACTGGGGTCCCTAAGGGTACGCGCGTCCTGAACGATCATCGAGATCGGATAGGCCTCATGCTCGAGCGCCTCGAGCAAATTCCTCTGCACTCGGCCCGTCAGCTGGAAGAAGCTAGGGTTGCCCTCCAAGTCGACTCGCAAAGGCAACATGTTGATGAAAAAACCAATCGTGTTTTCGTATAGGGACGATACTCGCCCGGTACACGGGTTGCCGATATAAAACGATGATTGCCCACTGTATCGACCGAGAAAAACTTGTAGCGCCGCTTGCACCACTGCATACGATGTCGCCGTGCAACCTGCAGCGAAGGCACTGATTTCGCCGACAATTCCCGGTGGGAAATCCAATACTTGGTTGGCCGCGCGGTTGCGGAACGTGGACGGACGGATCTTATTGGGAACAATTTCCAGCACATGGGCCGCCCTGCCGGTTTGCTGCTGCCAGAAAGTTTGCAACTTGGCACGCTGTGGACCGCTGAGCAACTGCTGCTGATCGGCTACAAACTGCGAAGTATTGTTTTCCGGTGCAGGCAGCCGGGGTTGGCGTCCCGCCACATACGCGGGATATGCGGTTCGCAATTCATCGAGCACAATCACCAGGGACCAAAAATCAACCACGATGTGGTGTGTGATCGCCAACACCACCCAGTCGGTCGCGGCTAATTCGAACACGTGGACACGGATTAGAGGTCCGCGCTCGAGATCAAACGGTCGTACGGTATGAGCCGCCACAGCCTCGCGCACCGCAGCCTCCGACTGACCGCGCATATTCATCACGCTGATTTCTGGCTTCAGATCGTCCCGTATCTCCTGCGTCAATTCTCCCCTGCGGTCGGCAAAGACCGTGCGTAGGCTCGTGTGCCGCCGTACCACCAACTCGATCGAACGTCGCAGAGCTGTCAGGTCGATCGCCGATCGGAATCGCACCGGCAGAAAGACATTGAATGAACTCGATTGCGGATCGCGGCGAAAGGCGTGCCACAAGCCCTGCTGCCCTTCGGACATGGGGAATGTTTGTGACTTCGCCGCCCTATCGCGCAGCAGTTGACCAAGCAGTTCACGCTGCTCAGCCAACGTGAGTGAATTCGGATCGATTGCTTCACTCATCTAAGGCGTCATAGCAAATTCAGTGGAATTGATCAGCGCCCATAGGAGGTCGGACTGCCACACCGCGTCGCTGTACGAGAGATTCGCATCGTTGGACGATGCGTCTGAATTGGGCAGGCCTTCCGGCGCGGCGAGAATTGCCGCGCCGCCGTCGGTTGTTTCTCGTGGGTTGGCGGCGACAGCATGCTCGGCGACTAAATCGGAAAATGCCCGTTGCTCATCGGCGGTGGGTTCGCGTGAGAGCGTCGATAGAAACAACCAGCGGACTTGCTGAGTCCGATCCATATAAGGTGCTTGCAAGGCTTTCAGCAGGCGACTTTGGCCGTTACGCGAGACCGCATCGAAGGCCGCACCGTGCAGAGTTACCAAGGCGCTGACCATGCCCAGCTTGGCTTCGTTGCTATCGCCGCGCAGTTTTCCGAGCTGGTTGGCCAGTGCGAATTGAGCCGCTTCATTCTCGTCGCTGGAGACTTGCCGAGCCACTAGTGCCAGGGCGGTCGTCAACTGGGATTGAGTCAGTGGCTTGGCGGCCATGGCGGCAAAACTTGCCTCCGGTGGAGTCCCACTTTCGTGCAGGGTTGCGCGGCGATAGGCTTCGGTTCGAGTTAGCGTCTTAAAGAGCTCGCGGAGGTCATAACCTGTGTCTGCAAAGTGTTCCGACAGCTCGCGAAGTAATTCAGGGTGTGACGCCATTTCTAAATTTCGCATGTCGTCGATGGGTTCGATGAGACCACGCCCAAACAGCAATGACCAAACTCGGTTGACGGCCGCCCGCGCCACGAAGGGATTTTCGCGAGCTGTCAACCATAGCGTCAGTCGCTGCCGTCGCGTGCCTGAGGTGAGCCCAGTTTGTCCGGTTTGGACCAATGGCTTCGGGACCACGGATTCTTCCGATCCCGGCAGTACAACTTCGCCGGTAGACACGTCAATTACGTCGCCCCCGCGCATCATCCCTGCGTCAGAGCTGATGGAAAGCTGAGCAAAGTAGGCCGCGAATCCCCAGAAATCCTGCTGCGTCCACTTGTCGAACGGATGGTCGTGGCACTCGGCGCAATCCAACTGCAGCCCCAGAAAGACGCGAGATGTCTTGGCTGCAATTTTCTCGGGTTTGCCTTCCAGCGAAACAAAAAAAGCCGTGGGACCACTTTGCGGAGGCCCCGTGGCGATGAGCAAATCCGAGACAAGTCGATCGTAGCGCAAGTTTTCCGCGAAACGATTGCGCAACCACTCTTGCAGCCCCTGCCCCGCCTGTTGGAATTGTGATGCCTCCTCGGGCAGCATCCAGCCCGACCAAGTCTTGGCCAAGTGATCAGCGGCACCTGGCGAATCCAGCAGACGTTCGACGAGCGCGTCGCGTTTATCATTCGACGTGTCCTGCAGGAAATCGACGACCGTGCTGGCCGAGGGTGGAGTGCCGGTCAAATCTAAGCTCGCCCGACGCAAGAACGCCGCATCCGAGCACCAGCCCGCCGCCGGCCAGCCAATTTCGCGCAGGTGCTCATCGAGCAACACATCGACTCGAGCGCTCATGTCGCGCGAGGTCCTGAGAGTTTTCGTTGGCGAGCCAGCCACCGAAGCCGGAGCAATTTGAGCCTGAGCGTAGCGAGGCTCCAAGGTGCTCCAGAAGCACAGCCCAACAGTGACCCCAGCCACGAACCGCCGCCATCCGCCGCCCCACGGGTAACAACAACTTGGTTGAAAATCTGCTGAGGTATGCACGGGCATTGTCCAATCTGTGGAGGGCGATTTTAAATTTTTTCAGTCAACAGTTTCGCAACTAGCTCGGGATTATCCTGAGCCCGCAGGTGTTCGATCTGAGACGCTGGGATACCCGCCTTCTCCAAGCTCTTGGACAGCGACTCCCAAACTTTTTGGCGCTTCTTACCCTCCGCCAAGTACAGTTCTGTGACCAGCTCCTGGGCACGCTGCAGGCCAATGGAATCCAAACTGTCATAGTAACGCTTGATAACTTTTTTCTGGAACTTGCTGTGCTCGCGTTCGGCCATGTTGAACTCCTTCTGCATCGCGAAATGGGCCTGGGTTGAACCAGTTCGGATCGTACATATTTTCCGCTGGAATGAAAATCGGTAACCTGCCTCAAAGCGCCGCATACTCTAGCTATTATGGCCCAGTCTGCCGAAAAAAATGTTGTCGGAGGTAAAATCGATCGATCCACCCGAAAGTGCTGTTTTATGGCAAGCGGGCAGCAGCCGACCACAATCTGCCCTTAAAGTCTTCTTGGGCGGCACTGGTGGACCTCCTCTGGGGCTGATTGGAGGCACTTGGGGATATTCGCTAAAGAGGCCACTTGCGTTTCCCTCAGGCGAGATCAAGATTGGCTGGATGGAAACCTCTCGACCACAGCTCGCGATGAAAGCATTGCGAGATGCGAAACAAGTTATTCTGCCCAGTTTGCTGCAGTGCGATTTCGGCAATTTGCAACGCGAGATCGAGCAACTTGAAGCAGCGGGCGTGCACGGGCTTCATTTAGACGTCATGGACGGGCATTTCGTACCAAATTTGTCGTATGGCATGCCCATCGTTGCAGGCATCCGCAAGCTGACAGAACTTCCCATTGACGTACACTTGATGGTGTCGGAGCCCGCCAAGTACGCTCGTCAATTTGTCGACGCGGGGGCGGACTGCTTGACTGTCCATATCGAAGTCAGGCATGCCGAAGTTCCGCAGGACGTGGGACAAACACTGCAGCTTATTCGCTCATTGGGCGTGGGCGTAGGTCTGGCTTTGAATCCAGACACGCCGCTGGCCAGTGCCATGGACCTCTTGCCCTTGTGCGACCTGTTGCTAATTATGAGTGTCAATGCTGGCTTTGGTGGTCAAGTGTTCAACCCGATTGCACTCGATAAGCTGGCGGCGGCCAAAGTGGCCGCACCCAAATTGCTACTGGAGGTAGACGGCGGTGTTAACCTCACCACGATCTCCAAATGTCATGCTGCGGGCGCAAGCCTATTTGTGGTAGGCTCGGCCGTCTTTGGTCAAAAAGACTATCGGCAGGCTCTCCGGCAGCTCACTGAAGCCCTTGGAGGCTGAAGTGATTCTCTTCTCTTTTGAGTATGGTAGGTATGATTGAAGTAGTTTTGATACGCCCTGGGTCGACGACCTTTGACCAAGAAGGTCGTATTAAGGGTTCGCTCGATATTCCGCTAAGCGCTGAGGGTCTGTCGCAGGCCGAGGCTCTTTCGTTGGGACTTGCCCAGGTCAAAATGGATTGTCTCTATGTTGCACCCTGCGAATCGGCACTGAAGTCGGCTGAATGCATTGGAGAACGCAACTTTTGCAAGCAAAAGACCCTGGAGTGCTTTCGGAATCTCGACCATGGCCTATGGCAGGGCAAGCTGGTTACCGAAGTCAGGCGTTTGCAGCCGAAGGTCTATCGTCAGTTCCAAGAGCACCCGACGGATGTTTGTCCACCGGGGGGAGAGACGGTGCAGGCTGCGTTGGGACGGATCAAAGCTATGGTGGAAAAGCTGAGAAAGCGCCACAATGACGGCAGGATGGGTTTGCTGGTGCCGCAGCCTATGGCTTCCATCGTGCGCTTCGCTTTGGTCGGCGGTAGCTTGGGCGATCTATGGAAATCTGAATTGGACTTTGGGACGTTCGAGATTCTCAAAGTTGAACTTAGCACGTCTGTGCCAAACATCGCAATGCTCGCAGCGGTCTAACGCACGTGCCGATGCGGGAAGTTAATCGACCTCAGTCCTTCCGGTACTCCGCCATGGCGACAATTGAATCAGCAGCCCCCGAGCAGCCAACTTCTAATAAACGTCCGGTTCCCGATGGCGTCTGGCTAAAGTGCCCGGGATGTGCGGGGACCATCTATCGCAAAGAGGCCGAACGTCTCCAAAATGTTTGTCCTAAGTGCCAATATCACTTTTACGTTCCCGCGCAGCAACGCATCGAGCAGGTACTGGACCAAGGCACTTTCGAAGAATGGGATGGTCACCTACGCCCCACCGATCCACTCAACTTTTCCGATAAGAAGCGCTACGCGGATCGTTTGCTGGACGAACAGAAACGAACGGGCCTGACCGATGCGGGCCTTACGGGTTGTGGCATGATCCGAGCTCGCCGAGTCGCGATCGGCGTCACCGACTCCGCATTTATCATGGGCAGCATGGGTTCGGTGGTCGGCGAGCGGCTGACGCGGTTGGCCGAACGTGCGACGGCCCAGTCTCTGCCGTTGATTATCATTAGCGGTTCCGGCGGGGGTGCGCGGATGCATGAGGGCATTCTGTCGCTGATGCAGATGGCCAAAGTCTCTGCGGCATTGGCCCGCCACCACGCGGCAGGTGGGCTATACATTTCCGTTCTTACCAATCCCACCATGGGCGGCGTCGCCGCCAGTTTTGCATCACTGGGTGATTTGGTTTTTGCCGAACCCAAGGCTCTGATCGGTTTTGCGGGCCCGCGGACGATCAAGGCTACGATTAAAATTGAATTGCCTGCTGGTTTTCAAACTAGCGAGTTTTTGCTCGAGCACGGCTACATCGATCGCATCGTTGAGCGCGGTCGCCTAAAAAACGAAATTGCACGAGCTATCGACTATTGCGGGAAATAGAAATTCGCTATGGGCTTTCTTGAAAAAATTGGCTTCGGTGCCAAATCCAAGGACAACGAATCCGGTGGCCCCAAGAAATCGGTCAAGTCCAATCGCCGCGTCGATATCGATGCTAGGTTCGAACGGCTGAGGACCGCTGTCAGCGGCACCATGAGCAAATTTTACGCCGCCCGCGATCGCGAAACAGACAAAGTCGTGGGTCTCAAGCTGTGCGATCTGGAAAAGTTTGCGTTTTTTGAAGCGAGATTCAAGGGACTCAAGAAACCCAGCGAAGGCGAGATATCGGCGATGATGGTTCACCCCAACATCATCACGACGCTCGAATACGGACTAAGCACCAAGAGCGAACCCTACCTGGTGATGGAGTTTGTAGACGGTCCCGGACTCAATGTGCTCATACAGAACCGCGACGCGGAGAGGCTGGGCGATATGCGTCTGTCGCTCATACGTCAAATGGCTGATTCTTTAGTCTTCGTACACAAGCAGGGATTCATCCACCGAGATGTTTGCCCTCGAAACTTCATCTGCACAGCTGACATAAAAACGATTAAGATGATCGACTTTGGGTTGACCGTGCCCGCTACCGAGCCCTTCATGCGCCCCGGCAATCGCACCGGTACACCGCTCTACATGGCCCCAGAAATTGTGCGGCGTCGCGCTACGGACCAACGGCTAGATATCTTCGCATTTGGCGTGTCGATGTATCAGTTACTTACGTTCGAGCTTCCCTGGCCCGTCGGTGATGCCAGCGCGATGGCCGCGCTCAATCACGACAGTACGATGCCGAAGGACATATTCGACTATCGCCCCGATCTGGATTTGACCTTAGGGGCTGCGATCATGAAGTGCATCCAATCTGCTCCTCAAGCCCGTTTCTCGAGCATGGAAGAGTTAGTCGGTTTGCTGCGTACCGTGAAGTCCGAAGTGGCCGCCTGAACCTCAGGCGACGATCACAGCAGACGCGTGGCGAAAGCGTCCTCTACCGTTAGCCTTACGTGACCTGCGGCGTCGACAACTTCCGTACGATCCCAGCGAACGGTGCGATTTTCCGAGCGAGGTGCGGTGGAACAAATCTCCCAACCTGCAGCGGAACTAGGAGCTGCATTCGTCTGTAGCGGTAATCGCATGCGCCCAATGCTGACTGGGACAAAAACATGATCATCGCCGGAAATCGCGTACATCGCGCCCAGCCGCCAAGCTGCGTCCAGGAGCAGCGCGGGAATGTTCTGCGATGAACTTTGGACTCGGCTCGGCGTAAATTTTGCCCGCCGACGATCGGCCCCAATTTCAATTTCGCTCAGACATTCGAACATACCGGATAGGGCAACCTCCTGCCGATTCTTGCAATACGGGTCCAAGACAGCTCGATTGAGATGACGTGGGTTGGCGGCCCTGAACAGAGTTTCCGATGTGTCGCTCGCGTCGGCGTCGAACAAGATTCGCGCCGAAGCACAGACCACATCCTTCGATAAAGTCACTCCCGTTGGATGCAAAACGTCTGCCAGCAACCACACATTGATTTCATTGCCGGCCTGTTCTGCCACGACCCGCAGGTTCGGTTCTCGGTGGTCGGCAAAGCGAACGAAGCGCTGGAATGTCATGTCGCGCACGGTCACGTTCGTCGCCTGTCGATCACGGGGGGCCAATTGACGGCTAGCTTCCACAAAATAGTCTAGAATCCACGCGCCGGGCAAAGTGGGAGTGTTTCGGACTTTGTGAAATGGCAGGCATTCGATACTCGACATCTTCACGCGCAGTTCGCGCACACGTCCGCGCGACTTGGCCGCTCCCCAAGGTATCGTTTTTACTGCGTATTCGACGTGCTCCGCTGACGTCAAGGGAACGTTGATGGCAGAACCCGTTTGCCCAGCCATGACCGCGCGAAACAATCGCTGTCCGTCTTTGGGGCCGATCAATGTTAGTCGACGTTTCTTGGCAAGTATGCGATATTCGCTCCCGCGAGTCATGCCGATTCCATCCCATGCCAGCCATGCTAGGCTCGACCATGTGCATTGGCTACCCGCGTCGTTCAAGCTGCAAAGTCGATCGAGCGTTTCGTTGGCGGCTCCGTAGTCGTGTTGACCATCGTTGCCAAATACGCTGTAGGCTGATGTCAGGACGTGTGCGTTGACGACTCGCCCAAGTCGGTCATAGCAACCGTCGACCAAGTTATTGAAACCCGCGACTTTAATGGCGAAAGTTTGTCGGAAATCGGCAAGCGTACGATCGCTCAATCGCTTCGATTTTTGGATTCCCGCGCCATGTAATAGCAAATCGATTCGGCCGAAACGAGCAATAACATGCTCGATAACGCGATCCATTTGCACGCGGTCCGTCACGTCCGCAACCAAGTATTCGACTCGCCCTGGAAGACGCGACAACTGCTCGATCGTTTGATGGGCCTCCCACCGCGCACGACTTGCTTCGAAGCTCTTCTTCATTTCGTTCAGCGTAATGGCTGGGTTATCGCGTCTGGCACGCGCGTAGTAGGCCTGTTCCACTGCGGCCGTATCAAAATCTGCAGGGCCCGCCTCAAGCTGGCTCCGTCCAATTGCGATCACGGTACACCGACTATCGCGCAGCAACGCATCGAGCATCACGGCGGTAACTCCCTTGGCGCCTCCCGTAGCTACGACGACGGATTCGGCATCAAGGGTTACTTGTCCCGCAGGTCCCTGGTCATCTGAGGCAGGTCGCAAGCGCCGTACCAACCGCATTTCACCGTCCAGGATAATTTCTTGCTCGCGGTCGCTCTCGGAACGCTCTTGAGCAAGGCATTTCAGTAACCGCGATGGGGCCAGATTGCGCGAGCAAATCGTGGCAGCGCGCGCGGACGGATACTCACGTTGGATCGATTTTAGAAGCCCTGCTATCGCGCCAGACCTCGGATGTGCTTCCCGACCATTCCAGCCGTCGATGCAAATCCCCCACAGTTCGAGACTTCCAGCTTCTAGACGCATGGCGGCCCGCTGAGCGACCAAAAACATAAACTCGCACAGGCTGTTATCACAGGCTATGCTGCGAAGCGCTTCTAAGCGATCCCAGGATACCATCTGGTCGACCACGATCACAACGTCTGGCTCCGAGGCGCTGATTCGTTCAAGGGCATCGCTAATTTCTTGGTCATTTGACAAGTCGACGCGCATCAAGTTCGAATGCTTCAGCGTTGGGTTATTTTCGAGCTCGGCTTGGCCGACTTGAGCCACTAAGAAACGACCACCAACATGGGACAGCTCGCACAGCAGCTCCGACAGATGCTCGTATTCCGCCGGAACAATGACGAGCCGCGAATTGGTGCGTTGCTCGATCGATTCCAAGGTGTCCGCGACGAGTGGTTTCTCGATCCAAACTGGACAAAATATTCTGCTGCGATCTCCCGAGAGCCCAGCCTGCGGGCTGGTAGCCAACGGTTCTGCTGCCGCTCTCGATTGCGATTTGAATGGGGCTGCGGAGAGGCCAGTCTGCACCGCTTGGGGACTCACCCCAAGCGACTCGAGTAGTCGCCGAACCGGTTCGAATGATCGCAATGGTCGATCGACCGTCTGCGAACTGTTGCCCGCGATGCGCAGGGCGTCGCTGACCGTTGAGACTATGGTCAGGCCCCGCGCTTGAGCGAAGCTGCGGGTCGCGATCACAAACGCGGCGGCAAATTCCGGAGCGTTGGTGAGCGACGCGGCGCGGCTCTGGCTGCTGGAGTTGGCATCGATGGCTGCTACCACTGCGAGTTTTGTGCCAGCCTTAACTCCACTGCGGAGCAGCAGGGCGGCGGCCTCGAACGCCGCTGCTAGCGAGTTTTCATCGGCATCCACTACAAAGTTGGGGCCGTTCAAGTTCAATAAAAGTGCAGCACGACCGGCGGCCACATTGGGCATCATGCACTGGAGGGTGTACGCTCCAGATGGCCGCGCTGCTTGGCAAGCAGTTGTCATGCGCTCGACCGACCTCTGATCCGTGTGGAGAACACGCAGGAAACGGTGCCCCATGATTCGCAGGGTCGCTTCAATTCCGCGCTCGGTCTTGCCGCTCATCGCTAAAATTAAACTGGTTTCGCGACGTAGTTCTTCGTCAAAACTGGGAATATCCCTTAGGACGCGCTCGGTAACAATCGTGGCCAGTTTTTGACTGATATCCATGTCGTCCGCCAACTCAGGCAGGACCACGAAATTCTTCGGAAGCCCGATACTGCCGCGATCGAACCGCGACGCGCCAGAGCCCGACTGGCTGGGCTGCTCGAAATGGCAAGCGACAAACACAAGCTCATCTTCGATCGCAGCAACCTGGTTGGAGGCGAGCAGCGGTTGCTTGGTCCGCTTTGAAGATCGAGTGGATTCCGACTTAACGTATCCTTCCAGCACTAAATGTGCGTTGGCTCCACCGAAGCCAAAACCGTCGATGGCAATTCGGCATCGTCCCGCCGAGAGCGCTACAGGAGTCGTAGCGATGGTCAACGTATCCTGCGATTTCAACAGAGCGGCGGAAGGTTCGCCGAACATGGCTTGAGCGGGAAACTCGCGCCGTCGCAGATACTCGCAGACCGCGATCATCGAAGCGGTTCCGGCTGCCCATCCGGAGTGCCCCAGCAAACCCTTGAGGCTGTGAATGGGAATGGGGCTGGTGGTGTGCTCTGCAAAGTACTGACGGAGAGTTTCCAGTTCGGTGGAATCTCCCACGGGCGTCGATGTACCATGACCTTCAATCGCCGCGATACTAGCGGGATCGATGTTGTATTGCGAATAGCAGCGCTCGAGCGACAAAAGTTGGCCGCGAGTTTGAGGCACATTCGCCGAAGAACTCTTGCCGTCGCTGGAAAGCCCCGCGCCGAGAATGATTGCGTGAACAGGCAGCCCCTGTTGCTCCGCATCGCTGCGACGTCGAAGTGTCACCAGCGCGGCACCCTCGGAAAAAACGACTCCGTCGGCGTGCGCATCGAAGGGTCTACAGCCTGTCGAAGTTGTACCACGAAACTGAGAAAATAGGCAGCTATTACCAGGGCCTGGGCAAAAAACTCCTCCCGCAATGACAGCGTCCGCTTGGTTGCTTTCAAGGGCCTGCATGCCCAGGCTCACGGCGTACATGGACGAAGCACAAGCCGCATCCACGAGTGTCACCTTAAGTCCCGGGCGAACGACACGGTCGAAGACTTCTTGAATCGCGCTGTGCGGGGAATGATATTTGGATTGGGCCGTGTGCATCCGCGCATCGACATCGCGATCGCTGGGATCAATCCCTGCATGACGGAGCGACAACACAATGTCCTGGTCCTCGAATCCATCGGCAGTTGCGCCCACAAAACAAAGCACCCGTTCAGCGCCCGCCAAAGACTCGACGCATGGTGCCAGTGCAACACACAACAATCGCTGTGTTCGCGAGAACTGCGCGAACCGTTGTGCATCGATACCAGCGGGTGCCGCTATATCCTGATCGTCGACGCGACCGGTAAGGTGCGAACTGGATCGGTCGGGCGTTAACTTTTCAGAATAGAAGTCTTGGGACCAATGAGCGTCGAAGCGTCGCTGGTCGACGATCCCAAGTCGTCGTTCCTTGATCGCGGTGAACAGTTTTTCTGGTGAATTGGCGCCACCGGGTAGGATACAGCCCCGCCCAACAATTGCAACTTGAGGCACGGCAGAAACTTGCGGGTCAGCAAAAATTTCCGGGTCAGCAGAAACTTGCGGGTCGGTAGAAACTTGCGGGACGGGTGCAATCTGCCGAACTACACTCTGCGTTGCTGCCCCGGACGTTGTGCTGCAAACCGTTGTGCTGCAAATAATGTCCAGGTTTGGCGGACCGGCCTTGGAAATCAAGCGAGCCAGAGCACCTGAAGAGCCACAGTCAACAAACCGCTTGGCACCGGACTTCACAGCGTCGATAACTGCTCCTTGCAGATCGAAGGGCCGCAAGAGCTGTCCAGCCAACACGTCCGCAATGTTATCGCTAGGCAAAATGTACCGACGTCCAATCGGAGAATAGACCGGTAGTCGAGGTGGTGCGAGCGCGAGTTTGCGCAGCTCTTCGCGCCAGTGCCAGGCGGCCAGTCGCAAGCAGGGATGATGAAACGAGGTAGGACTAGCAATTTGGACCGCGTTGATCGCGATCGACTTGAGGTGTTCCTGGAGCCTTCGTAGTTGATCCGTTGGACCCGAAAGTACCGTTTGGGTAGCATGATTGCGGCCTGCTACAACCACATCGTCGAAACCTAGGAGCTTGGCTTCTGTAGCCGCGTTGCTCCGGTCCAGGGAGACCACCAGCAGCCCACCACCAGGGGGCGCATGCTGGACGATAGCGTTCACCCGCAAGCAAACGATTCGAATGCCTGTCAGCAGGTCGAAGCAACCCGCCACTCCGAGCGCAGCAATCTCTCCGAAGCTATGTCCGATCAGAGTGGTCGGTCGATGGCCCTGCGCCTGCCATAATTGGGCCCCCAGGACATTTTGCAAATGGATGGCAACTTGAGAAAGTGCCGGCGCATCTGCTACGGCGGCTGCGATTTTATCAGCTGTACTAAACAGATTCGACGCATTGCCACCGATCATTTCGGCGACCAAGGCAGCGCACTGTGCCAGCACCTCGCGGCCGGACGGTATCTGTGTTAAGAAGGACTCTACGCGCTGGCTGAGCAGCTTCGGGTCAAACGCAGCTTGCCCCGCAAACAACCACACTTCGGGTTGGTCTTGGACGTTGCTTTCGTCAGTCTCGGCGCTTTCTGCGGTCTCGCTACGGTTGATGTTCTGATCTAAATCCTCTGCAGCTACGACCACTGTAGACAAATCATCGATTGTGATGATCTTGGGACAGGGATAACGCTGCGAGAGAAATTGGCGAGCGGCCTGCCGTTCGCGATCTCCAAACAGCGAGTCCATCCGACGACCACCGGCCAGCACACGTTCGCGAAACGAATCGGCGGCGCGAGGCTCTTCCAACTCGCGCATCGCATTCATCGCCTGATGCAACTGGGCGGGCAGCGGCATGGGAACTTGTGTCAACGCGTCTGCGCAGATCAAGGTTTGGAATCCAGCGCAGATACTCTGGCCCCGTTCTCCCAGAACTCGATAGCAGAACCGAGCGCTTCCTTGGCCCCATTCTTCCAAAGTGAGTAGAATCGCTAAGCGATCTCCCAACCTGGCTGGGCTCAAATTGCGAGCGTAGGCATCGACGGTCAGTAGATGAATTCGATCCAGTGCAGATCGAACTCCGTCCACATCAAAGATTCGCTCGCCGAACAAGAAGGCTTCGCGAGCAGCGCATTGAAATTTGAACGAAGTCAGAAAATGATGGCTGCCGTAGGCCATCGTGTCATCGAAATGGATCGTATACTCGGTTGCAAAATAGGCCATTGGATTCTTCACATTGTCGTCGAAGTATTGGTAAGTTCGGAGGATTGTGCGTTCAAAGGAATCGTTTCCCTTAGATCGCTGCAAATTGCATGGGTGCTGGCTGAGCGGCTCGAATGGGACGTCCATCCGCGCGAGCCGAAAACCCATGATCCACTGTCCAAACTGCTCCGTTGATGCCTCGCGCATCGTCGCTCACTAGAAAGCCGATGGCATTTGCTAAGTCCATCGGACTGCAGAGTTCGCCATCCGCCGTGATCGATTCCCAATGGCCCTGTGTGGCTTGGGCATCAGGAAACTTCGACAACAGCTCGCCGTAGACAGGTCCGCCAGCCACACAATTAACGCGTATTCCCCAGCGGCCTAATTCACAGGCAAGATATCGCGTGAGCGTTTCCACAGCCGCTTTGACAACACCCTGACTGCCCAGTCCATCGATGTAGCGGTTTGCGCCTACCGCAGACATCGTGACAATCGAACCTCCGCCGGATTGCATCAGCCGCGCTGCCTTGAGGGCGCAATGGTAGTGTCCGGTAACATTGGTGCTGAAGGCGCGCTCCCAATCTTTCTGAGTCAGTTCCAAGAAAGGACCGATGCGTCCATCGGACGCATTGCACACCAGCACATCCAGCCTTCCAAATTGCTGCTCAATTTGCGCGAAGATGCGTTCGACATGTTCGGGGTTGGCGACCGAACCCCAGATATGTGTCGCCTGCCCACCCTGCGCGCGGATCTCCGTCTCGGTCTGTTCGCCCAATTCTCGCGAATGAAAAGAATTGACGATGACGTGCGCACCGCGCGATGCCAGCAGTCGCGCGATAGTGCGGCCCACTCCCCGCCCTGATCCCGTCACCAATGCCACCCTTCCCTGCAATGTTTGCAGCGGTCTCGAGCCGGCGCGCGTGGGAGGTTCTTGGTCCAGAGCGGGCATCGCGAAATGAGGAGCGGGGATGGAAAAATGAGGACTTGGCATCGAGTCGGCGGTTCGGCCCCGGGCACG
Source organism: Pirellulaceae bacterium (assembly GCA_041741955.1). Lineage (GTDB taxonomy): Bacteria > Planctomycetota > Planctomycetia > Pirellulales > Pirellulaceae > Aureliella. The sequence continues at coordinate 28,685 of JBGSJL010000251.1, read as the reverse complement.
ATTGTCCTGGGCATGATTGTCCCGGACACTGGGTGCCGAGGATCGCTCCGCACGCTGCATCGGATGGCTCTGCGGCTCGCGTGGGTGTTTGGACTCCAGCAGTTGTTCGATCCAGCGGGCGACATCGCCGATCGTCCGCACGTTGGGATCGCGAACCTCCTGCGTTAGCTCAACTCCAAACTCTTCTGCCAAAGCCAGCAGGATTTCTAGATTCTTGACAGAATCGATCCCTAGATCGTTTTCCAAATCGGCGTTGGCAATTAGCAGTTCGGTGGGATATCGCGTGGCGGCTGCGATGCAGTGGACGACTCGGTCTAATGTTGCTCTGACCATGACTAACCTCTGTTGTTCGGAGTTCAAATGCAAGTGGACTTCTCGGCATCGCAAGTGAGGCAATCTTGCAAATGGCCGGACGAAGTCGGATTGTAGCAAGAGGTGAATCCGCACCAAGATTTTTCTGGCAATTTGCCCTGGACTCGCAGCGCTTCAGCGTGAGTCGCAACGCGCAGGCAAAAAGAGATGAGGGTTAGCCCTTTGCCGATCGGGCGCACTGGATCGATTGGAGGAAATTAGGCCCCGCGCAATGGGGTTTTCCGAATCGCGATCAAGTCAACAAACCTACGAAAGGGCAGCGGCTTCTAAGCGAGGTGCAGGGAACAGAAGCTGAACCTCTTCAGCGGAAATGGGTGGGCTACAGAAGTACCCCTGGTATTCATCGCAATCGTGATCTTTAAGGAACTGAAGATGGGCTTCAGTCTCTACTCCCTCGGCGATCACGCCTAGTCCCAACGATTTGGCAAGCACAATAATGCTTGCAGCGATAACGCCATCATCTGCCTCGGGAATATCCTTGATGAAGGCTCTGTCGATCTTTAGTCGATCGATGGGGAATTGCCTCAAATAGGCCAGCGACGAGTAGCCGGTACCAAAGTCATCGATGCTGATGTTGACGCCGAGCTGTTTGATCTCGTTTAGCTTGGCAACAGCTTCCTGCACATCGTCGATTAACAATCCCTCGGTGATTTCAAAATCCAATTTGGTGGGATCGAGCCCAAATTCTTCGATGGGATTGGCAACACTCTCGAAAAAGTTGGGGGCTGCGAATTGTATCGCGCTGACGTTGATCGAAACTTCGACATTATGGCCCGCTTGATTCCATTCTGCCAATTGTCGACAGGCCTCGCGGATGATCCAGTTGCTGACGGGTATGATCTCTCGGCTCTTCTCCAGCAGATGAATAAACCGGAAGGGCGGAATCACTTCAACATTGTGTCGCCAGCGCAACAATGCTTCCACGCCGATCACATCGCCAGACGCCAAATCCACTTGCGGTTGATAAACCAGGAAGAACTCCTGGTTCTCCAGAGCGCGGGACAGCTTTTCTTGAACCGTACGATATTCAACTAAGCGGTCGGTCATCTCCCGCTGGTAGCTGGCGTACCCCATTCGATTCTCTTTGGCATGAAACATGGCCGTATCGGCATACGCGAGCAGGTCTTTGTCGCTGGTGGCGTGCGCGGGGAAAAGAGCGTAGCCGACACTCGCTCCCAACGGAAATTCAGCCGCATCGAGCACGTAGCGATGCGTCAAAACTTGGCAGATGCATTGGGCAATCACGTCTGCTTCTGTAGCGGACGGAACATCCGGATAGATGACGCAGAATTCATCGCCACCCAGCCGCGATACGCTGGCAAGTTGGCTGAAGGATTGGCGTAGTCGATTCCCAATTTCGACGAGCGCCTGGTCACCTACGGGATGGCCGAGCGTGTCGTTGATCTCCTTAAATCCGTCCATGTCAATCAGAAACAATGCGAAGTGTTGACCATTCTCGGCGGCTGCCACCACAGCTTCCTTCAGGCTCTCTTGAAATCGGAAGCGATTGGTCAAGCCGGTCAAGGAATCCGTTGTGGCCAGCTCCTGCAGTCGTTCGCTTTTAACCTGTAGATTGTTGCTCAACTGAATTAAATTGGTTGTCCGTTGGCGGTAATACTCTTCGCCTTGCTGGCAGCAAAAGTACACGCAGCCCGCGACCCCGAAAATCAATACCAGCTCGTCAAACCTAGACGTTGCGAAGGAGCCGTCTAGGCCGTAGACGTAGAGCGAGAAAGCGCAGAATGCCAGCAGTGAGATCAACAGCCAGGATAGCGCGGCGCGAACGCCGAACAGTTGTGACGAAACCAAGATCGAAACCGGGTAGAAAAGCATCGTGCTCGACATGGCCGGATCGCTAGCCGACACTGCGAACAAACCCAAGGCGCTGGCCGCCAGGTTCAGGTTCATGATCGTGCGGAAATTGGAGGCTTTTCGGCAGGACAAATTGATCGCGGCAATTAGCAGCGTTTCGCCCAGGCAGATGCGTGTCGCCGGCAGGTAGCCCCGCGAATACAGAAAACAGGCGAAGAAAACCCAAGTAAACCACAGCACGATGACAAAACGCCAAACTCGCTGAGCCCGTAATTTGTTGGGGTCCGTCGATTCAACGAAGACGTCGTGTAGATGGTCGGGTTGGCTGCTAAGGAACATGGCCGTCGCTCACAAACTAAAAATACGCGTGGGCCTACAACCCTAGCCCAATTTTCGAACGCTGGCTGAAAAAAGCCTAAAGGCACAGACAGAAACGGGAATTTGTGCTGAAAGTAGGAGCGGCGGGTACACGCCAACGGCTGGTTGTGACAATTGTGGCGATTCGTCCAATTGTTTCGTCCGATAGGTGTAGAATCTTTGGTCCAGCCAGTGCGCACCGAGCCCATTGTTCGGTTGCTAATCAACAGTAGTACTCATGGAGCCCCCTATGAACCTCGTCAAAAGCCTTTTGGTAGTTTTTCTGTTGGTAGTGTTTCCCGCAGCCAGCTCATTCTCTACGCAGGCCAAATTGTTAGCTCAAGTCCCCAAGAAGACCAACTTAACCATCGAGGGTGAAGACTTTCATATCAATGGAAGTCCTACCTACCCGGGTCGACACTGGAATGGACATCGCATCGAAGGTCTGCTGCTGAACTCGCGGATGGTACAAGCCGTCTTTGACGACTTGAACTCTGAAACTGTTCAGCGCTGGGCCTACCCAGACACAGGCAAATGGGATGCCGAGCGGAATGTCAGCGAGTTCATCGAAGCCATGCGTCAGTGGAAAGCGCATGGTTTACTGGCCGTCACCGTTAATTTCCAAGGCGGCTCGCCGGAGGGCTATTCCAAAACACAGACTTGGCTGACCGGCGGTTTTTCAGAAGACGGATCGTTGCGTCCGGAATTTGCGGCGCGGATGGCTCGCGTGCTCGACGCGGCTGACCAGATGGGAATGTGCGTGATCCTGGGCTACTTCTATTTCGGCCAAGACCAAAATTTGCAAGATGAGGCCGCCGTGGTTCGGGCCACCGACGAAGCGACTCAGTGGTTGCTCAATGGCGGCTGGCAAAACGTGTTGGTTGAAGTGAACAACGAAACCAATGTTAAATCCTACGATCACGCGATCCTACTACCAGACCGAGTCCACGAGCTGATTGAGCGCGTCCGAAAGACGCAGTTGGACGGTCGGCGGATGTTGGTAGGCACCAGCTACGGCGGCGGCGGGATCCCTGAAGAAAATGTCGTGAGGGCTTCCGACTTCTTGCTGATCCATGGCAACGGTGTCAGCGAATCCAAGCGCATCACCGAAATGATTCAGCAGACGCGAGCTGTCCAGGGTTACAGACCGATGCCAGTCCTATTCAACGAAGACGACCACGAGAACTTTGATCAAACAGAAAACAACTTTGCGGCCGCTTTGGCCGACCATGTCTCGTGGGGTTGGTTCGACTACCGCCGGCAGGGCGAGGGCATTGAAGAGGGCTACCAGTCGCCACCGGTGGACTGGGGGATAAGCTCGGACCGCAAACGCGCCTTCTTCGGGTACTTAGCTGAAATTACCGGTGCGAAAACCCAATGACTGAAAACCCAGTGACTCGAAACCTAAACGTTCCGGCTGCCGTTAGGCCGTATGGATGGCTCGCTGGCTGACCGCCAGGGCGGCTTCGTGCAGCAGTTCCGAGAGGGTTGGGTGCGCGTGGCAGCAGCGAGCAATATCCTCGCTACTGGCACCAAACTCGATCGCTGCGGTCGCTTCGGCAATCAAATCGCCGGCGTGAGCGCCGATAATATGCACGCCTAACACGCGGTCGGTTTTTGCGTCGGCCAGTACTTTGACTCGGCCCTGAGTATCTCCCAGAGCCATCGCGCGACCGCTGGCACCGTAGGGGCAGATCCCTTTGATGTATTCCACGCCCGCCTCTTTCAATTGTTCCTCGGTCTTGCCAACCGAGGCGATTTCTGGGCTGGTGTAGACCACGGCTGGGATCGCATTGTAGTTAACGTGGCTTTTCATGCCCGTCATGCGCTCAACGCAAACCATGCCTTCTTCGCTGGCCTTGTGCGCCAACATAGCGCCTCCGATCAAGTCTCCAATTGCGTAGATGCCTTTGACGGCGGTCTGGCATTCGGAATCGACTGGTACGAAGCCGCGTTTGTCGGTTTCAATGCCTACCGTTTCGAGCCCCAAGCCATCCGAGCAGGGAATGCGGCCCGTGCACAGCAGTACGCGATCGCAGCGGATCGGCTCAGCATCTTTGCACTTCACCACGCATTCGTGTCCGTCGAACTGGGCGCTCTCGACCCAACTGCCTGTTACGAAGCTGAGGCCTTGCTTTTCGAACGCACGCCGAGCCAACTGACCCATTTCGAGGTCGAGCCCCGGCAGGATGCGGTCCATGGCTTCGAGCACAGTGACTTGGCTGCCCAAACGACTCCAGACGCTGCCCAATTCGAGGCCAATGTAGCCGCCACCGATTACGATCAGGCGCTGGGGAACGCTGGGGTATTGCAGCGCCGCAGTGCTATCACCGATGCGGTCGCCATCCATTTCGATGCCTCGCATGGTGGCAGGCCGGCTGCCCGTGGCCAGCAGGATGCGCTTAGCGCTGATGGTGAGTTTTTCCTGCGGCGTGCTCACGGCGACTTGGCCAACGCCCGTCAGCTTGCCTCGGCCATTGTATGCGGCCACCTTGTTGCGTTTGAGCAACATTGAAATGCCGTTGGTCAATTGGGCGACGATCTTATTCTTTCGCTCCATCATCGCGGCCAAATCCAATTGCACACTGGGCAGTTTAATGCCGTGTGCCGCTAGATCATGACCCGCAGCGTGGAACAGGTGGCTGGATTCCAAAAGTGCTTTGCTAGGAATACAGCCCACGCGCAGACACGTACCCCCGAATACTTGGTTCTCGTCGATACAGGCGACATTGAGTCCCAATTGCGCGGCGCGAATAGCCGCCACATATCCACCTGGGCCACCACCGATGACGACCAAGTCGTGTTCTACTTGTCTCATATATCGTACCGTAAACTCTCTGTGAACCTCAGGCGCTCGCCGTGGGCCATAAAACCTGAGGCAACTTAGTCATCGTCTAACAGGTCATTGTCTTCGTCGTCGTCGTCATCTTCATCAGCGGCCGGAAACATTTCGCTGTCATCGGGCTCGATTTCATAGTCATCATCGAGTTCTTCCTCGAAATCGTCATCGAAATCATCATCGAAATCTTCGTCATCGAAATCATCAAATGGATCGTCCTCTTCCTCGGCTGGGACGATCGGAACTATGGCCGCGTCATCTCCGTCTTCATCTTTGTCAACGGGGTCAGCGTCGTCGTCTTCATCCTCCTTGTCATCATCCCAGGCATTGCGGATCTTGGCGGGTGTGATCACGACAGGCGCCGCCAGAGCGAGCTGATGCCAGTCCTCCTGCAGTGCTTCGCGACGATCAGCTTGACGACTCACTTTTTCGATCAACAGCGGCATGACGCTTCCCTGGGGCTGGAACTCAGATTTCACGAACTGAAAAGCTGGCTTACAAGCGCCTTTTTGTCAACGTAGCTAAGCCGCTTTGCAGGAGCAAAAGCATATATTCGACTGCATAATATCCGTGGGGCCTAGGGCACGAAAGTTAAGCTTGCAAAATGGGAAGACTGGGGCACTTCCCTCAGAAAGCTACCTTAGTTGAGGGCCTTGGCTGGGAAGCCAACCAAGCACAGCAGGTTCTCTGGGTTCCTGCCAAGTGGTGTAGCCTAGCAATAAGTTCAATGATTTCCTGCAGTTTTGCGTCATTGAAAATTCATTAGGGCATAAACCGCTTTTGGAGTTGACGCTTTGCACACACGTTCTTAAACTTTCCTGCTTCCCCGTCACCGGAGCAGCCCTGCTAAACGCAAGCTGACCTAGGGATGCGTGGAAGTATCGCGAGTGAATACGTCTGTTTGGTGTTGAGAGGAAAAGCTGTGTCGGCAGGTTCGCACGAAGTTATTCGAATTCGAATGGAAGCCTACGATCACTCGGTGCTCGACCAGAGCGCCCAGGAGATTGTAGACACTGCAAAGCGAACTCACTCTGAAGTACACGGTCCGATCCCACTTCCCACTCGAATCGAGCGGTATACAGTTTTGTCTGGACCGCACATCGACAAGAAGGCTCGGCAGCAGTTTGAAATTCGTACTCACAAGCGGCTGATCGATATTCGCCAGGCTACGGCCAAGACAATCGAGGCTTTGAACAAGCTGAGTTTGCCGGCGGGTGTCGACATCAAGATCAAGGCAACCGCTCGATAGTCGGCTTGCTTCGCTTGGTCCAGTCCCGGCGAGTGGTCTCTGTTTGATCGTGTATGCGATCGCTTTAATATTTTTAACCAACGAGTTGAGCCGTATGCCACGGAGGTCGGGCAGGTAACTCGAGGCTGTTTGCCTCGGTCCTGGTCGGCAAGCGTTTGACGGGAAAGAAGAAATGACTAAGGGTATTCTCGGCCGAAAGGTCGGTACAACGCAAATTTTCCAGGAAGACGGCACTGCCGTGCCTGTGACGGTTATCGAAGTCGGCCCTTGCCATGTCCTTCAGGTTCGCACCGTTGAGCGCGATGGTTACGAAGCGATTCAGTTGGGCTTTCTCGATAAGCCAAGGCGACTCTCTAGTCGCTCAGAACGAGGGCATGTGGCCTCGATCGGCAGTAAGCGAGCCAAGCAGGCGGTATCGGTCGGTGCCCAGGCGGTGGTCAAGTCAGGCTGTGAGCCCAAGCGATTCGTGCGGGAGTTGCGTGGTGCGACGACGGCTGAGGTTGGTTCGCAAGTGACGGCGGCTGTGTTTGAAGGGGTTGTTTCCGTCGATGTGACTGGGACCAGTAAGGGTCGTGGTTTTTCCGGCGTAATGAAGCGGCATAACTTTTCTGGTCAGCGAGCTACTCACGGTGTCAAAAAGTGTCACCGTCATGCGGGTGGTACGGCGATGGCGACCTATCCTGGCCACGTCTTCAAAGGTAAGAAGATGGCTGGGCAGTATGGGAACACGCAGTCGACGATGCGTAATCTGAAGATCGCCAGGATTGACGCTGAGAATAACTTGCTGCTGGTGCGTGGTGCTGTGCCCGGTCCGGCGGGTGGCTATGTCGTGGTGCGGGAAACAAACAAAGTTGGGTAATTGCGGTTCGTGTGCGGCTGGATGCTGGGCTGCGATTGAGTTGGAATTGATTCGCCTGAATTTTACGAGTGCAAGAGTCTGAAATGGTCACATTGCCAGTTTACGATCGAAGTGGAGCCGAGGTCGGCCAGGTTGAAATCGACCCCGCCGCCATCGCCCCTCGGATCAGCAAGCAGTTATTGCATGACGCGGTCGTGATGTATCAGTCCAATCTTCGTCAGGGTACGAAGAAGACCAAGGGTCGTGGTGAGGTGTCGGGTTCGACTAAGAAAATGTATCGGCAGAAAGGTACGGGCAACGCCCGTATGGGCTCCAAGCGTGCTCCGCAGCGTCGCGGCGGTGGTCACGCCATGCAACTCCGGCCTCGCAAGTTTTACTATCGGATGCCGCGCAAGGCGATCCAGTTGGCGACGCGTATGGCGATTGCCTCCAAGGTGGCTGACGGGCAGGTTGTAGTGATTGATCAATTGGATATGGCCGCGCCCAAGACCAAGGAGCTGGCTACGACGCTGAAGTCCTTGGGGCTCGCAGGCGTCACTACGCTGGTCGCGACCACGGATTATTCGAGTAATGTTTACATGAGTTCACGGAATATTCAGGGTGTCGAGGTAACGCGAGTTGCCGACTTGAATGCGCTGTGTGTGCTCAAACCGAAGCGGATGCTAGTGACTAAAGCGGCCCTTGAGCTGATCAAGTCGCACCATGCTGCGGCCACGGTTGCAAGTTAGTTTTAGCCATTGATCTGAGATGTTTTTCGGTGTGGTCCACGCAGGTTGAATTGGATATTTAGGTTGGTAGTTATGAGTGTGACTAAAGAAAAAGCCGCTGGGCTCAAGCTGGAACCGCATCAGGTCATCATTCGACCTCTGGTGACGGAGAAAGGCGTGCATCGCGCAGCGCGAAATAATCAATATGCGTTCGAGATCCACCCGCAGGCTACCAAAATTGATGTTCGAAATGCTGTAGAGCTGCTGTTCAATGTGGTAGTCGAACGAGTGATGACTCAAAATCGGATAGGCAAATCGCGCCGCTACCGTCAACGACTGGGCGCGACGGGTAACTGGAAAAAAGCGATTGTAAAACTGAATTCGGAACATCGCATTGACTTCTTCTAATGGCGCAGGCCAACGGATCGACGAGCGAACGTGCTGGGTTGAGGTAGATCACTAGGTAGGTAAGAACGATGGGTATCCGCAAATACAAGCCAACTTCCGCTGGGCGGCGCAATGCGTCGGTAAGCGATTTCTCCGAGCTGACGCCAGGCGCAGTTCCAGAGAAGTCGCTGTTGCGTCCGAAGCCCAAAAAGGGTGGACGTAACTTCCAAGGTAAGATTACGGCGCGTCACCGTGGCGGTGGACATAAGCAGCAGTATCGTGTGATCGATTTCAAACGCGACAAGGACGGCATTCCGGCCAAAGTGGATTCGATCCAGTACGATCCGAACCGCTCCAGTCGTATTGCCTTGCTCGTCTATGCGGACGGCGAGAAGCGTTATGTGGTCGCACCGGACGGATTGAAGGCGGGTGATAAGGTCGAAAATGGGCCTGCTGCGGCGCCTAAGGTCGGCAATTGTATGCCGCTGAAGAATATGCCGGCTGGTACAGAAGTGTTTTGTATTGAAATGCAGCCTGGGCGCGGTGGAGTTATGTGCCGCAGTGCGGGCACGTTGGCCACCCTGATGGCTCGCGAAAGCGATTGGGCTCAGTTGATGCTGCCCAGCGGAGAAATCCGCCGCGTGCCTGGTGGGTGTCGGGCTACCATCGGCAAGGCTAGTAATCCGGATCATGACGCGGTGGTGATCGGCAAAGCCGGTCGAAACCGCTGGCGAGGCCGTCGTCCGCATGTGCGTGGTACTGCCATGAACCCAATCGACCACCCGCACGGTGGTGGTGAAGGCAGGACCAAGGGTGGTCGACACCCAGTGACGCCGCAGGGCAAGCCGACCAAGGGTGGTGCGACGCGAGCGCGACGCAAGCCATCCAACTCGGCAATCATCCGTCGCCGCAAGTCGCGTCGGTACGGTCAGTTGAAGTTGAAGTAGCAGAGTTCGTTTTTGTATCGGTAGGCTGAGCCCTGGCTCTGCTGCTGGTGATAACACCAAAACAGTCAAATTGAGTTGATAGAGCTATGGGACGTTCCACCAAAAAGGGTCCATTTGTTGACCCTCGGCTTTACGCAAAGGTTGTCAAGTCGCAAAGCGCGGGTGGCAACGAGCCGATTACGACTTGGGCCCGTCGGTGTACCATTGTGCCTGAGTTCGTGGGTATGACATTTATGGTTCACAATGGCAAGACACATATGAAGGTCGCGATCAACGAAGATATGGTCGGGCATAAGCTGGGAGAGTTCGCTCCGACGCGAACATTCCGTGGCCATTCGGGTCGAGGTAAGAAATAGTCGCGTTCGTGTGGCTTGGTTCGGTTCGTCGAGTTACTAAGTTAGGGTTGGCATTATGGCATTCAAAGCCATTCATAGATATGCTCGGATTAGTGCCCGCAAGGTGCGCCCATTGGCGGATTTAGTGCGTGGTAAGTTCGCAGACGAAGCGCTCGACTTACTGAAGTATCAGCCCCATCGCGGTGCGCGGATGCTTGAGAAGGTTTTGCAGAGCGCCGTCGGCAACGCTCAGGATCCCGAACAGAACAAAGGCCAATCCTTCAATCCAGAGAGGCTGGTTGTGACCGACGCTCGAGTGGATGGCGGACCGATGTTTAAGCGCATCAGGCCACGAGCACGAGGTATGGCTTTTGGGATTTTGCGTCGCACGGCGCACATTACGGTCGAGCTCCAGTCGATCGACGATTTATAGGGATTCAGATTTCGCTACGCAGCACCCCGATTGGGGACAGTTAAGCCAAGTAGCTGGGTTCGTTTAAGCGAGTAGATGTTATGGGTCAAAAGGTTAATCCTGTAGGCTTTCGAACTGGTGTGGTCATCGGTTGGAAGAGTCGCTGGTATGCCTCCAAGAAGGAGTTTGCCGAGCTGTTGGTCGAAGATCAGCGGATTCGCAGCTTCGTAAAAAATCACCCCGACAGTCGCTTCAAGACTCAATATCGAAACGCAGGTATCGACCGCATCGAAATTGAGCGAACGCGAGACGAGGTGCGGGTGATGCTTTTTGTTGCTCGCCCTGGGTTGATCATTGGTAAAAAAGGGCAGGATGTCGAAAAGCTTCAGGAAGAATTGCAGTCGCTGATCGGGCGTCGTGTGAATTTGAAGATTGAGGAAGTTGGGCGGCCCGAGCTACAAGCGCAGTTGGTGGCGGACGACATTGCACAACAGTTAATGAAGCGTACAAACTTCCGCCGCACGATGAAGCGGGCGCTGGAAACAACTATGGATGCTGGTGCCAAAGGCATCAAAGTCCAGCTTGCGGGACGTCTGGGTGGTGCGGAAATGGCTCGTCGCGAAAAGGCGAGTGCCGGTTCGCTGCCGCTTAGTACACTGCAAGCCAAAATCGACTACGGTTTCTCTGAGGCTCAGACACCTCAGGGAAATCTCGGTATTCAAGTCTGGGTAAATCAAGGTTCTTACGCGGGAGACTCTAGCGATGGCGCTGATGCCCAAGCGGGTCAAGCATCGAAAAAGCCAAAGAGGTCGTATAAAAGGTAATGCTACCCGCGGCAACAAAGTTGTCTTTGGCGACTTTGGTTTGCAAGCGCTGCAGGGTGGTTGGATTAAGGCGAGAACAATCGAAGCGGGTCGTATCGCAGCACAGCAATATGTGCGCGGTGAAGGTCGCTTGTTCATCCGCATTTTCCCCGATAAACCGATCTCATCGAAACCACTCGAAACCCGAATGGGTAAAGGTAAGGGCGAGCCCGAGGCCTGGGTGGCGGTAGTGAGGCCCGGTACGGTTCTTTATGAACTGGCCGGTGTTACAGAACAGCAAGCAAAGATTTGTTTCGCGCGACTAGCAGCGAAGATGCCGATCCCGGTTCGACTGGTGACTCGTCGTCCAGCCTAAGGTGGCCTAGTTTAAGGTGCGTTGATGAAGATTAGTGAACTACGCGAGATGAGCGACGAACAACTCGAGTTGTCGGCGAAGGACGCCGCCATGGCCATGTTCCGTTTGCGTGTCCAATCGCAAACCGAGAAGCTTGATGCGCCGTCGGAGATGCGTCGCAATCGGCGCACGATTGCCAAGGTGCGCACGCTGCAGACCGAGCGTGCCAAAGCAAAGCAATCAGCTTCCTAAACATAATTTGAGATAGTGGGTAGGCGATTATGCCAGCGAGAGTTTTAGTAGGTGTTGTCACGAGCGACAAAGCGGCCAAGACCCGACGTGTCGAAATCAACCGCACAGTCAAGCATGCCAAATATGGCAAGTTCGTGAAGCGTCGTTCGGTGTGCCACGTGCATGACGAAAACAACGAGTCGGCGGTGGGTGACAAGGTCGAAATACAAGAGAGTCGTCCTTTGAGTCGACTGAAGCGCTGGACACTATTGCGAGTGGTCGAAAAGAGCAAGGCCGTTGATTTGGCATCCTTGCGGGCCGCCAAGAGATCGCAAACTAATGAGCTTACAGAAACAATTGACAAATTGGTGGTTGAAGAGTAACTGGCGGGTTGGCTGCCTCGAAGGCGAAAGCAGTTCGCCCAGTATACATATTTTGAATTGATTCAAGCGAAGGTTTTGGTTCCAGGCCATGATCCAACAAGAAACACGATTAGCCGTAGCCGACAACAGCGGTGCCAAAGAGGTGATGTGTATCAAGGTGCTCGGCGGTAGCCGTCGCCGATACGCGGGCCTGGGCGATGTAATTATTTGCTCGGTCAAGGCGGTACAGGCTGGGAGCGAAGTGAAGAAGAAAGCCATCGTGCGAGCGGTGGTGGTGCGCTGCAAGCAGCCCACGCGGCGCCCGGACGGCAGCTACATCCGCTTTGACAGCAACGCAGTGGTATTGATCGACAAAGACGCCAACCCGCGCGGCACGCGTATTTTTGGGGCCGTCGCCAGAGAATTGCGGGATCGCCGTTTTATGAAGATTGTGAGCTTGGCCAGTGAGGTCGTTTAGTACAGTTGAGTTTTGGATAAGGTGTGCGGGGATGTTGATTCGCGAAAAAGACGAAGTCGTGGTGATCTCGGGTGTCAATAAAGGCAAACGCGGGAAAGTATTGAAGGTTGATCGAGTCGATCGGCGTGTAGTCGTCGAGGGTATCAATCAAGTTTATAAGCACGTCCGTCGCAGCAGCAAGAACCCGCAGGGTGGTCGCCTCAGCAAGGAGATGGCCATGGATGCCAGCAATGTGGCCCTGCTGTGTCCGCAGACCGGCAAGCCCACGCGGATAGGTGTACGATATTTGAAGGATGGTAGCAAGGAGCGTTTTGCAAAGCGGAGCGGTGTTTCGCTAGGCACGATTGCGCCAGCCAAGTCGGGATATGCACATAAATAGTGGTTGGTTCGGCGCGGTAAGCAGTGCTTGCCCAGTTGGATTAGAACATCACGTACAGCACAGTTAGTCGTCAAAGATACATTTTACTTCGGTTTGGAACAGGAACCCGTGGCAATGGCCCCCAGGTTGCAGGAACGTTATCAGAATGAGATTCGCCCCGCGTTGGCGGAGCAGTTGGGTTTACAGAATCCAATGGCTATACCCAAGGTGACTAAGATTGTCATCAACATGGGTGTGGGTGCTGCCGTGGCGGACAAGAAGAATCTCGAATTGGCTTTTGATGCGATGATGGAGATTGCGGGGCAGCGACCCGTGCAGACGCTGGCGCGTAAGTCGATTGCGGGCTTCAAGCTACGTGAAGGCATGCCCATCGGTTGCAAAGTTACCCTGCGCAGGCAACGGATGTACGAGTTTCTGGACCGATTGGTCAGTGTGGTTTTGCCGCGAGTTCGAGACTTTCGTGGGGTGAGCCGAACTGCTTTTGACGGTCAAGGCAACTACAGTTTAAGCTTGACGGAGCAATTGGTGTTTCCTGAGCTTAATCCCGACAAATACACAAAGCCGCAAGGCATGAACATTACAATCGGCACGTCAGCCACATCGAACGAGCAGGGGCTGCTGCTGTTGGAGCATCTGGGGATGCCCTTCAAAGCGGCCAAAGTTTCGTCGAGTGCAACGTAATCGATTAGCGGCGTTTTTTATTTCATTTCACCTGTTGGATTAGCGGGGACGCATATCCCGTGGCAAGCAAAAGCAAAATAGCAAAAGCGAAGCGTACGCCAAAGTTTGCAGTGCGACGAGAAAATCGTTGTCAGCTCTGTGGACGGCCGCGTGCGGTCTATCGGAAGTTTGGGATCTGCCGAATTTGCTTTCGCAAGTTAGCAGACCAGGGGTTGATTCCAGGTGTTCGTAAGGCCAGTTGGTAGTTTTTCCCACGGTGTGGATTTGGCCCGTGAGAGTTATGTAAAGGGACGCAGACCGCGATGATGACTGACCCTATCGCTGACATGCTTACGCGTATTCGAAATGCCGTTCGTGTAGAACGACCGCATGTGGATATGCCGCTGTCACGACTTAAGCTTGGTGTGGCAGAAGTGCTCAAGCGCGAAGGATACATTTGGGATTACAAGGAAGTCGAAGCCGAGCCGGTAAAGCATTTGCGAATCGAGTTGAAATACGGTCCCAATGGGGAACGTGTCATCCAATCGATTCGTCGAGTCAGCAAGCCCGGTCGGCGAGTGTTCAGCAAGAGCCGCGACCTTCGCCCAGTGCTGGATGGTCTGGGGATTTCGATCCTTAGCACGAGCCGGGGGATGGTCAGCGACCGCGAAGCTAGGCAGCAAAATCTGGGTGGGGAAGTGCTTTGCGAAGTTTGCTAGCGCTGCTTCGTTTCGCGCCCTGCGTTGCACAATCACTAATTGCGATCATTTTTGAAATGGCTTAGCCATGTCCCGTATTGGAAAAAAACCTGTCTCAGTTGTCGATGGCGTTAAAGTTAGCGTCGCCGACCAATTGGTCACCGTGGAGGGCCCCAAAGGCAAGCTCCAATTCGCGCATCGGCCTGAGGTCAAGGTGCTGGTCGACGACGATGGCCGATCGGTCACGGTGACTCGCGACACCGAGGAACGCACGGCTCGCGAGCTGCACGGTCTGACGCGTGCGGTCATCAACAACATGATCTTGGGCGTCAAGGATGGTTACGAAAAGAAGCTCGAAATTGTAGGTGTGGGCTACATCTGCTCTCTTCAGGGAAAGCAGCTTCAATTGCGAGTGGGCTTTGCCAACGAGCTAAAGAAAGAAATTCCTGCTGGGCTGGATGTCACTTGCCCCGATCAGACACATATTGTGGTGCGTGGCTGCGACAAGCAGAAGGTGGGTCAGTTTGCTGCGGAAGTTCGCGCCCTCCGCAAGCCGGAGCCCTATAAGGGCAAGGGCATTCGCTACCAAGGCGAACAGGTCAAGCTCAAGGCTGGTAAGTCGGCGACCTAGTTTCCGCTAGATGCCAATTGCCGTTTGTAAAATTAATCGTAGATGCAGTAGTCGGGTGAACCGTGAAAATCAAAAAGATTACCAATAAACGACGCGAGCGGCGTCAGTTCCGAGTGCGAGCCAAGGTTCGCGGTACTGCCGATCGTCCGCGGTTGTGTGTGCAGCGATCGCTGCGACATTTCTCATGCCAGTTGATCGATGATGAAAGCGGACGCACGCTTGCTGCTGCTTCAACGCTCGACGCTGCCATCGGCGGCTATGGCGGGAACGCTGAGGGCGCGGCCAAAATTGGTAAGTTGATTGCAGACAAGGCCCAGGCTGCTGGCGTGAAACAGGTGCGGCTGGATCGCGGTGCCTGCAAGTACCATGGTCGTGTAGCCGCATTTGCGGATGCAGCCCGCGAGGCTGGACTGGTACTTTAATACACAGAATACAGACATCGGACTATTGCTTAGGGGTGCATGAATCGTGGCTAATGTGAACCAACAATCCAACGACGGATCGATCGAGCGAGTGCTGAAGATTAAGCGCTGCGCTGCCGTGGTCAAAGGCGGGCGAAGATTCAGCTTTGCCGCGTTGGTAGTTGTCGGGGATGGCAAGGGCCGCGTCGGCTATGGCTACGGCAAAGCCAACGAGGTGCCTCCGAGCGTTCAGAAAGCTCAAAAGCAAGCCAACCGCGAAGTCATGAATGTGCCGATTGTCGAGGGTTCGATCCCGCACTCGGTCATCGGACGCTATGGCGCTGCCAAGGTAATCCTGCTGCCTGCCAACCCTGGTACAGGTATCATCGCAGGACCGGCCGTGCGAGCCGTCTGCGAAGCCGCTGGGATCAAGGATATCTTGACCAAGAGCTTCAGCTCCAACAATCCATCCGTTTTGGTAAAAGCAACATTTAACGCATTGAAGCAACTGCGAACGCGAGATCTAGTCGAGCAGTTGCGTGGGGTCGACCTGTCATGAGAATTGATGACGTAAACACTGGCATTACTAAGAATCGCCTGCGCCGACGCATTGGTCGTGGAAATGGCTCTGGACAGGGAAAGACTTCTGGCCGTGGTCAAGACGGCCACAAGTCGCGTAGCGGTTATTCGCGCCATCCAGGAATGCTCGGCGAAGATCTGCCCATGATCCGCCGGATCCCAAAGCGAGGTTTCCACAATAAGTTTGCCCAGACCGTCATCGCGATCAACGTGGGCGATCTGTCGGCTGTGTTTGCGGCGGGTGAAGTTGTAACGCCTGCGATTCTGCAAGAGCGTGGAATCGTCAAGAAGCGTTTCGATGAAATCAAAGTGCTTGGTGATGGCGAGATCGACAAGGCGCTTAAGATATCCGCCCATCGCTTTAGCGGAACGGCTGCGGAGAAGATCAAAGCTGCGGGCGGAACAGTGGAGACATTGCGTGCCAAACGAACTCCCAAGCAGCGAGTCGCCGATTTGGCTAAGGGCAAGAAATAGTCCAGGAACCGCTTGGCGACTGAGGAGTCTTTGAGATGTGGGAAAAACTTAGGGTCATCTTCACTATTCCGGAGCTGCGGCAGAAGATCCTGCTGACCCTGGGTTTGTTGGGGGTGTACCGAATCGGCTACCAAATTCGACTCCCGATCGTTAATCCACCCTCCGGATTGGGAACGGGTAACCAACTTGACTCGTTCCTCGAACGGTTCCAGTTGTTTGCTGCGACCGATTTGCGCGAAGTCACTATTTTTGGCTTGGGCATCATGCCCTATATCTCGGCCTCAATCGTGTTCCAGTTACTTGGAAGCGTGTGGAAGCCCATAGAGGCGCTGCGCAAAGAAGGCCAGACCGGCATGCGCAAGATCAACGAATACACGCGCTATCTGACGGTTGTGCTGTGCGTGATTCAAAGCTGGGTGTATCTCAAGTACGTGGTAATGAGCAACCCCGACATGGTGGCGTCGCAGTTTTGCTATCCGGGCACCTCCCAACTGTATTGGGGTTGGGTAATCTCCGCGATCGCGATTATGACCGCTGGCACTGTGTTCTTGATGTGGCTCGGGGAGCAAATTGACGAGTACGGTATTGGCAACGGTATCAGCTTGCTCATCATGGCCAGTATCCTCGCCCAAATGCCTCGGGCCCTGCTCGAGTTGCGGCAAAATATGACCACCGAGCTGAGTGGTTCCTCCGGCGAAATCGGTCCGGATAAGCTCATTGTGTTGGCCGCGCTGTTTATTGCTGTGGTTTTTGGAGTTGTATTTATCACGCTCGGGCAACGTCGCATCCAGACTCAGAGCGCTAAGCACGTCCGCGGGCGCCGAGTGTACGGTGGCACTAAGCAATATTTGCCACTGCGAATCAACCAAGCCGGTGTGATGCCCATCATTTTCGCCAGCAGTTTGCTGATGCTTCCGGGAGTCTTGTTTGGCTTGATTGCGTCTTGGTTTGCCAGTCCCAACACGAGCACCGACTCAATTAGCCAGAAGTTCGCGAACTTTTTTTCAACGCTTGGCAATACGCTTCAGAGCGGCCAGTCGATGACGTACATTGTGCTGTACGTGGCGCTGATCTTTTTCTTTTGCTATTTTTGGACCTCGATTACTTTCAATCCTAAAGAGATGTCCGAGAACCTTAAGGATCATGGAACGTTCATTCCGGGTTACAGGCCCGGTAAGCGCACCGCCGACTACCTCGAAAAAGTGATGATACGAATCACCTATGTCGGTGCTGCGTTTCTGGCGCTGGTGGCCATCGTTCCGATCCTTGTAAATATTCAACTGGGAGTCCCGTTCTCCGTAGCTTCGTTCTACGGCGGTACGGGACTGCTGATTGCAGTTAGTGTTGCGTTTGATTTGATTCAGAAGATTGACAATCACCTGCTCATGCGGAACTACCGAGGGCTGTTAGAGTCGTAGTCCCTTGGTCATGCATGCCGCGGAGTGCGGCGCTTCTCGGAGTTTGATCCTGATTCGAGGGGTTGGCGATGCGCATCGTCTTCATCGGACCTCCTGGTTCTGGCAAGGGAACGCAGTGCAAGCGGTTGGTGGAACTGCTGGGCGTGCCTCAGTTGTCTACGGGTGAAATGCTTCGCGAGGTTAAACGGCAGGACAGTGCGTTGGCACGGTGGGTTGGTCGGCACCTAGACGCTGGTGAGCTTGCGCCCGACCATTTGGTGATGCGAATGGTTGCCAAGCGGCTAAGCCGTGCTGACTGCGCCCAGGGTTGCTTGTTCGACGGATTCCCGAGGACAGTTGTGCAAGCACAACTGTTGGGTGAATACCTGTCCAGGCAGGCGCTTCGCTTGAATTTGGTTTTGGAGCTTCGAGTCGTCCATAAGGAACTCGTTTCGCGACTGCTGCGGCGAGGCGAGTTGGAAGACCGAGGCGACGACGACCACGAAACGATTGAGTCCAGGCTCCGAGTTTTCCAGACGCAGACTGCGGCGGTGCTGGACTATTACGAAAAGCGTGGGTTGCTGTCGGTTGTTGATGGAATGCAGTCGCAGGACAACGTCTTTGTGCAAATTCGACAGGCCGTGGTTAAATGCCAGGAGATTTCCGGACGTAAACCATCCTAAATCGCTCTGGCCCTAATGATGAAACTCGGTGCGGTTACGGCTTGTCAGTTTAGGTAGATCTGAAGTAGAATGCTCGGTTTGACCCGTGAAATCGGCACCAAAAGCGCTGACGGCAGTTTCATAAGTCGTTGGTATTAAAGCAGATACGATAATTTTTTAAGGAGCTCTCCGTGCCGCGCTTATTGGGTGTGGATATACCTAACGACAAAAAGGTAACCATTTCTTTGACATACCTCTATGGAGTTGGCCCCAAGGTCGCTCGGGAGGTGTGCGTAAGGAACAACATTGACGGTGACAAGCTCGCTCGTGAACTGGACGAAGATGAACTGAGCCGTCTCTCGACAATGCTCGAACGCGATTTCACTGTCGAGGGTCCATTGCGTCGCTTGATGAGTCAAAACATCAATCGATTACGCGAAATCAAATGTTATCGCGGTATGCGGCATCGCATGAGCCTGCCTGTTCGAGGCCAACGGACCCGCACCAATGCTCGTACCCGCAAGGGTCCGAGAAAGACAGTGGCGGGTAAGAAGGGCGTTAAGGATCTCAAGTAAGCCTGCCGCGCTTCGGTGCGTTGGGAGTGAGCTAGTTACTGGTTTTTTGATACATTCGTTTTTGGCTGAAGAGGTTTTGAAGTGGCGAAAGTTAAACGTCGCAAGCAGCGTCGCAATGTGACTGTGGCCGTTGCGCATATTCGCTCAACTTTCAACAATACCCAAGTGACGATCACGGACACTAAGGGAGATACGTTGTGTTGGGCCAGTTCGGGGACCTGCGGCTTCAAGGGAAGTCGCAAGAGTACACCGTTTGCCGGCCAAGTGGCCGCGCAGCAAGCCGCTGAGAAGGCTGCCAAGTTCGGTGTGAAAGAAATTGAAGTCCGAGTCAAGGGACCCGGTTCGGGCCGCGAAAGTGCCATCACGGCACTTCAAACCGCTGGCATGACTGTGAAGTTGATCGAAGACGTCACGCCCATTCCTCACAATGGCTGTCGCCCTCGCAAGCGCCGCCGCGTTTAGCACAATCACGTCTCGATAGTAAATCACAAACCGGCAATCAGGAATTACGATATGCATGTCAAATGGCGAGGTCTAGAGCTTCCAAGCGCGGTACATCCTGACCATCACACGCTCTCCCCCACCTACGGAAAATTCGTGGCCGAGCCCTTCGAACGAGGCTTTGGAACGACCGTTGGCAACAGCCTGCGGCGCGTGTTGCTTTCCAGCTTGGAAGGCAGCGCAGTCACCCAAATCAAGATTCGCGGTGCGCAGCATGAGTTCACGACCATCCCAGGTATTCTGGAAGACGTGACCGATATTGTTTTGAATGTAAAGTCCTTGATTGTCAAGAATCACAGCGACTCGACCCGCGTGATTACAGTCGAGCGGAATACGGCTGGCGTGATCAGTGGTGCTGACGTCCAAACCGACGCGGACGTTGAAATTATCAACAAGCACCATGTGCTGGCCACACTGACCGAGGACGTTTCTTTCACAATGGAAATGGTCGTGGAGAATGGCCGTGGCTACGTTCCTTCCACCGAGCACAGCTCGCGCGACCATGAGATTGGCATTATCCCCATCGATGCCGTCTTCAGTCCCGTGGTGCGCGTTCGTTACGAAGTCGAAGAGACCCGCGTCGGACAAAAAACGAACTTCGATAAGCTTAACCTCGAGATTTGGACAGACGGCTCTATCGGCCCCGAGATGGCGTTGGTCGAGTCGGCTAAGATTTTCCGCAAACACCTCAACCCGTTTGTTCAGTACAACGAATTGGGTCGTCAGGTCCATGCTACCGCCCGCGGTGGCCCAGGCTCAGCCGAGGCGCAGTTGGAAACAAAACTCAATACGCCCGTCTCCGACCTGCGTTTGAGCGTTCGAGCGGGCAACTGCCTTGAAAGCGAAGGCATCCATGTCATTCGCGAATTGGTACAGCGCAATGAAGACCAATTGCTAGAGATTCGCAACTTCGGCGAAACAACACTGACCGAGGTCCGCGACAAACTAGCCACGTTGGGACTGCACTTAGGTATGCGGCTTCCTTCAGCTCATACGTTCCGCTAGATCCAAACATCAACACCATTTTTGCTTTTTGCTAACGGTTATCTATCATGCGACATAGAAGACATGGCCGAACTTTGGGGCGGTCGCCCAGCCATCGACGAGCACTGCTCCGCAACCTTGCTTCGGCACTGTTCATTACCGAGCGCCCAGATTCGGACTTCGACGTAAATCGCCCGAAGGTCAAGGGACGGATCGTCACCACGCACGCCAAGGCCAAAGAAGTCCGGCCTATGGTTGAGAAATGCATCACGATTGCGAAAAAGGGCTTGTTAGCCCAGAAGGTTGCTGCCGAGTTTGGCACCGATGCCGAGAAGAACAGTCCGCAGTGGAAACAGTGGCGAGAAAGCCCCAATTATGCCAAGTGGCAGCAGGCATCTTCGCCAGCCGTATTCGCACGGCGCAGACTGATCCAAATACTGTGCGACAAACAAGCTGTCGACATCCTCTTCAACGATCTGGCCGAGCGATTCGAAGATCGGCCTGGTGGTTACACACGCATCATGCGTTTGGCAACACCGCGCTTGGGTGACAACGGCACCCGCGCCATTCTCGAGTTTGTGGGCCGCAACGATCGTGTTGTCAAACGTAGCGAGAAGCCAGATTTTGGCGATGACAGTTCTAGTACCACGACGGACTCGGGTGCTCAAAGTGAAGCTCCATCGCCCTCCGAAAACACACCTGCAGAGTAAACGAGTAAGGTAACCATGGCAAAAGGCAAGAAGAGAAAAGAAGTTGTTCACTTGGTCTGCGAAGAATCAGGGGAATACAACTACACGCTGCGACGTCGAACCGGCGGCGAAAAGCTGCGCCTCAAAAAGTTCTGTCCGCGTCTGCGAAAGCACACCGTACACGTCGAGAAGAAAAAGTAGTCGAGAACAACTTGCGCGGCGCGTTAACTGTTTTTGAACCGGTGCGTTGTAAACGTTTGAACTTCAAGCCCACTTGCTAAACCAAGTGGGCTTTTTCGTTTCTTCGTACTCAATTCTGAGAGGGAAAAAGGGTTTCCTGACCCGGGCCTAGCAATGCATCACAAAGCCGCCGTCGACGTTGATGGTCTGACCTGTAACCTGCTGGGCTCGCTCCGAAGACAGAAACACAATCATCGCCGCGATGTCTTCGGGCGATTGCCAACGACCCAGTGGCACGATCGACTTGATTTTCTTCGTGGCCCAAGCGTCGTAACTTAGCCTGTCGGGCGCTGCTGCTTGATCGTGCCAGGCTTGCCAAACAGCTCGATTCAGAGTTGTCTGCACCATGCCTGGGCAAACCGTGTTCACGCGGATGCCGTGCACGGCCAAGTCTTTGGCCATGCACTGCGCGAAATTGATGTTGGCCGCCTTGCTGGCGCTATAGGGTGGATCGGTTTGGGAACCGATTTGACCAGCCACCGAAGCCAGGAATACGAATGTTCCGCGTTTGGCTTGTACAAAATGCGGTGCTACAGCGTGGGCTACATGCACCATTCCCAGGATGTTGACGTCGAGCGTTGGCTGCCAGTCGGCGGGAGTTAAATTGGTGAAAGGAAAGCCAAATTTCGACGAGCCAATCGCCGCGCAATGCACCAGATGCTCGATTGATTTCCGTTGTCGGATCGCTTCGGCCAGGCTCGACTCGACGGCTGCCCAATCAACAATGTCGACTTGCTTCCCGATCGCAACAATCCCATAATCGACAGCGATTTCTCGGGCGATCAGCTCAACTTGTGGGTGAATATCCCACAGCACCAGCGAACTGCCCTCGGCCGCAAACGTCTTGGCAGTGGCTAAGCCAATACCACTGGCTGCCCCAGTAATCAGAGTCGTGCTGCCGTTGAGATGTAGATCCATGATTGTTGCCGTGCTACGACAAAGGTAGGTAGATTGTGAAGCTGTTATACCGAGTCAATCTTAATAGGCAGCGGGACAAAATAAACGTACCATCGAACCCACT
Organism: Pirellulaceae bacterium; assembly: GCA_041741955.1. Classification (GTDB taxonomy): domain Bacteria; phylum Planctomycetota; class Planctomycetia; order Pirellulales; family Pirellulaceae; genus Aureliella. The sequence goes on along the minus strand of JBGSJL010000251.1, from coordinate 6,289 downwards.
AGCTTTTGAGCGAAGTTGGGCTCTAAGAAGTTTGAAGGCGCGAGATTGCTAGCTACGCGAGTGATTTTACCCGACTTCAAGCTTCGCAGAGTCAAATTCAGCTTGGTTTACTATCCACCGTACCACAGCAAGCTCACCAAACAGAATTCGCACCCGTCGCCGAACGATTACTGAGGTCACAATTACTTGGCAAGTGGAGTGTCGTGATGACGCCTGAGGTGTTGACTGCTACTTAGTTTGTTCACGGCCAACCCACCACCGCTGCCCTACGGACTTTTGGGCAGGAGTACAATCGAGCATAAAGATTTGTTTCGGGAAGCAAAAGGCAAGATAATGGACTCAAATCAACAACCGTCCGCCTTGCTGGCAGAATCCGGCGTCACGAAAATCGTGTATTCGCTAGTTATGCCGGAAACAGAAGCAGTCATCAATTCGGTACTCGACGGCGAAACTCTCGAGGGCGAAACTGGCCGCGATCGGTTTCACCATCTTTTTCGAGAAGCTTGGACGCAGAAACAAGACTTGGTGCATGAAGAATTTTTCCGTACTTGGAAGGCTTGGACGGCAGCGATTGTCCAATTCGATGTTGTCGACTTCCCGTTTGTATATCCAACCGCGGGTGCCAGCGAGGCCCTTCGAGAAGTGGTTCATGCCCACGCAGCGCTTGCTCGTAAAGAATCCTTCTGTCCTAAGATACACGTATTCGATGGTGAATACGAAGGATTTGCAGCGTACGCGGCTGCAGCAGGCGTCGAAGTTACAGTGCATCGCCGCCAGCATTGGCGCGAAGCTATCGATCGAGTTGGTTTAAAAGAGCAGTTTTATATTAGTCAACCATCAGCCATCGACGGTTTTGTCTGGGAAGATTTTGACGATTTTGCTGCCGAACTGAATCGAAGAGTACCCACCGCCGAGATCATGCTGGATCTTTCGTATGTCGGTTGTGTCGCGCGCGAGTTCATCGTCAAGGCATACTTCCCCAACGTAGCTGCAATCTTCCTTTCTTTGAGTAAACCTGCGGGCGTTTATTACCATCGCATTGGAGGCGTTTATGCTCGGAAAGAGTATCTTGGACTTTTTGGAAATAAGTGGTTCAAAAACATCGCTTCGCTGGCGATAGGCACTTCGTTCATGTCTCAGTTTGGCGTCCACGAATTGCCACGCAAATATCGAGCTGTCCAAAAGTGTGTGATCGAGCACATTAATCACCAGTTACGCCTCGCGTTGCAACCGGCTGATATCGTTTTGCTGGGTGTGGGTGAAGCCTCTGCATCGCCATCGGATATCGAGCGGTACCTGCTCCGAGGGCCAAAAGGCGAACAAAAAGTCCGAGTCTGTTTGACTCCGTTGATGGCCCACACCATCAACCCCGCGCTCAATGCCAGCGTCACCGCTAGATACTACGAACGAATCGCGGAGCAGGATCGCTAACCTTATGCGCGAAGTTGTCAAACTGGTAACGGCCCAAGAATGCTGCCGATTTGTTCGAAACGAATTGCTCCAGACGGAGGTTTTTCGCTGTTCCTACGATGAGGGTGGCTTGATTCGCCAAGTGCTAAATCGTTTTGCACGAAGACCGAGATTCTTTTATAAGCCTTCGGAAGAGTACCTGTCTGTCGCCGACGAAAATGGAAAGGAATTGAAAGAGTACGTTGAATCGTCTCACTTTTCTCCATGGTGGAGCGGAATCCAATTGCGAAGTTACGACAACAGTTTGGTGCAAGATCTGTACTATCTCCATGAAATCGAGCATGCCGCAACAATGCCGTTTGGTCCAGACCAAAACAGCTCACTGACGGATCCAGTTACGTTCAAGAATAAGATTCGTGACAATGAGCACGAAGCGAGTACGCTATCAGAGATGACTGTTTATTGTGAGTTTCCCGAACTTCGAAAACTATCCTTCCAGCATGAGATATTTGTCGATCGTTTCCTTTTCCCTGACGGAAACCATGCTCGGGTGGACGTTCGCATGATCCAGCGATGGCGTGAAGAACCTGTTCTGGTCGCAAAGGAAATGATGTATGCGCGGGCTGCGATTCTAACCGCTCCGGACGTCCGCGAATCGGATATTTCAGCTTATTGGCTCAAGCGCTTCTACTCCCAAGGAAAAGCCTGGACTGCCATCTGGACCAATCCGAAACACGAGCATGAAGACATTCCTCTAGGAGGACGATTCAGGCAAGTTGAATCCGCGATGGTCCAGTTTCGCGAAGAGTGTCAATCGTTGGGACGTAGCGTCGCGCTGGATCGTCACCTTGCATGGCTGTCATCGGCAGAGATTTCAGATGGAACCAATATTCCGTTCTATCGCGAGGCAAAGGCGTTTTGTCAAAGTTACCTGCAACACAAACTTCTCTACTTCGACGGTCTGAAGAAGATTGGAAAGGCAACCGAAGTCCATAAAAAGGACACATAGTTGCTCGTTGCACAGGCATCATTTGCGGTTGGGCAGCGAGCATCAAGGATCCACTTCAGCATCGCTATCTAGCTCAAGTAGCTGATCTCGATTTCGAGCTGACTTTTTCTTGAGGACAAGCTCAAACGTCTGTGGCTCGCCGGGCAGGACTTCGACCTCCTGCAATACCTTGCCAGCGATGAGCGCGCAGGGGCAGCTCGGTGAAGTCTCGGTTTTCCGAACCGAAAGCGGACGGTCTGACGCAATCGGCTCGGAGAGCCGAGCGACTTTTGAAAAGCCGACACTTATTTCCCGCTCGGTCCTAACAATGTTTTTCACTGCTCACGCCTGCACATAGTTTCGAACAATCTTCTAGACTCTAAATGTTCGGAATTGCGCATTGTCTCCCTTGCATAAGCTGCGAGGGGAGCTTCCCATTGGATCGACTCGAATTTTGGCGGCATGCATGGAACATAGTTCTGGACACAAATTGCCCGGCTTCTCGGCAATTTCGCGAGCCGCTTCCGTTCCGCTTTTCGCAGTCGCAAAAATGCGCATGATCGGCATCTCGACCAGCCGATACGACAATTCGGCCACGACTAAAGTGAACAGCAGTGCAAGGCAGACCATCAGAGTGGACTCCGACATTATCAATCCACGGCGGACCCCAAATATTTCGAAGACGAGGATGTGGTAGACGTACAATCCATAGCTCCGCGATCCAATGTATCCAAGCAATGGATCCCGCAGGATCGTTAGCGACCTGCGGCCAGGAATCGACAAGCAAAAGATGAACAAGGCTAGGACAATTAGTTGGCGGCGAATCATCCCATCTCCAAAACCCGATGGACCAGCGAACCAGGGTGTTGGATCCTGCAAGCCAAGAAGGTAAAACGATGGCGAAACGAATATCGTGGAAATAACGAACAGCATGGCGATTGTAATACTAGGGAAGTATAGGTCTTCCCTGATCTGTCGCTCAACGCAGCTAATCAAACTACCTGCCAGTAGCAGCCAACCACGCGTTGTCGTACCGCCAGAAATTGCGAGGTCCAACGTCAGCCTGTCCATGTTCGCGGCAAAGTATGAAACCACATAGACGGACACAACGCAGGCGATGCAAATCGCACCGAGCATCCTTTTCGCCCAGACCGTTGGCATTAACATTACGATGAACGGTACAACCAGGTAAAATTGCTCCTCGATCGCCAGCGTCCAATAGTGAGTGCAAACTACATGCCTTCCCCAATCGAAGATTGCTGCGAAATTCTGTAAGTAGATCGCCGAGTAGATTATTTCTGGACTTGGCCTGATGAAGAGACCCAATGCAAGTCCCAGGTAGGCGACAGGAAAAATCCTGGCGGCGCGCTTCACCATGAAGTTCGACAGAGGAATCTTGTTGGCGCGGTTGTAGAATAGGATGCGTGTGATAAGGAATCCGGACAGCACAAAAAACAGATCGACCCCCGTACTTCCGGCTGCCAGTACGCTGGGTGGTTGAAACGACTGTGGGCCGATATGTACCCATAAAACGAGTAGACATGCGATGGCTCTGATTCCATCCAACTCCGGAACTCGCTCGCGGCTGATGTTCTGCATTTCACTCCCTTGATAGCCAACAATTCAATAGTCGCGCGTCCTGACCGGCCAATATATTAAACCTACCTAGACACAGATAGTTCAATTGGGGAGCGATATTGACATGCTCCTACTGCGGTAGTAGAACTACTACTGTGATAGGAGATAGGTGGTTTTTCAACCAACGGGTGGTGCACATGGCGAAAGAGTACCGACTGGCAGAACTGCAGTTGGCTATCATGCAAGTGCTTTGGAGCCATGGTGCAGCGACGGTTGGAGAAGTTCGCGAGGCTCTACTTCCCAACAGAAAATTGGCTTATACGACTGTCGGCACGATGCTCGCCAAAATGGAGGAGCACGGGTACGTCAAGCACCAAAGCCATGGTCGGCAAAATATCTACGAAGCATCCATCGCAGAACAACAGGTCAGTCGATCGATGGTCGACGACTTGGTCAGACGACTATTCGGCGGAGACGTCTCGCAAATGGTCTGCCAATTGCTTGGGAACGCCGATGTGACACCGGCTACGATCGCGTCGCTTAAGAAACTAATTCGCAAACGCGAGCAGGAGCTGCGGGATGAATAGCCTACCGAGCATGTGGTCGCTTTTCGGCGGTTTCGCGCTGACCTATCTGCTTCACTCTTCGATCTTATTGTCGATCTGCTGGACTGTTTGTCGCGTGGTCGATTGTCGATTCTATGCATTCCATAGCTACGCTTGGAAGTGTGCAATGCTACTTAGCATCGCCACTGCCGGTACTGCCTTGGCAGTCAATACGGCGTTCGGCTTTCGACTTGGCTGGTCGCTAATTGAAAAGCGTCAGGATCTGCAAGCTTCGGCAATTCCACATATCAGTCGATTGAACGTGCTGGCTGAAGCCAAACAATTTCGACCCCCACTAGATCCTGCTTCGCCTGCTGCGATGCGCATGCCGCATCCTATTCAATCGAACGCATTGCCTAGCACGACTCCCACGGTGCATACCACGCCGCCGGCCGCCGCATCGAATCTAAGCATGCATCAAGCTCTAAGCATGCATCAAGCCGATCCCGCCAGTGGGATTGAGTTGCGATCAAATCGATGGCCGTCAATTCTTTTCGACACTTTCACTTGGGTTGCGCTATGGGTCGCTGCATTAGGAATCCTTCGGTTTGTTTTTCGATGGAGTTTACTGCGTCATTTGCTAACAACCTGTCAGCCAGCAAGTCGCCGCGTGGATGCGAGCCTTCAGCGTATCGTGCGTAAACTCGCGATTAACAAAGACATCAATGTAATGATTGGCGATTGCGAGACTCAGCCCTTTGCGACGGGTTTGTGGCACTGGAGAATTGTCCTTCCGTTGGGCTTAGAGGAGGAACTTAAAGACGACCAGCTCGGTGCATTGCTGATGCATGAGATTGGTCATCTACAGCGCGGAGACGTTGTTTGGCAGTTTGTCGGAGAGTTGATATGCAATACATTTGTCCTTCAACCGCTCAATTTTATTGCTCGCCTGCACTGGCAAAATGCGTCTGAGTTCCTCGCCGATAGCTGGTCCTGTCAGCGGGGCGGCGTTTCGGCCACCTCGCTGGCTAGTTGCTTGACCACCGTCGCCGAATGGAGCTGCGAAAATGCAAGACGCATTCCCTTGTCTAGCTCGTTCGTCCAGCACAGACAAGCTCAGCTTGTCAACAGAGTCAATCAACTGCGCTATCCAATTTGCACCGGCTCGCAGACGCGATACATGGGTAGGCTGGTACGATTCGCAAGCGGAGTAGCCATCGCTGCAGTTTGTCCTATCGCAGGACTCGCCCCACACTTCATTCCGCGTTTAGCCTTGGCCGCAGATGTGAGGCAAAACCCAGTTGCACCTGATCTTGCAGGGCAGTGGCACGACGCGGAGGTCGAAATTCAGCGACTTCTGGCTGATCTTCAGCAAGTTGAGCCCAACTTCAAGACACGCAAAAACTCACCCGTTGTTGCAGAGCTCATTCGAGATATAGAGCTCCGAGTTGGCTCGATTGAGGAAAGACGAACCAAAATAGATCGCATGATTCATAGAAAGGAATTTGAATGATGAAGTTAACAGTACTTCGAGGATTAATGCTGGCGACGATTTGTTGGGCCAGCTCAATTCCATTGTGTAGCGCAGCAGAACAAGTCGCCATTGCAGCCGAATCGAAGCTATCTGACGAGGTCGCTGCGCTACGGGCAGAGTTAAGCGAATTAGGTACCGACGTCCAACGTTTGCTGGAGCTGATGCAGGCAGATAAAAAAGAAAATGAGACGGCGGTTAACGCTGCAGAGCCACCGAAGGACGATGCCCTGCAGG
>JBGSJL010000250.1:0-28923 GCA_041741955.1 Pirellulaceae bacterium | reverse complement strand
AAAAATCGCGGCATCTTCCTCGGCCAAACAAGAAGGCGCTCCAGCCGCCCAGAGTGATTGTCTTAAGTGCACGTGAACGAAAAAAGATCGAGACTCTCAAATGCAAAACCGCAGCATGAAAAATCCTTCACGGCGTTGGGCTTGTCCCCGACGGTTGAGGCTTTGGCGTACTACGGCCGTGCTCCCGCCCGCCATGCGCCGCCATCCCTCCGCCCGCGTGGCGGGCGGAGGGATGGCGGCTGATTCGCGTTTGAGCTCGACGCTTTAGGAAGCCAAAACGGTGTCCGGCAGGGGCAAGCCCTGAACGGACATGCATTATCTCTCCAACGGCTGAAGTTTTGCAGGAAAACGCTAGGGGAAAAGTACCAGAGAAGAAGGAAGGCAGGGGACAATCAAGTTTAGCAGCGACCGATGCGGACCCACAGAATTGAAACAACCGAAAGTTTGTTTGAGAGCTCTGAATTGACCTTCGATTCCTCTTATCTGAACAGCTTCGGATAAGCGTGCCTGCAAAGTTCTGCTAAGAAACCCAGAGTGAAGCTTAGAAGTGGCCTGTTTGCAGGAACTTGCATGTTTCTTCGCGAACGGATTTGTAGCGCGGCATAATCTGATGCAAGCCACCGGTTTGTACGAAGTCGTGGGCACCCGCGAGCATATGAGTTTGAAGCGAAAGAAGACCATCATCGTCGCCAGCCACGCGAGGCATATAGCCACCCTCCGTCCCGCGTCCACCGGCAATGATACCGAATTCAAAGGCGGGAATCGCCAATTGCTGCTCGAGCAGCGGCCAACCTTTGGTAGGCGCAAATTGATCCACCACGTCACCGAGTACAATTTGGAATAGTCGGGCCTGTCCCACCGTGTCTGCAATTTCGGCACCATGATTCGGTGGAGAGATCATCACCATGCGCCGGAAAGAGATCGGTGGAGGGTTACCTTGCAGCTCTAATTTGAAGAGCAGGTGCCGCACGACGATACAACCCATACTGTGGCCCACGAAACTGACCTCGCGCACCCCATCCAGGTTGCGCAGGACGCTCTCCAGTGCAACTGCCTGTTTTTGAATGGGGCCACTTGTGGAGGCGTAGCCAAAATTGATGACTGAGAAACCGCCGTGTTCTTTTAAATGCGCACCAAGTCCCTCCATGATTCCGCGGCTGCCAGCTAAGCCGTGAATCGTAATGACGACGTGCTCGGGCATGGGGGCGATCTGTCCGCTCAGTCGCCGGCAATTCAACTCGGCAAAACAATCCTCCATGGTGCCGAAGGTTACGCGGCGTTCGCGAGCGTCGAGCAAACGGTAGTGACCAAACGTCTCATGGCGCTGGATCCGCCACCCGCCGTGGATAACCTCATCGGTCCAAGAGGTGGGACCTCCCAGAGTTTGGGAACCAATACGCGTTAGCGGTCCATCTTCACAGCTGCCCCTTGCAGGCCAAGCCGTCAAAGCCAGAAGTACGAGTACAAACAGGCTCGTCTTCCAGATCGGCAAGGTCAGTTGGACAGCGCCACTCTGCGCCGGAGTCCAGGCTTTGGCCGCCTGAAGGAAAATTGACATGCAAAGGTGCCTAAAGGCTGTACTCCCAGGTGCTTGCGGTACATTCAAGCGCTCCAAGTGGCGCTGTCCCAATAGCATGCTGGTCAAAAACGTCAATGTCAAAGAATGGCTGGGTTGAAAGTCTGCTTGGCTATTTCCCATCTTCCCCATCCTGTTGATCGGCACCCTCAAGGTCATAATCCTTAAGTTTCTTATGCAGAGTGTTGCGATTAATCCCCAGCTTGGCCGCAGTTTTGGTTTGAACATTATTGCAGTTTGCTAAAACTTGCGCGATTAGCTCCTTTTCGACACGATTGACGACGAAGCTGTGAATCTCTGACTTCTCACTTTCCGCAGCTCGCACACCTTGCTGGACGACTTCTCGTACTAGTGTATCCAAGTCTACGCCACGAATGCTGACCGTGCTCGGTCTACCTGTGCCGCCCCGAACCATCACATCGGGTAGCAAGTCGACACTCAGCTCGTCGCCTTCGGCCATCACCACCGCGCGGTCGACATAGTTCTGTAATTCTCGGACGTTGCCAGGCCAATGATAGCTTTGCATAGCTTCCAGCGCCTCCTTTTGCACGTGGACAACATAGCGGTTGTTGGCCTCGCTGTAATAGTTTAAAAAATGCACCACCAGCTCCGGGATATCCTCGACGCGCTTTCGTAGCGGTGGAATATGAATGGGTACGACATTCAGCCGCCAATAGAGATCCTCGCGGAATCGCTCTTCCTGAACCTCTTTCGTCAAATCGCGATTGCTGGCAGCGATGACACGCGTGTCGACTGTGATAGTCGTGGTATCGCCGACGCGCTCAAACTCGCGCTCCTGCAACACACGCAGCAGCTTCACTTGAAGGATATGCGAAGTGCTGTTGATCTCATCCAGGAAGATGCTGCCAGTATGAGCGGCCTCAAAACGACCCGTGCGATTAGCGACCGCACTGGTGAACGCACCACGCACATGGCCGAACAACTCGCTTTCGAGCAGACTTTCGCTCAGAGCTCCACAGTTGACTTTCACGAATGGACCGGAGGCTCGTCCACTCAGGCTGTGCACCGCACCCGCGATCAGCTCTTTGCCGGTCCCAGTTTCTCCGAGCAGCAACACCGAGGCATTGCTTTGAGCGACACGACGCGTTATCGCGTAGACGTCTTGCATGGCTGGGCTAGAGCCGATGATGCCCGCTACTGGCGAACCCTTGGCTCGGTTGGGATCTGGAGGTTGAGATTGGAATCCATACCGCGACATAACCGTACTCAATCGATGTAAGGCCTTCTCGGCTCATAGAGTAAAGTTTGAACCGATCCAACCACCTCAGAACCCACAGCACTGGCCGCTGGTCCATTTGCCGACGCTGCAATTGTCGCGAAGTACCGCTTAGCCGCAAGGCAGACAGTGGATTACTAGCAAAGTAGCTGGCCAAGCACGTTAGAACTTGCTTGCGTAGCGATCATAGCCCCTCAGGCCAGCCGCGTTGACCGGCCTGGGCTTCAACGCTGTCCAACACTAGTCCTAGAGCCGCGGCGGTTCCAGGATTGTTGGGCCCCAATGCGTTGTACAAGTCGTACGACTTTTGGACGTTTTCCTTACTGAGATTCATACCAAAGCGCTGCACCGACCTCCCAAAGGCTCGCGCGGCCGCATACCGCTCCGCATCCGTAAGGTTCGTGTGTGATGCCAGTGAAGCGAGTTGCGATTGGCTGTCTGGGGATCCCAGACCGGCCAGCAGGTTTAGCCGCGCACTGACATCCAAGCCAGCGCCGACCGCAATCAATTCGCTTCGCCAATCGGAGATGGGATAGAACGCATAGAGGTCTCGATCGCTGGCGACTTTGGAAAGAAATGCACCGCCAATTTTCGAGAAGCTAATGCGATCGTCCACCGAAATGGGAGCCGTGTCCAATTGGTCTGTTAACATGCCAACCACGCGTTGCATTTGTTCGGCGTTGTTCGAGAGCACAGAGGCTACAATGCCGCCGGTTTGCGATATGTACTGGCGTTCATGGCTGTAGAGCTCTTCCGTCAACACGGCGATCGGTAATGCCTGCCCTCGCTCCGAGCCGCGTAGGCGTTGCAACAGTTCGTATATACTTTGGTCGGCAACCCGATCTACCACAAACACCATTTCGATCGGCGAAGGACCATCCAGTGCTAGCAGTGCGCTGCGAGCCGAATTGGCTGTGGTCACTGTCGCACCTATCTGCTGTTGCAATTGTTGAGCAGCCGCTTGTCGCATCTCCGATTGCAGACCGACGACCAACGCATGGGGGCCACTGCCGATTCGCGACATTTCCAGCGCGACTTCTAAGGCCTTCTCGGCGCCAGGATAACTTTGTTGCGGATCGATGGCTGCTAGAGTCTGCAAGGCCCAGTAGCGCACGACCGGACGTGAATCTCCCAGCAAATGACTTAGGAAATCGAGTGGAACACTTGCGTTCCCAGGTGCGGTATCGATCAACATTTGCATCGCCCGAATGGCGCCACCGTGCATCTGCAACTCGGTCGCGCGATCGAAAACCTGCATCCAGAAGCCCGCTTCTTGAGCCAATTCTTGGTCGAACACCGCGATCAGATTTGATTGCAATTCGCCTTGAGACATTTGAGGATCAGCCTTGTAGGCCCGTTGCATCACCACGGCTGCGGACTCAACCAAGTCGTCCGACGTGGCTACGCTGAGGTTCATGCGATGCGCACCGAGCTGGGCTGTCGCTTCGAGCCAGCGCTCTTTCTCCTGTGCAGGCTGTGCAACGATCGACTTACCGTCGCTGGTCTGACGCCAAACAATGTCACTGGACTCCAGACTGTTGACTCGCGTTTGCTGATAGTTAGCCAAGCTGGTTGCGAAGCGCTTTGCCAGGAAATCATGTACCGCGTCCACCGATGGCAAACCCCCATATTTTTGCGTGAGGAGTTCTGCAAGCTCCGTTCTGGCTTCGACCGAAAGTCGGGCACTGGAAACGCCCGCGCCGAGTTCGGCCGAAAACTCTTTGCCGGGCACTTGAGTCAGCCCCATGTAGACGCGGGCAGCTCGGCTAGCATCTTTGACCAAGCAGGCTGCCTTCAGCGCTTCGACGCCCCGCTCACCGAACTGGGCGATCGTGCCTGCCAACATGCCGGCATCCACTTTCGAATCACCGGCCAGCAGATGATCCATCAAACGTCCAATTGCTATGGTTCCTCCGTCCTGCAATCGCAGTTGCGCCAGTCGACGCTCTCCAGGCTGCGGACTAGCCAATTTCTCGATCCAACGCTCTAGCCAGGCCGGATCACGGGCCAATTTCGTAGGTGCGGCTTGCACGTCGCTCAGTAACTGCTTCTGTGCGTCGCTCAAACCTGCTTCGTCCGCAGACAGCCTCAGCCATAGCGAGGCCTCACCCGACTTTGCTAACTCCGACAATTGATCCAGCGACCAACCCTTACTGCTCACGCTATCAAGCAAGCGCCGCACTTCGTCCCAGCGCTTGAAGCGGATCATCCACGTTAGCCCCTGAGCCATATCCGCAGGAGTCTGCGGTGGGTTCTGCCTGAGCATGCGTACGACGGGATCGGGCTCGTCATCGATGGCGACTTCCGCGCTACCTGCCGCCGGTGTCGCGGCGCTGGCCGCTGCTGCGGACCCAGTGGCATCGGGCTGAGCAAAACCACCAAACGGAGAATCGCCCACGGACTCGCCCATGCCGCCAAAGGGATTGGTAGCTTGTCCCATACCGGCGTCGCCAAACGGATCTTGGGCGAAGGCCAAGTTCATCGTCAGCGCAGTCGATGCGACGATAGAAAAAAATCGAGAGAATGGTAATGCACTCATCGGTTCTCGCAGGCTGTCGTTATGGTACGGAATCGGTCGGTATCCGTTGGCAAAATCGCTGGATTTCGCGCGGCAAAAAAATCCAAATTGTTCCAGTCAAAGGTCGGCGGTAGGGACGCGCGGAAAGGCATTGACTGCTCCAGCCACTCGTTTCCCGCTCGTTCCTCAACCGACTGAAGTCGGACGACTCCAGCTTCCTATTGTAATTGCTCGCGCCAGCGACTCACCTGCTGGCGCACGCGGTCTGGATTGCTCGAACCGTAGCTTTGGTAGGCCTTTACCGCTTTTTCCGCTCCTAACACCTCCCGGACGGTGCCATCCAGCTCCGCGTGGACCGATTTTAATTGCTCATCCGTCAATTCCGTCAGGGAAATCTGACTCTCTTGAGCCATTCCTACCAATCGACCGACCAAATGATGGGCGCTGCGCTGCGGAAGTCCCTTGAGAATCAGGTGCTCCATGAGCGTGGTGGCATCCAAGTAGCCTTGTCCCAGACGCCCCGCGATTGAATCCCGCAACAATTCCGCTTCGGTCACAATCGGGATCGCCAACTCTAAACACGCCCGCACTGTTTCGAACGAATCGAACACCGGCGGCTTGTCCTCCTGCAAATCGCGGTTGTAAGCCAGCGGAAGTCCTTTGACGAGCACCATCAGGGTTTGTAGATTTCCGAGGACTCGGGCCGATTTAGCACGAGTCAACTCCAGCGTGTCCGGGTTGATCTTCTGGGGCATGATCGACGAGCCCGTACAAAAAGCATGTGGCAGCTTGATGAAATTGAATTCGACGGTTGACCAGAGGATCCACTCCTCCGCCCAGCCGCTGAGATGCCCTGCGATCACGGCTAGCACAAAGGCCGATTCGAGCGCAAAGTCTCGGTCGCTGCTTACGTCGATGCTGTTGGCAGCCACTCGCTCGAATCCCAATTCCTTGGCGGTGGCGTCGCGATCGATCGGCAGCGAGGTACCCGCGCAGGCCGCTGCCCCCAAGCCGCACACATTGACGCGTTTGCGACAGTCGGCCAGTCGCTCGCGATCGCGCTGATATTTTTCGACGTAGCACAACCAATAGTGTGCCGCGAGCACAGGTTGTGCGCGCTGCATGTGCGTGTAGGCTGGCAAGATCACGTCCATATCCCGATCGCAACGAGACAGGAACGCCCGCTGCAGGTCGACCAACAGACCATCGATGATGTCTAGGGCTTCGCGAATCCACATGCGAAAGTCGGTGTTAACCTGGTCATTGCGGCTGCGCGCCGTATGCAATTTGCGACCCACATCCCCCAGTCGCTCGATCAGCGCCTGTTCGATGTGCATGTGGATGTCTTCCAACTCGGGTCGGAACGACATTTTGCCATGTTCGATTTCGAGTTCAATCTCTCGCAGGGCAGTTTCGATCTGAGCAAATTCCTCATGGCTAATTAAAGACTGACTGGCCAGCATCCGCGCATGGGCGATTGAACCACGGATATCATGCCGATATAGCCGATGATCGAAGCTAATACTTTCGCTGAACGCTTCGAGCCGTTTGTCCGTTGATGCTGCGAACACGCCGCTACGCGAGGGTGATGCCGTCAAAGCTACCTGCCTGGAAAATGAGAAGTCTTGCGGGAATGGAACCGTCCAGTCCCACGATTTTCATCAATTCTTCCCGAAAATGATAGTCACTCTACTTGAGTGAGCCCTGGAGACTTAGCATCTTGATGGCTCTATTGCAGCCAGTTCAGGTCCATGCGCACCCTTCTTAGAAATGCAGTGTCCCCGGCGTCCCGCAATCTCATCTGGCGCGAATACTTCCGCGCGAGTCATTCGAGCCATGGTCGGAGATCTCCTGGGAGTGGAAACGGAATATTTGCGCGCACCTGAAGGAAGACGACGCTATTTACCATTCCTTACAGAAATTCCGCCCAATTTTTTCTGGCACACGCTCTTTGAATAAGCTGTGTCCCCAGCAATCCACCCTAGCAATCCATTTTTTTCTATACTCAATATGCCTCGAAACGAGTTGGATGACGCCCAACCTGCACCCATTGAGCGCCCCGTTGAGCGACCTTCGGGTATTTCTACGCTACTTCCTTCTGCTGACGTTGGATGCGAGTGACGTGCAGTAGGTACAAGTGCTCAGCAGTCTCGCCGCCATCAGTTGTCACGTAAATCCAGTGTTTCATCAACAGTGCATTTTCAGGATGTTTCACCGTGATGTGAGTTCCGTCACTCATCACGATCGTGAAGGGGACGAACGGTCTGGCTTTAAGCATCTTCCTCAATTCTTCCTGCATCGCTTTCTCTCACCTTGATTTCGATTACTTAAAATGGTTCTACCGCAAGGCCGTGGCTTCCAGTTCGGAGAACCATTTTTGATATTATACTTACATCGCTCAGGGACGAGGGCATAGGGAGAGACGGGAAGTCTGGGGAAAGCCCAGGAAGGGGAAAGCCCGGGGACACCGCTTTTCTAGCCGCAACGTGGAGCCAATGGGCTCGGTCGCAGACAGAATGCGAATCTGACATGGCAATTGAGGTTCGGTTCGACGCACATCGATATGGCGAGTTCAGCCGAGCGAATGATGTGCCTGAACGCAATTGACGGACATTAGCGCCGAAGAGCCAGGTCAACTTAGCTCTGGGGACATAGCATCTTGATGGCTCTATATTGGCCAGTTCGGGAACATGCGCATCCTTCTTAAAAATGCAGTGTCCCGAGTGTGTTCCAGTGTCCCCGGTGGGTGCCATCGGTTTTACTTATACCGACGGTCGTCCTATCTCGCTGAGCTGTCTTCCCAGCGGGGGATGCTAGTGTATTCAGCTCATGTGGCAGCACATGAAATGCCTGTGGCGTAAGCCGTCAGGGCTGGTTCGATTTTCACGATTCAGTGAAAAATAGTGGTCGCGGCGGTGTCTTATTGGCACAAGTCACCACTTTAGGGTGAAGCAAGCAAGAGAGAACCTGGTGAGTGCCATCGAGCCCGAAGAATTCGCGAGAATCATTGTCGGCTTGAGTCCTGCCCTCATCCTGTACGCTCGCAGCTTCTGCAGCGAACCGGAAGACATGGTGCAAGAAGCCCTACTGAGGCTCTTCCAGCAGACTACTCAGCCGGAAAACAAACGAGCTTGGCTGTTTCGCTGCGTTCGCAACTTGGCCATCAACAGCCAGCGAGCTCAGACTCGACGCAGCCGACACCAAACGGCTCACAGCGAGCAGAGTTCGCGATGGTTTGACGCAACCTGCGAGAGGGAGCTAGACGTGCAAGTGGCGGTGGCTGCCTTGGAGCACCTGCCGGGTGAACTGCGCGAGATTATTTCGGCCCGACTCTGGGGTGAACTCACGCTGGCCGAGATTGCCGAGCTAACAGAACTTTCGATCTCCACCGTTTTTCGACGGTACGAGTTAGGCTTACACCAACTACGAATTGCCATAGGTGCTGCATGCCCACCCACGATAACCCAGACGCACAGTTCGAGCTTCCTGAAGAACTCCAAAGACTAGAACTGCAACTCGCAAAACTTTCACCCTGGCAGAGTTCCGATTGGCAAGCCCAAGTGATGTTCCACGCCGGTTTGAAGCGTGGTCGCGTAGAGTCTCGTATTGCAAACCGCAAGATGACGCTGGCGGTCGCTGGCTTGGTTGCCGGTGTGAGCGCCTGGGCGACCACCCAATGGCAACCGAGCCTGTCTTCCGCGACTGTCAGGCAAATTGCGAACGTTTCAGTGGTTAGCAATACTTCTGGCGAAACTTTGGACAACTCCGCCGCACCGGTTGTACCACGCTGGAGTGAACCGGAGTCGATCGCGCGATTCGTCGCCTTCGACCGGCAATTGGATGATCTGCTCGCCCGTCATCTGCCTGTAAAAGTTCTGTTGGATCGCTCGGTGTCGCCTGCAAGCAGCATTAGCGAACCCAATACACTTCCAACTCTATTTGACTACAGAAACCAACTTTTAGAGTCGCTCTAAATTTTCCGAGGAGTTATGTATGCGGTTCCTAATAATCGTTCTTGCTGGTGTGCTTGTCTGCACAAGCTCGACCACAGCGCAACAAATCGAGATCCGGCAACTAGAATTGCACCCTGCCGTCGTGCTGGTGCCCGCGCTCCAGTACCAACTGCTGCCGCCAATGATTGATCGCACGCAGGGCAATGCCGTCGTCTATTACGG
This sequence comes from Pirellulaceae bacterium, assembly GCA_041741955.1. Lineage (GTDB taxonomy): Bacteria > Planctomycetota > Planctomycetia > Pirellulales > Pirellulaceae > Aureliella. Next base: position 19,417 of record JBGSJL010000250.1, on the reverse strand, counting down.
AAAAGTGCCTGCCGAGCAGACTGCCTTTTTTTCCTCGAAAGAGATTTGGGACCAGGTCCGCCTAGCTCCGGAAATGACGCTTGACGAGGTCGCAGCCAACGCCGTCTTGCGAAATGCGACTCGCAATAGCTCCATCATCAATTTCCTACGGCTGGGAGCGCGTTGCCAGACGGCGGATTGGCAGATCCCCTTTCGCGATCAGCCTTTTTTTTCGATTTTGTTGCCCGACGTGCAACAGATGCGGAGTTACGCCAGACTGCTTGCAGTGCGCGCCCGCATTCAGATAGCCGACAAGCAATTTGATGAAGCCATAGACACATTACAAATCGGATTCGCCCTGTCGGAGCATCTCTGCCAAGCTCCGGTGGTTGTATCGGGGTTGGTGGGTGCCGCCATCGCAAACATGATGTTGGGCGTGGTTGAAGAAATGATTCAGCAGCCAGCCGCGCCCAATCTCTATTGGGCACTTACCAGCCTGCCGGATCCGCTGATCAATCTGCGTCTCGGCATTGATGTAGAACAGTTTTCATTGTACTTCACGGAGCCCAGTTGGCGCAACGTCGAGACACTCGACGGCGACACAGCTTTCTGGAACAAAGAGTTGCGGCGACTTTGGCAAACAATACAGCAATTGGACTATGCCTCAAATAAAAACATGGAGCTGGCCTATTTAGTCATGCGAGGCTATCCTGGGGCCAAGCAACGGCTCATTCTAGGCGGAATCACGATCGAGAAAGTCGACGCGATGCCGGTGGCTCAAGTCATCATGATCGATGCACTCCGCCAGTATCAAATCCACCGCGACGAGTTATCGAAATGGTCGTATCTGCCATTGCATGAATGCCGACCACAGCTCAAGGCGGCAAGTCAGGCGATCAACGAGGCGTTCGATTCTGGACGTGAGGCCCTGCCCGTTTCTGCTCACCTAGCCCCGTCGCTTGAGTCCGTCATGGCTGCCAGTGTGGGTGTCACGCGCAATGTGGCGGCGTTGCGAATTGCGGAAGCTCTGCGTCTGCACGCTTCAACTAATGGCGGGACACTTCCAAAAACACTCGCCGATGTCACGCTTGTACCGATCCCCAACGACCCTGGAACGGGTCAGCCATTCACCTACCGCTTGGAGAATGACACTGCCGAACTGCAATGTCCGCAGATTCAGTATGTAACGACCACGTGGCAACTGAAACTTGCTTACTAGCTGACTCTAGCGTAACTAGTCGCTGCAAACTCAATTCATCAATTTACTGAGGTTTACTACCATGTCTGAGATCTACAAATGCTCATGTGCGATTTGGCTGATAGTTTCTGTTGTCACTTCAAGTGCTGCCCAAGACGTCGCCCAGCCGGCGTTTGTCCTCGACCGTTTTCTCGACGCTCAGACCGTCTTCGTAGCGGTCATCGATGATCATGAAACGGGAATCGGCCTACTGCTCGAATCTGCCGAGGTAAGCTTTCCGAATTTAGCATCTGAAATTAGGGCCGTTGCGAAACGCTGGACAGCAGCAGCAGATTTTCTGAAGTCGCAGCGCATCGATCGGTTCTATTTAATCGTAAGTTTGGCAGATGATTATCGCGGCTCACTCTACTGTGTTATTCCAAATTGCCGTGACACCAAAGTGCCCGCTATGCAAGAGTGGGTAGGATTTCTTCGATCAATCGCCAACGACCGTACCCATTGGGGCAATCCCAACACGCTCCCGCGCATCATCGATGGGAGCTTGGTCTTAGGTACCGAAACAACTCTGCGACGGCTGGAAGCCAAGACCGTGGATCGCTCCGAGTCCTTGCCCGATTGGAAAAAGCTCTCGCCAGCAGCCAACGTGAGTGTGCTACTGCGTTTATCGTCGGACCAAAAGCGCGCGCTAACTGAGATGGTGCCTGAGTTGCCAAAATCTCTCGGTTCAGCCAGCACGGCGGACATGCTCGGTGGCATCAACTCGGTTCGGATGGAATTGGTTTGCCAACCAAAATGGACGATGCAGTTGATTGTCGATACGACGAGTCCACAGGCCAGTCAGCAAGTGCCGCTCCGCGTGGCTCGATTGTTGGGCGCGTTGACGGCGAGCTCCGACAAAAAACCGGAACTGCAAAAATTGCTGTCTGCTTTGTCCGATCTACCGTCTCAACTAGCCGACACAAGTTGTACCTGGACGTTAGCGGCTGGGAGTACAGCGACTCAGCCCACCAGCGATAGCCTTGCACCGTTCGTAGCCTCCGCATTTATCGAATCCGCGCGAGGCACGACATTTTATAACCTTCGAATATTGATGCTGGCAGTGCACAATCACGAATCTGCCTACAAGCACTTCCCGATCGTAATGCCCGCTGCCGGCTCGGCAACCCAACTCGGTTGGCGAGTGCAGCTACTTCCGTTCCTCGACGAAATCGCCCTCTATAATCAGTTCCACCACGATGAACCGTACGACAGTCCACACAACCAGCAATTGATCTCGCAGATGCCGGCCGTCTTTCGCTGTCCGCTTTCGAAGTTTGACGTCAGCGACGGCATGTCCAATTTCTGTCTTCCTAGCTCACCGGAAACCTTGTGGCCCGCGGATCGCCCATTAACTTTTGCAGACATATCCGACGGAACCTCCAACACGATTGCAATCGTCGAGGTCGACGACGAGCACGCAGTAGTTTGGACAGCCCCAGGCGGATTCGATATCCACCTCGAAAAGCCCCAAGTTGGTTTAGGCGGTCATTTTGCAGGCGACATCTACTGCGCGATTGGTGATGGATCGGTAAGGTATCTGCCAGCCGGAATCAGGGCCGAAGTCATGCGCGCGCTTTTCACCCGCGCTGGAGGAGAAATTATCGAATATCCCCTTCAAGGCGCAGAGCCTTCCGTTGGAGGTCGCCTAATTTTCAGTGTAGAGTGATCGGAAAGTCTGGGGGTCGGCGGAAGTCTGGGGGTCACAGCTTGTCTGGGCGCGTCGTGGAGCAAGTAGGCTCGGTCCCAAGCAGAATGCGAATCCAGCATGATAATGGTGGTTCGGTTCGGTTCGACGCACACGGATAAGCCGAGCTCAGCCGTGCGAAAGAATTGCCTGAACGCAACTTACGGACAGTAGCGTCGACGAGCCAGCGCAAAAGATGTGGCTGGTGAGAGATAATGCAGACTTGCGAGAGATCGAGCCATCAGCGGTCGGCTAGATTCTGTTAATTGGCGCTCAACAACTCTCGAGCTTGGCGACGCATGTGAAAGCGGCGGCAGCGGACCAGAGATCGGCTGTGGTCTATGGTCTGAGGCCGACCCGCCACGTTGTGAAAGAGTTTACCAAATTTTTGCACCAGCTCGCCCCACACCTCCGCATCAAGCGATAGGCGAGCAAAAAGAGGTGGGATATGCTTGGGCGTTGAACCTGACTTGCCCAAAACCGCTTGCCGCGCTGTCCAGTCCAACAGCTCCAAGTAATCGACTCGCGACATCGCCAAGAAACCTTTATCGCTACAGCGATAGCCCGTTTTACTCAGCCGAGCACCCAGCGCATCTCGCAGTTCGTCGATCTGGACCGGTGACAGCATACGATCTGGGCCATTGCAAGACTTACCGTCCAGCCCATCTGCCTGCTGCGCTTGCAGGCGACGCTGCGCAGACGTGTAGTCGCTCGCTTCGAGCGTCTGAGCCATAGCTGCGCGAATGGGATTGAGATCTACGTAGGCTGCACAAGCCAGCACGGCCGCATCATCGAGCAATCGCACCGCCTTATAGCGACTCTGAAAAAACTTGCCATTCTCTTCATCTTCGCGATTGGCGCGCATGGCGATATTCTGACACAGCAGCCGCATCCACCAGGAAACATCGCTAAGACGCGAGCGTATTTGCACCAGTCGCTGAGGATTATTGCAAATTAGATTCAGCTCAGCTTCGTTGGGCTCAAGTCGCATTCCCCGTGCTCTCTTTTTGGGCGGGCAGAGCGACAGCCACCGCCGAGCCACTTCGCTATCACTCCAAGCCTCCACCACATCCGGGCGCGACCTGAGTATCAAATGGAAGTGATTGCAAAGTATCGAAAAGCCACACAGGTCGATCCCCATGGACGCCGCAAGATGCTCGAGTCGTTGTTCGATCCACCGCTTACGATGGTCGTAGTTGCGTCCCGTCACTGGATCGTTACCCAGCAGGAAGCAACGCCGGACGACTCGCCCCATGACGTGCAATATCGCAATCTCATCTGGCGCGAACACTTCCGCGCGAGTCATTCGAGCCATGGTCGGGGATCTCCTGGGAGTCGGAACGGAATATTTGCTCGCAACTGAAGGGAGACGACGCTATCTACCATTCCTTACAGAAATTCCGCCGTTTTTTTGCTGGCACATGCTCTATGAAGAAACTGTGTCCCTAGCAACTATGTCCCTAGCAACTATCCCCGGCAACTATTTCCCTAGCAACTTAAAGAAGAAGCTGTGTCCCTAGCAAGTCTTCCTCGACAGCGATTCACGTTCATGCGAAATGTCGAACCGTCCGCATGGAAAAATCTGTAGTTGCGCGAATTGACCCCAGTAACGACCGTTAAGCCGGTTTTTCGCTACTGACTACCGAGCTGTAAAATGGCTCAACGTCAAATTCTCCGTTCTAGACCAGTTTCCAGGTCGGAGATTTGGGTACTGCGAATGGTGGTCTTGGGTCGAATGACCGAGTAATCCGTTCTTCCAATCCAATCTGCAGTTAAACATGCCGAATTGCGTCGGGGCGTGACGGAACGAATCTTAGATAGCACGGATCAACTAGCGGTTCTGCCCCAGGCTTAGGAAATCTGGTAATCTTACATTCTCCCGCCCCCACATCCTGTTAAAAGTAGAGTTCAAACCATGAAACGCTTCGATCGATTCATGTTCGCAATTGCTCTTTTGTTTTTAGTCTTCGATGTTGGTCGCGCTGACGACCCAGTGTTGCGACCGCTGTTCAATGGCACAGACCTCACCAACTTTCAGTCGAATGGCGCGGACGAGTTTTGGCGAATAGAAAACGAGGTGCTAGTTGGGCAGAATAATGCGGAACAAAAAGGACATTACCTGTGGACAGAGAAGTCCTACAAAGATTTTATCCTCGAATTCGAAGTGCGATGGAAAGCAGCCACAGATCGCGGTGTGGATACGGGTGTTGAGATGCGAAACCCTAAACTCCAACTACAACTCGGCGTGTCGGGTAGTCTCCGTGTGGATATGACGGGCTCGTTCTATACCGGTGGCAAACCGGCTTACCCGGAGGCGGGTCAAGCCAAGGAAGCGAAGAAACTGATGCATCCCGAAGGAGAATGGAACAGTTTTCGAATCCAAGCCAAGGGAGACACGTTTACCTGTTGGATCAATGGCCGCAAAGCCTCAGAGTATACCGACCCTAAGTTCTCGGGCGCTGCTCCACTGGGATTGCAGATTCATGGTGGTGTTGAAATGAAATGTGAATACCGCAACGTAAAAATCGTGGAGCTATAACCCCTGTCACGAATAGTTCGATGGCCGTCTCATCCGGCTAGAAGCGAGTATCGATATTCGTTTGCTCAACTGGATTCGCCAAGTACTTGCCGAAAATCGTTCCTCATTCGGCGGCGCGGCCGAAAGGGGAGAGAAGCCTTGGGTCACAGCTTGTCTGAGCACGACTTGGCACAAGTTGGCTCGGCTGCGGGCAGAATACGAATCCAGCATGGCAAGGGTGGATGAATCCGGTTCGACGCGCTCGGATGAGCCGAGTTCAGCCAAATGAAAGAATTTCCTGAACGCAACTTGCGGACAATAGCGTCGAAATGCCAGCTCAAAAGATGTGGCTGGTCAGAGATATTGCGGGCTAGCGAGAGATCGAGCTAACAGCGGTCCAGTAGAAATTCTGCTAGTTGAAGCTCAACAACTCTCGAGCTTCGCGGCGCATGTGAAAGCGGCGACGGAGGCCCAGAGATCGGCTGTGGTCTATGGTCTGAGGCCGACCAGCCACGTTGTGAAAGAGCTTACCTAAATCTTTGCACCAGCTCGCCCCATGCATCCGCATCAAGCGATAGTCGTGCTAACAGCGGTGGGATAGATGGCGTTTTCGTTATCAGATTGGAAAGCTGAGCGACAATGTCGCTCGGTTCTCCGAACCGAAAGCATTAGCACATCGAAATATGTCAGAATCGCAAACCAGGAAGTCATTTCAGGCCATTTCCAAAGGAGAAAGGCAAGAGATGAGCGAGCTGATTCTCTTCACCTTGGATGACGGCCAAACTCAAATGCACCTGAGGGTGGAAAGCGGCACGATTTGGCTAAGTCAAGTCTCAGTAGCCGGGCTTTTCCAGACCACTAAACAAACGAATACGTGATGGATGACCAGCGTCTGAAGGATCCGAAGGGCGCGGAATACTTCGACGAGGTTCAGAACAAGTTGCACTTCGCGGCGACCGGTCAGACTGCGGCTGAAATCATTGTCATCTTCGGGACCGGATTGCGGTTGGCGATTTAGCAGCCGAATTGGACTTGCAGCCTAGTCAGATTCATCAGTGGGTAGCAGCAGTGCTGTCCCTGGCAGACAGGGCCTTTCAGAACAAGCTGGGTCGCGCAGCCAAGACCCACAGGTGAAACTATAGGCTCTCTTGTAAAATGCGGCGGACGGTGGAATGAGCCTAGATCGTGCTGCTAATGAAATCCCACAGTGAACAAGCCAATGAATCTACAGACTAACCCACAGTTGGAACTGGCGCTAGACTACGTGCGTGGCACTACCACAAGTGTCTTTCTGACGGGCAAGGCGGGGAGTGGTAAGACTACATTCTTGCACCAAGTCAAAGCGGAAGGGAGCAAGCGGATGGCGGTCGTCGCTCCGACTGGAGTTGCGGCCATCAATGCAGGGGGCATGACCATCCACTCGTTCTTTCAGCTCCCCTTTGGCATACACCTCCCTGATGGGAATCGCCTGGATGAGAACCGACGTTTTGCTAGAAAAAAGATCAATCTCATTCGTAGCCTTGACTTGTTGGTGATCGATGAAATCAGTATGGTTCGAGCTGATATGTTGGACGCGATCGACCATGTCCTGCGGCGTCTGCGCCAAGATAGTCGTCCGTTTGGCGGCGTGCAGTTGTTGATGATCGGAGACCTGCATCAGTTGCCACCGGTCGTAAAGCCGGAGGACTGGGACACACTTAGCCGTTACTACGACACTCCGTATTTTTTTGGTTGCCAAGCACTCCAGAAAACCAACTATGTTTCAATTGAACTGAAACACATTTACCGTCAATCCGATATCGCCTTTATTGAACTTCTAAACAGAGTGCGCGACAACTGTCTCGATGATGAGACTCTGCGGATACTCAACAGTCGCTTCATACCTAATTTTCAGCCACCCAATCAGGAAGCCTATATCACACTCACGGCGACCAATGCCGCCGCGTGGGACATCAATGCAAAACAATTGAAACTGCTAGCTGGCAAATCCCACATCCTCTCCGCCACTATTGATGGTGAATTCCCTCCGAGTTCTTATCCGACAGAAGAGCAGCTCGAGTTCAAAACCGGTGCGCAAGTTATGTTCATCAAGAACGATTTGCAACCGGAGAAACGCTATTTCAACGGCAAGATCGGTCGCATCGTGCGGGTCGCCAACGATTCGATATTAGTACGCTGCGCAGACGATGCGACCGATATCGAGGTCACGCCCGCCGAATGGCAAAATGTGAAGTATTCGCTCAACGAATCGACCAAGGAAATCGAGGAGCAAATCCTGGGTACTTTTACTCAGTATCCGCTCAAGCTGGCTTGGGCTATCACCATCCACAAGAGTCAAGGACTAACTTTCGAACGAGCGATCATTGATGCACAAGCTGCCTTTGCACACGGACAGGTCTATGTCGCACTGAGTCGCTGCAAGAGTTTTGAAGGCATCGTGTTGCGTTCGACGATTGCATTTTCGAGTGTTAAGACCGACCCAGTCGTCAAACAGTACAGTGAACAAGCGGAACGCAACGCGCCAACCCAGAGCCAAATCGAGCAATCCAAACGTCAGTACCAGCAGCTCCTGATGGAAGAATTGTTCAGTTTCCGAGCGATACAGCAGAGCGTTAACCGCTTGCAGAGCACCTATAAAGAGCACCAAACAACGCTAACTTTGGAAGCGTGCAACCAAGTCGCCACCTTGGCTAAACAGATCCACGAATCGCTGATAGCGATCGCCGACAAGTTTCAACCGCAATTGGCCGCGTACCTTCAACAAGTAGGTTTGCCTGAATCCAACGAAAGCCTGCAGGAGCGGATACGCAAGGCGGCAATTTACTTCACTGAAAAGATTGCCGGGCTACTGCAAGAAGTTAGCGCGATTCCCACGGCATCCGACAACCAGACCGTGCGCGGGGCCGCGATAGCACAACTTGAAGCTCTGCAACTTGGGCTGTTTGTTAAACAAGCAACCTTTACCGCATGCAGTCGAGGATTTTCGACAGCCGCTTTCCAGCGCGGGCGGGTCGATGCGGAGCTCGATTTTGCGGCCCGGAATGCAGCCGGTTCACCGGCCGATTTAAAAATCCCTAAGGGAGTTCCCCACCCCGAACTTTACGGTCAACTGTTGCACTACCGACAACAGATGGCAGAAAAGCACGGCATCTCGCCTCGGGACGTCCTGACCAATCTGTCGTTAGGGCAGTTAGTGTTGTACTTGCCGACGACACACCACAACGTGCGGCTGGTCCATGGAATTGGCAAGGAGCGTTTGAAGCGCTATGGCAATGATATTTGTGGATTGGTGCGGCAATTTTGCGAAGCCGCTCAGCTACCGACGGACCAGATGTCCTCGGCCAAATCGTCTGCTTTGCGGCCCGCGTCAGATACAAAGTCGCTCAGTTTCGAGATGTTTCAGGCAGGCAAGACCATCGAGCAGATTACCATCGAACGGAAACTGGCTCAGACCACTATCGAAGGGCATTTGGCGCACTTCGTCGCGATGCAGCAACTTGACATCCATCGCCTGCTGAGCCAGGAGAGGCTAGCTGAACTAGAACGGTTCTTCTTAGCGAACCCAGCGGCTATGCTTTCCGATGCCAAAACGCACTTTGGAGACAAGTATGGCTACGGCGAATTGAGACTGGCGTTTAGTCACTTTCGCAGGGATGCGGAGAGCGATGGTCGCACACCATCTGCACCTGAAGCATGACCCCCAGAGGCAAATTGGGGAATCGGGCGAGTAGTACTGGATCACACAACTGGCGGCTAACCCTATCTACGTTGGAGGAGCCACGGCTCATTTTCAGGTGGTCTGATCATTCCCCCCTGTTGCGCTGCTGTGTCTTGGCTTACCTCAAAGCGCAGAGCCTCCCGTTGGAAGTCACCCGATTCTCAATGTAGAGTAATCGGGACGAGCGAAATGGCACTTACTTTGAAAATCTCAACAAATAGTTTTCTTTGAAGCCGTCGATGGTGACTTCTTCTTCAAACGTAAAACCAGCGTCGACAATTTCCTTTTGAAAAACTGCTTGAGGCGCGCGGATGTGGCTTTTGAGCCACTCGCCGCGTTCCCCTTTACCTTCGCGAGAAAAATCGACGAGGATCAGCTTGCCACCCTTTCTGAGCGCTGCATAAATCGACTTGAGCGAACTTTCCGGATATTCGAAGTGATGGTATACGTCGCAAATGAATACACGATCAACGCTATCGGGCTTGAGGTTTACGTCGCGATCTGAGCATAATACCACTTCGATGTTTTCTAGCCCTTCATCTTTGGCCCGCTGCCGCAAGTGCTTGATAAAGTTCGGCGCAATGTCAATCGCGAACACTCTGCCGTTAGCGCCCACGGCTGATGAAAACGCGGCGATGTAGAGCCCAGTCCCTGCGCCGACATCCGCAACTGCCATACCGGGTTCGAGTCCAACTGCGGCCAAAATTTGTTGACGGCAAGCGAACACCTCGCGACTCTCTATCTCGAAGCGCTTAATAAAGTCATCGACATTCATGTCGGGATCGAGGAAACTGTCGTTAATTCCTTGCGGCAAATTTTCGGCAGGCTCTGCTTCTTGGACGGACACCGGTGCGTCTAGGGCTGTTGGGTATCGAGCCGTTTGTGAGAAGACAGAGGAACAGTTCAAGATAAGCGGTGCCAGTAAGACGCTCCATTTGCGTGGAGCCAATAGACTTGAATTCACTATGCGTTTCCTTTCGATCTGCGGCCAATTAGGCGAGGCAAGTTTAGAGTATAGTCTATACAGGAACTACGATACTTCTGAAACCAGTGAGAACATTCGATGGCGACCATGCATTCCGGCCGTTCCGAAGGGTGTCGGTCCGATCGTGCGACTCGACGTGAATTCTTGCGGCTCACGGCCGCTTCAACATTGACGGTTGGTGGACTAGCGAGCATTCACGTGGGCCCAGCACGAGCCCAATCAACTACCCCCCAGACCGCTGCGTCAACGAAGATTGCGTCTGGAGCGCGGGGAGTTGTGGCCACCGTACATCCACTCGCGAGCCAAGCGGCCATGGCGGCATTTGATCGCGGTGGAAATGCCGTTGATGCGGCCGTTGCCGCCTCGCTCATGCTCTCGGTCGTGGATGGGCACAATTCGGGGATCGGTGGAGGTTGTCTTGCGCTGGTTCGCACAGCCGCTGGAAACGTTTATGCCTTCGATGGTCGCGAAACGGCTCCACTGCGGGCAAGCCCAGAAATGTTCTACCGCGATGCCCAGCCCGATCCGATGCTCAGCCAGCTCGGACCCCTGGCTGCCGGAGTACCGGGACTGTTGGCGACTCTGCACAAACTTTCACGCGATCACGGACGCATCGAATGGAACAATGGCCTGTTAGGGGCAGCCCAAGTTGCAGAAGCTGGGTTTGTGCTCACGCCCGGCTACGCTTCGGTCCTTAAGTCCGCAGCAGAGAAACTTAAACTCTTTCCGGCAACCGCCGCAATTCTACTTGACGCATCCGCCGAACCTTGGCGAGCAGGGCAAACGCTCAGGCAAACCGACTTGGCTGCGACGTTGCGTAACATTAGCCAACATGGTGTCGACTGGTTTTATCGAGGACCGTTTGCCGAGTTGACGGCCCAGCTCATGGGCGCGACTGGCGGCGTACTAGATGCCAGCGACTTCGCTCAATACGCGACTATTTTGCGTCGACCGATCAAAACGATGTATCGCGACCGTGCGGTCATCGGCTTCCCACCACCCAGCTCGGGCGGCATTCACATCGCTCAAATGCTGGGCATGTTGGCTCAGTTCGATGTGGCCAGCATCTTTGCCAAATCGGAAGCCGCCGGTTTGCACTTGCTGCTAGAGGTAATGAAACGCGCTATGGCCGATCGGGCTCATTGGTTGGGTGATGCCGACTTCGCCAAAGTGCCCTTAGGATTAGTCGATGCAGATTATTTAAAAGAACGCGCCAGCACCATTGATTTGAAGCGAGCGTCGACGATCTCAAGCCACGGCCAGCCACCGCGGGCCGATTTAGATTTGTTTGGCCAACAAAAACATACGACTCACCTAACAACAGCCGACCGCGATGGCAATGTGGTAGCCTTGACCCAAACAGTCAACACATCGTTCGGATGTAAGATGATCGTGCCCGGCACAGGTGTCGTGCTCAACAACCAGATGGATGACTTCAGCATTGCTCCGGGCGTCCGTAATGCATTTGGCTTGGTTGGTTCCGAAGCCAACTTGATCGCGCCTGGGAAGCGTCCGCTATCTAGCATGAGTCCAACGATGGTCTTGGATGAAGCGGGCCAACTGAAACTGAGCTGCGGTGCCGCCGGCGGGCCCAAGATCATCACTTCGGTTTTGCAAGTCCTGGTGCGCGTCTTGGACTTGGGGCAATCGATCGATCAGGCGATCGCCGCGCCGCGCGTGCATCATCAATGGTCGCCGGACCAAGCCGTGTGCGAAAAAGCGATCGATGACGAAGTGGTGGCACAACTCCAGCAGATGGGTCACGCAACAACCCGCATTGCCTCGGCTGCCGTGGCTCAGGGCATCGCCCTGGCCGATGGCGAGTTTACGGCGGCTTCCGATCCGCGTGTGTCCAGTTCGGCCATGTCGCTGTAGGGTTGGGTAACTCGTACTCAGTCCGCAGGACGGTACTCGTACTCGGGCCGTTTCGAGTACGAGTACCGTTTCACTGAGTACGAATACGACCGAAAAGTAGATTTGTCGGTAATGACAAGGCTAGCGCCCGAGTTTCACCACGGATTAAGGCTACCTGGGTTGCCCGCACCAAGCCTGCCATTGCTGCTCAATCCAGGCCGCATCGGGCTGGGCGTCTGTAACCAGGTAACGGTACCGCGAGCGAAGTGGATGCTGTTGGTCGATCATGAATTCGCCATCCACGCAGGCCGCAAAACAGAAATAGGGCTTGGTGGGATGCAAGCGAGCGGCCTGTGGCGCCCGAAAGTTATCGGTGTGGCTGAGCATGGTGATACAAACAGGTTGACCTTCGATTTGGCCATGCAGCGAAACCCAGCGAGCATGTTCGTGATTGCCTTCGATGCGCTGCGATCCACGATCATTTAGGAAATCGCTTTCCTCTTGCTTGACAATTTGGCCGTCGAGGTCTTTCAAGTTTTTTTCCTTGACCCAGGCCGTTGGACCGCGAACGGCGAAGCCACCGTAATGATATTCTTGCACGATTAATGGCAATTCGGTGAGCGCCGTTTGTTGGCTTTCAATGTCAAAGCAATGATAGTTACCATCGTTCGGATAAACGACAACTCGCCAGCGCTCCTTCAAAATATCAACCACGGGCTCATCTGCAGATTGATGCAATAGGTCCACTTCAAAACCGCTGCTGTCCGCGCGGCTAAATGTTTCTACGACTCGTTGATGCAGGACGCGCCCGGTCCGGCCGCCCAAATTCCAAAAATCGATTTCGCGACCGTTGTAGGTGGTTTTGACCCAAGCCGAGAAAACACCATGTTGATGTGCGTGGTCGGCGGGAAAAGTGGCTGTGACTACTTTTCCGGATGGCGTATAGACCGGATGGACGAAACCGCTGCGGGCATAGACAGCGTCGATACCAGTTGGAACAGTCGGAGACAGTTTGTTGTAAACTAAGATTGGCTGTTCGCCGCGCAGGACCACGATGGTGGCTTGATCTTCGGTGACTGTCAGACCACCTAAGTCGTCGGTGACTGTCGAATCTCCAGCCAACCTCACGTACACAGCCGCTTTGGCCGTAGTGGCCGCTTCGGTTTGTTGAGCTCGAGCCTCTGTTGAGAAAAGAGCGAACCAGAGCACTAGGCAGGACTTGTACATGGCGATTACCTCAGCGAGAGAAGTGCGGTGGGTGTGAGCAGTATAAGGCGAATTTCTGACAAATTTGTGAACGCCACTATCGTCGGGCCGATTCGACGAGCACGAATCTAGGCTTATCAAACGCGCAGAAACGTGCGTTTGCTGTAGAGGAACCACAGGAACAAAAATTTGGCCAGAAGCGTGCCTGCGATGAGTAGAACTGTGCCCCAAGTGCCGGACAGCGCAGCGAAGCCCGAGAGAAAAAATTCAGACATGTGGCGAAAGTCGATGAAGCGTTGCGCAAAGTAGATTGTGATGGCGTTCATACCGATGACGGTAAAACCAAAGGCCCAGCGACGCCAGCCCGCGATATCCATGAGCAGATAAAACAGACTTAGCAGTACCAGGCTCCAGCCGGCGGCCACCAACACAAACGAGCTGGTCCAAAGATTCTTGATAATCGGAAACCATTGGCTCCACAAGTAACCCAGGGCAATAAGCACCACGCCAGCGGAGAGCATGCCGACCAGCTTGCTCCAGCCGCCATACTGGGTCTGTAGCCAGCGACCGGCCAATCCACCTAGGAGTACCGTCGCCACTGCGGGGATTGTAGACAGGATGCCTTCATTGTCGCCGTAACCGTAGTAGGCTTTCATAATCTTGCCAGGCAAAAAATTGCGATCGAACCAGCCGACAAGATTGCCTTCGATCGACAAGTCACCAGCCATCATACCCGGTGTGGGTACAAACGACAGCAGCAGACAGTAGCCTATCAAGATCGCCAAGATCGCGAGGATTTGTCCGCGTAGGCCCGTGTGCAAAAAGATCAGTGCCCCGACTGCATAGCAGATACCAATGCGTTGAAGTACGCCAGCAATCCGGAGATTTTCCCAGTCGAAGTTAAGCAGGCCATTGCCTATAAGTCCCAATAGACACAGAGCCGCCGCCCGCCGCGCGATCCGCCAGTAGGCTTGCGCGGGCTGCTGCCGGTATTTGTCGAGCGAGTAGGGCAAGACGCAGCCCACCAGAAACAAGAACAATGGGAAGATCAAGTCATAGAACCGAAAACCATCCCAGCTTACATGTTCGAATTGGTCGGCCAGTTTTGGTGCCCAATCGGCTGGCACTCGGCTGAGCAGGCTGACAGCCAGCGCATCGCCACCGATGATCCAAAACATATCGAAGCCGCGCAGAGCATCGATCGACGCGACTCGAATGGTTTGGGTACTTTGTTCCAAAGTGATTGCTCCTGATGAAGGACGACCTTAGTTACCTGACTCAGCTTAGCAATATAAGCGGTCATGTGGCCCGTCGATCAGCCCACCGGAGCAATACCGTGGAAGAATTATTCGGCGGCTAAACGCAGAATTTGACGACGCACATTGGGCAGCATGATGTAGCGCGGATTTCCCGCTGCATCGACGCCCGCATCGTGGTCGACTTTGAGAAACTGAATTCCGAAGCGATTTTCAAGCTTGGCCATGATGGCTTTGAGCGAACGCATCTTGTTCTTGGGCAAATCGAGTAAGTTGTCCAGTTCGGGTAGCGACGAGGGCTCCGGCGCGCTGGTTGCGATTTTCACTAAGTGCTTCCACATTCCGCGACTTTGAATACGTTTCAGCTTTTGCGGCAGCGGCAGACTGGCAATGTTCTCCGCAGGCCCGAGACGCTGCTGCGCAGCAGAGCCTTCCACGCGGGCATCAGGCCGGTGACGACCTTCGGGCCCGCAGCCCGCTCGCCCGCCGGACGGGCCTTCGCCACGACCCAACTTTCGCCGAAGGATTCGCAATCCCTTTTCACAATCCACCATGTTCTCCAAGTCAACCATCAAATATGGCATTTCTTACTCTCCTAAGACCTGTGACTCCCAAAAAGCGCTGCGTAACGCTTACGCACTGCTCACGCACAGCGCAATACTACGTAGGGGGATTTGGCCAGGCAAGTCGCGGGCGGAAATTATTTTCTGGACGCCGAATTTTCGCGGCTGTCGATTTCTTGCGATTGCATCGCTCAATCGAATACTTCGACCAGTTGACTGATGAAACTGGCCCGCTCTCCGGTCGCATCGGTCACGAGCAGCGATTTACCGTAATATCCGTCGGCGGGGACGCGCAGAACAAAGGCCCCATTCTTTAGCGATTGAGTGCGAACTTGATTTTCTTCCAGACGCCCCAGCGTTTCGATCGTCGCGCCCACAACCGGCGCGCCCGTTTCGTCGACGACCGTACCGCGCACCAAGAGCTTTAGTGGCTCTTCCACTTGCGTCGCATCCTGTGCATGTACTGCGCTGCAAAGTAGTAAACAGACCAACATGGCAGATGCGCGGTAGCCGGACTGGATCGCAATATTTCGGTGGTTCATGGCTTGCTCAGTTTTTCAAATTGCCAAGTTCTAGCAGGTGATTTGTCACCGCTTAATTTTAAGGTTGCAAATGAACGATAGTCGAGCTCAGAGGGTTCGGGGGTGAGCAGTCGTCCGAATCTCGAGCAGGCTAAAGTTTTCCATACACCAGGTTCCCCCTCACCCCCAACCCTTCTCCCCCGTATATCTGAAGAGACAGTACCCAGGGAGAAGCGACCGTCTAGTTGTTAGTCAAGCGGAAGAGTCTAAAATCTCTTCCTTCGACTGAATTTCGTGGGGGCCTGCCCCAGAACCCCCCCGGGATTTTTTAGGCATGGCGCCGGTAAATCAAGGTTTGATTTCCTAAAGGCGCAGCGTTACGACGAACCGTGCTAAGTGAAACGTAGCAAAGCTCTGCGGGGACGCAACTTTGTCATGGATAACTTAGTCGCCGGTGAGTCAATGACCCATCGAGCACGTAGTGCCCGTGGCCAGGCTGGCAACAGCTTGGCCACGTGCCTTTCTATTCTCTGGATCCCACATCTGGCCATTGCGTACCATGTCGTGAAGGATCAGAAGCAGTTTGCGCATACAAGCAATCAACGCCAGTTTTTTTGGTTTGCCACGCTGTAACAACCGCTGGTAAAACTTTGCGATGACCGGATTGCGCTTCGTGGCTACCAAAGCAGCCATGTACAACGCACGGCGTACAACCACACGCCCTCCCCGCGTTCTGCGTTTACCGTCCGTTTCACCTGATTGCTTCGCCAGCGGTGCGACTCCAACAAGCTTGGCGATCTTCCCTCGAGCGGTCTTGCCCAACTCTGGCAACTCAGTGCAAAGCGTTGCGGTAGTGACTGGCCCGACGCCAGGGACACTGGCGATGATTTGCACACTGGGGTTGTCTTTTGAGAGCTCTGCAATGTACTTCTTTAGCAGCGCATCGAGCGATTTTAGCTGCTTTTTTAGCATTTTTATGCTCTCATCGATAAACTCACCGCTCGCCTTATCGCGACACAAGATCTTTCGATTCTCCTCCTGGTTAATCATGGTTATGACCTGCACTCGTCGGCGAGAGATCGCTCGAAATTGCTTTTCTCGCTCAGTTAGTGGCTTAGCCAAATGGACTTCAATATTCTCGCCGAATTGGCGAATGATGTTGGCATCGATAGGATCTGTCTTCTCTAGATGCTTCTCCGCGAGATACGATTCTCTTGGGAGCATTTACGACCTGCATAGCTGTGCCAGAATCCGTTGCAACCAGCTCCCAGCAGCGTCAACTCTAATTGTTAAAGCGGACGGTACGATAGATACTAGGGAGCAAAATTTGCGAGTGACAATTCATCCTCTCATCGCGCTAATACTCAGGGTCGAGTACGCTAATTCGGAAGCGGTCTAGCCGTTGGTGAATTGCATCGGGTCCGACAAATAGACCTTCGTCGAGCACGCTATCTGCGGCAAAACAAACTCCGATGAGTCGTCCGCGAGCATCAAATAGTCCGCCGCCGCTGCGGCCTGGGACGGGTGCTCCGGCGACTTCGACGTTGGCACTTCCCGTGTAGCGATTCATTTGGGCGATCACACTGTCTCTACGCGAAGGCCTATCGCCATGATCGCAACCTATGCTGAATACGCGTGCGTGCTCTGCCAGCACTTCACCTTTAGGCAGCAGTGACACCTTTGCGAGTGGCAGCGAGCTTCGAAAGCTGACGAGCGCTAGGTCGACCGAGTCCGTGCTTACTTCAATTATCCTAGCTGGAAAACGGACGATCGACGAACCCTGAAAAAGCTCTACGGCTACCTTTGAAACAGCGGTTGAATTGGAAACAGCCTCACGGGCACTGAACAAGTGAGCGCAGGTCAATACAAAGACATCGTCGCCGGATGTGTAAATGATGGTGCCGGTGCCAACCGACTGATTCCCTAAATTGTCGACTTGGATACGGACTGTGGCCGCTAGGCTCTGTGGGGAAGCGGGGAGTGGCGAGAGTCCATCAAGCAAGGGATGTGCGGAAAGCGGAACTGCTGCGGGCCTCACTGTCGCGACGGGATCGGATTGCGAGCCGTATGTGTTTTTCGATTGAACCTGCGATGGGTGGTAGCGCGCGTAAAGCGGATGATTGATTCCAATCAATGCTTGCTGAGCTTCCACACCAGATTCTGCGATGCGGCTGCGCCGACCTTCGCTATAAACCACGGTTGGCGAGGGTTTCGCGCGATTGGCTGGATGGTTGACTCCCAGCAGCGAATCGCGGCTCGGGCCAGCAATCCTGCGACTCTGCGGCGGCAGCGCAAAGATCGCAGGTGAAATGACTGCGCTCACTGGCTCGCCTCCCGTGAGACGCCGCCGCAATTCTCCAGCGGGCAAAGCACCGACAATGCGATCTATCTCTTGACCATTTTGGACAACAATCAACGTGGGGTATTGTCGGACGCCAAAGCGTTTAGCCGTATAACGATCTCGCTCGGCGTCGATATAGCGAACTGACCACCCCTCGGCTTCCACCTGCTTCACGGTGGGCTGTACGGCCACACAGGCTGGGCAAACTTGCGAACCAAAATAAAGAATGGTTCGATCCCTATCCTCTCCAACAATGGCTAGCAGCGCGAAAAATATCATTCCGTAGATCATGACCAAACGCCTTACTGATAATTGGCACGAATAGTCCTGCGAAAACAGGACTTGCCAAAGTTTCGGGTGTTTTTGTCAAAAAGGCAAGCACTTCGCAGCACTTCGCATAACACTAAATGCGTATGCGATAATTCAGAACGCGACCGGTACCAATTTGTTCGCAGCGCAACCACGCTTCGCTGGCGGCGTCCGATTGAGGCAGGAATACTCTTACTTCCTGTAGACTGCTACCCGGTTTGGCGGATTCAATTTTAAATCGTTCGTAGGTGCGGCCTGGTGGAAAAAGTTTGCAATCGAAACTTACCGCATCCTCGGTATTGTTCAAAACGTCGACTCGCAACTCGACAAGATTCGTGTCTCTCCGGGTAGACTCCCAACTCAGCTCTACGTCGCCGAGTCCCAGCACCGCCGAGCGGTAAATACTAAAGTGGTAAGGTTTGTTCGCCAGCAAATCGATATCAAAGCGTAAGAGGTGTTCGCCAGCGGAGGCGTCGGTTCGAATCGCGATGGGTAGATTTTTAGTGAGCGGGATGTTGGTTGGAAGTTGAACTTGCATCTCGGCGCGGCCACCGGTGAACAGCGAGGGACCGACAGCGACGATAGTTCCAGTGGCCGTCTGAGAGAGCGTATTCTCTATCAACAATGAAATCGCTTGGCCACTTCCTACAGCACTACTAAGTTTACGAGTAGCCAATTGGAATTTCTGTCTAAAGTTGACGACATTCATATCGATGCCACGCAACACGATCGGCCAGGCTGTTGTTTGTACGGACTGCTCCGGTGTTCCGCGCGCCGAAACGATTTCTTCGACAGCGACGGGATTACCCCAAATGTCAATTCCCGAAATCCCGTCGCCCAGATACGCCTGCTCCTTGACGGGCGCATCGCTCCATAGAAGCATCACGGCTTGACCGTCTTTGCTAAAAATGTGATTGGTGCTTCCGCCGGGTAATTCGATGGAACCGAAGTAATCGCGCTCGCCGATACTTGTGACTAACGTATGCCAGGGGATCAGCATCTCCCCCACGGTTTGATCTGCCGACAGCATTTGCAAATCTGGATTGAAGGGATTGGATACAAAAGCTGCGCTGACTCGGAACTCTTTGATCGCGATCATCCGTTCTGTCAAATCACGAATACGATCTAGCAGGTTGTAGCGACTGGCAGGTAATGGATCGATCGAGACCCACACATCGGTGCTCAAGGATCTCTCTGCCAGATAGTGTCTGAGCTCAGCGGCGGTCAATTGCGGACTGTTGGTAAA
>JBGSJL010000249.1:0-3277 GCA_041741955.1 Pirellulaceae bacterium | reverse complement strand
CCGATGGTCTGATCGCTGAGAGTGGCGAGTAGTCCGACAAGGCGCGCGACTGGCTCCGAGCCGGTTTCACAAGCCAGCATCGCTCCCACATGTTGTCCGTACTTGGCTAGGTCACCCAAGCTGACCTGCAATTGATTGTAGGCGGGGTGTTCTGCTTTTTCCGGCACATAGCCGACCGAGTTAATTACGACAGCCGCACCGAGGCTATAAGCAAATCGCATGGACTCCTTCGTCGCATCAATGCGGCGGTCTAAATCTTGCAGGATGTCGTAGCCGCGGTTGGTTGGAAATCGAATCGCTGCAACCCGCAGATTCAGATCATCCATCATCTTCCGAAGCTGGCGACGCCCAGTATCGGAAAGTTCGTGCGGGCGAACGTCATTTCGCGCATCGATTTCGACTGCAGTGGCTCCCAAACCGGCAGCCGTGTGCAAAGCTTTCTTAAACGGTTGCCTCAGACTGGAAAGTCCAATTCCGATCTTGAGCTCAGGCAAAATGTCAACTCCAATGAACAATAGGATTTCAGACGTGCGACAGGCTACCGAGGGTAGTGTTGGTGGCAGCGTTCGTCAATTGGCTCGACCACGCGCTTTGCCGGATGTAATCCACACATGCTTGCGTTTCTTGCTGGTGACCTGCGTGTCCCTCGCATGGCAAATGGCCCGAGGGCAAGCGCTCCAAGCCGAGCGCATTCTCGGCTGGGATTTCCAGCGAGCCTGCGATGCCAACTATGACTTGAAGCCCGACGGTTGGCAACGACGCCAGGATCGCACTCATCCCGCTTACGTTGAAATGCGCATCGCTGCCCGTTCGGTGGAAACCGCTCAAACTGCGATCAGCGCACAGGGGACGTTGGCAAAGTGGTTCAATGCATGGGAAAGTGGACGCTGGGATCCCAACTATATTGCTGAAACAATGCCACCCCGATTAGCACATCTGCTCGATCAGACGATACTCGACAACTGCGTCGAAATCTTGATGGATGGTGGTGCCGCCGAAATCGTCAGTCCCAAATTCCCGATGGAAAGCCGATTTAGCTATAGCCTCCGCGCTGCAGTAAGCACTGAAAAACTAGACGGACATCGAGCTTGGATCGAGCTACAGCAGCTCGATGCCCAGGAGCGTGTCATCAACGTGCTGTCCACCGACGCGATCCAAGGAACGAAGAATTGGGATTTCTACCAAACCGGCAGCTCCGAAGCCGCAACATCGAAGCTGAAGTGGGGACGGATTCATATCAAAGTTGAACCGCATAGCTCGACGGTATTGGCAGGCATCGCAAGATTTGATTCGATCAATGTGTATCGGATGCCGCGACTGACTCTCACAACTCCACTCAAATACCACATCGCTCAACCCGGCGAGAATTTTGAAATTTCCTGCGCGGCTTCTGGAATCAAGGACCCAAGCCAAAGCGTGCTGTTTGAATTGTGCGACCACCTTGGTCGCACTCTGCGACAGACCGCAGTTTCCCTGCAGCCCCATGAAAAAACGCAGGGGTCTGCTCGCCCGGTCAGCGACCAGCCGCCAAGCTCGCTCGCGGAGCGCCCGATGTCAGAAGTGTCCGATTCAACAGTTCCGCATTATGTTTCGGCTCGTGCGAACCAGTCAGCTTTCGACGGTCAGGCGGTATGGAATCTTCAGATTGCCGACCCTGGGCTCTATCGCATCCGCGTCAATTTGGGTCGCGCGGGGGGTGTCGCTCAACACCGGGAAATCCTTGTCGGCGTGATGCCGGATTCGAATTTCGAATCGGCGGGTCCGTTTGGCTGGTCGCTTCCAGAGTTTGGAGTCGCCTACAGGCCCGAAGATGTACCCAACTTAGTTCGTAGATTTGGCGCGGGCTGGATCAAGATCCCCGTCTGGTTTGACTCGGCCGATATCGCTACTTCAGACGAGTTGATCGCGTTGGCGGAACGATTGCAAAACCAAGGCACATCCGTCGTCGGGCGACTCGACCAACCACCCCAAAATCTGCGCGACGCTTTTGGCGATAGCAACGAGCGGCTTTACGCAGTACATCTTTTCCGCGAGCCCACCGAATGGGAACCCATCCTTGAACCCGTCCTCACGCGCATCGGCATGAAATTGACTTGGTTTCAGTTGGGAGCGGATGACGATACAAGCTTCGTTGGCAAACCCGAACTCTCCGAGTTGATCGCCAGTCTACGATCTCGTATGCAGACCTATAGTCAAGAACTCAAATTGGCGCTGGCCTGGAACTGGCTGGACGCAACCCACGACGCCCATTCGATGCCCTGGAACGCATCGCAATTCACCAATAGTCCGCAATTGACCGCCGCTGAGCTCAGACACTATCTGGCAGAGCGACCCTTGAGCACAGATGTGTGGGTCTCGATCGATCCATTACCTGCCAGTCGCTACAACCTGTTAGATCGTATTCGTGATTTGACAGAACGGATGATCGCGATCAAAGAGTTCCGAGTCAGCGCAGCTTTTGTATCCAATCCCTTCAATCCAGATTTGCAAATGCTGTTGGCAGATCAAACCGTGGGGGAGATGCTGATCCCCTGGCATACGTTGGTCACAAATATCGGCGGGCGCGATTACTTCGGTTCCATCGAATTACCGGGCGGAAGCACCAATCACATTTTTAGCAAAGACGGTCAAGCCGTGATGCTTCTGTGGAGCGATGCGCCCGTCAAGGAGCAAGCGTATCTGGGCGACGGGATTTCGGGTATTGACATTTGGGGTAATCCCGTCGCTGTCGAAGAAGTCGTTTCGGCTCGCGGAACACCGGAGCAGTCCGTACAAACGACAGCCTGGCCGATCCTGTTGCGTGGCATCGATATGAATGTTGTCAACTTTAGACAGAAATTCCAATTGGCTACTCGTAAACTTAGTAGTGCTGTAGGAAGTGGCCAAGCGATTTCATTGTTGATAGAGAATACGCTCTCTCAGACGGCCACTGGAACTATCGTCGCTGTCGGTCCATCGCTGTTCACCGGTGGCCGCGCCGAGATGCAAGTTCAACTTCCAATCAACAGCCCACTCACTAAAAATCTACCAATCGCGATTCGAACCGACGCCTCCGCTGGCGAACACCTCTTACGCTTTGATATCGATTTGCTGGCGAACAAACCTTACCACTTTAGTATTTACCGCTCGGCGGTGTTGGGACTCGGCGACGTAGAGCTGAGTTGGGAGTCTACCCGGAGAGACACGAATCTTGTCGAGTTGCGAGTCGACGTTTTGAACAATACCGAGGATGCGGTAAGTTTCGATTGCAAACTCTTTCCACCAGGCCGCACCTACG
>JBGSJL010000248.1:0-11567 GCA_041741955.1 Pirellulaceae bacterium | reverse complement strand
TCGATCAAGTATCAACTGGGGCAGTATCAGCTGCACTTCTCGCTCGTCGTCGCTGTTGAACATTTCCAAGTAGACGGGGTCGATCACAATTGCGGAGTAGGCGATAAACATCGGCACGAATGCAAACATGAAGTAGAAGCTGCCTCCTAGCAGCGTCCCCAAGACCGCCGTCTTCTCATCTTTCGCACTGGTGACCCGTTGGAAAACATCTTGCTGTGGGATCGAACCGAGTGCCACAGTCAAAAATCCCGCAATAAACGGCAACCACTCCACCAAACCGCCTTCGGGGAACAATCGCAATCGATCGGTTTCCCTGGCTGACTGAATGACCGTGCCCACGCCACCGGCCATATTGGCTAACAAGAATGCAATCACCAACAAACCTATGACGATAACCACAGTTTGAATCATATCGGTCAATGCCACGGACCACATGCCACCCAGTACGGTGTAAAACATCACGACGAATGCACCGATGGCGATGCAGCGATTGAGCGTAAACCATTCATAGCCAGCGGAGTCTGCAAGTACAGACAATACTAAACCCAGCGCTGTGAGTTGTGCTGCGGCCCAGCCAAGATAGGACAATGTGATCACGACCGACGTAAAAACTTCGACGCTCTTCCCGTAACGCTTGTGATAAAAATCGCCAATTGTCAGCAGATCCATGCGGTAAAAGGCGCGTGCGAAGAACAGGGCCACTAGCACTAAGCAAACCGACGATCCGAACGGGTCGCCTGGAATCTCTCGCAAACCGCCTTTGGCAAACAACGCCGACACAGATAGGACTGTTTCGGCACCGAACCATGTTGCAAACACACAAGTAAAGTTCATGTACAGCGGCAGCGAGCGCCCCGCCACCATGAAATCTTTCGCACCGTGTACACGGCTCGAAGCGTACAGCCCTAAGCCAATTGTGAAAATCAAATAACCTAAAACACAGGCTGTTAGCATTGACTTTGCCGCTCGCGCAATGAATGGATTTTGAGTCCAACCGAACAAGAAACCTGAATAGTTGGCATACGATTTGCCCAGAATATCCCGATTCTCCGATACGAAAAGATCAATTTGGCCGCTTTTTGCAGATTTTGCTCCGACCGCCTAATTCTCGCAAAAGTAGGTCGAAAACATTGTCTCGGCTTTAACGAATGATCCGATAATGACGAGGAACCCTACCGCCACCAAACCCAAGTTTGTGTTTCCTGCCAGTAGGTAGTGCACCCATTTTTCGTTACTTCCAGCCACAAGAAGTTGCTATGAGTGAAACTGTTCGCCTCTGCTTGGTACTTCACAATCACCAACCCATCGGCAATTTTGACGGCGTCATCGAACAAGCCTACCAGGACAGCTACCTGCCGTTCCTGGATGTATTCGAATCCTACGAATCGCTCAAGATCTCATTGCACACCTCAGGCCCACTCATGCTGTGGCTGGCAGAAAACCATCCCGAATACATCTCGCGCGTGAAATCGCTTGTTGCAGCGCAGCGGATCGAAATCATTGGCGGTCCATTCTACGAACCCATTCTACCTATGCTGCCCAGCCGCGACCGCATTGGGCAGATTCGCGCCTATTCGCACTACTTGAACGAGGCCTTCCAAACGAATGTACGGGGCATGTGGATGCCGGAGCGAGTTTGGGAAAGCTCGCTGACATCCGATATTTATAAAGCGGGCATGGACTACACCGTACTGGATGATTTCCACTTCAAGTCAGCCGGCTGGAGCGAAGAGCAATTGCTCGGCAGTTATCTGACCGAAGACGACGGGAATTTACTGCGGATATTTCCTGGCAGCGAGCTACTGCGGTACTTACTTCCCTTCGCGCCACCTAAGGATACCATCGACTACGCAAGGAAGATCGCAGACGAGCATCCGGGCGCAATTTTGGTTTTCGGCGACGATGGCGAAAAGTTTGGAACGTGGCCGGACACGAACGAACATGTCTACCAACGGGGTTGGCTGCGCAGTTTCTTTGATCTCTTAGTTGCCAACGAGTCTTGGCTGGTCACCAGCACGCTTGACGAGGCGGCTCGCCAGCAAGCCCCGATCGGAAAAATCTATTTGCCGGATTGCAGCTACCGCGAAATGACCGAGTGGGCGCTGCCCGCCGATCGTCAAACGCTGCATAGCGAACTAGTTCACGAATTGCACGAGCAACCGCTCTGGACGGAGCTATCCCAGTTTATCCGTGGCGGTAATTGGCGCAATTTCAAAGTGCGCTACGCTGAAGCTAACGAGATGTATGCACGCATGATGCAAGTTTCTCGACGGCTGGATGCGGCCAGACGCACTTGTGGCGATGGTGAACTGCTCGGAGAAATCGAGGATCATCTGTATCGTGGCCAATGCAATTGCCCCTATTGGCATGGCGCATTTGGCGGTATCTACCTACCGCATTTACGCAATGCAATTTACAGCGAGTTGATTGCTGCAGACAACAAACTGGACTACCTCGAACACGGCCGAGGCAATTGGGTGGAAGCGACCAGCGAAGACTACAACTTTGATTTGCGACCCGAGGTACGACTTTCCAACGATCAATTGATCGCCTATGTCGCTCCGTCTCAGGGTGGCATGATGTACGAATTGGACGTGCGGTCGATCAAGCACAATCTGCTGGCGACACTGCAACGACGCCCCGAAGCGTACCATCGTCGAGTTCTCCAGGGCAATCTGCAATCGCAGGGCGACATAGCCAGCATCCATGATCGGGTTGTCTTCAAGCAGGAAGGCCTCGACCAGCGGCTGCAGTACGACAAGTTCCCGAGAAAAAGCTTTCTAGAGCATTTCTACGACAACGATGTCTCGCGCGAGTCGGTTGCCGCCGGTACCGCCATGGAACGCGGCGATTTCGTCGCGCAGCCTTTCGAAGCCAAACTGCGCCGCGCTGCCGCGAAGGTGCAACTGCAACTCAGCCGCGATGGCAACGTCTGGGGCTTGCCTGTACGCATCACCAAGGCGCTGACGATCGAGGCGGGACAACCCCTGCTGCAGATTGTCTACTTGCTGGAAGGTCTGCCACGCGGGCGGCAATTGCACATGGCCCTGGAATGGAATTTTGCGGGCATGCCATCCGGCGCTGAGGACCGCTATTTTTATAACGCCAATGCGGATAAGTTGGGGCATCTAGGGTCACAGCTCGACCTCCACAATACGCAGCACTTGGGACTTATCGATCAGTGGCAGGGCCTGGATGTACTGATAGGTCTTAGCCGCCCCGCCAGTATCTGGACGTTCCCGATTGAAACTGTCAGCCAAAGCGAAGCCGGATTTGAGCTGGTGCATCAATCCGTTTGCGTTATGCCTCACTGGTTGGTGCAAGCAGACGCAGAAGGACGCTGGTCGGTGCAGATGCAACTGCGGATCACCGCCAGCCGAACCCCCTGCGTGTTGGCCGAGCAGCTCGTCCAGTCCATGGTCTTGGCCACGATGGATTAGCTCGGGCAACCCTCAGGGCTCCACAATCTAAACCTGCACTTGAACTTGGTATCGGGAGTTACACACCGTGAGGGAATTGCTCCGGAGGCCGATCGTGCTGTGGTTCGCGACTGTTTGGCTCGGACTCGCGATTGGCATTGTCCGCTCGCAAGATGCCGTCTTCACGGAGCCATCGCTTAAGTTTACTGGCCCGCCCCAGCAAACGCTGCTCGTTGCTGTTCGCTACTACGATCACGATCAACTCGTTAAGACAGTCACTAGCAGGATTGAGATCGGCCAAGCCACGCAACCGCTCGAGCCTGGTCATGATGGACTGCGAGCCTTTGTGGTGGTTGCCACGCAGCAACTAGTCACCGTTTCGGTTGTCGCTGGCGCGAACGAAGTTTCCGTTGGTAGGTCCGAGTCGCCACAAATCATCGAGCTAGCGGCGGGCGACGTGCCGCCGCGTGATGATTTTATTCCCCCACGAGCTTTCCTGGATGCAACAGAAACAGAGTTCGCACGCAGGTTTCTAGATTGCGTCCAAGCCGCTTCGACGGCTGACATTGTGTCACCGCTGCCGATTGCGAATATTCAGTGGCAAACTCTGGATGCGTACTGTGAAGTACTCAACGACGAACTGGGGCAACTTGCCCAGCGCGAGCGGGAATTGGATGGATGGTTAAGCTGGGACGGTAACTTGGGTGTGCGCGTCATTTCCGGCATCGCCGACTTTGAGCAGGGACGCTGCCGATTCACCCTGATGGCCCTCCAGCAAGAGCTGGTCGATGTGCTGGTCGAATCGCACGACATGCCCAGCGACTGGTTTGACGGTCCTAGCTCTCTAGAAATTTACATCCAGCAGAGCGAACAACTGTTGCGGACGCTACTGTCAGGCGACCCGGCGTCGGCCCACGAGCTGTTCTCCGCTCGTTTTCGTGAACAGATATCGACTGAGGAACTCACCAAATTAAGCCACGAACTACAGGACCAATTCGGCCACGAAGTCGCCTCGATTCGCTTCATCGACTCGTCGCTCTCGGCACTGGACTTCCAAACTCGCACCAAACGCCTGAGCACACGACTGTTGGTCGCGCTGGCTAGCGGAAAAAGCGGTCTAGCCACGGTGCATTTTATCTTCCCCTGTGGCGCAAATATTATTGGCCGAGGTGAATTGGCATCGGTCCATATGCGAGAAACATGGGTGTCGGCTTACCCACAGCAGTTGCCCTTGGCAAAACAAGCGATCCTACCACTGCTTGCATTAATCTCAGCCCAGCAACCGGAGCAGGCTGCTTCTGCGTTGCTACCGGTAGCTCATTTCCATCGGGGCCTACAAGAAAACTTGAGCCCGCAGCGGTTGGCAGAACTAGTTTCAGAGATTCGTCAGCACAAGCTGGAACTGGGCACAGAAGTCGATTGGGAGCAGTGGACGTTTCAATCGCTCGGTGCGAATGTGTCGGCCAGTGGGCGAGTAGTGACCAATAAGGGACCTATCGATATCCAAGCCGATTTTTGCGAAGATCAACTTCTGGGGCTTACTTTTTTAGGAGACACCCTAGCCGCATCCACTCACGATGCGTTGCAGGGCGTCGATGCGACCGTGGAAGTGGCAGACAAATTCTGGCGAGCTGTGTGCGCGAACGACTTTGTCTCCGCTCACGCGCTACTCTCGGAAAATCTCCAGGTGACTCTCCCGCTAGAAGATTTCGAAGCGATTGTTTTGCCGAGTGGCCTCGGCGGCAGCGTGCCTCTAACTAGCATCGAACTGGATAGTATCCGCGTTTCTAGGCGACTGGATCGCAAATCGACGATCGCGTTTGACAGCTACGCGATAGCTCAGCTCGCCGACGGCTCATACGTTCCTCTGCAATGTGAGCTGGGCAAATCAGTGGACAAGTTCGCTGTACAGTCCTTTAGCAGTAGCTTCGCGGCAACCTTCCCAGCGGATGACTTTGCCAAGGGGAAGGAAGTTCTGGCCGCACTATTTTCAGGCGACCCTCAAAATGTTATCGCCTTGGCCCATCCCTCGGAGCACGAACAATTTGCGCCAGAAATTTTACGGGCGTTCCAAGCCAATCTTCAAAAACGGATTTCGACGCAACAGTTTTCCGACCAGGCAGCCAGCTTTCACATCTATGCAAATGGCAACCGTAGCGAGCGGGTCAAGGCGATGCTTGCCAGCCCCAGCGGTGACGTCGCAGTCGAGGCGGTTTTTGAATTCGGATATTTAAAGGCGTTCTACTTCGGCTCGCCAGAGCTGGAAGACTTTGCAAGCGAACTGAAGAGCATCGAGAGTTTGGAAGTGCTGAACAATCAATTCATCGAGGGCTGGCTGAAGCACGATGGCGTCAGTTCGATGACCGACGATATGGTTATCGAATTGCGCGACGATCGCACCGCCGCACAACTTAAGCTCAAACGCGATCGTTTGTACGCCGAGCAGGGCGTTTTTCTGCAATCGCAACTACTTCGATGGACAGTAACAGACATACCCGGCGAAGTGGAATTGTTCAATCGTCTGGAGTTTGCACAAGGGTCCGTAACCGTTTCTATTACATTCCGACTCGATGCAATTCGCGGCTGGATTAGCGGCTTACAGGTCGCCGACTGGCAACCTTAGAAACGTGCCAACTTCCATTGCTAGCTTGTCGGAAAGTCTAACTTTTATGAACATTGTCTTAAGTGCACTTACTTCTAACGCTCTTCGGCAGCGCAGTATGTTTGTCGAAGCGATCGATTGTTTAACCGCAAAGCGCGCTTGCACGCTGGATCGAGCCCAAGAAGACAGTTCCCGCAGCCCCTGGAGTCACCCCAATCAGCTCCGCAGTTAGCCCAGTACTAGCCGAAAAGCAAGTTTGGAACGCTGCGCGGTTAACCAGACCAGATGGGCGTCGATCCGTAAATGCAGCCTTGGACACGGATAGGAACTTGCGGTTTCTCGTACTACCTGGAAGATTCTTTTGCTTTTGAATGCAAAAAGGCTCGACTGCCCTGAAGCTAGCAATTTCATAGCGCAACAAAAAACCGCCGTGGGCAGAGACTGCTCACAGCGGTTGACTTGGCTTTCGCTTGGAAAGCGTGTTTCGTTGAGTGAAGCTAGTGAAAAATCACTACTTCTTCTTTGCGGTTTTCTTCTTCGCAGTCTTCTTAGCAGCAGCCTTCTTAGGTGCAGCTTTCTTTGCAGCCTTCTTTGGAGCAGCTTTCTTAGCTACCTTCTTGGTTGCAGCTTTCTTCTTTGCCACGTTTTTCTCCTCCGCTAAAACGGAAACAGGGAACGGGTCTCCCGTTGACGACAACAGCCACATGCTAGCGTCGAGACCAATTCCGAAATCAAGACAATCTCCAAACGCCTAGGTCTTCGCGGTGGCCACCGCTTTAGTAGACCCGTTCAAATGGGGATCACTTACGTCCTTAAGACACATTTGTACGAAACATTTGATTTGATGCAATATCTTTTTGACAAAATTTACACATATTTCTGACATTTTCCCAACATCATGTTTCTTTGATTGCGAAAGAAGTCTTTTATAACTTCGAAAGCTCGATATCTTCGCTTTCAATAGCCGCCAGATCCCATTTGCATAGCTTGCCAATTGCTGGCCGCCATGAACAAGAACATCACTCCGAAAGGTTGCGAGTTCTGAATAAAGTACAACCCGATCAATCCGCCCGCAACAATCGAAACGCCTTGTGCAATTCGCACGGCATCGCGAACGTTGAACAGCAACAACGTGCTGCGAAGAATTTGACCACCATCGAGCGGTAGGATCGGTACCAGGTTCAGAATCGCCCATGCCGTGCTGGGGTACAGGATAGCATCGAACATACCGTAAGTAATCAACGAATTGGGCAAAGTCGTCGCACCAATTTCTGTCCCCAACGCATTATTGATCCAACCGTTCAACTCCATCGGCATACCGACGCTCAAGCCAATCCCCCACACCAGCAGCGCCAGTAGCAATTGAAATACGGGACCTGCCGCAGAGATCACAATTTGCTCGCGGGGTCCTACGCGGCGCTGCCTCGCGCCGTTCCAAGCGCCAAAGGAATCTGGAATTGCCAAGCCACCAAAGTGGTACAGCACAATGCGACTCCCGATCCCATAGTAACGCATAGCAATTGAATGTCCTAGCTCGTGCACCGAGATGGAGACTAGCAGTGCGCTAATCCAGATAAGGAGAAAGACTGGAGCACCGGGACTGTCGTATTCAGCGATTGCCCCCAGTGAATCCAAGCTGCCACTCCAACTCCATCCAAGGATGGCGGCAACAATCCAGAATCCCCAAGCGATGCGGATTGGAAAACCGAACAGGTGGAACTGCAAATCGTATTGGCTTACGCCGGGCTCATTTAGCATTGGAAGACATCATCCGGAAAGTCGCGTACTGGAATCGTTTCAGGATGTCGTTTTGCAGCCGTAAAGTCAACGCCGTGCTGCGGCGATTAATGCCGACGCACCCTGCTCGACAAGCTGAGATGCCAGTTCGGCTCCAATTTTCTCAGCGTCATTTGGATGGCCCTCTCGCACGGCACTGATGGCCTGCTTCCCATCCACCGAAAACACACCCGCCTGCAATCGCAGTCTATTATCGGAGAGCAATTCGCCCAGCGCGGCCACGGGTGCTAAACATCCCGCCAGCAAACTGGACAGCAGTGATCGTTCGGCCATCACACATGCTTGGCTGGCAGCATGGTTCAGCGGTCGCACTGCCTCGATGGTCTCGGCATCGTCTTGGCGGCACTCTAAGCCCAGCGCCCCCTGGCCAATCGCGGGCAAAATCTTCTCCTGAGGTAGGTACTCGGAGACATGCCCGGCGAGATTTAGTCGAATCAGTCCCGCAGCGGCTAGAATAATAGCGTCAAACTTGCCCTCTTCGAGCTTGCGTATCCGCGAATCGACGTTGCCGCGAATATCTAAGATTTCGACGTCGCTGCGCCATGCTAATAGTTGTGCACCGCGGCGGGCACTGCCCGTACCAATCCTGGCACCGGCTGGAAGGGCTTCGAATGTCTGCCGGCGTGGGCTGATCAAACAGTCCTTGGTTGATTCACGTTCAGGTATGGCGGCCAGCGTTAGCCCAGGAATCTTCTGAGTCGGCAGATCTTTCAAGCTGTGAACCGCTAGATCGACAGCCCCAGACAGTAGCTCGCGCTGGATCTCTTTAGTAAACACCCCCTGTCCACCAACCTGGCTGAGAGAAGCCGTCGATACGTCACCTTGCGTTGCGATTGCAATCAGTTCGACATCATGGCCACGCTGCACAAGCTGGCTAGAGACCCATTCTGCCTGCCACAGGGCAAGCTTGCTGCCCCGCGTGCCAATTCGAATTACAGCCAACGTTGCGTCCCAATCCGAGTTAGAAACCGTTGCTAGCGACGGACTCTTGCGCGGTAGCTGGCAGCGTCAAAACTAAAAACTCAACACCAAGCTGCTCGGCGCGCTGGCGGTAGTGCGCCTGGCAAGGTGCGCAATAAGTCAAATGCTTGCGTACCTGCTCGCGATACTCCGGCGTGCCTTGGCCTTCAAGGAAACTATCGCAGGCGTCGTTGACTTCGCGACATGATAGTGCCACCGAGGACACCTGCACACCCGCAGGAATGATACTCGGCGAGCCTTCGTTCGTGGGCACAATCGAATAAACTATTAGCACACAACTGGCTGCAACCGCTACAGCGGCACCCAGCGACAAATACCCCAAAGACACAATCCGTTGACGCGACTGTTTGGACTTCCACCGCGCACCCTGCTCACGCAATGTACCGGCGGCACAGGGTTTCCAAGCATCGTCGCTAAGTGGTTCGTTCATTTTCTTCGTCTTGCAGCAAGCAGGCTGGGGCAGCTCAGTGGGATGGGACCAAGTATTGGCTCCCCAGCAGCTCTTGTCAGTTAAACGTCTCACATTCTACACGTTAAATGTACGTAGTAGTTTACGCCCCCGATACACCGCCAGCAATATTTCTGGCGTGAGCGAGGTCGGCGTGTATGAAATCGGCATGGTTAGTAGCTCGATTCCATCGGAAATGGCCAACATAGTCCGACCATGGGAGCTGACTTGTGCCAACACAGCCAGCTCTCCGAGAAAGAATGTTAGTGCCAACGATTCCACGATCTCGAGCTGCTGACTAGCCAGCGCGTCTAAGAGCCGATCGGCTTGGCGACGCTGTCCGGGGTTGAGCAAAGCCATTGGGATTTCAAAGATGTCGTCGTGCTCGGCCTGCCAGCCCGCAAACGCGGCATATACGTCGTCGATCGGCAGACCACACAAATCGGCATTAAAAGCGTGCGTGATCGGGCCTGCTAGTCCCAGGTTGCTAACCTGGACCGCGTCGTGTGCATACGTGTACTTGAACAGGTAGCACTCCTGAGGCTCATCGTAACTGGGCCAATAGAGCGTTCGCGAATCGATCAGCTCGATACGACTGGGTGGGAAACCATATTGGTCCGAGCTGGCCAGCCAGGCTGCTAAATCGGATTCGGCCAGGGCGCTGGGATGTCGTAGCGTGGGGTCAATATCTGCCTCCGCAAAACCAAGCTCTTCCGCGTAGCCGACCACGCGCTTGCGGGCAACTGGGTCGGCGGCCAGTTCGATCAGCCGCTGCCTACCGGTCTCGAAACCTAAGCGAGCCAACGCACCGGCAGCTTCGGCCTGAATCCGTCGGTGCGACAACTTTAACGCCTCACGCAAACTCGATTCGGATTGCGGATCGCCGATCAAACCCAGTGCATCGCACAGCGAAACAGTGAGCGACACGCTGTCGGCTAAGATGCGCTGGACTTCCGCCACCTCGCTGCCAAACTTTGTTGGATCGGCCTCTAGGCTCGTCAGCCGGCGCACGACGCTAGTCAACAGGGAATTGAGTTCGGCCTGTCGCTGCGCCCACGGATGCAGTGACAATTTGCCTTTTCGCAGCGAATAGCCCGCCAAGTCCAAGAGCACCGACATGGTGGAAGGGTGTAAGTAGACGTCGTCCAAGCGCTCGTAAAAAAGCTCCAAACGCTGCGAGTCGGCGTTCCATAGTGGGCTGACGGCCAGCGCGACCGCCTGCCAATCTTGCGGCGGAGCGTCCGAGAGGATCCCTGCTAGCGTGTCGATCGATTCTTCATCGCACTGCGCCGCCAGCACTTGCAAAGCGTGGGCCGCTGAGTTCGCGTCGATCTCTACCATCCGCTCGTAGAGCCGCGCCAAAGTTGCTGGTCCAACTGCCGGAAACTCATTCATTTCCTGGTTGGCCTGCTTCACCAGCCGTGTGGCGACGGCTTGCATTAAAATTCGCAAGCGTTGAGGACTGGCCGCTAGATTATCCAAATCAGCTTCCAAAACCTCCAGCAAACTCTCCAATTCGTCGCTTGATGCCGCCCCCACGATCCCCGTTATCGCCTCGCTGGGCGTCTCTGAGGTTGACAACCTGAGCCAGTCACAAGTCGCCTGGATCCAGTTTTTACTGCTCGTTTCCATTCCATTCCTTACCAATTTCAAAAAGTAGCAGGCACACGCCGTTTTAACATCCGTCCGGAACTTGCCACCGACGGACGCCAAAGCATATTTGGGGTAGGCAAGTTCCCCGTCAAGCAATCGAATTGCCAATTCAACCTGTTTATTGCACTACTAATGGGTTATTCAGGCAATAGGGAGTGACACAGCGGGTGGGCAGCAGATACGATATTAGATCGCCGTCTGAGTCGGATCGCAAAGTTTATCGCGGTCTGTCTTGTCCCCAGTTTCATTGTCAAATGTTTTACCCACCCGAGTAGCCAGTCATCTGCTGCTAGCCCGAAGCGTCGCCATGGTGGCCGAAGCACACCGTGTCCACGCGTCGGGCTAGCGTCAAAAAGTCGAGCTCGGTCGTGGAGCCGACGCCCACAAATCTGAATACTCGGTTGCGCAATTCGAACAGAAAGTTTTAACAAGTTAGCGCATGCATTCATCAAGCACAACCGACCAACCTGCCCCCCCCACCAGTCCCGACACACCCGAGATCACCTCGTTTGATCAAATCGATCTTTCGCCGGTCATGCGACGATCGCTCAAGCGACTAAAGTATGATACGCCGTCGCCGATCCAGGCCCAAGTCATTCCGCCTGCGCTTGAAGGCCACGATATCCTAGGCCAAGCTCGAACGGGCACAGGTAAGACGGCAGCATTT
>JBGSJL010000247.1:0-6039 GCA_041741955.1 Pirellulaceae bacterium | reverse complement strand
TGTCGTGGTGAGCTTTGCGCCCGGCTTAGGACGCCAAAGCGGTGTCCGTCGGGGACAAGCCCCGAAGCGGACAGGAAATGCAACGAACAGCAGCCATTCCGGGGCTTGTCCCCGACGGCTGAAGCTTTGGTGTCCTAGTGCCCCGCTGACGTGCAGCCTAGGTCACTATCCCTCCGCCCGCACCGCGGGCGGAGGGATAGCAACTGTCGTGGTGAGCTTTGCGCCCGGCTTAGGACGCCAAAGCGGTGTCCGTCGGGGACAAGCCCCGAAGCGGACATGAAATGCAACGAAACCCGCAGCTCACTCGAGCGTTTCGGCCTTAGCGCGCCTTCAACTCTATGTCGAAGGTGCCTGCTTTTTCTTCGACCGTATATTGTAGGCCCGAGGTGGCCACGCTGGCGTACTTCATCGGCAGATCGTTGGACTGCTTGGGTGCTTTCCAGCCAGCCTTGGGCGGTCCGGTGTAGCCCTGCGAGTAAGCGGCTGAAATAGCCTCCGGCGTTTGCTCGACGGGTGCCGCGTCTTCGGGCGGTGCACCGTAGGGACTGACTTCTTCGCCCTTGGCGTACTTTGTGACCATGATCTTGTAGTGGCCTGGCCGAGCGCCATCGCCCGCTGAGAAGGTTGCCAGCGCGTACTTGCCTTCGGCGTCGGTCACGGTAGCGGCTGAATTCTCCGGAGGTTCGCCGACGAAAGTAATCTGTGCGTCCGCCACTGGCTTGCCGTCCAGGGTGACAACACCCGTCACTGGGAAAGTCGCTGGCTTGGAATCGCCGCAACCGGCGATGGCCACCGACATGCAGCCCGCGAGCATAAACTTAGCAATAGAATTCGTTTTCATGATTTTCCTTTTGAGCATGGATAGTTCCGATCGTGCGGAAAATTACTGTCTGATTCTGAATGTGGGATAGGCTTCCAGCCTGTCGATTCCAGCATGACAGGCTGGAAGCCTATCCCACTTATTTTCCAGTATCTATGAAAAAAGTGAGACTCCGCGAGGGAGTCCCACTAGTGAAGTTTGACTTGTCCTCAACCCTGATCACTCAGTCGATTGAACCGTTTCACCACCGGACTTGGTTCCCAGCGCACCCCATACTCCGTACGGGCTGAAGCCAACGGCCGCTTGAGCGCCTATGGTTAGGTTGCCGGTATCGATGTTGTTGCTATAAAACGACACCGATCCGTCCGACCGAGCTGCATTGACGCCGCCCGTGTGGTTGCTGGTAGGTGGCAGAATGGCCGGAGCTCCGTCGCCCCAAGCGATCGCACTGCTACACGATGGGCCGTTTGGCGGCAGGATGGTGTTGAAGGCCACGTAGATCGGGTGACCGTCGTGCCAGAATTTACCACCATTACCCTGATGCCGGAGGCCAATTCCCAAGAAATTTCCGGCCATGCTCGTGCGGCATAGCAGGGGATTATTTTCGATGCCAGGCACCATCGCCACGGTCTCCGTGATTTTGACATTGGCTGCCGTGGTGGCGGGGTTGCCCTCAGCACTCGGATATCCCTGAGTCGAAACCAGTCGCTCGCTGTACATCAGCGTATTGCTGGTGCCGTCCGAGATCGTACCAAACGAAGCGTGCGTGCGATACGAGAAAATACCACTGAGGTTAGGACCTTGAGTGATGCTGGTATTTCCCCATTGTGTCCAGCCCATGGATGTGCCGTCGCCACCCAAGCACATCGAATAGGAGTTGCTGCGCACAGAGCCCAATACTCCAGCATCGGATGGGCACTTCATGAAACCTGGCGAAGTATTCCAACCCGCTTGGGCTCCACCGGGCCATGTGCCCCAGCCTTCGGGTCCGCCAGGATTGATGTTGTTCGCAGGGTCGCCGGACTCAATTTGCGCGAACTGGTTGCCGCCTTCGATGAACGGCAGGATTGAAATGAATCCGCTCTTGCGGAAACGATTGCCCGAATTGCCACGACTGCCGTCCCAATCCGTTCCACCCTGGCGATAGGGGAACTTCTTGAACGCACTTTCGTAATTGTGTGCCGACAGTGCAATCTGCTTGAGATTGTTGGAGCACTGCATGCGACGTGCTGCTTCGCGAGCGGCTTGTACCGCAGGCAAAAGCAAGCCGACCAGAATTCCGATGATCGCGATGACCACCAGCAACTCCACCAAGGTGAAGCCGCGCCTAACAAAACGAGATTTCATAAAACCCTCTCTCTGAAAAGTGGAAACGGACGGGATAATGTTAACCCGCTATTACGACGATAGCGCGGTTTAGTATTACCATATCGTGTCGATATTGCAAGCCAATGTAGTCGATTTTGTTGCCAATTTGCACCTAGAGCAGTATTTGCGGAAATCCCCAATGCATTAGATAGCTCTTTTGGGGGATTGCGTGCGTTGCGGCATACTAGCGCGACTCGCCAGTGTCGTCCTGCCGTGGGCCTCAGACGCTAGCGTAGACAGCTAAGGGTTTGGTATTGCTCTGCGTTTTCGACACATACTTTCGATGCCGTGATTGTTCCGCCTTTTCAGCCCGGAGGGCGACATAACCTTTGCCGGTGGTGTCAGCCACCGGTGTCCGTTTTCACGGGCAGCCCGGGGGGCGACACACAAAACGCATTTGAGTCAATGTGTCGCCCTCTGGGCTGTGGGTGTTGTCAGATGCGATCCGGTGGCTTACACCACCGGCAGTGAATGTTTCGCCCTCCGGGCTTGCAGATAGTAACCGGCATGTTGATCCTGAAGGGATCGTAGTTGGTAGCCGGAGGTCGCTGCGCAGCGGCGCAACCCCTTGGGATAGGAGATCAAGCGCGGTCCCTGGGCACATACAAACATATCCCCATGGAACAAACGGCATAGATGTCCCAACGGGGCAAACGGTGATAGCCCAGGGCAACGCCCTGGGAGTTGGAACCACGCCATTGCGCAGCCCCAACGGGGGCGGACGGTCCGTTAGCCTACGCGCCCTGGATGTTGCCCCGTTGGGGCATGCGGTGACGCGGGAATTGCTTCCCAGGGCGTTGCCCTGGGCTTTCGGCGTTAGTGCCTTCGGCACATCCAAACATATCCCAATAGAACAAACGGCATACTCAAGGGATCGTAGATGGATATGCGACCGCGTTGCGGTCGGCGACGCATTGCCCGAACGCTTCCGGTGGTATTCGCTGCGCTCAACTAACGGCTACCGTATGTCCTCCCTTCGAGGCTGTTGAGCCCAGAGAGCTTGCGGGTGGTGTCTACGACGCGGTTAATCTTTCTTGACTTCGAACTCGGCATCCATGGCATCTTCCTCGTCGGCAGCCGCAGAGGCGGTGGCGGCGGGCGAGCCGGTGGCGCTGCCAGCCTTCTCGTATAGCACTTTGCTAAAGGCCTGAGCGGCTTGTTCCAGTTCGCTCGTCGCCGACTTGATCGCTTCGGTATCTGTCGCTTCCGTCGCTTTCCGAACTTTGCCAATGGCGGTATTGAGTGGATCGCGATCGGAGTCGGTGAGCTTCTCCGAGTTCTCCTTGATCTGCTTTTCAAGTTCGTAGATCAAGTGCTGCGCCTTGTTGCGAGCTTCTGCCAGCTCGAACTGTCGGCGATCATCCTCGGCATGTTCCTCGGCGTCTTTCTGCATCGCTTCGATTTCGGCTTTAGAGAGTCCCGAAGACTGCTGGATCTTGACGGACGCTTCTTTGCCGGAGCCCATTTCGCGAGCTGAGACGTTGAGGATACCGTTTTGATCGATGTCAAACTTTACTTCGATTTGCGGCACGCCACGTGGAGCGGCGGGAATGCCTTCGAGGTTAAATTCGCCCAGCAGTCGATTGTGTGACGCCATCTTGCGTTCGCCCTGGAAGACACGCACAGTGACTGCCGTTTGACTATCGGCGGCCGTCGAAAACGTGTTCTTTCGTTCGGCGGGGATGGTGGTGTTGCGCTCGATCAGTGCGGTCAACACACCGCCTTCGGTTTCGATACCAAGGGTTAGCGGCGTGACGTCGAGCAGCAAAACGTCTTTGCGATCACCGGCCAGCACACTGCCTTGGATGGCCGCGCCAATGGCGACAACTTCGTCGGGGTTAACGCCCTGATGTGGCTCCTTGCCGAAGATTTTTTTGACAACTTCACGCACTTTGGGCACTCGGGTGGAACCTCCCACCAAGACTACTTCGTCGATATCGGAGGGCTTCAACTTGGCATCCTCGAGGGCTTGCAAGACGGGCTTGCGGCAGCGCTCGATCAAGCTGTCGATCAGCTCTTCGAACTTCGAACGGGTGATCTTCATCTGCAAGTGCTTGGGGCCACTCGCGTCGGCGGTGATAAACGGCAGGTTCAAGTCCGTTTCGGGGACAGTGCTAAGTTCCTTCTTGGCCTTTTCACAGGCTTCCTGCAGACGCTGCAGCGACATAGGATCATTGCGCAGGTCGATACCAGTATCGCGTTTGAATTCGCCGGCCACGTAATGTACCAGTGCATCGTCAAAGTCGTCGCCGCCCAGGTGCGTATCGCCACTGGTGGAGATGACTTCAAAGACCTTGCTCTGCTCGTCGCCTTCGCCCGTGGAGGCAACTTCCATCACGGAAACGTCAAACGTGCCGCCACCCAAATCGAAGACGGCGATCTTGTGATCTCGCTCTTTATCGAGTCCATATGCCAGCGCTGCGGCCGTGGGCTCGTTGATAATTCGGGCTACTTCCAGTCCAGCGATTTGCCCAGCGTCTTTGGTCGCTTGCCGCTGCGCATCGTTGAAATAGGCAGGCACAGTGATCACTGCCTTGCTGACGCGGTGACCGAGATACGACTCGGCGGCCTCTTTCAACTTGCGGAGTACTTTGGCGGAGATTTCTTGTGGGGTGTATTGTTTATCGCCGATGCCAATCTTCACGTACTCGCTTTCACCCCCCACGACTTCGTATGGCACCATCTTTTCTTCCGACTGGACCTCGGCATGACGGCGGCCCATAAAGCGCTTGGCTGAATAGACTGTACGACGAGGGTTGGTTACGGCCTGCCGACGAGCCGGCTCGCCAACGATCACTTCGCCTTTGTCGGTGAATGCGACCACGCTGGGGGTGAGTCGATTTCCCTCTGCGTTAGGAATGACCTTGACCTCGGAACCCTCCATAATCGCAACTACCGAGTTGGTCGTGCCGAGGTCGATACCGATAA
Organism: Pirellulaceae bacterium; assembly: GCA_041741955.1. Classification (GTDB taxonomy): domain Bacteria; phylum Planctomycetota; class Planctomycetia; order Pirellulales; family Pirellulaceae; genus Aureliella. Next base: position 923 of record JBGSJL010000247.1, on the reverse strand, counting down.
TTTTTTCGCCTTGAGCCACTTGGTTTTCTCCTTCGATTTCTTATGATCCGAGGCGTCCGATGCGGACGATTGATTGAAAAAGGCTTTCCGCCCCGCCGCTAACGACAACGATTCGTCGCGCCCAAACATACTTAGAACGTCTGAGTGGTTTCGAAGCAAGAAAGTAGGACTTCGCCAATCTTGCCAGGCTTTGGCCGAGATCCACCAACAGCAACCCGTGTGCCAAAGTTGTTTTGAATAGAATTGCATGGTCAACTAGGTAGGCCGCGTGGCGTATTCTCCAATACATTCGCTTCAGCCCCCTGGTTTCCTGTGTCGCTGGCCGAGAGCTGCCCGAGACCTACTGTTATTCCGCCTGCGGAGCCTTGCCATAATGGCAGATATGCGCGGGCTCGTCATTGCTGTCGGTCCGATTTTTTCCCGCCGCTGAAAAGTGAGTCAACATGGCAGTCCCGGAAACTTTAGATTCGATCGACCGTCAGCTCGTTCATCTCTTAAGCGAACGTTTGAAGCTGGTAAAAAGTGGCGTATCTAAAGAGTCTGTGGGAGCGACGGCGGGTCAGTCCCCAAGGCTGCCCGTCGAACAAAAGTTGGCGGCAGATTTCGAGCTGCCAGCAGAGTCACTGGCGCAGTGGCTGCGACATGCGGCCAGCATCTGCGAGCGCGAGGCCGGTCTGCGCGAACCGGTCGTCTTTTTGGGACCCATCTACAGCTATAGCTACCTGGCAGCAGCCAAACATTTTGGCATGGCGGCAGATTTGGTGCCCGTCACCACCATCTCAGCCGCCTTCGACGAATTGGTGCGTGGGCAAGCGAAATTTGGCGTTGTGCCGATTGAAAATAGTACCGACGGACGCGTGGTGGATACGCTGGGCATGTTCGCGCGGTCGCCCGTTCAAATCTGTGGAGAAGTGCTATTACCG
>JBGSJL010000246.1:0-2745 GCA_041741955.1 Pirellulaceae bacterium | reverse complement strand
CCGCGAGTCACCAACCAGAGTTTGCGGGTCGGCTTTGCGTAAAAACCTTGGGTCGAATTCGACATACTCCTGCCAATCTAGTCCAACATGTGCAAACGCAATATCCAACCAGTCTCGGACCTGATGCAATTTGCCTGTCGACAGCACCAAATCTATCGGCTGTTCCAATTGCAGCATCCGCCAAAAGGCCTCCACAAAATCTGGCGCGTAGCCCCAGTCGCGTTTGGCATCCACGCTGCCCATCGTGAGCTTCTTGTCTAAGCCCAGCTTGATTCGCGCGGCACTTCGGGTAATCTTGCGGGTCACAAACGACTCGCCGCGCCTAGGCGATTCGTGGTTAAAGCAGATCGCGTTGCAAGCGAATAAACCGAAACTCTCGCGATACACGCGCACCATGTCGGTCGCAAACGCCTTGGCCACACCATACGGAGTCACCGGCCGCAGCGCGGTCCGCTCGTTTTGCGGTGCTTCGCTGGGCATCCCAAATATTTCGCTGCTGCCGGTATGCAAAAATCGCGGAGCTTGGTCGCAGTCGCGAAGGATTTCCAGCAGCTTCAATGTGCCCATTGCCGTGAATTGACAGGTCGACTCGGGCACTTCAAAACTCACCGCCACGTGCGACTGGCCTGCCAAGTGGTAGAGCTCTTGAGGCTTAATTTTTTGAATCAGCCGCCGGATCGTCGTCGCGTCGTCCAGGTCGGCGTAATGCAAGTGCAGCCGCTTCTGATAGATGCTTGCATCCCGAGTGAGCTCGTCGATGCGCGTGCGAGCCACGCTGCTGCTGCGTCGTACAATACCATGCACGTCGTAGCTCTTTTTGAGCAACAACTCAGTCAAATAGCTGCCGTCCTGGCCGGTAATGCCCGTAATTAGGGCACATTTTGAATTCTGCATAAGCTCTCAAACAAATGGTTTTGCTCGGAAAGTGTGGCCCGCTGGTCCCCACCGAAAAAAGGTCGCTCGGTGGTCCCGAGCGAAATTCACATGGGTGACTCGTCTGCCACATTTACATTAAGGGCAACATGTTAACATCTCGGGCTTGTATAACCGCCTGCCCTACGCACAACTAGTCGGCTTGATAAGCAAATTCCGTTAAACATGCCCTCTCGAAATCAATTCGTCGGTTAGAATTGGAGGCTGCGACTCCCGTTAGGATCGAACGGTTAACTAGTGTCGGATTCACATCGTGGGATAGGCTTCCAGCCTGTCATATCGCGTGGGATAGGCTTCCAGCCTGTCGATATCGCTATGACAGGCTGGAAGCCTATCCCACCCTACCTCAACCAGGACACAACCAGTCCACATGGATAACAACTCTAAACCCGCTTCGCGGCCGCGATTGCAGTGGGATCTGCTGGTCGGAATACTGCCGCTGCTGGCCATGTCGCCGATGTTGATCTACCAATTGGCTGGTCTGTGGAGTCGCAGCTCGATGCAATTCTTCCCATGGGTATTGGCGCTGGTTGGTATCTTAGTAGCACTGCGGTTTAGTGCCAGCCGCGAAGTGCTGCGTCCCTCGCGTCTCTGGACGGCGATCGGGCTGTTTGTTCTAACTGTGCTGATCTACGTTTACAGTGTTTGGGAGTTTTCGCCCTGGCTGGCGCATTTGGCAGCGGTGCTCGCGTTTACTGCTTGGGCGCTGGGTCGCTTTGGCCAAATGCATTGGGCCAGCGTGCTGGCTTGGACGACACTCCTGCTGACGACCCTGCCATTGCCTTGGGGCTGGGACCAACTATTCAACGATTGGCTGCAAACCGCCGCCGCCTGGACAACCACGAAGGCCCTCGATGCGCTAGCCATCCCCTGCTTGCAAAACGGCGGCCTGTTGGAAACTCGTAGCCTAACATTGGTTGCTGATGAGATCTGCGGCGGACTGGGCAGCGTATACGCATTTTGGGCGTTTGGAATTGCGATCTGTTTGCTACAACACCGCAGCTTTGTGGTGGGCCTGAAGACATGGTTCTTAGTGCCCGTGTGGACGCTGCTGGGTTTTTTCCTCAGGCTATTTGGAATTGTCATTGCCCAAGAGGTCTGGGGACGCGATCTGTCCAGCGGCTGGGATTTCCTGCTGATCGAAATTGCCACGGCTGCCATCGTATTGCTGTTGATATGGACGACGACCCGATTTTTCACCCGCATCTTCGAACCCATTCCAGTTGCCGACGCGGAGTTCGGGCCGGTGTTCTCGGGGTTGAACAAATTCTGTTGCTGGCCACAACCCGATCCGTTCGAAGAGCTCGAGCCGGAGGATACTTACGAACGCCAGCGTTTCCAAAAGCAGAAATCGGAAAAGGAAGCTCGCCAGAATGCTTTCAAGCCACTGCTGTGGGCCCAGCATCCCGCTGCAAAGTGGTTGGTTCGCGGCGCAGCGATGGTGTTGGTAGTGGCGGGACTGCTGCCCCTGCGTAGTTTGGCCAGCCAGGGCTTTGCCAATCTCAATTTTGGTCGGCCGCAATACTCGATGACTCAGCTAAAATCGCTAGCCGACGAAAATTCGCTGCCGGTTGAACTTGCGGAAGCTTGGAAGCGAGTGGGCTTTGACGCAGTGCGGCGTAGCCCGCGCAGCCGTCGTGGCGAATTCGGATTGGTCTGGCATTATCGCGCTGGCGAGCAACAGTTTGACGCAATACTCGATTTGCCCTTGATCGGCTGGAGCGACCCAGCCGCTGAGCTGGCCTCGCGGGGCTGGAAAGTTACCCAAGATTCGGTCGAACTAGGGGACCCTTGGCCCTGGGTGCAGGCGGA
>JBGSJL010000245.1:0-2622 GCA_041741955.1 Pirellulaceae bacterium | reverse complement strand
AAAAAATATCGAGAAGTCTATGCGGCCGTGCCCGCCGCGCTTCAGTCGGGACTGGCCCAGTGGCAACAGCGACTGCTGATCGGGGAGCTGGTACAGGCCGTGGATGCGCTGGGCAATCCGCGGGTCGCAGGCAGTTTTTTTCTCAACCTGGCCCAGTCCAACCCGCCCGCGCTCAGCTACGGCGACATGCCACTGTGCTGGACCCTTCGCGAGCCCGACGGCGAATTGGTTAAACAGGCCACCAAGTGGCTGGAGTCCGACGACGAAGCAGCCCAGTTGTTGGGCGCGAGTTGGTTATTGTTCGGTCAGCAGCCGGCGAAATCTTCGCAGATCCTAACGCGCCTTCAAGCTTCCAAGAATTCGGCGATTGCACAGTTAGCAGTGGCTCAATCGTGGCGTTTGGTGCCACCGCCGCAAACACTCGATCATCTCGATCGCTGGTTGCTATTTCGCGATCACCTCATACCTCCATTGCAGCTTGGGCCGACCGAGTTGATTGCCGATCGATTGCAGCGCATTGGCGAGACCGATTTGGCGATTGGGCAGTGGATACGGATTGCCAGTGGTCACTCCGGCAAATACCATCGTGCGGCTGAGGCGTTGGAGTTGGCGTCGGTTCAATTGAAGCGCCTGGATCGCGCCGAAGAAGCGCAGCGGCTCGAGCCCTGGATTCAGGAATTGCGTGGGACAGCGCCCGCGGAGGAGTCGACACCCAAATGAGGATTGGAGCGATGATGGCGATCGGCAGAGAAAGTGGCACAGGCTTCCAGCCTGTGGGCGAAAGTGGCAAAGGCTTCCGGCCTGTGAGCGAAAGTGGCAAAGGCTTCCAGCCTGTGGGCGTAAAGTCACAGGCTGGAAGCCTATGCCACTACGGAGTATTGACACTAATTTTCGGGTCGATACTAAGCCTTGCCCAACCCGCGTTTGCACAGGGAAATTCTGCCGCTGATGCGGCGGTGCCAGCACCCGCTTCGGTAGGCGGATTCTGGTCGATCGTATTCAGTGGCGGTTGGGTCGGCGTGATGATTGTGCTGACGCTGCTAGTGCTGTCCTTGATCGCCGCCTACTTGATCATCGAGCAGTTTATCCTGCTGCGAAAAAAGGAAATTATGCCTACGGGGTTGGCCGAGGAAGTGCGGCAGTTGTTGGCGCAAGGTAGACTGCCCGACGCGGATGCGGCCTGTCGCAAACGGCCCAGTCCGCTGGCTTTTGTGTTGGTGAGCGGTTTGACTGAGATCGATTTTGGTTGGCAGGCGATGGAAAAAGCCATGGAGGATGCCGTGGCCGAACAGGCCGCGAAGCTTTACCGCAAGATTGAATACTTGTCCGTGATTGGCAACCTAGCGCCCATGTGTGGGTTGTTGGGGACCGTGACTGGTATGATCATGGCGTTTCAACAGGTCGCTGTGACACAAGGCACCGCAGGTGCCGCGCAGTTGGCCGAAGGGATTTATTCAGCTCTGGTGACGACCGTGGCGGGTTTGGTGGTGGCCATCCCCTCGTTGGGCGCTTTTGCGGTCTTCCGGAATCGTGTGGATCAGTTGATAGCCGAAACGGCCTACTTGGCGCAACATGTATTCGTTCCTGTGCGACGTCGCGCCACGGCGCTGGCCGGTCGAGGCAGCGCGGCGAGTGTCTCCCCGCCCTCCCCTCCTCGTGCTCAAGGGTAGTCCACCGCGTGAGAGCGCCACAGCTACTTCAGGCAGGTACGACTTCGGTCAACATGACGCCCATGATTGATGTGGTGTTCCTGTTGATCATTTTTTTCTTGGTCTCCAGCCATATGGCCAAGCAAGAGAACTCGGTCGAGCTCGATTTGCCCAAAGCGGCTTCGGCGCTGGACGATGCGGCGACTCGCGAGACATTTACCGTCAACGTCCTCGCCGGAGGCGGATGGCAGATCGGTGGTGCTGACGTCGACGAAAAGACCATCGCCCAACGCCTACGCGGTCGCATCATGGCTACCAGCGAGCCGCTGCAGCTGCGCATTCGCACCGATCAAAACGTTTCCTACGATCGGCTCGAACCGGTCTTGCGGGCCGCAGCGGTGGCCGGCGTTGGCGATATTGTATTCGCTGTCTATCAGGATCGCCCAAAATGAAGCGAGACTTTTCGCTCAGTCCTGTGGGACGATCCGGACGTCCCCGCAAGCCCATCGAGCTGATGATGACGCCGATGATCGATGTTATTTTTCTGCTGTTGGTATTTTTCTTAACGACAAGCAGTTTCCAGATCATCGAGCAATTGTTGCCCAGTGCAGTATCGCAATCCAGCACGCCGTCCGGCAATTCGCCCAAACCGCTCCAGGAGCCAACTCAAGACGCGCTGGACCAGATTGTTGTAAAATTGCGGATGCAGCAATCGGCTGTTAGCGCCACCGTAAACGGCATTGCCCTGGACAACCTAACCGACTTGCGCGACCGTTTGCAAGCGATTAGCCAATTGCGCGCCGATGTGCCGGTGGTGATTGACCCCGAAGGAGAAGTTCTCGCCCAGACAGTTGTGCTTGCGTATGATTGGGCGCGGCAAGCCGGTTTGACGCGAGTCTACATGGCTATTCGCAAATAGCTGAGACCATCATAAGTTGTCGCTGGAGTCGCCAGACTTCAGTCCGCAAGAACC
>JBGSJL010000244.1:0-1669 GCA_041741955.1 Pirellulaceae bacterium | reverse complement strand
CAGAACTAGCAACTCCCATCATAATTATGATGTATTCTTTCCCGCTGATTTTCAACCGACGCAGGAGAATCCTATGTGAACAAGTCGGCTCATCCAACGGCGGGTAACGTCTCAATTTGAATTCGGGCTTTCCTCCCCGCCGTGGATGGCCTATATCGTTGTGCCAAGAAAACCATGATCCGACGCGTGAAACACATCGTTCCGGTTTTGGTCGTTCTCGGCCTTTCCGCATGCGACAACCAAGAGCAGAAATCCGCAATGCCTGACCCCGAATCAGAACAATCAGGAATCGACGGTCTATACTTTTCGACCGCCACACAGAGTGATGCCCGGTCGAGGCAATTGCCCACCGAACCGAGTGAGGATGTTTCATCTTTGCTCGGCGAGATAGATCTTCCGACTCAACGCCGGGCCGACACAGACGATTACCTTCCGAGCACTGCACTTGAGTGGGTTGTTCACGCTACGTTTGAAGAGTCGCTGGATACCAAGGAAGTCGCTTCGCGATTCGACAAGGATTGGAGAGCGAAATATGGAGGCCTCACGATCTACGGATTAGACGCGTCCACAGGCCATTGGACGTTTCTCATCTCGGCAGACGGCCCTGAGCGCGTGAGCGGGCTCCAATTCGCTTGGACTTACTACTCTTCATGGTCAGACGATCAAGAGTTGGCTTCGCCGGAGATGTATCGCTCTAGGCTTGCAGCCGTGGAGAGCGGCCTTGCCGAACTGACACCCACGAAGGTTAGTGCCGAGGTTAAGCCAGAAGAGGCATTCAAGAAGGCCCAGTATCTGAGCACACTGAATGAGCGGTTTGATAGAAGCGTGGCGATTCGCCTCGTGGCCCCTGCTGGCAAGCGCTATTCTGGTAAGGAGCTTTGGGACGTGATGCTTTGCCTTGGCCTTCGCTGGGGCGATATGGACTGCTTTCACTGGCAGAGCCCATCTGGCTACGGCGACGACTTTTTCTTCAGCGTCTGGACGTCGACCCAACCGGGCTATTTTCTCCCGGAAGAGGTTGCTGCTGGGCGAGTGCAGGTTGAGGACCTCATTTTCGGATATTCGATCCCACGCAGCGGAGATCCAGTCGCTGTCTTTACAGGAATGGTGAAGGCAGTGGAGTATGCACAGCGGCGACTCGGGGGGACAATTACTGGTCAGGATGATCGCCCACTCGATAGCGCCGCGACGTTGAAAGAGATTCAGTTAATCGCAGAGGAACTAACGAAGCTCGGATTCAAACCAGGCAGCGACAATGCTCTCAGGCAATTCTAATGGGCATAACAAGCCGTCGCTCTCAACACCTGCCCCGCCGCGAGTTCAAATCCGCCATGATCATTAAACCATCAACCCACAGTCGAAGCCTAGCCCTCGGGCAGGTGTGAGAGGACTTTGACGTTGTGCGCCGAGCCAAGCAAGGCGCTTCTTGTCAGGTGAAAGGCCTGATGTTTCAAAACCTAACCAGTAGAAACTACCGAGTGTTGCAGTCATGTTAGCTAACCCATTGGAACTTCGCGGGAGGCACCGTGTGAACAACATGAACCCTGATGCCAGAGTTTTGGCGGAAGGATGGGGAAACAGCATGATTGAAGCGTACACAGACTGCCCGGCGCAGCGCGCCCTCTAATTGCGAAGCCACACCGCAGGTCCCGCAGGGACAAAATCACAT
>JBGSJL010000243.1:0-2539 GCA_041741955.1 Pirellulaceae bacterium | reverse complement strand
GTGTGGTGATCGACGAACAGGGCTTTTCCCGCTGGGTGGCCGATGCCGCCAGTCCACACGTCCTGGTGACTCGCGTCTGTGCGCCCGAACTCTTGGCTCGACTAATCGAAGCCTTGATGGTCGCCCCGCCGGAGAATCGATCCCAATAAATAAGCCTACCGACGAGATTCGCCCCATCTTTCGCGGAAATCCTAAAACTACCTCCGTCCCCTTAGGTTCGCACCTGTTCCGATTGTACGCTCATTTAACATGTAAGCGGCACCGGATGAATGCAAGACTATGACTGAAAGAGCACTCTTCGCTTATGAATCAAAATATCTATTTGAGGCAAACGCGTCTCCTCTGCGTATCCCTGGCGATCGTGATCGGGTCTATTGCCGCTCTTGCAATCAAAGAATCTGTGGGTGCCGAGCCAAAGCCGAACGTAGTTTTCATCTTGGCAGATGATCTCGGGTGGAACGGCGTCGGTTGTTACGGCAGCGAACTCGTCGCAACACCGCACATTGATCGTTTAGCTGCGGAAGGAATGAAGTTCACAGATGCTTACGTACTGTCGCAATGTCTACCGACTCGGGCGGCAATATTTTCGGGCCAGTATGGTGCGCGAACGCGGTTGACTTCGGTCGAAACAGCGTCGCCTAAGTACGCTCCGATGATTTCGCCGGGGCGTATTGATGGGTTACCACCGGAGACCTATACGATCTTCGAGATGCTGCGCGACGCCGGATATGCGACAGGCATGAGCGGTAAATGGCACCTTGGCGAAGCATACGGATCGGAGCAGTTACTGAAACGGCACGGAATCGAATTCTTTCACGACTATGGGCTGCAGTACCTTGGTGATTGCCGCTCTGAAACTGCCGACAAGTCGGTGACAGCAATCACGGATGACATGCTAAAGTTCATTGAGCAAAAGCACGGCGGGCCCTTTGTCGCTTATCTTGCCCATCACTCGGTTCACACGCCCTTCGAAGTGCCTGATCTGGTCGTCGAGAAGTATGTTGCCAAGGGCTTTCGGCGAAGCAGCGATCCGGATGGCGTTTTCGCAGAGCGCGTGGCTGCCGAGTACCTCGCTATGATTGATCACCTTGACCAATCCGTGGGACGCGTCACCGCGAAACTTGATGAACTGGGAATTGCCGATAACACCATTGTGGTCTTTCTTTCCGACAATGGCGGTCTGACGCGCGTATGGAACAACGATCCGCTGCGCGGTGGCAAAGGGCAACTTTACGAAGGCGGCGTGCGAGTCCCCTTGATCGTTCGCTGGCCACAACAAGTCAAAGCGGGCACCGTTTGCGAAACGCCCGTGCACGCGGTGGACTTTTTTCCGACATTCATGGAACTGGCCGGCGGTACAACGAAAGACGATCAGGTGCTCGACGGCGTGAGTCTGATGCCATTGCTGCTACAAATGGGAGAGCTTCCGCGCGAGGCGATCTACTCGCATCATCCCGAATACGTCGTCGCGTTTGCAAAGACACCCTGTTCGATGATTCGTAAAGGCGACTACAAGCTGATTCACTATTTCGGCGACTACCTTGACCCAACCGACTGCGATCCAAAAGTTGGAACTCTTTCGGGTCGGTTCGTTTTGGGTGCGCGAACCGAACTGTTCAACCTGGCGGAGGACCTCGGGGAGAAGCACGATCTGTCAGCGAAAATGCCAGAGAAGGCTGCAGAGCTGATGGCTGACTTGAAAGTATGGTGGAAAGAAACCGACGCACAATTTCCACGCCCCAATCCGAACATGGATCGAGCCCAGTGGGTTTGGAACAACGACTGAGGCTAATAGGGACGCCTCTATCATTTCGCGTGCTAACTCGTTCGTCACGACTCAAAGACGATGCCGCCCGAGGTCGCGAGCTGTTCCAGAACCACAAGGAAGCCGCCTGCGCCCGCTGCCATCGCGTCACTGGCGAAAGTACGTTGGTTGGCCCCGACCTGGTCGAATACCCGTTAACGCTCCGACAAGGCGACGCCGTTACCCCAACGAGTAGGTGATTGAGCAACGATGGACATCATCTGCTATACTAACTGACTCGCCATTTTGTTCCTGTGAGCCCTCCCCGCCAACGATGAGCAAACAAATCTATCTACCTGCATTCTTGTTGAGCGCTGTCTGTTTGTGCGCACCTTTTCCCGCGTCAGCACATGAGTTAGCTCCGCTGGTTTCACAGATGCGTGAAAGTTGTCTGGATTGTCACAGTGGCGAAGAACCAGAAGGCGGGTTTGATCTGACGCAAATCGCCGAGCGGCTTGAGACACAAGGTGGAGTTGCCGAAGTGGATTTGGCGATTTGGATCAAGATTCATGACCGAGTTGACGCGGGCGAGATGCCGCCTGATGGTGGATTGGCGACCACGGTGAGGAAGCAGTTTGTTACTTCTCTTCGCAGGCGTTTGATTGAGCTGGACCGACAGCAGATTGAAAACGAAGGAAGAGCGATTTGGCGGCGAATGAATCGCTTTGAATACGAGAATTCCATGCGAGACTTACTTCACGCTCCGTGGTTGCAGTTGGCAACGATGCTGCCCGA
>JBGSJL010000242.1:0-28834 GCA_041741955.1 Pirellulaceae bacterium | reverse complement strand
CGGCTCGATGACGTTGTTGATCCGAAGAGCATATATGTCTGTGCCTGATCGAGCGTGAAAGGAGCGACCGCAAATCTCGTTGCAGACCTTGGACATCGCATAAGCGTCATGCGGGACAGTCGGATGTTCTTCATCGACTGGAATGTACTTCGGCTTGACTTCTCCGTCTGCAAAGCAAACACCATAGGTGGTTTCGGAAGAGGCAAACAACACTTTCGGAACGCCGAGTTTCACTGCTGCCTCAAGCACGTTGTAAGTCGACGCGGTGTTGATACGAAAACACTCGGGGTCCGGGCGCAGCTGAATTCGGGGTATGGCGGCGAAATGAATCACAGCATCAAACTTCGGCACTCCTTGCCCGACGTCGAGATCGTCGAAGCCGATGATGCCCGTAACCGCTGAAAAGACTTGACCAGCGTCCGTCAGGTCGGCAGTCATATCAAACACTCCTTCGATGTTTGACGGGACCAAGTCGAGGTTGAGCACTCGATGCCCTTGAGCAACAAGATGCGTCACCACATGACGCCCGGCCTTTCCTGAGCCCCCAGTGAATAAAATTCGCAATCTAAATCTCCTTTGCCGCACATTGTCCTTCTAGAATGCTAGGCCGCAAGGGTAGAGGGATTTGGGCCAGAGAGGGAATCTTTCGGGAGTTGCTGGATACAAGACGTCTGCTAGTAGCGCACCTTCATTCGATTGAGCGAACGAAACAGCAACCGCATTGATCGGCGAGTTATTCGTCGCTTTCACCACCGACAGTGCCAGTCCTTGGGCACTTTATTGTCCGCTCATCAATATTTGGGGTTGGTCTTGCGGGCAAATGCACTGAACCGCGGGGACGTGTTAAAACATCGGGTGCAATGATGACCAAGGAAATTATCGCGTCCGTTGCCGGCCACGAAATCGCCCGAGGGTGCCCGACAGCAGCGGCTCCATGCTGCTAGAATAGTATCAGCCGGCCACATACGACGGGCGCTTGCCGCCCACCTGCCCAAAACACAGTCGTCCAGAGACAACCTCAATAGTTCCTGCCTCCGATCGCACCGTTTGTCATGCTGCAAAGCAACTTTCGCACGTCTTGGAGTTGGCAGAGAAGGAAGTGTAGCCTCATGAGTACTCTGAGAATCTCGTTCCTGCTGGTGCTCGGCTGCGTCTGCCCGATGCTGGCAGCCGAGGCTGATACCACCCCGATACCTTTGGAGAAAGCCAAAGAATTAGGTCGGATAAAGTCTCGTTTGTTGAGGGAGACAGATGGAGACACAACAGTCGTCCATGCCAATCCCGTGGCAGATCTTTCTCACTTTCAAAAATCGATCGAGTCCATCCTGAGCAAGAGTTGCCTGGCCTGTCACGGTCCCCAAAAGTCCGCAGGAAGACTTCGTGTCGACAAATTAAACCCTGACCTGCTGACGGGGCCAGACGTTGAGCGATGGCGTGAGGTTTACAACGTTTTAAGTAACTCGGAGATGCCCCCCGAGGACGAGACCGATTATGCACTGGCCGACACAGATCGCAGTAAACTTGTCGACTGGCTCGGCGACGAATTGAATAAGGCGTCGGTCGTGCGCCGCAACAACACCGAGCACTCGTCTTTTCGCCGTATGAGCAAATACGAGTACGACTACGCGCTGCAGGACCTGCTGGGACTGCCCTATGCGCTCGCCAATAGCCTGCCGCCAGAAACTGCATCCGAGGATGGATTCAAGAACAGTTCTGAAATGCTGCAGATGTCGGCCATGCAGTTCGAGACCTATCGTCAGATTGGGCTTAAAGCTTTAGAGCGGGCTACCGTACGCGGCGAACGGCCTGAATCTGTCGCTTACATCATCTCGATGCAGGAAGAGATGGAAAAGGCGGTACCCGAAGAGAATGGCAAAAATGCTCGCAGAGATCGCAGTCGACAACAGCTACTGAATCAAGAATCTGGCAAGTCGATTCCTTATTCTGGCGGAAAACTAGAGCCGAAACCTGATGCAACCACAGGTAAGACGCCGCCGGTTTCACCTGTTGTCCTCGTTCTTCCCGGGTCCAGTGAATTGAAATTGGACCTGGACCGCTTCCTTCCCGATGAGGGCATCATGCGCGTCACCATACGCGCTGGGCGGACGACCATGCACGTCGACGAATACGCAAGCCTGCGACTGATCTTCAGCGCCCATACGAGCAACAACGCCAATTTCTCTCAGGTGATCAGTGAGCGTGACATACCCGTTACGGCGTCTGCCGACAAGCCACAGATCATCCATTTTGACATTCCCCTAAGCGATATCCAGCGCAACCCTTTCCGAAAACTAACAACAACATTTCCAAGGCGGGATGAATTCCTCTCCATTCGAAATGTTTCCAATGCGACGAATCGGGAAGAACCTCTCCATATACTTGTAGATTACATCGAAATCAGCGCTCCGTTCTTTGAGCAATGGCCGCCCCAAACGCATCGTCGCATTTTTGTGGAGAGTGAGAACAAAGGCGATGAGGAGTTATATGGCCGCGAAATGTTAGCTGGATTTATGAGACGTGTCTGGCGTCGGCCTGCAACCTCGCAGGAAGTGGATCAGTTCATGGCCCTGTTTGCCAAATACCGACCAGAGTTTTCAAACTTCGAGGATGCCATGGTGGAAGTGTTGGCTACAGTCCTGGCCACGCCGGAGTTTCTCTACCTGACGCAAAAAGTCCCCGCCGTTGATGATGAAAGTCCAGGAACGATCAGCGATCTAGAGTTGGCTAGTCGTCTCTCGGTTTTTCTCTGGTCCAGTATTCCTGACGAGGAACTGCTAGACCTGGCTGAGCAAGGAAAGCTCAAACAGCCAGATATTTTGACTGCTCAAGTCGAGCGTATGTTGGCAGACCCTCGTGCAAGTCGATTTTCTCAGAACTTCGTTCAGCAGTGGCTCGGTATGGATGGCCTGGACAGTGTGACGCATGTCGCTGACAGCTCATTAATGGAAGCCATGCAGGAAGAGCCAGTCGCTTTTTTTGCTGAAGTTTTGAAAAGCAATAGCAGCGTCATGGATTTCATTCACTCCGACTACGCCGTGGTCAACCAGCGTTTGGCCCAACACTACCGGATTTCAGATGTGTATGGCCCTCATTTCCGCAGAGTTCCGATTGAGCCTCAAACAAATCGTGGCGGTATTTTGACAGGCGCCGCGATCTTGACGATGAACTCCAACGGCGAAGATTCTCATCCGCTCAAACGCGGCATTTGGATGCTGGAGCGTATTCTGCAGGACCCGCCGCCTCCACCACCGCCCAATGTCCCTGAAGTCGATCTGACGGATCCGAAGATTTTGAAGATGACGCTGAAAGAGCGCATCGTAGATCACCGCAATAAACCGGCCTGTGTATCGTGCCATGCAAAAATCGATCCTTGGGGAATCGCGTTTGAGAATTACGATGCTTTGGGTGTCTACCGTACGAGCATTAAGAACAAGCCGGTCGATGCGACTTCAGAGTTATTTAACAAACAAGAATTGGCGGGGGTGGATGGCTTAAAGCGATACTTGCTCATGGATCGGCAAGATCAATTTGCCAGAGCCATGGTTCATAAAATGACTGCTTATGCTCTTGGTCGTCCATTGTCTTTCAGCGATCATGCCGACATTGACAGCATGGCCGTGCAATTCAGAAAAAGTGACGATCGTCTGGCCGATCTGGTAAACGTCATCGTCAGCAGTGAGCTTTTTCACGCGAAGTAAAGTCAGGAAACCACTTGCCAAACTGGTAGCGAAAGTCGCTAAGATTTTCCGGATCGCGCACTTGCCGAAACTCTTGGCGAGTTTCACTACATTAGGAACAAATGATGAATACCGAAGCAACTTCATTGAGTCGTAGAAGTTTTCTTTACGGTGCAGGTATCGCCCTGGCTTTGCCCCAGTTCGAAACATTTGCCGCGAAGAATCCAAGTCCAAACGAGACACCGAAACGGTTCGTTAGCATTTACCATCCTGATGGAGTCGGTCTGCCGCTCAAGGAAGACCCGGCCTGGAAGGATTGGAGCTGGTTCCCACGCGGGGGCGAAAAAGATTTTGAATTGACCAAAGTACTCGATGTGCTCGAACCATTGCGTAGTGAAATCACTATCTATTCAGGGCTGTCTCATCCTGCCGCAAGATCAATTCATGGCCATTCGAATGCCGATCAATACTTGACCGGTGCGGCAACGGGAGGTCACGGACCTTACAAAAATTCGATTTCAGTTGATCAGGTTTACGCGGCGCACACAGGCGAATTCACTCGACATTCCTCCTTGGTTATGTCAACCAATGGCGGCATCGGTGGCCCGCGAGGCGCCCAAACTCAATCCTTCAATCGTGAAGGTAGGCCCATTCCCGCGATAAATAAGCCCAAGCAGATCTTCGATTTACTTTTCGTGACCAGTGGTAAAGGTGCTGCCGAAAAGCTGGCAAGAAGCAAAAGTGCCCTGGATCTCCTCATCGCCAATACGCGTTCGTTGGGGCGACAACTTACCGCTAACGATCAGCAGACGCTACAGCAGTATCTTGACGCGGTTCGCGATACAGAAGTTAAGTTGGCGAAAGCTCAAAAGTGGATTGATACACCTATTTGCGAGGTAGATACCCGGAATCTGCACTTGGATGCCGATCCAACGGAAGCCCGGCTCTATTTCCAAACCATGTATGAATTGATCTATCTCTCCTTCCTGAGTGATTCGACGCGGGTGGCGACGTTTCAGTTGGGTCGAGAAAATGGAGAAGGTCCACACGACCTTTTATCTAAGGCTGTCGGCCTGGGGAACGCTCATGGACTGACTCATGATGTCAAGAAGCCAAAGGGTTGGGAAAACCTCGGCACCTATAATCGCTATCAAGCCGAAGAGTTCGGCCAGTTCGTGCAAAGGTTAAAGGACACTCCAGAACCGACGGGCCAAGGAAACATGCTGGACAATACTTTCGCAATGCATGGCTCCGCTTCCAGCAGTTTTCATCTCTCACGAAATTACCCGATTATTTCTGCCGGTGGCAAGAATCTCGGCTTCAACAATGGCCGGTATCTCAAGTTCGGCAAAGGAAATGAAGATAATCAAGCCGGCGCTGGCATCGTTACCGATGTCGGATGGCGAGGCGAAATAGAAGCTGAAGAGCTTCCGCTATCACGACTCTTTGTCACCGTGCTGCAAAAACTCGGCGTCGAGACCGAATCGTTCGGTGGGATTTCCGGGACGTTGAGTGGGGTCTAACAGTATTTCCCTGAAGACATTCAAGAGGCTCACTTACCGTCCACCGCACCGCTTTATCGAAAGAGGAATTTAGCGGAACGTGAACACGAATTGTCTTCCAAGAAAAACGGATCGAACATTGGCTCAACTACAAAGGGATCGTCGTTGCGGAAGTCGGAAGCAAAGACTGGAAAGAGCGAATTGCGAACAGCAAATTTGATAACGAAGAAGGGTTTGGCGAAAATCCCCTGGGCCCAATCATGCTGACGGATCACGGGGGTGAAATCTGGTATCGCAATTTCAAATACCGCAAGTCGGATTGAGAAAGGAAAAAGTCGGCGTAGCAGGCGCAAGCCTGATAATCTAACCGAGTTGAAGGACCTTGCCGATCAATATCCTTAAAAACTCAGCGAGCTGAGCCAAAGATGGGAGGACGGGAAGGCGTTGGAGCGGTAGATTTGGAAATTTAGAGGTTTCCCCGCGACCTGAACAGTTGTCCAAGCGGCGGCAAAAGAAATACGATCGCATGATGAAGCCGAGGTACGTGCTCAAACGTGAGATGCTCAAACGACTTACGTAAAACTACGTGCCATTCGTCACGCCCTCCTGTGCGCGCTGGCGAAAAGTGGCTGTTGTCAAATTAACTTCGAAATCAATTACTTGCCCCTGGTAGTGGTCACGTCTGGTCAAACTCGCTTCGGTTTGCGCTATTCAGCAACTCACGATCTGGTCCGTGCCGTTCCGTAGTAAATTCAGCGGGAGTTCGACTCAATGCTGCTGCTGCGGTGACGAAGACTTAATATTCCGCGAAACCCAGCATTTCGGAGAAATCAGACATGGGGACGAAATGAATCGGCTCTGGTAAAAAGTCCGCAACATTCCAATAGAGGTTTCTGCTGCACCGAAATCTCGCTTGCTTCGTCACTCCAGTCGCGGTCTGCAGCGACGCGTCGGTGAAGGCCTCGAAGAAAAAAAAAGCCGTATCTCGGCGACCGATGGAAAGCGAACGGTGCCGGAGCGCGGGCGACGCACTACTTTCGCATGTCGAATCGTGTACGCGCTGCCAACAGCGAATCAGCGAACTGGCCGGACCGACCGCAATGTGGCAAGGTGTAAAAGCCGCGATCTCGGTTGCAACGCCAATGCATGAATTGAATCCTGATATTCCGGAGTGGTTGGATCTGATTGTTGAGAAACTGATGGCTAAAGAAAAGTCCCAGCGGTTCGCTTCCGCTGGTGAAGTTCACGAACTCCTGGCCGCTTGCTTAAGCCAACCGAGGCAAAACAACCGTGAGACGAGCGTATGCCGAACGCAAACGGGAATCGTTAACAGCGATCCGAAAAAAATTCGGCTACTTTCGAGAAACGTCAATGGCCTCACAGCCGCTTAGCGACTACTTTCGGTTCTGAATTCAGCTACTTCGCGAAGTCAAAATGATTTCAGAGAGGACTAGCAAACTGCGTGCGGTCGATCTAACTGCCTTCAGTTGATGAAGCAACAGCCTGCGATGGTGTCCTCGCGGGCACGCCAAACTGCGAATGTTCGACGCTCCGGCGTGCCCAACCGGAGCGGCTTAGCTTCTGTGCGATCCTGACTAAAGACCGTATTGATTTTTTCGTTTTTCCGGTTGATTGGTGGAGCGACCTCAAGGGGAAAGACCTTGACGATCAAAGGAAGTCACTCAGCTTGCGTCCATTGCCCTTCGTCCTATCGCGGCAAATTGGATTCGAAGGTTCTCACGACTTCGGCTGAGAACGACAGGCAGATTGCGTCGTTTTTGGATGCGTCGAGTTTCATCGATTCGTGGAACCTATCGCGATAGTCATTCGCTTTTTCTGTTACACCGAGTTCAGAATAGCTCATGGCGAGAATGGCGTAGTCGCCTGGAAACACCTGAGGTGACAATTCAACCGACCTCAAAGCTGCTTGAATGGCTTCTTGATGGTTACCCATGCGATGCTCGGTTGTGGCCAGCGTGTTAAAGTAGATGTCACGAGGGTGTTGCCGAATAAGTTCGCGGAATTGAATCAGTTCTAAATCCGTGATTGGTGTTTGCTGGAACGCACCTGGTGTACTGACCTTTTGCCAAGTGGCGTTGTTGATTCTTTGAGCTTCGCCCACGGTCATTTCAGGCATTTTGTT
The DNA here is from genome assembly GCA_041741955.1 of Pirellulaceae bacterium. Taxonomy (GTDB): domain Bacteria; phylum Planctomycetota; class Planctomycetia; order Pirellulales; family Pirellulaceae; genus Aureliella. Next base: position 21,512 of record JBGSJL010000242.1, on the reverse strand, counting down.
GCCACGTGGAAGCTTGAGAGATTCTTTCACGACCATCGCAAGGTGGAGCTCGATGTCTCGTTCTTCGTCTGCCAACTGAGAGACAAGTTGTTCGTAGGATGACTGCAAGCCTTCGTAAAACGACGCTTGTTCAGGATCGTTCTGAATCAGCAATGCATAATGGAATGTCGCCGCATACCAGTTCTTCGCTGTGGTGGCGTCTGTTGCCAGCTCTTGATGCCGGAACGGACCGAAGCTCGCTTTCAGTTTTCGGCTTGCTTTTTCGTCGGGGGTATTCTTGTATTCAAGATCGACCAACACGATGTTGTTTGATTCGGTGGTCACGAACCATCGACCGTCGGGACAAGTGTGGATGAGCACTTGCGGTGGCTCCCACATTGCATCTGGAAGCGTCTCGTGCGTCGCGACATCCCAGACCAGTTTTTCATTTTTGGACTCCGAGTAAATTCGTGAACCATCAAGGCTGAAAGTCACGCTGGTCACCGTGTCGGTGTGTTCGCTGAGGATCGCGGTTTCGTGCGTATGTGGTGCGTCCCAAATTCGTATGGTACCTTTTCCAGCGACGGCGGCGGCCAGCCGAGTGCCATCAGGGCTGAAGGCGACAGATTCAACACCATTTTTGCCTGGGAAAAAGGTCATAATCTCCTGACCGCTCAAGGTTTCGATTAGTTGAACGGAATGGTCTGTTCCACACGCTGCGAACCGTTTGCCATCAGGACTGAAGGCGACGCCAAATACTGCGCCGCTGCTGGCATGAGCGGTCGCAATTTGCTTGCCTGAGTCAACATCCCATACGCGGATCTTTGTGTCATAGCCGCCTGACACAAGTCGCTTACCCGCCTGGTCAAACGCCACCGTCCTCACGAGCCCGGTGTGCCCAGTGAACGTTTGAATTTCACTGCCGGTATCTACGTCCCACAGCTTGACCGTTCTGTCATAGCCTGCGGACGCAAAGCACGAACCATCCGGGCTGAATGCAACACCGTACACCGTACCCTGATGGCCCTTGAACGTCGCGGTTTCCTCATGTGAGTGCGCGTCCCAGAGTTTGATCGTTCCGTCCCGACTTGACGACACGAGTCTGTTGCCGTCCGGACTGTATTCGACTCCGGTAACCGAACTTGTATGCCCTTTCAAGACGGCAACTTCTTCACCCGTTTCGGTGTTCCAAAGGCGAACCGTGTTGTCATCCGCTGCCGAAGCAAGCCGGCTCCCGTTCGGGCTAAAGGACACTTCCGCAACTGACGACGTATGCCCCTCGAGCCTGAACTTCGCATCGCCCGTCTGCGCATTCCGCAGGATGACCGCTTCTGCTCCCGATGCGAGTTGCCTGCCATCCGAACTAAAGGCGACGCAATGAACATGTTCCGAGTGCCCGCCAAGTCTGAGGTCGTTATCCCCATGCGTATTCCAGATCCTGACGGTTTGGTCCGCGCTGGCGGAAACGAGTCGTGTCCCGTCGGGACTGAAGGCGACTCCCCATACCGTTTTGGCGTGTCCACTGAGCGCATTGATCAAGTTGCCCGTTCGAGCGTCCCAGAGCTTGATTTCCGTAGAATCACCGGCGGTCGCCAACTGAGTTCCGTCCGGACTGAAAGCGACGCAACGAACGAGTCGATTGTGCGCACTCACTTCGCCAACAAGTTCCCAGGTCTGCGTATCCCACAGCAAGTAACTGCTATACGTGATGGCCGCCAACCGAGTACCATCGGGACTGAAAGCCAAGCGGCGCACTTCCGGATAGGGATGGTTGACGACTTTGATTTGCTCCCCGGTTCGCGAGTCCCAGATTCGCAGCGTACGGTCACCACTGCTTGTCGAAGCAAGTTGCTTGCCGTCCGGACTGAAGGCGACACCCGACGCGGACTCCGTGTGACCGGTAACAGTGATGACTTCCGCGCCCGTTCTGGTGTCCCAGACCTTGACGGTTTTGTCATCCGATGCTGACGCGATTCGATCTCCACCCGAACTGAATGCGAGGCCTCTGATTGGGCCGGCATGACCGATCATGGTGCGGATGATTTTGCCCGATTCCGCGTCCCACAGTCTAACTGTCTTGTCAAAACCCGCTGATGCAATCAGGGAACCATCCTGACTGACTGCCAGACCCCAAACTTGGCCCTCATGCCCGTCAAGTGGGTCGAGTTGCTCTCCGGTAGTTGCATCCCATAATCGGATCGTCCCGCCTTCGCCTGCCGAAACCACCCGCTTTCCGTCAGGAGTGAAAGCGACTTCGTACACATCGCTCGCGTGTCCATAGCACGTGATGACACTGCCCTGAAAACGCCGGTTGCAATAGTGCCACTCGAAGTTGTCACGATATTCCGTGGGAATCTGACGCAGCAGCTCTCGAGCCTCCACGGCTCGATTCGCATCGTACCTGGCTACTGCGAGTTGAAACTTTGCCGCCGCTTCAGAGTCGCGAGAGCGTTGAGCCTCGCTGTACGCGATTTCCTCTGCTTTTACCGCCCGGCGTTCGTTCGATTCGGCTTTGGCTTTTTCCAACACCGCGACTCGTTTACTGGTTTCGGCCTTGCCACGTTCGCTACGTGCTTCATCCGTTTTGTCTTCAGCAAGTTTGGTTTTCTGGATCGCTTGGAACATTCCGTAACTCGTTCCGGCAATTCCAATCAACAATACGGCGGCAATGGTGAATAGGGCCGCTAAGAGCCCGCGGTTTTTTCTGGAAAATTTTTGAAGTTGATACCATGTCGATGGTGGCCGCGCGGTCACCGTTTCGCCCGTCAGGTAGTTGGTTAGGTCCTGGCCAAGATCATTCGCCGTTTGATATCGGCGAACGCGATCTTTCTCCAACGCCTTCATCACGACCAAGTCGAGTTCACCTCGCAGAAGTTGTTGTAGTCGCGCCGGATGCAGTCTTCGCAGGTCGCCGACTGCTGAATTCACTTCGTTGGATGACGAACTCAAGCGGCTGCTTGGCCGAGGCGGGTCTTCTTCACGGATGAGTTCAAGAATTTTTAATAGTGCGTTCCGCCGGAGGATTTCCTTATCGACTGGTGTAGAGCCCGTCAGCAGCTCGTACAGCATGACGCCAAGCGAATAGACATCCGTCCGAGTGTCAATATCCAGCGAATCAGCTCCCCTCAGTTCAGCCTGTTCAGGCGACATGTACTGAACCGTTCCGACAACCTTGCCGAATTCCGTCAACATCATTGCCTCAGTCAACTGAAGATTCCGTTCGACGGCTTTCGCCAGTCCGAAGTCGATGACCTTCGGAACCGCTTCACCGTCAATGACCGTAACCAGAACGTTTGACGGCTTCAGATCACGATGAATAATTCCCTTCTGATGAGCGTGCTGAACGGCTTTGCAAACCTGGACAAACAGCTTTAGTCGCTCGTCGACACTCAGCTTGTTATCGTCGCAGTATTGAGTGATCGAAATTCCATCGACCAGTTCCATCACGAAGTACGGACGACGGTCGTCCGTAGTGCCGGCATCAAACACGCGCGCGATGTTGGGATGATCCATCATTGCGAGAGCTTGTTTCTCGGCATCAAACCGAGCGATCGCGTCCTTCGAGTTCAATTCCGATTTGATCAGCTTCAGGGCTACCCGACGTTTAACCGGCTGGTCCTGTTCGGCTAACCAGACGACGCCCATCCCACCCTGGCCGATTTGTTTAATCAGGCGAAAATTGGCTAGGACGGGTGGCACGTTGACTGGTAGTGAAATTGTGCCTCGATCGTCTGAAAACACCGTTTTTGCATCGCGAGCAAACAAGGCGGCGACCACCCGTTCCTGTTGCGGAAATCGCTGGAGGTATTCCTCTTGCTGAGGTTTATCACCTTGCTTCGTGCGATGTTCCACTTCCATGGCTAACAGTTCTACCAGCAGTCCTTCGCGAACTGCATCTGGAGCCTCTACCAGGAATGTCTCGATGCGCGGAGCGTCTCCCTTCACTAACTCCTGGTCGAAACGGTCACAAAGAGCGTCGATTTCAGAGAGTTGCTGATCTGTCAGTGCGAAGTAGGCAGGGTTTCTGATTGAAGGGTCGTCCAAAAGGCAAAAAGATGGATGGGTAGAATGGAGTTGTCACTATCTTCCAATGATCAGACAGCGGAAAACACCGACAGGGTAACGGAAATTTGGCAACGGAATTGTGCAAAAAAATGAAGCCGCAGCAAATGTTTTTGCAAATTGTCTTTCCAAATGTTTTTGCCCATCCATGTTTTTGCCGGTCTCATCACTGCTCGCCGTCGTGCAGTCCTGCCTCAACCCAGGTACGGCGAATTCGTTCGAGCTTTCGTTCGATGGTCCGTTCTGTGCAATTCAGTTCGCTGGCAATTTCGGCGTTCGTGGCCCGCTGAAACTTGAGCAACACGATCTGCTTCATCGTCTCGTCAGGAACAGCATCGAGCAGTAGAGAGCAACTTTCCGAGACTTCGGCCAGCACAGCGGGCGTTTGCTGGTTTCCAACGATCGCGTTGATCCCGGCGTCACCGAATTCTGCAAAACCAGATTCACCGCGTACGGCGCCCCCGCCTCGCTTCTGCCGTTTCAAGTACCGCCGTTGTGCGGAGATTTTTCGAGACGTGATTACGGCCAGAAGCCCCCAAAAAGCGTCGCGATTCTCGGCGTCAAGTCGACCATCGGCCAGACCGCGACACAGACTGTGAAACGCACTGTTCGCCGCGTCATTCTCGTCGTAGTGCCGACGGATCTGCCGGTCGAGTTTCTGCTGCGCAAACTCTTGCAGTCGTTGGGAAATGTGCCGCCACAGTTGTTCCGCGGCCTGTTGATTCCCATCCGAAAGCTGGTCAATCCAGCCGGTAACTGATTCGCTGTCCATGTTCGACGACTCGGGAGTGTTGCCCGCAGACACAAAGGTTAATCGCAAACCCCCTTTGTACCAACTGCGGGAATATCAACTGGTGACTTCCAAGTGAAAACTGCAGGTAAATCTCAGCTTTTCGTTGAACTCGCAGAATATTCATTCGGCAGGGTGTCGGACTTCCGGTTCGGTTGAACATCAAGGTCATAGGGGCGGATCGGTTCAATCGGCCCGCAACAAGCCACATCGGCTCTGAATTCCATCACCTTGAACCGCTGGAGAATACGATGAACAGAAGAATAGCTCTTGCAGCCATGGCACTCTTGACAACGATGTCGTTTGCCTACGCTGATGACCGCTACGATGGGATTGCGGGAAGTTATAAGGAGCAGTCTGGGGGGGAGATGAAGATTAGGAAGTCGTATGATGATAAACAAGAACCCGGTCCTTGGAGGTTTGTGCTGCTGAGTAAGGGGAATGAGGGTGATTGGGCTTGTTCTGAGGGGCAGGAGAACCCAGGGGGAGGAAAGCCAACCGTTTATTTTATCGAGTTCGCTGAAGGGCCTTTCAAAGGTCAACGATATGACATCGTACGCGATAAAAACGGTAAGTTGAAAGAGCTGCAACTAGTTGGGGGCAGGAAGACATCATGGGTGCGTGCTGATGATGACGGAAACCTCGCCTCATCCATCAAAGTGGGTCTTCTCAAAGCGGATATCACGAAAACCGATTCAGAGCTCCTGTCCAATCCGGGATGGGATCAGTGCTGGGTACTGGCAAATCCCACCATCAAGATTTTCGCCACGAATAACGTTAGCAAATCCGCCATTGATGCCGTGGCAGTCATCTGCGATGAAATGGTCAAAAGGCTTAAGCCGGGTCTGGACGGAGAGGAGGATCCAAGAAAAAGATTTAATGGATTCAAGGTCTACATCACCAACGAAGAACTTGGGCAATCGCTAAAGCAGCTGAGTGGCGTGAAGGATTTTTGGACCGACGGAACTCACCCGATGGCCCGGGACGTACTACTTGGGGGTGCACGAAAAACGGAGCTTTGGGTCACCGAACAGGCGATCTGCAAAACGGGTATCAAAACCAGGCCGTTAATTGGTTTGCCGCCAGACAAAAATACCAGGTCGTTTGATCAGGTCGTTCATGAGTTCGCTCATTCGATTGACTTCACCTTCGATTTGCAGAATAAGGATAATATCAGCACGGTTTTCAATACATCCATAGGACCACGGGAGGGCTTTGCAATTGCAACTCAGTCTTGGTTTGGGACCCCCTTTGGCAAGCTCCCGAGCGACCAAAACACCCGGCTGAGCAATATTTTCACATCTCGCGTCTCCTTCTCGCCCGAAGGCTATCCGAAGTAAGGGCACAGCAGAAGGCAGAGGAAAAAAGGGGCACTCTACTTTTTCTTGGCTATCTGCCCTTGGCAGACCACACGGAGATCCAAGAAAAGTAAAATGACCCCTTTGCTTCAGCGGAATTGGCTTGAGTTAATGATGGGGCATTTGAGCAGACGAACACAGACGGACTCGCCAATCGTTCTAGCCTTCAAACTTTTGCTCCAACCGGAACGAGCCGGTTGGGGGCGGCTCTTGTTCATGCTTCGGTCTTGGGTGCCGAGCCGCCGAGCTCGCGAGCGTGAACCGGTGCGGTTTCAACAGACAACTTCCGCATCTGAGCGACGCCCCCTAGCAGTGCCGCCGCGAAACGCACGAGTCTTACCGTCAGCTACGATTCGTTCCAGCGTCCGCAGCATAAAAAATGTGACTTTCTGATGAAAATCGCAAAAAATCCGTCATTGGCCTGTCGGACTTCTGGCTCGGTTGAACATTCCTTTGATGAGGCCGAATACGTCCTTATGCACAATTGGGAGCGAACGATCCCAGTCCACAGACTCAACCCAGAGGAATACTTTATGTTTCGAAAAGCAATCACTGCGATACTCGCACCTTCGGCCGTTTGGGCCGTTTTGGCGACAAATGCGTTGGCTCAGGCTCAATCAAGCTCGGGCCAACAGACTGGGCTGACCAACCCTGGCTTTGAGGAACCCCGGGTGAAAGAGGCGAGTTTCGACCTCGTCGAAACCATGCCCGGATGGAAGACCACCGACACCCGCTTCGAAATCTGGAGTTCGGGGTTTCTGGGAGTTCCAGCGCATGAGGGTACTCAGTTCGTGGAACTCAACGCGTACATCGATGGGACTCTCTATCAGGATTCCACAGGGATTCAGAGAGGCTCCGTGCTTGAGTTTACGTTCGCGCATCGCGGTCGCAACGGCGATGACACCATGAAGCTGACTATCACCGACCTGGGTGCTGACAACTCACTAGGTGGAGGAGATGACACCGTTCTCTTTACCAAACAATACACGACAGGGAAGGACGCCTGGGCCGTTTACGACAGCACAACCGAACAGAAAATCAAGGCGCTGGGGAGTACCGTACGGTTCGCTTATGGGGCGATCGCTGCTACCGGAGGAAACCTGGGACAAGGAAATCTCCTGGACGCAGCGGACTTTGGCGTTGGTGTGGTGAGCGAAGCACCTCCGGAGAATGCGATGAAACTGGACATAGCCGGCGGCGGCGGCGCGTTCACTTTCGGCTACCGCACAATAGCTCAGCCTGGCTTCACTGAGTTTCCGAATATAGACTCTCCACATCCCGGTATCATGAGACGCAACAGGGCAGATGGGGATTATTTCTCGTTTGCTCAAAACACTCTTGAGACTGAATTAAAAGCCCAAGAGACTAGCCTAGTTCACTATCCCGCCAAAGCCGAAGGCAAAGGGGTATTGTCGCCTGGACCGAATCCGGGTGATATCGCGATCGCTCGCTTTACTGCAATGGCTGACGGTGAATTCCACTTCAAAATCACCGCGGAACTCATTGAAGAGGAGCCCACCGGTGCCGGAGTCACGATCTATGTCAATGATCAAGCTGTGGCCGAAACGCAACTTAAGGAACATCTCGTCCCCTGGACTAAAACTACTGTTGTGAAGCTCATAAAAGGCCAAACCGTCGACTTTGCTGTGGATAATGGCTTGGACAAGAACTGGGAAAAGGACCATGTTTTGATAACCGGACAATACTGGATGACGAGCCCTTCAATAGAACGTTAATTTGTCTCTCGACGGAAAGCAGATCTTCAAGGAGAGAAGTATTCCTGAAAACGGGCTTGCGGGTCAGCAAGTGTACTTCGGCTTCACTGCAGCCACCGGGGGTTTATCAACAAACGAGCATAAGGTCCGTTCGATCTCCTTTTCGAAACGGTAGCCCTTTGTCGTCAGCGACACGACGGGCAACACAGACCTCGGCCTGGCACACAGACTGGGAAGAGCGGGGAAACAAAGGTGTCAGGAGCATTCCTGACACCTTTTGTGTTTCTGGCACCTTTTGTGCCTCCAAACAAGAGAGCCACCCGCCAAAGGTGGCGTCCGTTTCCTTGGATATCGAGCCGTGTTCTTCCCAGTTCTACCCGTTCATTGAATCCAGTTCTACGTTCGCCGTTTCGGCCAAGCAACCGAAATTCGGCTTGGGAGGCACTTCACAACAGAGCTTCGCGATCCAGATCAACAGCCTCGCTCCCGTGATCACTGGTTTAAGTGTCGACTCAGCAGTGATCAATGAGAACGGCTCGGTATTGCCCCAGTGACATTCCAAAGTACTTTCGGAACGAATAGATAAATGCGCTGACCGATTCAAAACCTAGTTCAAGTGATATCTGTGTGATTGTCCTGTCACTGGCAAGTAACTGAATGGCATGTACCATCCTCAACCCAGCGGTCAAACAAAGTTTGACGGGGTTGGTAGAGTTGAAATTCGGGCCGACTGATTACCGACCGCGAGGTTAAGAGAACGGCCCGCATAAAGGCCAGTTACCAGCCATTAAGTATATTTCGCCAAGCGCAAGCTGAGAGTTGCCAAAACGATGCGTCCTTATCTAGAGGCGCTGCTATGACCTGCCGTTTGCGCTGGCTTTAAGGTGTAGCCCGCTTGGCCTTCAGCTCAAGGGTTAATTCGAGATTTGTGTAGTCGAGGCGTAATTCTTTTGCCAACAGTAGACCGACGCCAAGCAGAGGCGTTTGGCCTGAGTTCGCAATCACTTCCAAATCTCTGACTCTTCCAAACCAATTCAACTGGCAGTGATAAGTCGATAGCTCAACTTGCGAGCCATCTGCCAGAACACCGTCGATGGAGCCGGTGACTTCGAGTTCAAGGTCTTCGATGAGAGATTCCGGTAGTACCAAATCTCCAGTGAAGCCCGTATCGATCCAAACGTCGACCTGCACTCCCTTTGGATGTTTGGGGCAAAGAATCTGAATGGGCAGAATCGCTCTGCCAGAATCATCAACGATTCCCTTCATCGGGTTTGCATTCCAAAGTGCACGGCAGCGGCATGTCCTATCCGAAAGGTATGGACTAACCGGTCGGGATACTTTCGTCTTGAATCGCCAATCGCTTCACTCATCGTGTCACCAACGAAAAATTCGCCAGACGTGGGCTCAATGGCGACGAACCTGTTCAGGTGCTCAGCTTCAAGATGGCTCTTCAGCGACTCAAAAATTGGCCGTGCAGCAACGGAAACGGATTGTCGGTTTTTCAAATGAAGCTCCTTTTTCTTGGACCACCGATCCACCCAATCATACCTTAAAGTCGCCGAACTGGCCAACGGCGTATGATTGCGTACACCATCTTCGTTTGTACTTAGCTAGAATGTTTGCTCGCAAAATTAAGCATTGGTTTCGCAGGCGATCAAGTTGCGCCGTCAAATCCTTTCAACAACGATAATGCCCCAACAACAGATCCCGAGGTCGGACGCATCGCGACTGCGGCGATTTACGCGCGTCAGTCGCGCGTTGCCTTTGTCGCCAACGATGATGCCGCCAAAGGCTGGGCCATCGTTACTTTCTAGCCGAATAATCGTGCCGTTCGGACAATACATGCCAACTTCGTAATCGCGAGCGTCCTTCGCGTTTGTGGTCGGCTCGATTCGCGTGAGAGCGACATTATTGGTTTCGACAACACGCCGATCTTCTTTCACCAAGGTTGAAACTGGCTCACTACCGAAAATCACGCAATCTTAGTGTCACAACATTTTGTACCGCAGTGATGAGCAAAAAAGTCGGTCGAAGTCGAGCGAGGAATCTGCTAGCGAGTTATCGAATCTACTTTGTTTGCGTTTTCAAAAGCTGTGGCGGTTCATAGCTGTCGATTGCATCAAGCTTCGATTGCCAATCACCTGTCTCGCTACTACCATTGAGCGATTCACTCATGGCAACAATTTGTTGCATCAAGCGTCGAGATACTCGATTGAAATTTTCACCATGCGTAGGGCTCCTTATGCGTCGTTCCGCCTCTTTGCTGTATTCATCGAGTATACGGTAGGCCTTTAAGAGCTGTTCCTTGGCTTTGGCAGGTTGTTGGTGAGCCATCGAAATCTCCGCAAGGAGCGAAAGCGTCTGCGGCTTCCTCCAATCCTCAAAGTGCTGTTCCTCAGAAATGGAAAGCGACAACTGGAGGACTTCTTCGGCGCGTTTTTCGTCGCCCTGCTCACGCAAGATACCAGCGAGTAATTCTAAATTGTCCAATATTGAAACGAAACTGAACTTCCCATGCTGCAGCGACCTTAGAGCTTCGTCGAGTCGACGCTCTGCTTCTTCAGGGATTTCGAGTGCTTGGTACGCTATCCCCAATGCGAGTCCGGTGTCTGTTAGATTGATGCTATTTTCATTTAGTGACGGTTCCCGAAACTCAAAAGCTTCGAGGAGCAAATCCTTTGCTGCTTCGTACCGTCCAAGCGAGAGATAAAACTGCCCCAAGGCATTCAAGCCGTTATCAAGTAATCGATGTTCGGGAGCTTGTCGCATCAGTGAGATTCCTCGAAGCAACGTCTGCTCCGCTTCGGCATGCTTGCCAAGCTTACCAAGCGCCTGTCCCAATTGAGAAAGTTTAGGTCCCAGATCGGGATCATCCGCTCCATGAGCTTGAACGTGTAATTCAACGCACTTTTCAAACAGTTGGGCCGACTCATAATAGTTACCGAGTATCTTCTCCATCGTCGCAAGATTGTTCATTGCAGAGATCGTTTTAGCGTGCGAAGGGCCAAGCATAATTTGTCGGCCTTTATACGCTTCTTCGTACAGCGGTCTCGCATCACGCCATCGACCTTGCTGGACAAACAGTTGCGCCAAAACCGCGATTTTATCCAGCAGGTCCGGATCACTAACACCACGCGTGGTCTTAAGTTGGTCTATGGTCGCTTCCAGGAGACTGGAGGCATCCTCGTACTTTCCTATACTACAAAACGCGTAAGCGAGCAGCAGTTGCACTTGTAGTTTATTCTCGGACTGACCAACGAACCGAGCGTCGAGTCGGCTCTTTGCGCGGTCAAGAAGTGTACCAAGTGACATGTTGGGGTCCAAATCAGTATCCGATTGGACGAGTGTTGTACCACCAGCCAAACCAAGCAAATCCATACGGAGAAAATCGTTCATGACCTTGACTCGCGCGGCCTCACTTTCCGCCGTTTGCCGCAATGCCTGCGCCTCGATTCTCTGACGATCGGAAATCTTGCGTTCGGTGATGGCATCTCTCTCAGCTTGGCGTGCCTGCCATGCTTGCCATGTTGTGCCAACCAAACCTAAGACGAGCGAGGCGGTGACTAATCCGGTAGTGAACACTGCGAACTTATACCGTCTCGCGAGTTTGCTGAGTCGATATCCCATCGATGGAGGGCATGCAGATACAGCGTCTCCTAACAAATAACTCTTGATATCCTCAGCCATGTCGCCCGGTGTTGGGTAGCGTCGTGACCGATCTTTCTCGAGGGCGGTCATCACGATCCAGTCCAGCTCGCCGCGTACTAATCGAAATACCTTTTGCGGTTGGCTGTCATGGGAGATTGGCCCAGACTTTTGAAACCGCGATTTGCCCTCATTGTGACTGCCGCTCGAAAGGCGTGTGCTTGGTACGGGCGGATCTTCTTCGCGTATGATCCTCAGCATCTCGTCCCATGCCGCTGACCTTAGCCTCGCTCTGTCAAAGGGTGTGCTACCGGTGATCAGTTCGTACAGTAGAGCACCAAGTCCGTAGACATCGGTCCGCGTGTCGACATCGATTTGATTCAGCAAAGACTGTTCTGGACTCATATACTCAAAGGTGCCAAGGATTTGCCCAAAGCCGGTGAACATAGTCATATTCGTGAGAGGACCGTTGAGCGCTTTCGCCACTCCGAAATCGATGACTTTGGCTACCGGTCGACCATCATATTCAGTCACTAATACATTAGACGGTTTAAGGTCCCGGTGAATGATTCCTTTGTGGTGCGCGTGCTGAATTGCGTTGCAAACTGGAATGAAGAGTTCAAGAATTTGCCGCAGTGACAACTTACGCTCGGCAGCATATTCGGTGATGGATTTGCCCTTCACCAACTCCATTACAAAATACGGGCGGCCAGCCTCAGTAGCACCGGCATCCAGAACTTTAGCGATGTTCGGGTGCTCCATAAGAGACAAAGCCTGCCGCTCCGCTTCAAACCTGGCTAAAAACTGCTTTGTATCGTTTCCCGGCTTTATCACTTTGACGGCGACGCGGCGGCGAACCGGTTCAAGCTGCTCCGCCATGTACACCACTCCCATCCCGCCTTCGCCGATTTTCTGGAGCAGTTTATAGGGGCCAATCTGCTCACCCGGGTTCACTTCGATCGGAGGCGAGAAAAGTGCTTTGTCGATGACGAGTCCGTCGGTAGAGTCCGCCTTTAACAACTCACGCACTAACCCCTGCAATTCGAGATCGGAGCATAGTTCGTCGAGCAAGCTCTCTTGGCGAGACTTGGGAGCTTCAGCTACGAGCTGAAAGATCCGTTCCAACGATTCGATATCGGGTTCAGCGTTGTTGGCTGGCATGGGAATGTCATCACCCATCGGCGAAAGGTTGACTAAGAACAGTCGGAAAATAAGGAATGGTGCCGAGATTTATTCGCGTCAAATGGAGCTGATGCCCTTCAAAATTAATCGGAAATTTTCGAACGCAACCAAGCCCGCGCAAATCGCCAACGCCGTTCCACCGAAGATAGGCTGACTCCCAGCAAGTCTGCACACTCCTGAAAAGTCAATCCTGAGAAAAAATGGAGTCGAACGATTTCGGCATGTTCGGCTGATCGGCTTTCCAATTCCGTCAGGGCATCATGCAAGTCAAGTAAATTCAGATCCCAATCGGATTCCGCCAATCCGACTCCGGAGAGCGGTTGCTGGACCATCTTTCCGCCACGTTTCTCTCGATTTCTATGCCTTGCGGCATCGACCAAGATCCGTCGCATGGCCTCCCCAGCGACCCCAAAAAAATGCCGACGGTCGCGCCAACCGCTCTCGTGCCGCATGAGCCGCAGATAGGCCTCATTGACTAACGAAGTAGCTTGCAACCAGTTGTTCCCCTTTTCGGCCCACAGTCGATTCCGGGCCAGCGACTTCAGATGTTCGTAAATCAACTGATAGAGCTCGTCCTGCCGCTCCGGCAAAGCCTGCAGCAAATCGGTCACACCTTCGTCACCAAGCTCTTCGTTACGCTCTGAACCAGACATCAGCCTTTCCTTGAAATAGCTTTCGCGCACCCAGGGAGTCTCACCCCAAGATAACGGATCCGGGAGCATGGCGGGATCCATTTCAGGCGTGCCGTGGACCTTCACAAATTTTTGAAAACTCATGAAGGGCTGGAAACCCAGACGTCGCGAATATCTGTGTACTTTAAAACGGAGACAAGCCATGACATGTTACTCAACCCAAACTCGCCGAGGTTTCACCTTACTGGAACTACTTGGCGTCATCTCCATTTTGGGAATTCTGATGGGCTTGCTGTTGCCGGCGGTCCAACAAGCACGTGAAGCGGCTAGACGGATCAACTGCGGTAACAACTTGAAACAGCAGGGCTTGGCCCTGCAGCACTTCGAATCCACCTTCAAGTTCTTCCCCGCCGGAGCAGAAGCAGACACTTTGCACTCCTGGTCCACTCGGGTCTTGCCCTACTTGGAGCAAGACGGCCTGTACCAACGGATCGACTTCAAGGCGGCCTGGGATACCCCGAAGAATGCGGCATGGACTCGACAGAATTTGTCGGTCTTTACCTGTCCAAGCTCTTGGAAGAACTACGCTGGTTCAACCGACTACTGTGGAATCAGCGGCTCGTCGCACAAAGCGACGGGAGATATCGGTCGCAATGGGATCCTGTTTCCGCTCGATCGAGGCGAGAGGCCCATTGCCATCTCTTCCATCACCGACGGAACCAGCAACACCATTGCCATCGCCGAAGCCATCGCAATTACTGAAGACAACTACGGCTTCTGGTCCTGTGGCGCACATTGCCTCAGTCACGACGAAGGTTCCATTAACAATCGACGCGGCAGCTTAGATGAAATCGCCAGTTTGCACCCCGGCGGTGCCCACGCGGTCTTCGCGGATGGCTCAGTGCATTTCTTGAGCGAGTCTCTGACCTTGGAGATCGTCGCCGCTCTCTGCACCCGGAACAGCCAAGAGGTTGTCTCCGACTATTGATCGTTGCTTTTTGTTGTCCTGCGTTATCGCTGTTGACCGGGGGTACCGACTGCCGCGAAACGCGTTTTTGAAGAGGAATTAAAGATGTATCGTTTTCTGATGATGACCGCATTGGTCGTAGTTGGCAGCAGTCTTACCGGCTGCATTGAAGTCACGCCCACCAATCCGGGAGGCGGTCCGGGTGGAATTCGGACCAACAATGTCAATACCACAAACGCGAACTCCCAGATCCGGCTCTGGATACTCACCGAGGAGCAGATCGCGTCACCACCAACGACGAAAATGGAAGCCATGCGGCTGGAAAATGGGGGAGTTGTGCAGCCGCGGTTTCGAACGTTCACGTTCAATCGAAATCCTGGTACCTACTTTGTCGTCGCCAGCAATGAGGCCCACTACCAAAGTCTAACGAACACCGAACCGTTTGAACCGGGTGTCGACTTCTCCCTACTCGAGGTTGTAGTCGAAGACGAATTTGTTCCAGTCTCAGTCCGCAACACTGCTACGGCAACGCGTCTGCCGCAAATCACCAGTCCGTAAAAGGACGGCTAGTTGAAGTCCGCGGCACACCGTCGAATCTACTTTGTAACGGCTTGCATCCTTTAGAAATAACCGTTCATCGGCGCTGTTGGTGAACGGTTAAATCCGATTGAGCAAGCAGTTATCCCCGATGATTTGCTCTTTCGCGGAGTCCCAGTTGAGCGTACGACCCGTGATGCGACAAATGTTGATCTAGCGTCGCGATGATGACGGCGGGTCATTGATCACCTCCGTCTTTAGTTTGGTCCTGCGAAACCTGTGAATCGTTGGTGACGGAATTTTCTGAAATTTTGCTGACGTCATGCTTCGCAGGCATTTGCGACTCGATCGCTTTGGCAACCAGTGGTTGATTCTTTACCCGAATGACACCTCTGGCCAGCAGGACAGCGATGTCTTTGTTTCTCGCTTCGTTGCTCACGATTTACCTCCTTCTTGAATGTTTCGATCGCCTCCAAAACCCGGTGTTTCGGAGACGTGTGACACAGAGAGGGGTTTATCGAAAACGAAATCAAGCGGCTCGGGTAAAGAGTCTCCGAGATTGCCCAAAACAGGTTCGTCCTGGGCCGAAATTTCGCTCGATTCGTCTTTCAAGTCGCGGTCAGCAGACACACATCGTCGGATGCCACGGAGCAAAATTTCGGCGACCGATTGAAAGCGGACAGTCGCTGGATCGCTTGGCAGATCGCCGTCAGGGGGAAGAGGGTCGAGAGAGTAAGCGTCGATGGTTCCGTCTCCGTAGATAGAACTTCGAGGGAACCGGAATGGTATCCCTCCCAGATCTATCTATGCAAAACGGCCGAACGACGTCCCATTACCCAACTAGAAAGTTCGCATTTTGAGCCTCTCAGAGAGACAGACAGCGAGCGTTTTTCACAATAGTTGTGTTGCAGATAGTCATGGTTTGGTTCGGCCAACTGGCAAAATCGCAGAATTTCAGCCATTGGCCTCTTTTGCGCTAGCTGGGAAAAGCTCGTTCAAGACGATTTTGTGGAAATCTGCAAAAATGCGATTGTCTCGCGCAAGATTGAACTCCCCGATTCAGTCTTGCTATTAGAACCGAATCCAGCATGCTCTACACGCTGTGCACCGGGCGCCCACCTTTCCGAGCAGAATCTTCATACGGTGTGATGAAAAGAATCAGCGACGAAGTTGCAACGCCAATGCGTGAATTGAATCCTGATATTCCGGAGTGGTTGGTTCTGATCGTTGAGAAACTGATGGCTAAAGAAAAGTCCCAGCGGTTCGCTTCCGCTGGTGAAGTTCACGAACTCTTGGCCGCTTGCTTAAGCCACGTACAACAGCCAGCAAATTTTCAGCTACCTCCGCAGTTACCAACTTCAAAACGGACCACTTATCGACGGCGTCCCATTTCCAAACTTTACCTTCTGCCCATTGGAGCACTCGCGATGATGAGTCTATTGACAGCCATTACTGTGGCTATGTTCTTTCAACCCAGCCCTGCGACACCTCTTACGCCGTTTGATGAAACCAAGGCGGAAGTGCTGGGCCACGGTTACTCGCGACAAGGCGATTTCATCTATTTTGATAAGCAGCGCATCGATCAGGCCGGAAGAGAAGATTTTAAGCAGTTTGCGAAAGTTGCTAATCTGCAGTTCAGCCAATGTGCGGACGTCGATGCAGCGAGCTTCAAAGCTCTGAGCGAATCGTACACCAAGGACAAGAACAACGTTTACTATAAATGCATCAGCCCCGGCCGCTTTTGGGTCGTGACACTCGCATCGGCAGACGTTTCAAGCTTCGAGGTGATCGGCTTCAATCTTGCAAAAGATGCCAAACATGTCTGGTGGTACGGCAAGCCTCTTGAGGGAGTGGATCCTAAGACGGTAGAGCTTGTACGGGACGGATTTGTTTGGAAAGATGCCAAGAGTGTTTGGTATCAGGAAACGATGATCACCGGTGCTGACGTCGAGACTTTTCGACATCTTGAACAAGCGTTTTACCGGGACGCAAATCGAGTCTACTGGTCGACAACTCCTTTGGAAGGCGCCGATCCAGACACGTTCCGTACTTTTGGGGACGACTGCCCGTTTGGCGCGGATCGCAACAACGTCTGGCGTGCCGAAGTAAAGCTCACCGGATATGATGCGCCGACGTTTCAGGTAATTCACCAATTTGTTTACAAAGACAAAAACGGTGTCTACTCAGGGGATCATCAGATTCAAGACGCTGATCCTAAGTCGTTTCGCAAAGTAGCGGATCTGGATACGTTTTACTCAGCTCTCTTGGCGGATGAGCATCACTTCTACGTATTCATGCCACTCTACGGTGACGTCTATCGTGTCACTTCGACTGCCAATTCGCTGAACGTCGAACGCTCGATCTGGCCGCCTGGCATTAAGCAGAAAGATCCCATTGCAACTGCGACAGCGGAATTCAGTCAAGCCGGTTGGAAAAATCTGAACATCGCGGCCGACCCAGGAATTGACTCGAAACAGTTGCGTGATCGGGAGATGTACATATTGGACGCCTATAAGGCCCAGATCTCCAAGGCCTGGGAGATTATTCGAGAAAGGAAGATTCAGAATAGCAGCGTCGCACAGATGGCTCGCGACGAACAGGTCACCAAAGAAAATCAGCCTGCGAAAGCGAAACCATCAAGCGACGGTTGGAGGTCGGATATTGCCGCTTTCGATACATACCTCGGCGAACTCGCTGGCAAGGCTCGAGTCCCCGACCGGGCATCGCTGGCGCAGCGAGTAACGATCGTCCCTGGCAGCGAAGAGACGAATTCAGAAGTCATACCAGTCACCGATGGTGCGGGTGGATATATCGACATGGCACCTGCCGAGGATACCGTGCAATTCCAAGTCAACAAAGCATTGAAGGGGCAGGCTGTAAAATGGGAGTTCGAATTGGCAAGCGACGCATCGAAGTCGTTCAATGGCGTCGTTCGACTGATTCCAAAATCAGTCCACGAAGAAAATGCAAAACCCTTTCTCGCAGCACTGATCATTGACACGCCTGACGAACTCGCGTTCAAGTCTGGAGACAAACTGAAACTTGAAGGGACGATTGGTGATGCGGCTCAGAACCAAGGACTTGAAGGGCTCTTAGCACCCACTGGCCCAGTCGCGGTTTACCATCTGGCAGCAACGTCCCACCCAGTGTTTTGGCTGGGACTCGAGAATGTCAAGATTGCAGGACCAACGCGGCAGAGCACGGCCCGACTTAAGCCTGCTCCGGAAGTTACTGCTTTTGCGAAAGACCTACTGCGGGCTTATATGCTTTACGACGAAGAGAAACTCAAACAGCTTTATGCTTCACAGGTGCAACTGATGCCTGGAAGTCGTTCGTTTTACTTTGGTCTCGAAGTCCCAGAAAAAATGACCGAATACGGCGTTCCGATCAAGCGCGATGACATGCTCGTAGCGATCAAGAAGCAGGCGAAAAGGGATTCTCTGCCCCCATTTATTGTCGGCACAATGATCAACTCCTTTCGCATCGAGCAGTTGGATGTTGCCGCTGGCGAATATGTTGCGGAGCCGAATCAAGCAAGCGAATCCCTGTTCCGATCATTGCGTTTCAAGATCAAGGATAATGACGTCTTGCTTAAGCTTTCCGTCCCAGGTGCATTTCGACTCGTACAAGTACGCAAAACGGACGAGCAATGGAAGGTGATTGCCGAGTACTAGGCTCAATTGCACATCGTTTCTCAACGGAAAAGCCTACGCGTGAGTACTAAGTGTGGAAAAGTATTGACTGCACAAGCACGCGAGGCGATTGATGTCAGAAGCCGAGTTCAATTCATAGCTGGAACTTTTTGTAAGTTGGCCAGCGGCAGTTCACGATGTCGTTCGACTGGGAATGTGTCTTCAGCGAAGCGGAGCTGCTACCGATCCGCGAGCTCAATCATTCGGTTTCTGTATTCGTTCAAACCTGTTTTGTGTTTTCGCTAATGATCGCCTGGCGTCTTTAGGGTGGGCGCTACTTGGCGGATTCGAGCTTTCGAGCGCGGATCGATCGAAACGACACGTGGCGTGGTTCCTCCGGTGAGTTCTTGACACCGTGTACCTGCAGGGCGATCGCGCCTGAGGGATATTTTGCAAAGACGTTATCATCTGTGACATCCGCCACTTGTTTGTCATTGATCCACGTTTGAATGCGTGTGCCAATTGCCAGCACACGCAGCTTATTCCACTGACCGTTGACCATGACTTCATTGCGGGTCAGGTCTTTCGGAGGTGTGATCCAGGCACCGTTTCCTTGGTTAAAAATATGTCCGCTGCGTCCTGGTGATTTTCCAATATCGACCTGAGGGCCATGGATCGATTCCCTCGATTGGCCGTTTGCGTTCTGGCGAGTCAACATGGTGCGGATCTGAACGCCGGAGTTCAGGTCGGTGTCGTGAAGTTTGACTTCCAGTTCAAGTTCGAAATCACCATACGTTTCGACCGTGTGTAAAAAATGCGTTTGGCTCGAACTCGTGCCAACGATGACTCCATCGACAATCGCAAACTGCGTGTTGTCGCGTGAAGCTTTCCAGCCGTCGAGGTTCTTGCCGTCGAATAGGGTTACCCAATCGTCAGCGAACGCAGAGCCATAGCAAAGTGAGATTGCCATGAACGCAATGCATAAAAGATACCGTTGCACTATTGAACGGTCAGAACAATGGATTGGATGCGAAAGCATGTGGGCACCTGTGGCTAAACATGGGGAAGTGAGTATTCGGGTCGTCGTTCTTTGCTGAGCAATCCATTGGCGGCGTCATCGCCGATGATTTGTTCCTGGGTGGCGTCCCAGTGAATGGTGCGGCCAGTGATGCGACAGATGTTGATCAGGTGCGCGACGCTGGAAATCAGATGGCCGACCTCAACGGGAGCGTTGGGTTCATCGCGTGATTCGATACAGTCGAGCCAGTTTCCAACATGATTCTCCGACTCTTCGCCTTCGAAGGGTGCAATCAGTGTCGTTGGGTTGCAGGCGAAGCGTCCTCGATTGATTTCCAACTTGCCGTTCTCGCCGATAAAGATGCCTCCAAAAGCCGGTCCATTGTCGCTTTCCAGCCGGACAACCGTTCCGTTCGGGTAATATAGACGGACCCCGCGATCGCGAGCGTCCTTAGCGTCCGTGGTTGGCTCGATTCGCGTTGGAGCGACTTTGTCCCAACCCATCGCCAAATGAACCATGTCCAGGGCATGCGCACCGCGATCGCAAATAGGACCGCCGGTGAAGGCATCGAAGTTCCGCCACCTGCGGTGAAGTTGTTCGTGGTAGTCGAGCAACGCTGCTTGGTCGCAGAATCGACTCCAGGCCATGCCTTCGGGAACGGCTTGCTTGTCGAGACCAGTCGCCCCGCGCGCTCCCGAGTAGTTCTTGACGAGAATCGTGTGCACTTTGCCGAGGCCGCCGTTTCGGAAGAACTCGCAGGAGTACTGGTTGTTGGCCGTGCTGCGTTGTTGCGTGCCGACTTGCAATACTCGTTTATGTTTTCGCACGGCTTTGACGAGTGCGCGGCCTTCCGGAATGCTGAAGCTGAGCGGTTTTTCCGCGTACACGTCCAGGCCTTTGGCGCATGCAAGGATTGCCGCACGCACACGCACATGATCCGGCGTTGCGATGATGACGGCGTTGAGTTCTTCCTGATCGAACATCTGCTCATAGTTCTGATATCGCTTCCAGTCGCCAGTTTTCGGATCGCTCTTATTACCAGCAGCCAACAGATCGATCTGCGGCAGGTAGCAATCACATACGGCGACCAACTCTGCTCGATGGAATTCGCGAGACAACGCACGCGTCAGCCATTTGGCTCGATTCCCAGCACCGATCAATCCGACTCGCAACTTGTCCTTCGCAGACGCTGAAGGTGCAGCGTAGATCATTGATGGCAACAGGCCAGACGCAGCCAGCGTGGTGGTCGCGCCGATCGATTTCAAGACGACTCGACGTGAATGCTTGTTTTGAGGGGAAGGGTTCATGGTTGGTCCTGTTTGGTCAGCTTGTTTTCATGATGTGAAAGGATTGGATTACTTCGTCTTTTTTTCTTTTTTCGCCTTTTGAGTTTCCCGACGCTCCTTGGTCAGCGCGGAAGGAAGGGGGTGAGCGGCATCCGAGAAACCGGGGACCAGGGTACGGAGTTTATTGACGGTGGTGGCGTATTTCGGGTTGCCGATCTGGTTGGTCCATTCGTGGGGATCTTTGGTGGTGTCGTAGAATTCCTCTTCGTCGGCCCCGTAGCGTGTGTAGCGTCCAAGTTCATGCCGGATGCTGATATAGGCCAGGTCCGTTTTGCCTTTATCGCACAAGCCAGTGATGGCGGTGCTTTCCCACGGAGCCTGCGGGTCTTTAAGCAAGGGGACCAGCGAGCGTCCATCGATGGTCGCGGGAGGCTTGAGTTCAAAGAGTTCGGCGAGAGTCGGGTAGATGTCCAACAGGGAAACGAACCGTTCCGACTCGCCGCCGGCTTTTGTGACCCCGGGCGCGCGAAACATCAACAAGGTGTGCGTGCCTTCTTCCCAGAGGGTGGTCTTTTGCCAGTGGAGTTTTTCGCCCAAATGAAAGCCGTGATCGGTGAGGAAGACGACTACGGTGTTGTCCTTGTAGGGGCTGTTCTCGAGGGCATCGAGGACACGACCGATTTGAGTGTCGACGTAGGTGGTCGTGGCC
>JBGSJL010000241.1:0-1759 GCA_041741955.1 Pirellulaceae bacterium | reverse complement strand
AAACGTCGTATTGCCCACGGAGCTAATGGCAGCAAAGTAGACTCCCGGAGCTGTAGCCGTGAAGTCGCCATAGGGGTCCAGTCCCAATGTTTCACCTGGAGCTGCGTCGTTGTCGCTCAGTGTTCGATTCAGTCCCGCCGCATTGACGAACGTCTGAGGAATGCCGCGACTGTCAAAAATCTGCAGCACGCTATCGAGCGAATTTGTGGAATCGATATCAACAATGACGCGTTCGCCTACACCAAGTTTGAACTGGTAGATGTCGACATCCGTACCGGGCAAGCCCACGATGTTATCGCCGACGACGCCGCTGGAAGCGTATTCGAGCGGGTTGTGGCTGGTGCCCTGCCAAGTCTGTACGGCGGTTGCCAGTGTGTCGTTAGATTCTCGAGTTGCCGCCTCGCCGTTGAAGCTAGCCCGACCGTCGGTTCCGATGATCGTGTTGTTGACAATCCGAGCTTGAGGTTGCGGCGCTTGGCCCAGGTCCAACTGCCGAATGTCAAACGGATTAGAGCGCCCGCGCGGGCCATCCTGCCATTGTAGATTAGCGACGCCCTCTAAGTAGACCGCCGAACGATTGTAGTACAACGGATAGCCAAACGAAGCACCGGCAGGAGCTCCTGGATCGGGTCCCAACAAGCTCTCCGCTACCGTGGCAGTAACTATCTGGGTGGTACCGTTGGTGACCAGAATACTACTGAGGATCGAGTCGCGCAGTGCGTGAGTTGTTTCAAAGGCGGTGGTCGCGAAGGCCGTACACATATTGCAGGTTAGACGCTGGTAGAAATCGCCACCGGTGTCGCGATACCACGCAGGCGAACTATCGGGCCGAATGCCATTACCTTCCACTTGGCCACTACCGGCCACGGGATTTGCAGTGCCACCACCAGCCAAATCGTCGAACTCGAGCCGAATGCGCGTCCGATCGGAATCAATCACCAGGGTATCCTGGTCATCGATATAGTGTCCAAAGTGCGATGGCGGCGGATTGGGGCCAGCATTATTAACAAAGGGATTGTTGTCGGCGGAGAAAGTGTTCGGATCAGTGCCAGTCGCAAAAAATGGGATAAAGTTGGGTGACAGCATCCAAATAGGCGTTTCGCCTTGAACGACCACGCCACCCAAGCCACCCTCTTCGAGTACGTTATTTTGCACGACCACGCCGGGGACTAAGCCACCTTGGACGTCGTTGTTGAGAAGTGGCAAATTCCGGACGGCCTGTGTGCCCACCAAATTTGGTTTTTCTTGCAGAAAGATCCGCGTGAATGGATCGACCACATCGCGTGGATCTTGCAAACGCCCGGCCGGTTCGCTCCATACGCCATAGTCGCGCGATTCGCGAATGAAACTATTCTGGATGGTGACTTGGCTTTGCTCGCGGCGCACGTTGCGATCCGATTGACCTTCGTGCACGATCTGCGTAACAGCCCCAAGCGGGTTGGTAGCGAGAATGCTCCTGAAGGTGGCTGGTCCGTGCAAGTCGATCTTGATATCGCGCCCAGCAGTACCTGTCTGAATGCCGCTGGAGCTGGCGGCGCGAACAACGCCCTGCAACTGCGATTGAACGCCCGACGAATTAATGGCGTCGCGGATCGCGCGAGCGACCACAAAAGCTGGGTCCACGGCAGTGAATGGTACTGCCACATTGCCCAAGCCCACGCCACCGGTGGAATTGAATTCGAAAGTGATTGCTCGACCCGCACCCGTAACCGAGAATCGGTCTCCATCTTGGATCAACGAACCCGCCGGCGCAACCAGC
>JBGSJL010000240.1:0-2069 GCA_041741955.1 Pirellulaceae bacterium | reverse complement strand
TGCGGAGCTGCCATGTGCAAGGCCGCTGCGTCTCTAAAACCCAGTTGGCATGACGTAATGAATTCGCCGCATCGCCCCAACTGGTACAACCACATCCGTCCCAGGCTCTAAAACCGTTGCTCAGGCACTGCTGACCGGATAGAATCTGCATAGACTACCCCCGTCGCCCCTACCAGCGACAAAGTTCAACAAGCGATCTATCCCCCCGCATCCTACAGGCGGATAGATCGCAATTCGTTCGTTCGTCCGTCGGGATAATTTATGGATTGCCCAATTTGCAAAACAACGATGGAAACTGGGGAAGTTCAGCTCCGCAAATCCATCGCGAACTTGTTCGCGTTCGGCTTTGGGTCAACCGAGCTAGTGTTCACCGATGCGGATTCGAAAGCTAAGAGGGAGATCATGAGTTCTTGGGAATTTGGCAAGGCGTATCGCTGCAGCTCATGCGGCGCTACGCTAATTGCAACCAAGCCATAGACTAATTTAACCCTGCGATTACATCGAATCGATCGAAAAGACACCCCGGCTAAACCATCAAACGCGACGATGTGGTCACTGCAAACGTTTGTCTTGCTAGAATGCTCCGATGGACACTGTCTACATTGAAACCTCGATCGTTAGTTACGCCACAGCTAAGCCCAGACGCGATGTTCAGAACGCGGCGTTGCAACAGCAAGCACGTGATTGGTGGAAACTCGAACGACCCAAGTTCGATCTCGTTACGTCCCAATTGACACTTGACGAAGCCTCGGCTGGAGACGCATCTGCAGCAGCAGAACGGCTGCTCTTGCTCGATGGCCTACCGCTTTTGGACATCAACTCTGACGTGCAGACCCTAGCTGCACTACTGCTGTCAGCGCACACAATGCCCCAGAAAGCAGCCGCAGACGCTTTGCATGTTGCCGCGGCTGCTATTGGCAGGGTAAAATATCTACTGACGCTGAACTGTAAGCATATCGCCAATGCTCATGAATTGCCTCGGGTCTACCAAATTCTTGCCCGAGAAGGCTTCAGCGGAATGCTGATTTGCACTCCTGCAGAATTTTTGGGTAGCCTCTAATATGACCGATCAACCAATACTTGATGAACTTCACTTAATCCGCGAACGATTGCTGGCGGAATCCGGCGGTACATTGGCGGGACTCGTAGCCCGATTGCGGAAAGAGCAGCAAGAGTCCGGTCGAGTCATTCGCAAAAACCCGACGAACCAAGTGTTGCACGGGAGTTCCGGTGGCACATCTAGTTTGCACAACCAGTCCACTACCGGAACCTCGTGAACACCAGCGTTCGTCGATCAAGTCAACGTGCAAACTCTGGTGCGATAGTTGATGCGAAGATCAACCTGGGCAAGCAACCCTGTACCGATGAGCGGTAGCTGACCTTCGTTTTCGATTACCTGAACGGGGACAATGCCACTTAACCATTCGACCACGCAATAGTAACACCTTAACTGCGTCTTCGATCCGTCGGCTAGTATCGCCTCCGTGTCTGCGATAAGGTCTAGTCCTAATTCCTCGATCTGTGACCTTGGTAGAACTAAATGTCCATCGAACGCCGTATCGATCCATGCATTAACTGCGATTCGTGTGCTCTTAGCATGGCGGGCGAGGCTCAACTCAACCAATGCTCGATTTTCTTCGTCTACCCAAGCTCTCACCTTGACACCGTCCCGATATGAAATGCCGCGTCATGCCCGATACGGATTACGAAGGGAACTTGTTGCGGCACGGCTTCCTTAGCTGCCATGGCTGCGTCCAAAAATGTTGGACGAACAAAATGACAACGTGGATTTGTAACAATAGCAACGTACTGACCGAAGAATTCACCCTCAAGCAACTCTCGAAGTTCCGCCTCGTAAATTGATTTTGCTTCATTGACCGTCGTCATGATCTCACTCCATCTGTTTTCAGCAAAGCATCAACCTGTAATTATCGACGAACCAATAAATGCACGCAAGTCGCCGACAGCGCGTTTTCGATTGGTGAATCATCCTCGGCGACTGCGAGATTTCAGTCGACTATGAAGTCCTGGGTGTGGCAAGAGACGGTCGCCACTATTTTTGAGTTCTT
>JBGSJL010000239.1:0-7645 GCA_041741955.1 Pirellulaceae bacterium | reverse complement strand
GGCCAAGACGGCCTTGGAGTCCATCCCGGCCTTGATGAGTTTCAGAGCTACTTTGCGTTTCACCGGCACGGACTGCTCGGCTACCCAGACAGATCCCATGCCTCCTTCGCCGACCTTTTCGAGCAGCTTGTAGCGGCCGGCGACCAGGGAACCGGGTTGAGGGTCCGCCGGAGCGTTCATGGTCGCATTGATGGCAGGGTTGGACGGAGCGGCATCAAAGCCGCCGACTGCGTCATGGGCCGCGAGTAGGTCTTCGACGCGTTGCCGGACCGCTGCGTCATTGGCGCACTCATGCTCCAATAGCTCACGACGAGCCTCCGCGTCGGAAATCTCCAGAGCAGCCAAAAACAAAGCTTGAGCACGTTGCGGATTGATAGTCATGATAAATCACATTCTCCTACCAATCAGTGCGCCGTGGCAGCCGTTTCTGGCGCGCGAAACTAGAAATCTTTTTTAATTTCTACGCTTCGCGCTGAATGCTCCAAAGTCGTCCGTCGCTCCACCGACGGAAGGGCGCGTAGGAAATAATTCTCCCTAAGATAGGAAATTTTGATGATCGGAAAGCTGTACTTGGTTCACGCATCCTTCGCGGAGCGAAGGGTGACTTTCTGGCGTGCGAAACCGGAAAAACTTTTCAATTCTCCAGAGCCAACCGCAACCAAGCCCGCGCGTAGGCCCATTTTTGCCGCACTTCATGGACCGTCATTCCCAGAACGGAAGCGATCTCCTCTCGACCCAGGCCAGCAAAACACTTGAGTTTCACGACCTCCGCCGCTACGGAATCCTCGGCTGCCAGACGGGGCAAGGCCGCATCCAAGGCGAGCAGTTCGTCATCGGATTCACCCGCCGCCAGATCAGCTGGCAACTCAACTCGCTGCACTCCTCCACCATGCTTGTCGCGGCCCTTGCGGCGAGCTTGTTCGACCAGAATCCTCCGCATTGCTTCGGCTGCAGCGCCAAAGAAGTGGCCACGACTTTTCCAGTGCTGGGGATTCTCAACATCGACCAGTCTCAGATACGCCTCATGCACCAGCGCTGTTGCCTGGAGCGTCTGCCCTGGCCTTTCATCGGCCAGTCTTGCAGCCGCCAGTTTTCGCAATTCCGCGTACACCGCAGGCAACAACTGACCAGCCTCGTGCAGATCGCCCGATTCGATTTTCAGGAGGATGTTGGTGACGTCGTTCATACGAATAAAGATACCCTGCCCGGAAAAGCGAGCAGCCACCTGATCAATTTTGCCGCTTGGACCATTCACCACTTACCAAACGGTATCGAAATCAACTTCGATTTCGCTAACAAAAGAAAGACGAATTATTTTGCTTGCAGGCAGCAAAACATACTTCCCTTCGCAGAGCACCCATTGATCGACCTGCTGCTCAAATGGGTCGACAATCCAATATTCATTTACGCCAGATCGCTCATAGAGATCTTTCTTGATCGTCCGATCATTTCCTGCCGTCGATGGCGAAATGATTTCGACGACCAAATGCGGTGCCACCTTAATCTTGGACGGTGTGATCTTGCGTACATTCTCATTGAGAATCACGACCAAGTCGGGTTGCACGATATCGAATTGAGAAAGCTGAACGTCCATCGGAGCAGGGAACAGCAAACCCAAGCCCGCCAACTCGATTTTAGTGTAGAGCTGATACTGCAATCGCTTTGACACATGCTGATGTTGGGTGCTCGGCGAGGGATTCACAACGTGTCTTCCATCGATGATTTCATGACGAAACCCATCGTCGGGCAGGTTCACGTAGTCTTCGTAAGTCCATTTAAGCCCTCTGGGAGTGATGGCACTCACGATTTAAATCCTCGAACGATCTGAAGAAAACTTACCCTGATTGTCATCCATCTGCGCTTCGATCGCAAGCACTACTATTTTCTTCTCACTCTCCCGTAACCTGCCTATTCCAGAAGGACTACTTGCCTAGCACTTTCGCCTTCCGTTTGCACCGATACTCTATGTTCTCATCGTTAAGTTCCGGAATCGCAAAGTTCCTCACATAAGGCGTTAGGCACATTATGACAACGAAACTTCGCAAGATTTGCGAGCAACATTTCTTAATTGAGTGTCGCGTTTGCAGTCGTCCACTAAGGGTAGCTTCGTACTAATTGCCCTGCACCATCCGCAATTGCGCTATCGAAGAGGTTCGATGATTCAATAGTCCGCTTCGCAATCTCGGACAATGGCACCCCGACCATGCGAGTCAGTGAAAGCGGGTAGGGACACAGCTTCTTCACAAAGCGTGTGCCAGTGAAAAAATGGGCGGAATTTCTGTAAGGAATGGTACTTAGCGTCGTCTCCCTTTAGTTGCGCGCAAATATTCCGCTCCGACTCCTAGGAGATCCCCGACCATGGCTCGAATAACTCGCGCGGAAGTATTCGCGCCAGATGAAATTGCGATTTTGCACGTCATGGGGCGAGTCGTGCGGCGTTGCTTCTTACTGGGTGATGATCCCGTCACCGGCAAGAACTACGACCATCGTAAGCGGTGGATCGAACAACGACTCGAGCGTCTCGCGGCGGCCATGGGGATCGACCTGTGTTGCTTTTCGATACTTTCCAATCACTTCCATTTGGTACTCAGATCGCGTCCCGACGTGGTGGAGACTTGGAGTGATAGCGAAGTGGCTCGGCGCTGGCTATCGCTCTGCCCGCCAAGAAAGGGTGCCGGTGGACTACCACTTGAGCCCAACGAAACTGAGCTGAATCTGATTTGCAATAATCCACAGCGAGTTGTGCAAATCCGCTCGCGTCTGAGCGATGTTTCCTGGTGGATGCGGCTGCTGTGTCAGAATATCGCCATGCGCGCCAATCGCGAAGATGAAGAGAACGGTAAGTTCTTTCAGAGCCGCTATAAGGCGGTGCGATTGCTCGATGATGCGGCCGTGCTGGCTTGTGCAGCCTACGTAGATCTCAATCCCATGCGCGCCGCTATAGCTCAGACGCTCGAAGCCAGCGACTACACGTCTGCGCAGCGTCGCCTGCAAGCACAGCAGGCAGTTACGGTGGACAGAAAGTCTTGCACTGGCCCAGATCGCATGCTCTCACCGGTCGAGATCGACGAACTGCGCGATGCGTTGGGTGCTCAGCCGAGTAAATCAGGCTATCGCTGTAGCGATAAAGGCTTCTTGGCGATGTCGCGAGTCGATTACCTGGAGCTGTTGGATTGGACGGCGCGGCAAGCGGTCTTGGGCAAGTCCAGTTCAACACCCAAACATATCCCACCTCTGTTGGCACACCTATCGCTTGATGCGGATGCGTGGGGCGAGCTAGTGCACAGATTCGGTAGACTCTTTCACAACGTGGCTGGTCGGCCTCAGACCATCGACCACAGCCGATCTATTGGCCGCTGCCGCCGCTTTCACATGCGCCGCGAAGCTCGAGAGTTGTTGAGCGTCAATTAGCGGAATTTCTAGTGGACCGCTGTTAGCACGATCTCCCGCAAGCCTGCATGATCTCTCACCAGCCACCTTCTGAGCTGGCTCGTCGACGCTACTGTCCGTAAGTTGCGTTCAGGCAAATCTTTCATTGGGCTGAACTCGGCCTATCCGTGTGCGTCGAACCGAACTCAACCACCCTTACCATGCTGGATTAGCATTCTGCCTGGCGCCGAGGCTACTTGCTCCACGTACCACCCGGATTAAGCTGCGACCCCAAGCTCTCCCGGATTAAGCTGTGACCCCAAGCTCTTGACCCCAAGCTCTCGCCACCCAGACAAGCTGTGACCCCAAGCTCTTTACCCGTGTGATGGCAGATATTATGGAGCATTCGTAGGAACGGTACGGGACGATTTCCAACGGCGCATCCCTAGCCGCCATCGACCGGCGCTTTGAGAAACAGGCATGGCGGATTCAACCAGACTGCTTTGGTGGTCTGCTCGATGCTCCAAGGAGCCCGACCAAGCGATCGTCGTGTTGTCCAAAAGTGTTGCGGTAACCAACGTCACAACTTCATAGAGATGAGTAGCAAAGTTGCTTCAACGGCCGCCACTTTGGTCGTTAAACCGCCACAAGAAGCCCCCTACTGTGTCAAGTGACGCCACGGCATTAGAATTCTTTTGCGATGTGATTCCACATCATTTTTCGAATGTCTATTAGTGAACACTCGAACGGATTCGAAGACTCTGCTATGCCAAACTCAATTCCGCTCAATGAAGACATCCAGAACTACGCGCAGAACATTGTCGATACAGTGCGAGAACCGCTGCTGATTCTGGACGCTACGCTGCGGGTTCAAAGCGCGAATCGAGCGTTTTATCAGACATTTCACGTCTCTCCCGTGGAGACCGAAGGGCGACTGATCTACGAACTGGGAAACGGGCAATGGGATATTCCTGACCTGCGTACTTTGCTCGAAGATATTGTGCCAACGAGCTCTGTGTTTGATGATTTCGAGCTGGAACACACTTTCCCGGACATTGGGAGGCGCGTGATGTTACTCAATGCCCGGAAACTTCAGGCTGGCCAACACGGTGAGTTGCTGATTCTGGCGATGGAGGATGTGACTGCCCGAAAATTGGCCGACGATAAAGTTCGAACGGCGGCGCAATATGCTCGTAGTCTGATTGAAGCGTCACTCGATCCCCTGGTAACCATCAGTGGGGACGGAAAGATCACGGACGTCAACGAGGGCTCCATCAAAGCCACCGGCGTTCCGCGAGAGAATTTGATCGGCACGGATTTCTCAGACTACTTTACCGAACCAGTGAAAGCTCGCGAAGGCTATCGGGAAGCCTTCTCGAAGGGATTGGTCACCGACTATCCGCTCACGATTCGCCATGCTGAAGGGCATCTGACCGACGTTCTCTATAACGCCTCCGTGTACAGAGATTCGCAGGGCGACGTACTGGGCGTTTTTGCTGCGGCACGTGATATTACTAAACGCAAGCAAGCGGAAGTCGCACTCCGGAAAGCCGGCGCATTGCAGAGCGCCATCTTCAACAGCGCTAATTTTTCAAGCATCGCTACGGATGCGAAGGGGGTCATCCAGATCTTCAACGTCGGTGCGGAGCGGATGCTGGGCTACACGGCTGCGGAGGTCATGAATACGATCACGCCAGCTGACATCTCGGATCCCCAGGAAGTCGTCGCGCGGGCCAAATCGCTGAGCGTTGAACTCAACACTCCGATCACACCTGGCTTTGAGGCCCTCGTGTTCAAGGCATCGCGAGGCATCGAAGACATCTATGAATTGACTTACATCCGCAAAGACGGCAGTCGCTTCCCGGCCGTGGTCTCTGTCACGGCGTTACGCGACGAGCAGAATGACATCATCGGCTATCTGTTGATCGGCACCGACAATACGGCTCGCAAACACGTGGAAGCCGAACGCATGTTGCTGGATCAGCGTGTTCGAGACCAGATTTTCTATACACGATCGCTGATTGAATCGAATGTCGACGCCCTGATGACCACGGATCCTCGTGGCATTATCAGCGATGTGAACAAACAGATGGAATGGCTCACCGGATGCACGCGGGATGAATTGATCGGCGCGCCGTTTAAGAGTTACTTTACCGATCCCGAACGAGCCGAAGCGGGGATCAAGCTGGTTCTCGCAGTAGGCAAGGTCACTGACTACGAGCTGACGGCACTGGCCAGAGAAGGTCGTGAAACCATCGTGTCGTACAACGCGACAACTTTCTATGATCGTGATCGAAAGCTGCAGGGCGTCTTCGCAGCCGCTCGTGATGTGACTGAACGGAGTCGGCTTGCACAGCAGATGCAGAATCAGTCGGCGGAATTATCCGATCTGCATCGTCGCAAGGATGAATTCCTGGCGATGCTGAGTCACGAACTGCGAAGTCCGCTGGCACCGATCGCGAATGCCGTCCAAATGCTGAAACTGCAAAGAGGCACAGAGACTGTTGTGCAGCGTCAGTCTCGCGAGATCATCGAGCGACAAATGGCTCACTTGCAACACCTGGTGGACGATCTGCTGGAAGTCTCCCGCATTACGACGGGTAGGATTCAGCTTCGCCAAATCCCGGTTACAGTCACCGACATCGTTAAAGGCGCAATCGAGACGGCTGGCCCATTGATCGAGAAGCATCGTCATGAATTCACCGTTTCACTTCCGTCGAAGTCTATCTGGTTGAACGCAGACGCGGCACGATTGGAACAAGTGATCGTCAACTTGCTGACGAATGCCGCCAAGTACACCGACGAAGCAGGCAAGATCTGGCTAACGGTTGCAAAAGAAGGCGAGGAGTGTGTGCTGCGAATTCGTGACACTGGTGTCGGCATCACAGCCGAACTGCTGCCGTGCATTTTTGGTCTGTTCACTCAAGCGGATCGCTCGCTGGACCGTTCGCAGGGTGGTTTAGGAATCGGACTGGCACTGGTGCAGCAACTGACGGAACTCCATGGAGGAACCGTCGAGGTGCAAAGTACATTGAAGCAAGGCAGCGAGTTCATTGTGCGTTTGCCTATCGTCGAAGGAGAGAGACCTGACTCGCCGATCGTTGAAACAGCAAAGCAAAGTGTGCGTCGGTTACGGGTCCTAGTTGTCGACGACAATATCGATATGGTTACCAGCTTTTCGATGCTGCTGCGAGCTTCTGGACATGACGTGAAAACAGCGCACGATGGATTGGCGGCCGTGCAGGCGGCAATCGATTATTGCCCCGACATTGCCTTGCTGGATATTGGTTTGCCAGGCCTGAACGGTCATGAAGTGGCCAAGCAAATTCGACAGATTCCCGAACTCAAGGATATCGTGTTGGTAGCGTTGACGGGTTATGGTCGGGATTCAGATCGACAGGACTCTGAGCAGGCAGGGTTCACGTATCATCTTGTCAAACCCGCACGCTTTGAAGCGTTGCAGAAGATTCTGGCGACTGTTGCGGAACGGTTAGCCGATGTTCAAGGCAATGAATTGCGATCCGACATTGATTGATTGCGCGTTGCTTAGACGGCGAATCTCTTAGTAACGCACCCGTAGTGGATCTTGCTAAAGATTCGGCCGACTACGGATCTTTAGCAATATCGCTTGATGCGGATGCGTGGGGCGAGCTAGTGCACAGATTCGGTAAACTCTTTCACAACGTGGCTGGTCGGCCTCAGACCCTAGACCACAGCCGATCTCTGGTCCGTTGCCGCCGCTTTCACATGCGTCGCCAAGCTCGAGAATTGATGAGCACCAATTAACGGAATCTAGCCGACCGCTCATAGCTCGATCTCTCGCAAGCCTGCATTATCTCTCACCAGCCACCTTTTGAGCTGGCTCGTCGACGCTACTGTCCGTCAATTGCGTTCAGGCAAATCTTTCATTGGGCTGAACTCGGCCTATCCGTGTGCGTCGAACCGAACTCAACCACCCTTGCCATGCTGGATTAGCATTCTGCCTGGCGCCGAGGCTACTTGCTCCACGACCCGCCCAGACATGCTGTGACCCCAAGCTCTCACCCTGACCCCAAGCTCTCACCCCCAGCTCTTTTGGACAAGCTGTGACCCCAAGCTCTTTCCCCGGATTAAGCTGTGACCCCAAGCTCTTTCCTCGTGGCCGCAGCCGATCAAATCGTTGATCGAAGCGGCATCAGCGTGAACGAAGTCTGTGACTGCCTGTCTATCACACGGTCGGCCTTTTACAGATATCGATCGGTCTCAACGACTTCTCGCGACGAAGCCAGGCTTGAGC
>JBGSJL010000238.1:0-10347 GCA_041741955.1 Pirellulaceae bacterium | reverse complement strand
GCCACCGGTGGAATTGAATTCGAAAGTGATTGCTCGACCCGCACCCGTAACCGAGAATCGGTCTCCATCTTGGATCAACGAACCCGCCGGCGCAACCAGCGTGATTTGCTCGGCCAAACGATCGTTGGTATCAAAAGATTTCGTCAAAATCGGTGTGCCGGAGCCCTGCGAGCGGAAGAATTGATCGCCGAGCCGAATTTCCAATTGATAAGCGCCCGAAGTGACCGTGGTTGACGGGACGTTGACACCCACGTAGGTCGAGTTGGGTTCACCCGAGCCGACGCGCGAACCATCCGCCAATTGAATCCGCGCATTGGAAATAACCGTTCGCGAGGGATTATCGTTGCGCGCCCGAAACTCGACGCGCAGTTGACTCTGTCCCGAAAAGCCGCTGATATCGAGCACTGCCGCTTGAGGTGAGCCCGTGGTCAAGAGCGTCACCGTAGCGGGGCGGTTTTGATCTACAGAGGTCGCGATGCGTTGTTCGAAGCCGGTCGAGTCGTCGACTACGAACACATCCATTTGTCCATCGAAAATCTCATAGCTAAACGCCACCTGCGGGCGATCGAAAAACTGCGTATAGGTCACCAGTGAAAATTCGCGAGTGCTGGTAAAGCTACCTGGTGCCCCGCGAACGAAAGGCGGCACCGCTGCTCCGCTGGGGGCGAAGATCGTGCCAAATGCCAGCAACAACGGTTCGTCGCCCACATTGACGGCTTCGCCGCGCTCAGCAAAGCCGATGATGATATTGTCGATGTTGGTGAGCGGGTCATCGCTGCGGAAGATCAATGTCAGTCCGTCCTGACCTGCAAAGCTCCTCTGCGTCACGCCGCCGCCAGTGGGACGCGACTGAATACCTCCCAACGACAGCTTGATGTTATTGGAGCCGGTTGTCAGTCTGGCTAGACTCGCGTCGACCGAACTGGCAATCGCAAACTCAGCGCCCGTTGAGTCTCTGACGAAGACTTCGAAGCTGCCGCCAGCCCGCGTGTAGTTCAGATATAGGTTAGGCAGATCTGCGGCCGAGTAGGCACCCAAATCAAAGGTCTTGGAAATCAGTTCACCCGTCGCACCGATGGCCGTTCGAGGAACAAAGTTCTGCACCACCGGTGCGACCGCGCTGGTTACGCCTTGGATAAACGCTTCGTCCACGATTCGGCGAATGGAAGAGATTGGCGTGACGCTGGACGGATTGATAATGCGTGTTCGCGGCTGGAATGCGGCTGATGAAATGCCAACTAAGTAGTTGCCTTCGGGCAGCGAGATCGGTCCCAGGAATGGATCTCTAGTACCCACCGAACCGCGTGATAGATCGGCCACATCCGTAATGGATAACGGACGGCCTTGGTCATCGGCAACGTTGCTGGAGTCGCTCGAGTAGACCAATCGATATTGAGTACCGAATCGCGAGAACTCTTCGCGGAAGATATTCAGCGAAGTGTCGGGGCGATTGAGGCCATCGGCATAGTCCATGTCGAATATGACCGATGCATTGCCGCCATTGAGGCTGCCGACGATATCTTCTTGATCGATCTCTAGCATGTAGAAATCGACGTCGTTGCTAGAACTGATATTGCCCGCGATGCTGATAGCGCCCTTAGCGGTATCGAGCAAGTTGCCGACATATTGCGGGCGATTGCCCACTTGATTGCCGACACGCGCAGTACCAAAGAATCCTCCGAAGAAACCGCCCGAGATGCCACCGCCGACAGCGACTCCGTTGTTTGCATACAGGGCACCATTGCCCACGCTCTCGTCTTCAGAGATTTCGCCGATCAGTGGTGATTCGCTCGGTAGGCCGCGGAGGTGAACGCCGTTCATCGCATAGCGAATATCCGCATAGTTGACCGTCGAACCAGCCCATTCTTGGGCTTCGCGCAGTCGGACTTGGAGCTGGTAGGATCCAGCTGTCAGTCCCGCCCCAGCCGCATCGACATTGGTGCTCGAGCTGCGAATGCGCACGAAGAAGGTGCTTGGATTGCCGGGCGAGCCAGGCAAGCGAACTCGCAGACCAGGATCGAGTGGATTGGCGGTCCCATCTTCTTTGACAGCTCCACTGCTGGTCAAACGGGTGCCGGTAATGCGCGTGGCCAGAGGATTGACCGAGCTGGCGTCGATGAGACTCGACACAAAAAGCAGCGATGGATTCACAGCTTCGGCAGTGCTATTGTCGCTACGCGCAAGCAGAGCACCGTTGGCGTTGAGCAGTTCCAGCACCAAGTCTAAATTGTTCTTGGTGTAATCGATGTCCAGCCAAACTTCTGACCCCGCCGTACCGGTGAAGCTATAAACATCGACGTCTTCGCTCTGACTGAGCACACCTTCGACGACAAAACCAAGTCGCTTGTTTTCGTCGCCCGTATCGAGCGAAGTAGCTAGATTGCCCAGCACCTGTGCGCTGGTGACGCTGCCATTGGAACCAGGGGCAGCCGCGGTAAAGTCCTCAGTTTCGAGCACGACTGCTACGTTGCGATCATTCGAATACTGGTCAAGCAATACGCCTCGCCAATCGGCAGCCTGCGGAATGGAATCGATACCATCGTTGTTGGTATCGGTTTGGGGTTGGCCATCGGGCTGCAAACCGGCACCCACGGTGTCGTCAAACAGACTTGTTAAAATTACGGGGAAGCCAGGCTGACCCAGCAGGTGTAGCGTACCGCCCACGCGATCGGTGGCTGAAGTCAACTGACCATTGGCGGTTAGTCCGGCTCCGAGGTTGCGATTGAAGTTCGATCCGTAACCATCGAACTTAACTACCAGCGACTCGCTCGGAGCGCTTTGCAGCCGCAGGCCACCTTCGTGCTGCACGTTGCTGGTAAAGATTTCGTTGTAAACCACATGCACAATGTCGGTATCATCCCACACGCTGGCCGTTGTCAAGAAATCACCAGCGCGAATCTTCAGTCCATTGAGTCCGTTGTTGAGCATGCGATTGTTGCGAATTAAGGGCCCACGATTGGCCAGATAGTTTGGATCGCGATCGGCGGCTCCAGTCTGTCGTCCGAGATCTGGTAGCAAGTCATCGGTCATACTATTGACATCGATCGTTATCGCACTTCCGGTGTTAGCTCGGAAAATATTGTCGATAATCACTGGCTGCGAACCGCGCACAAAAATGGTAGCTCGCTCGTTGCTCAAGCGACCCAGCCGCGTGCCTGGCCCTTGTCCGCCGAAGCCGTCGGCATTGTTTTCGAATAGCGAATTGGCGATGCGCGCGTCGGCTTGATGGACCTCGATGGTATTAAAGGCGCGGAACGTGCTGTCTAGCGGGGTCACTCCACCACCATAGGCGAAGCGCGCGTAGTCCACGCTTAAGCGAGATGTCGGGCCAACGTAGATGCCACCCCAGTCACGTGGGGCTGGGCCGGTGGATGTCCCGTTGTTGTTAGTATCAAAGGTTCCACCCGCCCCGACCGTATCATCGAGCTTACTGGTGAACACAATTGGAAAACCATCGGTGCCCTCAGCGATGATGTTGGCACCGAAAGTAGCCTCGATCCTGGCAGCTTCTAGCTTGAGAACCGTGCCCGGATCAATCACCAACGACGCATTCAAGCGCGGACGCTTGACGCCGAGAGTCTCGGCCGCCAGAGCGACGCCTAGCGTCGTGCCATTGTCTCGGAAGGTAGTCGTCGCCGAATTTCCGCTGTCCAGCAATTCGCCGACCAGTACGTAGGGAGCGGTACCGCCGTTGGCACTACGGTAGATGCGACGTCCCACGTAACCCGCCAAAGTTAGCGGCAGGTTGCTCAGCTGTACTGAGCCGTTGGCTGTCAAGGTGAATGTGGCCGTTGGATTGGAAGCGAGTCCCTCGCGTCCACCCGCATCGAGCATCACCATGCGATAGTTGTACGAGCTGCCGGTGGTTAAGGAGCCAATGGTCGCCTGCGCGAGTGTAACGCCGGAAGCATCCGCTCGGTCCCGAGAGAGCGTGCCACCCGCCGACTGGCCGATGTCCGTAAACGTCGACGTTGTGCGGTCGAGTGAAGCGACCAAGTCGTAGGGACCGCGGTTATTGCCTTGGCTGCGATAGAGTTTTCTTTCGACAAAATCTCCGCTAGCGCTGGGCAGACCCGCGATGGAAATAGCGGTTTGATTGGCTTGCAAGTCGATGCTGGCGGTAGCGTTGGAAGGCACGCTCTCGTAGCCATTGCGATCCACAAAAGTGAGTTTGTAGTTGTAAGTTCCTGGGAGCAAGATACCTCCCACGTTGGCGCCCAAGGAAACCAAGGCTACGGGCGGTGTAGTGTTGTCCAGCAAAGCCCCACCGGGCGAACCACTGACGATGATATTGTCGGTAATCGTGTGGACAATATCGATGTCGTCAA
Source organism: Pirellulaceae bacterium (assembly GCA_041741955.1). Lineage (GTDB taxonomy): Bacteria > Planctomycetota > Planctomycetia > Pirellulales > Pirellulaceae > Aureliella. The sequence goes on along the minus strand of JBGSJL010000238.1, from coordinate 6,019 downwards.
ATCGACCCGGCACGACCAAGCCGGTTGCATCCACACGAATGAACAAGCCGTTGATCGAGTTGTTCAGCAGAGTATTGCCGTGAATTTCTGGTCCCACGCGATCGTAGTCGCTGGTGAAGGCGCCGCTGAGCTGAAAGCGCGGCTCGTTGAAATTCGTTTCTTCAAAGCTGCTCGGAGCCGCACTCATGGCCGCGCTGGAGCTTCGCGAGATACGGTTGCCAGTGATCGTGGGCCGAGTAGCCAACATTTGAATCGGATTGACCGTTTGCGGAATCGACTCGACCGTGACCGTACCACCGCCATAGCGAATGTCGGCATAGTTAATGTACTGGAGGAAGATACCTTCGTTCTCCAAATCGCGGCGACCTGCGGAGGTGTCGACGTCGCGACGTAGTGAGATACCACCCCAATTGCCTGCGGCCGGAGTGGTCGTGGGTGTGTAGGTATCAAATCCAATCGATTCGTCCAACCACGATGTGAAATAGACACGTCCTTCAGCGTTGGTACCAGCGGCTTTGCGCAGCACATTTCCGCTGGAGTCCAGCAGCACGGGGGCACCCAGTACCTGCAACGCGCCGCCAGAGCGATCGATGCTCAAGTTCGAACTGCCCACACCGATTCTCGCGCTGCGCAATTTGAAGACTGCGCCCGCATCGATCATGGTGACTACGCCCTTGGGAACGTCCAGGGTGGCACCGTCGGAAAGCACAGACCCGGGCAGCAGCCCCGCCCCGATTTCATAAGCAAAGGTATCTGCTTCCGTCGCCAGATTGCCATCGGTGCCGCCGTTGCCTACGATGCGGACAATGTCGCCAGGATGTGTGGCGGCAAAGGCATTGGGAACGCCCGAGGCAGAGATGTTATTGAACGGGCGGGCCAAGCTGCCGTCTGCATTGGGACCCGCCGATTTGTCGACGAAGATTGTCTTGCCTGAGACATCGATTAAGGTAAGCAGCGGATCGATCGCGATCGAGCGCTCGCCAGTCAATCTCAGTCGGGTTCCATTGGCTGTTGCTCCCACTGCCAATTGCGGGCGGCTAACAATGGCGGCCGCCAGTGCGTTGGCAAGATCGCCCGCCGTATTGCTGGCCACATAAGGTACGCGAATGCGCCCGGCTCCGATGACTGCATCGCTGCTAAACTCGAATACCGATAAAGCTCCCGAGGCACCCGTGATCGTGATAGTGCGACCCTCGAGCGCGGTCGTGGCTCCGGCCGTAAATGTCAAAGACCGATCCAGCGGTCTTGTTTGGAACCAAAAATCGTAGGTTCCACCGGGGATCCCATCGCTGTCGCCGTCAAATCCAACGGCCTGGGCGCCGACTTCCGAGCCCACAATGTCTTGGATGGTGTCGGTCGTATCAACCGCCGCACGGAACGTAATCCGCAGATCGTAATTGCCCTGCGATTGGCCACCAAAACCAGTGCCCGCGATCGCCGCGTTGTACTCGTCGTTACCACTTGCACTGACGCCCAAGTAGTACACGCCGGTCGTCAAAGATTGACGCAGCAACGAGTCCTGACTGAAGTAGTCGTCGTTTTGTGAGACGAGCTCCATGCCGCCACCCGAAAGTACGACTGGATTTTGAGTCAACGTGTTGTTGCCGACTTTCGTGCTTGCGGCGCCCTCGGTCAAACTGACTCGGACCAGCGAACTGGCTGCCGGCGAATTACGGATCGCATCAATGATATCTTGAACCGTACTCTCGAAGCCTGTAGTGGCATTCAGGTCGATGCTGATCGCGTTAGGAAACGCCAGTACGATTGGCTTGGAGGCATCGCCGCGCTCGGTTTGCGTGAGGAAGATTTGGAGCTGGTTACCCTGGGCACCGGAGCGCACGGCGTCGAAGCGGACGGTCAATGGCACGCTCGAACCCAGCGTGGTTGTGGCCGATGCTTGCCTTTCGCGGAAAAGTTCTAGGTTGGTGTTTAGGGCGCTACTGTTGGACAACCGCTGCGCATAGGTTTCGGCCGTCAGCAGGCCAACGCGATCGGACCCACCAAAGTCGACTTCGAAACGGTAGAGGTCGATATCCGAACCATCTGGGCGATACAGATACTGGGCATGAATGATGTCCTGATTGCCCGGGAAAATGGGTTCGTATTGCTCGTCGCTGGCGGTCAATTGAACGTCATTGATATCCGTCAGGGCTCCCGAGCCGGCTAGGAAAGCTGGGTCCAGTCGCAGCAGTGTCGTCTCGGGCAAATCGCCCGCGTGCTGCAGGCCTAGCGCCATGCCCACCGCAGCCGCCACAGTCCGTGAATAGCTCGCGCCATACTCGGTGCCAAAGTTGCTGGTCGCCGAAAGGACAATCAGCGAGTTCTGGAAGGTGCGATCGATGCGCACGCCGAAGTTGCCTTCGTTCTGGAACTGAGTACCTGCCACGGTGCGAATGCCCGACACGGGACCGGCGGCTATGGTTAAACCCAAATCGGCCGTTTCGACAAACTGTACGCCGATGTACTTAGACCACAGCGAAAGCACCTCGCGGGCACGCGCCTTTTGCTCAGCATTAATGGCGTTATTCAGCGGCAGATTCGTGTTGGTGAAGGCGTACGTGGGCCGGAAATTGTAAAAAATCGTGGTGATGCCGTCGGTGGCATCGGCGCCGAAGATGGGATTGACGTGATCTTCAAAACCGGTGTTTAGGTTTTGAGTCAAAACACGGTGGGCCGCATCATTGCTCGCACCTGGCAAATCCAATGCAAACGACTGCGCGTCAATCGCCGATGAGACCACCAGGCTAGTCAACGATTGACTGGCCGAACCAATCACTCCCAAATTCGAAGCCGTATCAAACGAACTGCCCAGCCCCACGAGCTTCACGGGCGAGAATGCTAGGTTTGTATTGCCAACGATCGTCGACGGGTTACTGCCTGGTTCAAATCGCGTGCTGAATAAATTCGAAGAAGCCGACGAGTTGTTGAGAAGATCCAGCAACTCCTGAGCGGTCAGACCGACGCGGCCCAATTCGACGGTCACCACATTGCCCGCCACCGTTACTTGCGGAGCGACCGGCACAGTGGGGGTACCTGTATTGGTGAAAACCACTTGAATGCCACTGGACTCGCCGACTTGGCGAGCTGTGAAACGGAACTTGACGGCACCGTTGGTATTCAAATCGGTGATGGCGTTAGCAGAACCCTCGCTGCGTGTCGGCGCGGCGGGCGCTGTTTCTCGCGTTCCAATGCGCAATCGGAAAGTGGCTGGACTTGCATTGCTACCCAGCAAATCGTTGATGTCCGAAGCAAATCGCAACGTGGCCGTGTTGGCTGCCGCGTTGTACTTGACCGAAGTGGGGGCGAAGTACACGTCGTCCGTGTTGCGAACCGTGTCCTGGGTCAGAATTAATTGGTAGAAGGCCGGATTTTCGACCGAACGACTCGTGGGCTGGCCTGCCGAATTGTTCTCGACCAGTAACTTGTCCGTGTCGAAGTAGACCACGACGGTATCGCGCTGCTGCTGGAGCTGGCCGCCAACGCGAACGACCGGCTGGGGTACGACCGCGGTTACCTGCGGACCCAAGTCCAAACGAAAATCGATCGTGTCATTCCGCGTGCCAACTGTCGACGGTACGAACAAATCGCCTGGGCCACTGGCCGGTTTGTTGCGCAGGCCAACCACGCCCTGGATGGGATCGTCAAACCCGAAAATCTCGATGCGATAATTGTCGTCTTTAAGCGTTTCGGCAAAGCGGAACGTGACCTCGTTTTCGTTTGGGCTTTGGCCAACGAGCACCGCGCCGGGCGTAAGTACCGTGTCATTCGTGCGATCGACGGGAATCGGCGAGTAGGTAGCCGAAGCGGCCTGTCCCAACGCGGCGGTGCCCAAACCACCGTTGAGTTTGGCGGTCAGTTTGCCCGATAAGGCGGGCGAGGCATTGATGGCAGTTATTAATACGCTGGCAGTCGTCGGACCACCAGGATTTGTATTGAGCGTGATGGCTACGCTCGTGCCCGTTACAGAAATCGTGGGCAGTGTCCCTACCGGTAAGATCGCGTGACTGACCGACACGTTGTAGGTTTGGCCGGGTACGACGGCACTCAATTGAAGGTTGGCGCTTCCATTGCTGCCAAAATCACTCTGCGCCGAGCTGGTGCCGAAGACGCCATCGCCGCCGGCGCTGGTGATGCGAATTCCGCTGAGAGTCGCCGCGTCGATAATCTGCGAATCGTCAAAACGAAATACCAGCTCGCGCGGCGCCTGACTTCGCACTGCGCCATCGACCAGCAGATCGCTGCTATTGGGCTGAATGCCGATTAACTGGGGTCCAACCGCCAAGAGTTGGCGCTGTTCGAGTTGCTCCAGTAGCATGTTGCGCAGTCGCCGTTTGGCACGCACCTTTGCCTCAGAGACATTCGAACGGTTTGAACTTTCCGATTGACACTTACGGATGGCCATTAACCAACCCTTAGAGCTTGCAGGTGAGCTTCAGCACAAAACACCCTAAAGCAGAGTGTCGGCGCGATACGGACGCCTAAATTGTTACCAAACACGGTCCCAGAGAACCAACCAAACCAACCCGTGGAACCACCAAATGATGAGCAATCGAGATCGAATGCGAGCAGCAAACGCGCTACGTGACCCCAGAGAGACATGGGAGTCGATTATAATTGCCACCTGTTAGGTTGCAAATTTAGACGCGCGGCGTGCATCCTGAAAATGGCCGGCGCGTCGAAAACTGGCATCGCTGTCAGGGCGAATTATGGGAGGGTTAGCGGTTGGAAGCGGCGATTCGGACCGTCGTCTCATGCAATCGGAGGGGAACGGTTCCCCTTTGGATGCACGCCATAAGGGAAAGTTCCCGCTAACGGGGTAATTGAAGATAAATTACCTAAACCCCCAAAAAGACAAAGTTTAACCAGCATGAGTACTTATAGTGGGTGGTTCCCGTCCGGCCCTTTTGTCTCCAACGTGGTGCTCGATGGGACCACCGAACCCCAAGCTCGGTGGGTGGACCATCGAGCCGCTATAGGGCCTTAGCTCTGATGGGCTAGCACTCTCATCGGGACGATTTGATAGGCTCGCGATCGGAATAGAAAGTCGGTCAAATTGCCTTCGTGAGGCTGAAGCCAATTGAGCCGATTCGTTGGCACCGGACCAATGTTCAAACGATCGATACTGGTGCTCTCGGTCAAGTTTGAGATCAGGTCGGCATCTGCGGTCAGAGCTGTGCAAACTAACGTTGGACCAATCTTTCTCAGGAACTGAGCTTGGGGACACTTAACGACACTGGTGAACGGGAACATATACTCCTTGGCTGCTACGGCTCGGTCGGCGCTGTCGGCATGTAGAATTACGGGCCGCAAGTAAGCGCAACGCTCCCTCTCGATCAAGCGCTCACCAAAGCCAGCGGTCGCATCGGTGACACCCGATTCGGCGATATCCTGCTGCACCAGCGACCATGTGCCGGTCGCCATTTTGGCGTTGGTAAACGCAGCCAGTCCCGCAGCGGGGTCCTGGGGCGAAAGCACATCGACGGGGCCCAACCGCTCGGCCAGCGCTTTGGCAATGGCCTCAGTATGCCGCGAAGCCCAAATTCCCGAACAGTTGATACAGCTTCGCCCGCTATTGGAGAACACGCTTTCGACCATGAGATCGAGGTAATCTTCCCACTGGTCAACCACATCGTCGCCGATGAGAATCTTTGAGAATCCTGGGCCGTGGGGCTGCACACGGGGGTCGCCCGCGTACTGCTCAACGGTTTGCGCGCTGCCGAAGATCATCGAGCGCTGGCAGCGACTCAGCAGCGCACTACCGACGTCGTGACCGCCTGGATAGAGGCCGAAGGCTTCGGCGGGAATGCCGGCCTCAATGAAGGCGGCGATCATGCGATAGGGGGTCCAGGGTTCCTGGCTACCGGGTTTGAGCAGCAGACCAATCTGCAGCGCTACGGCGGGCAGCCACAGGGTATGTACGCCTGGAGAATTATTGGGAAGTACAGCGCCCAGCACGGGAGATTGCACTTGGTAGCTGACCGTGACACCGCGACCTTCTTCGCCGTAACCGCGACTGAAA
>JBGSJL010000237.1:0-3177 GCA_041741955.1 Pirellulaceae bacterium | reverse complement strand
AGTACAAGCTAATTCGGGAATCTCGGGATCAATACTCGTTTGTCAACTACCCCAAGCTTTTCGCAGACTTCCACGCCCTTCATCGCCTTCTAATGCCAAGACATCCCCCATGCGCCCTTAGTAACTTGACCACCGAAATTTTGAACTCTCACCACAATAGACCAACTGGACACTTACATGCCCAACCAACCCTCGCAGTTCGAACTAAAACATCGGTGCCGTCAGGATGATATAACCTGACGCATTTTGCACCAGCGGCGATCTACAGCCGCCAGCGTCTTCTCAGCGCTCGCTTTCAATTAGCAGCCAACCAGCTAAACTACCCAAGGGTAAGCCGTCGCTCGTTGGCTCCAACGTCGTGTCGTGCACTACCAACCACCCCCGTAAAGAGGAGCCGATAGATGCACATTTAAGATGCCAACTACCAATCAACCAAATTGTCAAAGATCAGCTTTCCCATTCGGGCCGGAACCCTCAGGGGAGCCCAGTACTTTACGTCTGGGCCGTTCATCGGTCAACGTCAAATTTGAAGATTTCAAAAAGACGCTTCCCTGAGTCGACGCTGGCAGTTGCCTGTTTCGCGTCACCAGGGAGCGGAAGATCATCACGATTTTCCGCTCGACCACAAGGCCTGTTTGCTCAAGTTTTCGAAAAACATTTGAGCGTCCCAGTTCTGGCGATCAACTCGACTCGAGTGGAGGTGAACGGACTTGAACCGATGACCCCCTGCGTGCAAAGCAGGTGCTCTCCCAACTGAGCTACACCCCCTCGAAGGCTTGAAGTTTGAAGGCAGCAGCTTGAAAAGTAAAGGGGCCGAGGCCACTTTCAAACTTCATCCCTCAAACTTCAATCTTTTCGTCCAGTGGGCGCGCCAGAACTCGAATCTGGGACCTCGTCGTTATCAGCGACGCGCTCTAACCAACTGAGCTACGCGCCCCACAGGCTGCCATCACCCCAAAAAGCGACGGCATCTCTCAAGCAGTCCGGCAAGTCGCAAACATCGTCGCTTCCAGCAGCCAGCCTAAGACCGCAAAATCCTAGCCAAAGGTGCCAAGTTGTCAACACCGACGCTCCGGCTGCTAAAGGCCCACTGCGGCCTACTTTCATCGGTAGTGAATTCCCTCGACTTGAGCCAATATGCTAATTCCCATGGCCTGACCGCGTCAAACCGCGCAGGTTTGGGTGACTTTAGGGCCTAGTTGCGGCCAGCCAACCAGCGATTCTCCATCCATCGACTTTGACTCACAAGAATGTCGATTCCCGTAGCTCACTCGAATTGGTACAACATCGATTGTCGCGCTGGCAATCTCCACTTTCAGTACACACGTTGGAAAGCTGCCGGCGGCAGGAAATCTTGCGGATGGAAAACTCTGTGAACGGAAACACAGACGCAACTCAACTCATACACAAGGAGCAGGTAGGGATGCACTGCCAGTCTTATATTCGTTCGGAAAACTCCTATTGTCGCTCGCTAATGGCGGCGTCACGCGGTCCTAACCCCATCGCGACTGCCCTGGTTTGGCTGACTCTAATCTGGCTGACCCGGCTGCCGCTTTGCGTGGCCGCCGAGCCCACCGAAAAGCTCACCAAAGCCCTGTCCTACAAACCCAGCCAAACCGACGTCAACTACGAAATGGTGCCCGCGGACCAAGTCGCCCAGTGCGATATCGACGAGACGGCTCGACCCGACGGCAAGGGCTTTTGGGTGACCGGCAGCAACGGCCAACCGCTGCGTTGGTTTGCCGACACCAACGCCGACAATCGACTCGATCGCTGGTGCTATTACAACTCGGGCGTCGAAGTCTTTCGCGAATCGGACACGGATTTTAACGGCAAAGCCGACGAATTCCGCTGGCTGAGCACCGAGGGCCTGCGCTGGGGCGTCGACAAAGACGAGAACGGCCAGATCGATAGCTGGAAAATGATCTCCGCCGAGGAAGTCACGGCCGAAGTGGTCCGGGCTGCCTCAGCCCGAGATAGCCAGAAATTCCAACGGCTACTCATCAGCGAATCTGAAATCGCAGCCCTGGGTGTCGGCAAAGAAAAGGCCGCAGCCCTCAAGCAGCATGTCGTCGACGCGGCCAAGCAATTCGAGGACTGGGTGGCCGGACAAAACGTGGTCACCAGCCGGAGCAAGTGGACCAACTTCGGGGCGGATAAGCCCGGCATCGTGCCGTCCGGGACCGACGGCTCCAGCAAAGATATCGTCGTCTACGAAAACGTCGTGGCTCTACTCGAAGATAATGGGAATACCAAGCAATTGCTGGTTGGAACCATGATCCAAGTGGGCAGCTCCTGGCGCCTGGTGGACCTGCCACGCGCCGTCAGCGAAGGTGCTGTGGTCTCCGACGCCAGCATCTTTTTCCCCGCCTCGTTTTCACCCCGAGGCAACTCGGCGACCAGTGGCGAAGCGGCTGGGGGAATCAGCAAACAAATGGCCGGACTCGTCACCGAGTTGCAAGACGTCGACTCCAAATTGCAGGCCGCAACCGGCAATCCCGCTCAGCTTCAGGCCATGCGAGCCGATGTCCTGGAAAAGCTGGTTTCTGAGTCCACAACCGCCGACGAACGCACGACCTGGATCAAACAGTTTGCCGACACCGTCAGCGCGGCCGCCCAAACCGGCGACTACCCCAGCGGTAGCCTGCGGCTGAACGAATTTGCCAACAAACTCTCCACCGTCGACACAACCCCAGACGACGTGGCCTACGTGGTGTTTCGAGCCCTAACCGCTGATCACAATCACAAAATGATGACCGCCACCGAGGCCGAATACGAACCACTGCAAAAGGAATATTTGGATAACCTACAAGGCTTTGTCGACAAGTATCCCACCAGCGGCGATTCGGCCGAGGCCATGATTCAGATCGCGCTTTCGGCTGAGTTTTCTGGTGAAAATAAGACCGCCGAACAGTGGTACACCAAGGCGCGAGCCGAGTTCAAGGACACCGTCGCAGGCCGCAAGGCAGCAGGCGCTCTGACCCGCCTGAACCTGGTCGGTAAATCGTTCGGCTTCTCCAGCCCAACGCTCGAAAACAAACCGTTCTCGTCCGCCGATTGTCTCGGTGGGCCAGTGGTTTACCACTGCTGGGCCAGTTGGTGCGAAGGCTGCAAAGCTGAGATGCGAGCCCTCAACGAACTGCGATCCAAGTACGCCAAAACCAAGCTCAAAATCGT
>JBGSJL010000236.1:0-3028 GCA_041741955.1 Pirellulaceae bacterium | reverse complement strand
TCGCTGATAGCCAGTTGGTATCTAACCGTTGAAACCCGACGGGCGGAAAAAAAAGGTTCCCGCCATGACCTTCAATCAAGTTCGTCTTTCGATCGCGGCCATTCTTCGTATGCAATTGCAATGCGATACACCCCGCGTCGTAAAAGGCCGCACCGAACGTCGGCTACTGCGAAACCGGCAAGCAAGACTCTATCATTGGAAAAAGCACAAGCGACTACCTCCAAAGAACTTAGATCGCATTAGAATCTAGGACAGTCCAATTAAGTCCGGACATCGCTCGCGCCCGACGACTCAGGTGGTGCCACTGATTATCGAAGTTTCGATGTCGACCCCCAAATACGATCGCGAGACAAAGGGACGTTTGTATGCGCTTGATGGCTTGCAGGAGTACTGGATCGTGGTCGGCAAACGACAGCAAGTCGAAGTGTACTCTGCACCTGTGGGCAGGCGTTTCACAAAGTGCACGATATATGGCATCGGCGAAACGCTAAGTCCCATGTGCCTACCGGCCGCCTGCCTGGATCTCAAATGGCTTTTCGATTCAGTCGACAACTAACGCACTGTCGGCAACTGCATTGATTGTCTACTCGTGACGCAGGGCCTCGATTGGATTCATTTGGGCGGCGCGGATGGCGGGGAACAGCCCGAAGACGACGCCGACGACCAGCGAAATTCCAAACGCGATGGGAATCGATTCCGGTACGATGGCGGGCGTGACATTGCGAACCACGTCAGGCAGTGCGGCCATCGTGTCGGGATACGTTTCGGTCACAAACTTGCGAGTCAGCACAATCGCAGGCTTGCAGAACACCCCAGCTAGAATGCCTGTGATACCGCCCACAACGCTCAGCACGGCGGCTTCCACCAGGAACTGGGCTACGATGTCTTTTTGCTTGGCACCCAGCGCCCGACGAATACCGATTTCGCGGGTGCGTTCGGTCACAGTCGCCAGCATGATATTCATGATACCGATACCGCCGACCAACAGCGAAATGGCGGCGACCAAGCCCATGAAGACCATAAACATCATCCGCGTGGTACGGGCCTGTTCGAGCAACTCGAGCGGCACGACGACAGCGATATCTTCCATGGCATCATGGCTTCTAAGCGCGTTCTCGACCAGCGCTGCGGTGGACTTGACGTCGTCGATGCTCTTTACCGACAGTGTAATCTGGTTTAGTTCGATAATTTCGCCTGCGAATGAGGCACCGGTTCGGCGGACGACAGTGTCACCAATACGCTGCTGCAAAGTCTTGATCGGAATATAGATATCGTTGCGAAAGCTTTGGGCCTCCATGGAACCGCCGATGGCGGCCGAATCCTGGCGGAATTTCATGACCCCGATCACACGGTAGTAGTCCTTGTGATCGGGCAGATCAACGCGTTTGCCGATAGGATCTTCAAAGGGAAACAATTGGGCGGCAACATCCGAGGCCAGTACGCAAACGGAATCGCGGCGGAAATTTTCGGCATCGCTGATGAAGTGTCCGCGATCGACAGATAGCCGTGTTAGTTCCGCGTACTCGGGGGTACAGCCTACCAAACGCCCTTCGACCGTGCGATTCTTATGTGTGAATTTGCGTTTGATTTCGCGAATCGGAATGGCGCTCTTGAGCGTGGGTATCGTCTGCACCAACATGTCGAATTCATTGCGAGTCAAGCCGTAGGGCGTAACACCTTGCGCATTCATTTTGTCGGTCGGCGGCTCGACGGAGCGGATCATAATCGTGTCAGCGCCGAGGCTTTCGATTTGCCGTTGAGCTTCGTTGCTGATCCCCTCGCTAATGGCTAACAACCAGATCACGCTAGCCACGCCAATGAAGATACCTAACACGGTTAGCAAGGAGCGCAGGGGGTGAAGCAGCAGGCTTCGAACGCCCAGATTTAAAGTTCGCAACCAGAGCATGTTCGTTAAGCCTCGACTTCGTGGTGTTCGGCGTGACCGTCGGCGTGATCGCTGGCTGGAATCAGGGCTAGGGCACGCGCCTTGGCAGCCTGTCGATGCTCTTCGGAATTGGTTAAGTCGGATTGAAGCAGTCCGTCGCGGAGTCGGACAATGCGTTTGGCTCGCTCCGCGACTTCGTCTTCGTGGGTCACCATGATAATGGTCCGCCCTTCGCTGTTGAGTTCGTCAAACAGAGCGAGAATTTCGGCGGTGGTTTTGGAGTCCAAGTTGCCGGTCGCTTCGTCGGCGAGAATAAAGTACGGGTCGTTCACTAGGCTGCGTGCGATCGCCACGCGTTGCTGTTGTCCACCGGACAACTGCGTCGGGCGATGCGTCAAGCGATCGCCCAGGCCCACGCGAGCGGCCAAGTCCACACAGCGTTTTCGCTCCTTGGGACCTAGTTTTCCCTGGTAGTAGAGCGGCACCTGAATGTTCTCGACGACCGTCAACTGCTGGATCAAGTTATAGGATTGGAATACGAAACCAATTCGACGGGAGCGGATTTCGGCCAGTTGATCATCGGTCATGGTGGCCACATTGTCTTTGCCCAGCAGCAGTTCGCCGCCCGAGGGCTGGTCGAGGCAGCCGAGCAGATTCAAGAGCGTGCTCTTGCCCGAGCCCGACGGTCCCATAATCGCGACATAATCGCCTTCGGGCACATCGAACGAGACGCCGCGCAGGGCGCGGACGGTTTCGCTCTTGAGCACGTACTCTTTTTTTAGATCGCGAATGGAACAGGCGTGCATGGGTTGAAGCTTATCTAGTGTGTGATCGAAACACTGAGGCGGCTAGGGAAACATACCGGGAGCTAGTTGCCACCACCCGCATTTCCCTCTTGCATACGTTTTTGAATGGACTGTAGCACTTCGGATTTCTCCAGGAAGCCATCCGAGTTCGTGTCATATGCGCCGGCGCGATCCCTGAAGCGATCGTCCAGTCCACCCATTTCGTCGCTGGAAATCTTGCCATCGCCATCGGTATCGGCCTCGAAAATTCGATCGACGATCATCTGCGGATTGAAGCCGCCCCCACCGCCCCCAGGTCCGCCACGTCCGCCACCGCCTGCACCTCCGGGTCCGCCGC
>JBGSJL010000235.1:0-13016 GCA_041741955.1 Pirellulaceae bacterium | reverse complement strand
CCGTATTGGCTCGCACGATCTCGACTGCCTCGCGACCATCGGCAGCCAACCGAGTGCTGTAGCCGCGGCGTGTAAAGACTTCCCCCAGGGACTCGCGAAAGTCTCGGTCGTCATCTGCGATCAGTATTTTGGGCTCTGTCCACTGCACCGGAAGTTAACCTAAGAACTACGCTGGCGGGTACGAAACCAACTACACAAAATCGACGGCTGCCCAAATGGCACTGCCACGAGGGTGCCTGCATTATGCGTACCCAAAAGTTCCAATGGAAGACAGAATGGAGAAGATAGTGTCTATTTGAACCGTCGCAAATCGTTTTGGCACTGATTTTGTGGACCCCAGGCGATAGCCGTGGGCCCTAAGAAATCCCTACTACTACGACAATTTTTTCTTTTTTTTGACGTCAAAGAGAATTCGTGTGTCCGCCGAACAATCCGATGCCATCGTACTCCGCGTCACCGCCTGGAGCGAAACGAGCCTCATCGCGAGTATTTACACGCGCGATTTCGGCAAACTGTCGGTGCTGGCCAAAGGCGCGCGACGGCCGAAAAGCCCCTTTGAAGCTGCTCTTGACCTGCTCTCCATTTGCCGCGTAGTGTTCATTTCTAAAGCGAGCGACGCGCTGGATATTTTGACCGAGGCAAAACTACAGCTACGATTTCGCGCTGGAGCACGCGATCTGCTACGTCTGTATGCGGGCTACTATGTGGCTGAATTGCTCGAACGTTTAACGGACAAAGGCGATCGGCAACCGGAAATATATGAGCTAGCAACTGCTACGCTGGAATGTTTAGGCAATTTCGAATTGAACGTTAGCGCGGTGGTACTGCGTTGGGAGCTACAGATGTTGCGACTGACTGGGCATTTGCCGAGTTGGCGTCTGTGCGGACAGTGCGGGCAAACCGTCGCAGAAAGTGGCTGGAGCGTGTTTGGATTACTTGCCGGCGGAGTGCTGTGCGAGCGTTGCCAAGCGGGTGCTCGACAGAAGATCCGCATGCCAACTTCCGCTCTGCTAGATTTGGAACGATTTAGTAGTATTCGCTGGCGCGACATTGACCTATCGGACTTGAAGCCAAGCCACCGATCCGTTATTCGCGGTGTTGTGAATCGTTATTTCACCGTGATGCTCGATCGCAAACTGCACATGCATACCTACTTAGAGGAGCTCGGGCGTTGATACGCAATAGCCCTACACTATCGACCGCCACACCCTGCTCGTCAGTCGCGAGGCGCAAGTCTCCCGCGCAGCCCGTGTATTTATGGCGACAAACGTTTTTTGCTCGACAAGCGTTTTTTTCTCGACAAACCGGCTGGAGTGCCACGCTCGTCAGTACACTCGGATTCACCCTGGCGGGCTGTTCGCTGCTATCTCCCAAAAAGACGATGCTGTCCGATTATGAAGAGACGCGACGCGGCATCGAAAACCCGCTGCTCAATGATGATGAAGGTGACGATAGCATTGGAGTCTACCGCCCCGAGGGAGTTTCTGCCGAAAAGGGCAAGAGCGATGATGATTTCTTTCAGCGCATGGGACTGCGGGCCAAACGTCGCAAAGACATCGCGTTAGCCAAGCAATTGCTGGACGACGGTCAATCTAAATTTCAGCAGGCCGCAGCGGCCGAGGGAACTGCGCGAGTTCAACTTTTCCGCGAAGCGGGCGCTCAATTTGAGTTGGCCGCTAAGAATTGGCAAAGTTCGGCGCTCGAACAAGATGCCCTACTCAAGGCGGCTGAGAGTCACTTTTTTGCCGAAGATTATTACAAAGCAGAGAAACTCTATGCGCGGCTGACTAAAGAATACCCGCGCAACAAATACCTCGATCACATCGATACGCGACGCTTTGAAATCGCCGATTATTGGTTGCGAACGGACTCTGCCGAGCATAAGCCGTTCGTGGTCCTCAATGTGTCCGACCCTAAATTCCCCTTGAATGACACCGGGGGTCACGGCAAACTTGTCTTAGAAAAAATGCGGCTCGACAATCCGAACGGCAAAGTTAGCGATGATGCCACGATGCGTCTGGCAGTCGAAGACTTCCAAAAAGGCAAATTCGAAAGCGCTGCCGACACCTTTGCGGATTTGCGACTGACGTTTCCCGACAGCGAGCACCAATTCGACGCGCAGTTTCTGGAATTGCAGAGCCTGCTCAAATCGTATCAAGGAGCTGACTACAGCAGCATTCCATTGACCGACGCGCAGCAGCGCGTCAAGCAAATTGTCAAGCAGTTTCCGCAACAAGCTGCCGAGCGGCAAGCCGAACTGAACGAATCCTACGCCAAGATCCGTTTCCAAATGGCCGAGCGCGTTTGGACTCAAGCCAACTATCGTTACAAACGCAGCGAAAACGGTTCGGCCAAATTCCACTACCAACGCATCTTGGATGAGTATGCCGATACGCCCTTTGCACCCGAGGCAAAACAAAAGCTAGTGGAACTTGCCGACGCGCCCAACGATCCGCCGCAGTACTTCAAATCGCTGATCTGGTTGTTTGGTGCAGACAACGACGAGCGTCCTTGGTTAAAGAACGCCGCCTCCGAGTAACCTCTGTGTTAGACACAAACCAAGTTGTAGCCACGACCTTGCCAAAACGAGCGCCCCCATACGATCGCTTTGTTCCGACGTTTTACGCGCCCATAAGCGCGCGGTTCGGCTTTTCTTGGCTGGCGGTCTCTTGGCTGGCGGTCTCTTGGCTGGCACTGACTGTTGGCTGTGCCGGATATCAGCTTGGCTCTGCGTCGCTGTACAACCCAAATATTCGCACCATCCATATACCGATCGTGCGCAACGAAACTTTTCGCCACAACATGGGGGTGCAACTTACCGAAGCGTTGCAGAAAGCGGTCGAGCTGCGGACTCCGTACAAAGTCGTGGCCAACCCAAGCGCCGATAGTACGCTGACCTGTCGCATCACTTCGCAGACGAAACGCACAGTGGTGGAGGCGGACACCGACGAGCCGCGAGCCGTCGAAACTCTAGTGACCGTCGAACTAACCTGGACGGATCGCCAAGGAAACCTGCTCATGGAAAACCGCTTCGTTCCGCAGGGCGAATTGGCGTTCTACTTCATCCAAGGCAACGACTTCATCCCCGAAGGTGGCCAAAGCATGGCGACCGCTCAGCAGCGGGCCCTCGAACAGCTCGCCGAGCAAATCGTCAGCCAAATGGAGATCCGCTGGTAACCCCTTCTATATCCTCGGCAGAACCGCGCCTAGCTCGGCCACTTTCGCTGCCTATCCTGGTTGGGTGACATCACAATCGCTACCAATTCACAAATTGGCGTCTTTTTTGTCACCTGTTCACCACGCATACCCTAGAGTGTCTAAGCGGCAATATGGGTGTAGCAGTCCGCAGTTAGCTTCCTAGTTCGGCTCTTATGGGACATTAATTATGCCTAGCAAGGCTCAAAGCAATTTTGAGTGGAGAGACACCTCTCCGCAGCAGTTGGCCAGTATGGCGGCGCTCGTTTTCGGCGTGCTAGTTGTCATCTACGTCGCCTGGAGCGCAGCCTACTCTGTGGACGCCCACGAACAGGCGGTCGTCTTGCGATTTGGCAAATACCATTCGACTCAACCGCCTGGCCTGCGCTTCAAACTGCCTGGTATCGACCAGCGTGTCCTGGTGGATATGAGCGAGCGGAGTATGCGTTTACCCTGGGGACACTCCGAACGCGTGGAAGATTGGTCCAATCCCGAGGCAACTCAAAGCGACGACCAAGCCCTCATCCTCACCGGCGATCTGTATGCCGCCGTGGTGGAATGGAATGTTTTCTGGCGCGTCACCGAGCCGGAGAAGTATATCTTCAGCTTCAACGAAGCCCACATGCAGCAAGCGCTGGTCGCCGTGGCCCGATCGACAATGCACCGCATCGTAGGCGATTACTCTGCCGATGAAACATTGACAGGTAAGCGAGAAGAAATCGCCCTCGCCGCTTTAGCCGAAATGAAGCAGGCGCTGCAGATTTTCGATGCGGGTATCGAAATTTCGGACCTACAACTACAACGCGTTACGCCACCGGAGTCTGTCAAACCATCGTTCGATGAAGTCAACGCCTCGATCCAACAAAAGGGCCAGTTGATTTACGAAGCCACACGAGAGCGCAATAGCCTGCTGCCTTTGGCTCGTGCCAACAGCGACAAATTGATCCGCGAAGCCGAAGGCTACGGCGACCGCCGTCGCGCAGAAGCCGAAGGCGAAATCTCCGCGTTGCTCGCCAAGTACAAAAGCTACCAACTCGCACCCGAAGTAACGCGACAAAGAATGTATCTGGAAACCATGGAGCGTGTTTTTGCCAATGGCGGCCGCAAGCTGATCCTCGACGAAAAACTCAAGGGACTAGTTCCACTCATGAACCTCGGCAACCCATCCAACTAGGGAAATCGCTGCGGCACTCGGTGCCCATGATGCTGGCCGCATCGCAGCTCATTCAATCCATCCCAAAAATTCTGTTTGAAATCACTACCATGTCACAACGAATCGCTCAGTTACTGGTCAAAGTTGCCGCTGCGGTTGGCGTACTTCTTTTGCTGTCGCAGTTTGTCGTCTACGTCGTCGATCAACGACAGCTCGCGGTCGTGCTGCGCTTCGGCGAACCGGTGCGGGCCAACGTGAACCCAGGACTCTATTTCAAAGTTCCCTTTGTCGAGAGCGTGCGCTTCCTGCCCAGCGTGTTGCAGTTTTGGGGCGATGACCCTACCGAGGTTCTGCCCGATTTGCCAACCAAGGACAATAAGAAAATTGAGATTGTGCCCTGGGCCGTTTGGAAGGTCAGCGATCCTATCGCTTTCATGAAGCGCATGCGGACCATGGAAAACGCCGAGAACCGAGTGGCTCAGTTCGCGCGCGGTGCCATGCGAGACGTCATCACCAAGTACGACTTGGAAGACCTCGTGCGCAGTACCGACCGCGAAATGAAGATGGCTCAGCTCGAAGGCGGCGAAGGCGAATTGGAAATACTTCAAACCGTATTGCCCGCCGAGGAACTGGCCGAGTCGACTCCCAAAACCAATGGACTGGTGGGACGCCAAGCTATTCTGCAGAAGATCAACACTGCCGCTCGCCACTCACTGGCTGCCAACGTCGAGGATGCGGAAGTCGGGGCTCGGGGTATCGAACTGGTCGATGTCGGCATTTCACATATCGACTTTGTGGAAACGGTGCGCCGCACGACTTTTCAACGCTGGATTGCCGAACGCAATTCTTTTAGCACCCACAATGTGAAAATTGGCGAACAGCAGAAGCAAGAGATTCTTAACAAAACAAACGCCGAAATCGAGCGCATCCAAGGTGAAGGTCAGCGCACGGCCAGCGAGCTGCGCGGGGCCGCCGATGCGGAAGTCATTCGCCGCTATGCCGAAGCCATCAGCGAAGTGGGCGAGTTTTACACCTTCGTACGTACGCTCGAAGCCTATGAAAAATCGATCGACCCGCAGACCGAGCTCATATTGACGACCGACAACGATTTTCTCAAGCAGTTGCAACACATGCAGGTTGGAACTGCCGCCTCGCAAGACAACTAAGGATCGTGCGGAAAATTACTGTCTGATTCTGAAAGTGGGATAGGCTTCCAGCCCGTCGATTCTCGGATGACAGGCTGGAAGCCAATCCCACTTAAGGCTTCAGACCGAACGAACCGAAGTCTGGCGACTCCGGCTACGGTAAATGTGCTCAATCTTCTTTTTCTCACTCGCCGCGGCCCTTGGCCTTGCGCGTGAGCGCCATGGCCTCGGTTTCGATTCCCAAGTCCCCCTGCGACTTCATCCATAGATCGAGCTGCTTAGACAGCTCGACCTTGGTCTCAGCCAACTGCGGCTCGTCGATCAGGTTATGTGCCCGGATAGACAAAAGTATGATTGGGCCATGCCCCAGATTTGACTGGATAGATGCCCGTGTAAATATTGTGCCGCGTTGGAGAGCACATCGGAGCGGTTTGAAAACAGCGCGTAAACTTCATTCCTTCCGAAGCGAATCGATTCAAATGCGGCGTCGTGGCTTGCCCGCCGTAGACTTCCATGTCGAGATAAGTGCAGTCGTCGGCGATCATAAATACCAGATTCGGTCGCTCCGCAGCGCTGGCCGTCGGTAGCGTCGAACTTGCCACGATCAGACTAGCCAGCGACAGGATCCGCAAAACTGTTTTAATGCTCAATGGAATATCTTTCTTAAAGCTGTATCACTGCGGTTCCCCAAGCGAGCCCAGATCCGAAGCCGCATAGGACCGCCCGCTGACCTGGCTTTAGTTTGCCACTGGCCAGCGCCTCGTCGAGCGCGATCGGAATACTGGCGGCACTGGTATTGCCATAGCGGTCGAGATTCACAAAAACCTTTTCTCGATCTATCGAAAAATCAGCCACTGCAGAGTCGATGATGCGAATGTTGGCTTGATGCAGAATCATGAGATCGATGTCGTCCATTTTCAGACCGGCGTGCGCCAAGCAGTCGTAGGTACTGTCTGCCACCACGCGCACAGCCCATTTGAAAACCGAGCGACCTTCCATCTTTAAGTAGTGCTGCCCAGCGTCCAGAGCTTCGGCGGTCAGTGGTTGCCGACTGCCTCCGCTGGGTATGCACAATAGGTTTCCACCGCAGCCCTCCGCACCGAGCGTATAGCTGAGCAGGCCCTTCGAAAGATCATCGGTCGCGCGCAGCAACACGGCCCCAGCCCCATCGCCGAACAAGGGATACGTTTTCACATCGGCAGGATTGACCGTGCGACTCATTACTTCCGCACCTACCACGAGCGCGCATTGAGCCGTACCACTAGCGATGAACTGTCCAGCCGTGACTAGGCCATACATGAAGCCCGCGCAGGCCGCATTGATGTCCATGGCTGGGGCCACACAACCCAATTGTTTTTGCAAGTGGCAGGCCGTCGATGGCGAGGCGTGATCGGGTGTGATCGTGGCCACAATAATTAGATCGACGTCCGCAGTACTCGCCCCCGCCCGCTCCAAACACTGCTGGGCCGCGCGCAGCGCCAAATCGCTGGTCGCCTGCTGCGGAGCGGCTCTCCGCCTCTCAAGAATCCCTGTGCGTTGAACAATCCAATCGCTATCGCATCCCAAAGCGGCCAAGTCCGCATTGGCTACGACTAGGTCGGGCACATAACTACCCGACGCGGCGATTTCTATACCCGTCAGTCTGCCCAATCGACTGCGACCGCTGAGCGAGGTCCGGCCAAGCGTTTGGGCACCGTATTTGGACTGAGAATCCACAGCTATCGACATGCGTTCTTTTTCCGTAGTTCCGCCAATTGTTTTCCGCCAAAGCCCGCCCAGCCATCACGCAGTGCGAGACTACCCATCCTAACAGAAATCAGAGAAACCCGCCAAAGCCCCCAGTATCTGGGTTGCCAGTATGCGACCTGCCAGACCAAGAATCGGTCAGGGAAGCTGCCAACTCTTGCGCAAGCCCCATTCGATACTCATCAGCAGGCAAAATAACACTAACACCAGCCAGGCGTCCCAGGCGGCGTCTCCCAGCCGACGTTTTTCGACCACTCTGACTTTCGTCGCATCCTGACGCTGACGAAGCCAATCCAGCGCCACGCCGACTTCCTCGGGCAGAACCAGCTGACCTCCAGCGGCCTGGTTGGCGGAAACAATATTCGCCATCATTTGCCAATCTGCGGCAGGCTGAGCGAGTTCTCGGGATTCATCCCGCACAATAAAGGCCGTTTCAGCTCGGTATTCCTCGCCGCTAGCGCTCGTGGCGGTAAGTGCCGCTCGATACAACCCAGGTGTATCGAGCCCAGCGATTGTAGATCTGCGTACGCCTGCGGAGCCAGCCGTCGAGCTCAAGTTCTGCAACCAGCGACCATCTCGCGACAGTTCTATTTTTAAGTCGCTTGGCATCGGATTATTATCGCTGCCGCCAAACCACTCGATGGTCAGGTCGGGAGTCTCGTCCAACATCCATCGTCGCCTTTCGAGTATCAATCGAAAACCTTCGGTGAGCGTATCGCGACGTATGAGCCATAGCACCGCTTGCCGCCAGAATTGTTGGTGTACCTTCGAGTTACCCGAAAGCTGCCATTGCCATGTGCTGTCGCCCGCGAAGGCCAGCACGCGTCCATTTCCGAATTCCCCCGTCACCAAAACCGGATCGCGCTTCGGTCCCTCCAGTAGAACTTGGACGCCGCCGGAGCGACTGAGCACTCCGAAGCGATTGATGCCACGCATCGGTTTCAACTGCCGCCAGATATTGGTGTTATCGGGCTCCGGAGCCAGAGTCGTAATCGGATGCGGTCGCGTCGGCAGCAGCGCAATATCTTCCATAATTTGAAAACCCGGATCGATCGGGGCTCCCCAAGGCCGTGGCTGTTTACTGAGCTCCATGGGAAAAATCGGAGCCATGAGGCTCGCGCCATAGCCACCCGCATCAAAGCTTCGATAGCCACCCAAAAACAATATGCCCGCGCCTTGACGAACTCGCGCTACGATAGCGCGAGCCGCACTTTCAGAGAGTGCCGATGCATGCAAGTCGTCGATGATGAGCGCGTCGTACGGCTGTAGGTCCACTCCCAAATCGAGCGGCCATTTTCTTTGATCTCGCTGAGGAAATAGCCGATACTCGGTTGCGAAATCGCGAGATTCTTCGAGCGAACGCCGCAGAAATTTTTGCTCTGGCTGGGGTTGTCCTGCCAAGTACAGAATGCGCACGCCGCCTTCGCGGACTGTCAAAAAACTTGTCACCTGATTATTGGCCTTGTTCTGCTCTCGCGCAGCGACCGTCGCAGTGGCTTCGAGCAAGTACTCGCCTTCGTCCGGCACAACGATCGTCAACTCGATCGCCAGCTTTTCGTTCGGCTTGGACGCCAGCACCTCGCGCGACGCGCCCCGCTGTTCCGGCTTGCCACTGGCCCGCAATACCAGCTCGACATTGACGGGAACCCCCTGCATGCCTTGGATATTCACGACCAGCGGTATCTTCAATTCCTTTTTGACGAAAGCGGTGAAGTGGTCCGGAATGCCCTCCAGCGCGACGTCTTTCAATTGACTCTTCTCGCTTCGCGGACCGATACCAATCATCAGTATCGGCTGATCAAGCTGCGCCATTTGTCGCGCTGCTATTGTCGCATCGATGGGCGGCGGAATCTGAGTCTGTACGGCATCACCCATCATCAGCACACCGCGCAGCGGCGGGTCGAGCTGCAAACGTCCAATTTTTGCAAGCGCGCCACCCAGGTCCGTCGCGCGACCCACTGGCGCTGCTGCAAACGCCGTCGATAAACTAGGTAGTTCTTCGCGAGCAACTGCCACCACGTCGCCATCGTAGAAGTAAGGCACCAGGACAGTCTGGCCTATTTTGAGCTCTGTCGATGATTCGATTGCCGACCAGACTTCTTTTTGCACCTCCCATCGCGTTTGATCGCTGGCATCGCTGGGGAGCGTCATGCTCTGCGAGCGATCCATGAGCACGGCAATTGCACCCCCACTCTCGCGCTGCGTATTAGTAATCATCGCCGGACGCAACCAGCCGGCGAGTAACAACAGCATGGCCAATAAGCGCAGTAGCACCAAGCTCCACCGCCCGCCCCACGAGAGGCCGGTAGAACTTAGCGTGAGCCACAGACTGGCCACCATCAAAATAGCCAATGGCACTAACGCAAACCAGCCGAAGACAGGCTCAACACTGACCTGTGCGAGGAGGATCGAAATAGTGCTGCAAGTATTCATAAGATTCGTAGATTGTTTCGCCTTGTCGGAGCCAGCCCCGTTTCCGAGCAGGCACATGTAGGCTAGCGAAACTTCACCTTATAAAAGCGATTGGACATAGCCTGCTCGCCCAAAAAAAGTCCTGCCACCAGCACCATCAGCAGCGGGTATAGTTCGCGACCAAATCTAGCTTGCCCAACACTACTCTCCACTTCATCTTGATTGCGGGCGACGCGATAGTTGCCTTTACCAAGTTGTTCCTCCAAAGCTGTTTCGCTCATACGCTCCAGTACAGTATCGCTGGTAGGCACGTTTAAACTAACTGCTCGGAGGATCGGTTCCTGAAGCTGGCCACGCAACCGGTACGTTCCTGGGCGCTCCATTTCTCCCAGGCTTAGCACACCATCGGCAGCGGTCGCGCGCCGCAGTTGAACGTCGGGCGTGTACAGATCATAACGGCTAGGCCAGTCTTGCGAATCGTTGGACAGACTCACCATCTGTCCCACTTCGTAATTCAAATCTGCCTGACTAGCCCCGCTCAATGTCCGAAAAGCACCCAGCAAAATGGCGAAGGCAGGTATCGGATCGCTGACCCACAACGTATTCCAAATCCGACGCTTGGCTGTGTCAAATTCTGGAATCGGAGTTGTCAACGTCAGTATTTGACCTCGCCCTCGATTCTGAAGCGTTAAGAAAGGTGCCGAGCCATCGCTCAGTTTGATGAGAGTCTGCACGTCTTCAGCCAGGGCGGAAAATGTCCAATTGCGATAGACGGGATACAGGTTCCACAGCACTTCATCGGGCGACTGACCCAACGCGAAGAAGATGGGATGTGTGATAGCCACGGGTTCTGGATACACCGTTGGCTGAGAAACCTCACGCGAAGCAGACTCGGCAATTTCACCCGGCAAAAGCTGGGTCAGCGGATTGCCTTGAACGTTTTCGAGCGAACCCAAGCCCGGACCCAAAATCAAGAAAAGTCCAGCTCCACGACGAATGTGCTCTTCCAAGCTCTGTGCCATGTTAGTACTTATGGGGGTCGGGTCGTAAAGGCAGATCACCGCGTACTTTTCAATTTGCACGTTGGCGAGCTGCGCATAGCTGACTCGATCCACTTGCGTGGTCTCGCCGCCGGACGCACCAACGGCTTGCGGATCGACGACGGCCTGTAGGTTCAATCCGACCCCCTCATCGTCGGCCACAATCAATGTCGGACGCTGCGCTTGGGCAAGTACAGACACGTATCGCTCGTTGTCGTTTGCCAATGGATCTGCGGCATCCATTCGAATGGTAAAATTGTGTGTGCCGGCAGCCAATTCACGGGCTCGCAGCGTCACCCTGGCTGTTTTGCTTTCGGAGAATTCGGCTGACTGACGATCGACGACTTTTTGAGCCGCCAGCTTTAACTTGCCATCCAAGATCACCGGCAGCGTCGGATCAATTTGCTCCTGGATCAGTTCGATGGCCAGCGTTTCTCGCGAGGCGCCGCTGGGTTGAAATAATTCAATTTCGATGGCGACCTCGCCACCAACGGGCACCGTTTCAAAATCCGCAATTGGATTTCCTAATCGATAGTTGGCAGTATCTTCCTTGCCAACATCGATCAATTGCACCAAGACCTCGGCGGCGTGTTCTTCCAGCATTTTTGGCAGGTCGGCCTGTGCGGCGGACCAGGAAGAAGACATCAGGTCTGTCATCACATAGATTTCTTTACGCTCGAGCTCGCTGGCCAGAACCAGATCCAAACCCGTGCGAATACGCCCAAGCAGATCGACGTGACCGCCACGCGCCTCGATGATCTTCAGTTGAGACTTGGCGGTGGAAGGATCCAGTGCCAAAGTTCCCACGGGAACATCGGTCAAAATTGCCACGTGGCTGTCGATAGGCAGTTGGTCAAGGATCCAACGCCCCATGTCTTTTGCGATGTCGAGCCTAGTCGCATTGTCGGTGCGATACTCCATCGTTGGACCATTGTCGACGATCAACACGGCCGCTACGGGTGCCGTTTGGTCGGAACTAGGCACTTGGGGACCGCTTGCAATCGCCCGTATGCCCCACAGGGCCGCCGCGATCCACAGCGCCAAAGCGATCACTGCAGCGGTCAGCCAGATGGATTTTGGCCGACGCGAAACGATCGCCACCGCCGCAATTAGGCTCGCCAGAATGCCGCATGCCGCAAGTGCACTCAGCGTCAGTACACTACCCAGCATGGCGCTGTGTACGCGCGGTCGAGCCAGCGCGAGCGCGAGCGCGGCCAGCAACAGTATGCGCAGCAATAACAACAGCATGTGCCTGAGCTGCCAACTACTACTCTGCTCTTGGCTGGTCTCTTTGACAAAACGCAGCGCCGGAAAGTCAACGATCTGAGGTTGCCTTCGTCCGAACAGGTGCAGCAGGATGGGTACTGCGATTGTGCCCAATCCAGCCAGCAAGGACAAGTGAAGGAAACTCATATACCATCAGTGGTCGAAGCACCGATCTCCTAGTGGTTACGGCAATTCATCAACCGCGATTGCGGCGACTGAGCAAGTATTCCAGTAGCGCTTTATCGTAGGGCTGGCTGGTGTCGACAGGTACATAGTCGATGCGACTCTGGCTGAATTCCCTATCCAATCGTTTCCGAAATGCGTCGATCGTGCGGCGATAGTCGTCTGCGGCATCCGCCGCGCGAATCGGTTCACTGACGCCCGTCTCTGGATCGCGGAGCTGCACCATGCCCTGGAATGGAAAGGTCACTTCGGCTTCGTCGAGCACGTGAAAAATAATGACATCGTGCCCAGCATGACGCAGATTTCGCAGCGCGCGGAACATCGGCTCTTCATCGGTGAGCAGATCGCTGAAAATCATGATTAGGCTGCGGTGCTTAAGCATCGCTGCCAACTGAGTCACCGAGCCGGCGAGATCGGTTTTGCCAGCGACTTTCAATTTTGTCAGTTGACTGAGAATCAGCGGCAATTGGCTGCGGCGGCTTCTGGGCGGTAAGTTTGCGCCCAGTTTAGTATCGAAGGTAACCAACCCAACCGGATCTTGCTGTTGGATCATCAGGTAGCTGAGCGCGGCGGCTAAGCAGATGCAGTAGTCGAGCTTGGTCAGCGATTGCCGATAGGTATAGTCCATCGAGGCGCTCAGATCGATCGCCAAATATCCGGTCAAATTGGTTTCGGATTCGAATTTCTTGACGTAGTACTTGCCGGTCTTCGCGTAGGCTACCCAGTCGATATCTTTCGGGTCGTCGCCGGGCGCATAGCGGCGGTGCTCGCTAAACTCGACGCTGAATCCGTGAAACGGGCTGGCATGTAAGCCCTGTAGAAAGCCGCGAATGACCATCTTCGCGCGCAGGTCCAGTCGCTTGATCTGAGCGGCTA